>CAYSSX010000007.1:0-218716 GCA_964434115.1 uncultured bacterium
GACGCCTCAGGGCATGACCAAACGGGAATTGTGACCGAAGTCGATGGAAACTGGGCCGCGACGGCGGATAGTGAACGTTTGATTCAGGTGAATCTTGGTCAGGACGCCTCAGGGAATAACCAGACGGGAATTGTGACCAAAGTTGATGCAAACTGGGGAATGACAGCGGACTCCGAAAGACTTATTCAAATTCAGATGCCGCCAGATGCTGACGGGCTTTCAGTGACGCGTATTATCACTAAAGTAGACGCTTCATGGTCCCCGACGGCAACTTCTGCATATATGGATCAGATTTCGGTGGATAAGAATACCACGAAAATCAAAGAATACACCGATGGCAGCTTTTCTTCAGTTAAGGGAAGAAGTATTACCGTTAAAAGACCCAATGATGTGACGCGTGTTATTACGGACCTGACGGATCAATGGCTACCCACTGCTAAAACACGTTACATTGATCAAAAGGCAATAACCGATACAATTACCCAGATCACGGAATTTACAGATGGCACTTTTACAACTGTTAAAAGCCGGAGTCAGATTGAATCCCTCGGAGGCGGTGTGACAAGGGTTACAACAGATCTGGATGCTGCTTGGGCACCAACAGCCAAAACGCGGTATATGGATCAAGAACCCATAGGACCTTCCAAGCAAAAAATTACGGAATATTCCGATTCGGGATTTGGAACCGTTAAATCACGTAGTGTCGTTGAGCAATTGTCTGATACAAAAACCCGTGTTACGACGGATCTCGATGCGTCATGGGCTGCGACAGCCAAGACGCGCTATTTGGATCAGGAAGTCATTGATGCTACCACTAACCGCGTGACCGAATATACGGATGGCGGATTTGGCACGGTTAAATCAAGAAGCATTGTTCAGCAGATGAGCGACACCGTAACGCGAGTTACGACGGATCTTGATTCTAATTGGGACGCGACACCCAAGACACGCTATATGGATCAGGAGACTGTTTTTACTGCAGGTCCGGGATCACCCACAGAGCAAAGAGTTACTGAGTTTACAAACGGTACGTTCTCTGCCGTCAAATCGCGCAGCATTGTCCGCCAGCTTAGTGATACGGTCACACGCGTTAAAACGGATCTGGACGCCAGCTGGGGGCAGACCTCCAAGACGCGTTTTCTTGATCAGGAGACGGTCAATGCTACAACTAACAAAATCACGGAATATACGAGTGATGCTTTTTCAGATGTAAAGAGCCGCAGTATTGTTGAACAGATCAATGAAACCACAACACGCGTCAGGACAGACCTTGATGCCAGTTGGAGTCCGACGGCTAAAACACGGTTTATGGATCAGGAGGTCATGGACAGCCAAACGACAAGAATTACGGAGTATAAAGACGGAACATTTACAGCTATTTCTTCGCGGACGGAATCCAAGCAATTGAACGAAACAACAGTACGCCTAAAAACAAATCTCGATGCCGGCTGGGCAGAGACTGGGAAGAGCCAGTTTCTTGACCAAATTACCGTGGATGCAGCCACCCAGCACATTATTACTTACAAAGACTCCACATTCACCGAAGAGGTCGACAGGACTGAATCGAAAGTAATTAATGATACGCGTCGCCGCAGCTCTTCAGGCCTTGATGAAAATTGGGATCCCACGCCGGAAAGCCGTTACAACCAGGAAGACGATATCGATAAGGACAATGTCCTTCGCACGGAGTTTTCAGACGAAAATTTTACGGATCCTATTCTCTACACCTATATCCATAAAGGGAAAGTCAAGGGCTCGTTAACGGCTGACGGGAAAAACCTCAGAGCCTTCGTCTATGATGCGAATGATGAACTCATTTATATCGATGATTACGATGTTAAGGGCCTTATCTCCATGTCGCCGCCCCCTGATAGGTGGCCCGGTGTTCCCGCTGGAGCTGAACACCAGCGCAGAACTTTTGTTGATCCGGAAACGGGTTTTCAGATCGTGGAACTATCCATCGATTTGGACGGAAAAGCGGACACGATCAACCGCATTTATACCGATGAACAGGGCCAGCCCGTGAGGCGGAAAACCTATGATGTGGCGAGCCCGTTAACGCTCACAGGCGACATTGCAGATTTTTGGAATCTCGGCTCGGATGATCCCAAGCCAGCAGGTGCTGAGCTTTCGAGTATCACTTACATGGAAAAAGGACTGCGGATTTATGCGCATGCCTATGACAATGGAAAAATTACAACTCTGCAGGTGTTCCGTTATGTGCCTGGTAAAAAGGATCTTGAGAGGATAGATCAATACGCTGTCCGCGGAGGAGCTGTCGACCCGTATACCAATATTGTCGACGACGAATTGGCAAGCCAAATGTATTTTGACAAGAAAAGTGAATCGCGGCTTTTTTCGATTAACTATCAAAACGGTTTGCGCCGAGGGATGACGGTCAGCCACTATCAGCAGAAGAATGGCGAAGATACGTCTCGTGTCGATTTCAACACAGAATATGACCTAAGTGATTCAGCTTATGAGGTGGATCTCGGTTTGCATGAAGATCGTGACCGTGCCTGGATGGATGCATTGGAAAGCAAACTCAAGGCCGATTGGAAGCAGGCTTCCGACAGCTATCAGGATAAGTACGGTCGGAAAGTCGTTTACAGTTATCAGTACCAGCTTCAGGACGCTAATAACGACGGAACCCCTGATTCGAACCCTCGTAGCACGCTGACACTTTTTGTGTACCAGGTCGATAAACCGGCGACTCCCAAGAATGAAAACAAATTGCTTGATAAGCAGATCGTTTATGGTGTCCGGGGCAGCGGACCTGACACAGCATCCTATGATTCGACCCCTGCTACGCGTACGGAAGCCCTTGTTTCCGCGGCGATTTCGAATGATGAAAAATCTCAGATTCTGATGTTTGATGAGGATGGAAAGCGGGTACGGGTTACTTATAACTATTTAAACAGTAAAAAAGCTGCTTATTCAATTCACTATTACCGCGAAGACCTCGGGGCTACGCTGGAAGATGAATCCCAGTACGTGAGTGCTGTTCATCAATATTCGATCCGCGGAAATGCAGAGATTGATGATGCCTTAGCCGTGGATCAGCGTACGGACGCCAATTTCACGACCTTGCTGGCGGCTGCTGCCGGGGCGGAAAAAGATGATTTGAATACGGTTAGTTCTTATGCTGAACGCGGCGATCGGGTGATCTATTCGCAGACCTTAAATGGCCGTCCAGGGGCCACGATCCCCAATGATGTTGTTACCGTCAATATTTATGATTATCAAACTCAGAATCCGACACGCATTGACCGTGTGCGCACTTATTCTCCTGGGCCTACGGGTTTTAGGACGTATCAACAGCTCAAAGACATGCAGGTCGGCGATAATCACCTGAAGATGGTGCAATATTATGACAAGCTGGCTCAGAATGCGGCTTTTTCCGTTTCCTATGATGTTGATGGAGCTGCTGAAAATCTTTCCATGACAGAATTTGAATACCAACCCGAAAAGTTCCGGAAAGTCTCTAAGAACATCTATCAATACCGTGTCAGCCGGGACGGGAGCTTAGATATAGAAGCCGCAATAACGGATCTGCAAAAGAGAAACCTCGGCGCAATGCAATCGATGATTATTAAAGCCCGTCTCATGGGCGTCTCCCACTATGACAGCGAGGGTGCGAAGGTCGAATCCACTGATAATTATGAATTGGTCAATGCGGACGCAGCCGGAATCAATTGGGTTAACGAAAAAAGAGGCAGAACGGTTAATGAGTACCAGGTCGATAATTCGGCAACCGATGAAGATGAATCGCTTCGTCTTATGGTTACACGCCAATACTCCGGGGTTACGGCTACTCACCTCAACACGGAAATCGCTTACGACAAAATGGGGCGCCGTAGTTTGTTCAGCATTGCCTATGATCAGTTCGGTTTTCAGAGCTCTTTGTCCGTGATGCGCTATGCCTCTGAGTACGACGACCCCAGCACTTTTGCCGATGAAGTCACGGCGCCGCGGATTGTCTGGCAGTACAATGTTGTAGGCTCTTCTGATTTGGTTATTCCGACCTGTGCCGCCGGGGTCTGTAATGTGCCTGACTATGAGGGAATGGTTGCCGCACAAAACGCAGCCGCGGGGCTTCCTGAGAAACCGGAAAATTATCTTGGCGATGACAAAATGCAGTCGGTAACGGTCAATCATCCGGAGCGAGGCATGGCCCTTTACAGTGTTCAGTATGACAGCTTTGAGCGGGCCTCTTATCTTACGACTTTTCAGTGGGCGTACACTAATCAGGGACCGAACCAGCGACGTCTCTCCAGGACGCTTTCCAGGACTTGGGATATGGTGATTAATCCTGAGACAGGCCAGCGCGGCCTAGACCCCATTAACGTTCAGGCTTTTGGAGCGGAAAAACTTGAAGGGATGAACCGGATCAGCAAGGAAACATTTTATGATTCTGTGTTCGACCGCGAGCAGTACGAAATTACATACGACTCCCTCCCCGGGGGTTCTCCGGAGCGTGTCTATGTCAATCATTTCCATTACAACAATGTGGACAATCCCGGAACGGATGCCGTCGATGAACGCCAGGTGCGTATCAGTGCGTCACAAAACAGAATTCTTAGCGCGGATCCTATTTCTGTTAAGCCCGCGGCAAATGCGCAGATGCCCACGGGGCTGCCTCCGGGTGCGACACCTTCCCTGAATGAAACCGTTTACGGAAACACGAAGCTGACCGGCTGGTATGAATATGATTCCTACGGAAGGCAGAAAGCCTTCACGACCTTTGACTCTGAAAGTGATCCAGCGAACCCAGTGCCGCTTTTTTATAACGTTTATGATTACGCGAGCTATGATCCTTCCCAAAAGAACTTGTTCAATCAGATTAAAACGCTGCGCCAATACCGCGTAAAAGGCGGGCGTCCCGATGGAACTCCGCTGAATGGCCCCTATTTGAAACTGGCTGGAGATGATTTGCTTGTGATTGAAACGGACATGAATATTGACCCGACGAATATGAATGATGAGAAAGAAACGCGGGTTTATTCTATCGATGCGTCCGGAATTCCTGTGCTGGCAACAAGAACGCGCTATCTTTACAATCTTGACCCCGCCAATAATCTTTTGCGGGGGGCGAAGAGCCTGGCTAGAACATGGAAGGTTTTCACGCCGCTTGTGGATGAAGTGCTTTTTCAGGAATCCACGTATGTTGGATTCCGCAAAGGGCAGGAGCGTTTTAATGTCGTGACCACATTTCAAGCTGATGGGGTAACGGTTAGTCATACGGCAGAATACAACTACCGTCTTGATGGCAGCATCCGTGAAACCCGTGAGTATGATGCTCAAAGCCGCCTTAAGAAGAAAACCGAATATAAGGGCCCAATCCTTGCTGAACTGGTTGATCGGATTACAACGTATCGTGAAGACGGGACCACGGATTTAGTCAGCTCTTACACTTATGAAGGTTCGGCGATCCGGATGGTCGTTGTTCGCGACCGTTTTGACAGACTTGTCTCAGTAACAGAGTACCGTGGTTCGGCGGGTAACGAAAAGCAGATCAAGATGACGAGCTATTTCTCAGATGGCCTCGTCAATCAGGTCACAAGTTTTGAATACGACCCAAGGACCGATGTGCTTGTCAGGAGTGTTGCTGAGGACAGCAAAGGTAAAATTCTTGAATCCATGTATGAAGGCGCGGCCTCTAGCGAGCGCATTTCAGTTGTAAATACATATCAGCGTGGTGCCGATCAGCAGCTTGTGAAACTGATGGCTAACGTTTACACCTATTCGCTGGATGGCCCTCTGGCCAAGCAGCCGCTGGCAAGGATTGATGTCATCGATTACCGCAGTAGAATCAGTGATGTCCCTGCCCTCTATGCCACAACCCAAGTTCAGTATTTTGTGGGACTCAAAGGAGAAGAACGCCTTAACTTTGTTGAACATTATGAAGTCGATGAAAATAGAAGAATGAAGCTTTCCAGCATCGACATTAAACTCTACACTCCGCGCGCGGGCGCCCCGCTTTTTGCACCTTTGAACTATGGGACCGCGGCTCCTGTGGCACCTGTTACAACTAAGGGAGATTTGAATGCTGTGACAGCTGTAAATGCGGTTTTTGGGGATCCCATTAAGGCCGAACTCAGCCTTAAATACCGCTGGAATCAGACAGCTGGGAGGGATGAACTCATTCCTCTGAACGCTGTTTTCTATGAACTTGCTAATGGTTTGCCGAGAGTCCGGCTTGTTCAAAATTATGAAGAAATTGATCCCGCCTTGGCTGCGCCCACCTTGCAGATTCCTGCGGAGATCATGAACCCGGCGTCCTTTAAGCAAGGAAAGGCCACTCTCTTTTCGATGGGTAATTTTCAGACTACCAGTGAACATATCTACGTGGATGATGCCAAACGGCAGGTTATCACATATTTCAAAGACACCCTGGATGTTAAGACAGTCGCTCTCTATGAAGGTGTTGCCGGTAAGGAACGCATCATAGCGGAAACGACTTACAAGCTTCCCGTTGCCGCTGCTGCCGGTGCGGGGGGCCAGGATTTTCAAAAAAGAATGAACATGGATTTAAATAAGGACGGTATTGTTAATAACTATGATGCTTTCCTGCTTCAAGATTCGATCGATGTTCTGCTGAATGGAAAAGTAAGCGGCGGGCCACTGGGCGGCGTGGGTGCAGGTATCCGCGATTTTAATGGTGACGGACGGGTCGACAGCCGGGACATGAAGATGCTTGAAGAAGCTATCGCAGCATTGCAGACGATTACGCTTGGGAATATGCAGTCGGTTTTCCTGGACAAGGCACTCCTTATTGACTCGATGTTTGGAAATAATAACGGGCAGGTGGAACCTGCCGAGGCCCAGGCTTATGCGAAAATTGTGGACCGCTATGTGGACGTGAATTTTGACGGAGTGGTTGATGCGACGGATATTGCGATCGTGCAAAATGCCATTCAGTTTATAAGTACCTTCGACAGTGATGGCGATGGCTCTCCTGATTTTAAAGAAGCTGCTGCCGGTACCAATCCGTTTTCTCCTGATCAGTTTGCCAAAGATACTGATAACGACGGGTTTCCGGACGGCGTTGAAGCTGCCGAAGGAACGAACGCTCAAAATGCCTCAGACAACCCCAACCACACAACGGACACTGACAACGATGGATTCAGTGACAACGAAGAAGCAAGAGTTGGAACTTCTCCCAACTCTGCGCAGGATAACCCTAATAGCTTCGTGGATTCCGATGGTGATCATATCAGCGACATCGCGGAACTGTATGACCGGAAAACCAATCCGTTCAACGGCAGTCTTTCAGGAGATTCAGACCAGGACGGTTTCCCGGATGATTTGGAAATTTTTGCCGGTTCAAATCCTATGTGGAGCGGGGATAAGCCCAAAATGTGGGACGCTGGAGAGTACGGCGGCGATATGGACAGTGACGGCATTAGTGATATTGAAGAAATGCGCAACGGTACTGATTGGAGAGACGCTCAGGATTACCGCTACAAGGGAATTGATTATGTTGGGCGCGAGCTTTATCAGGACCCTCCCCAAAGCACGACGCTTTCAAACAAGGGCCGTCAATATCAGATCGTCAATGGCCAGCCTGTGGTGATCGACAAAGACAAGCATTCCGAGGACAGTGATAATGACGGATTCAGCGATGCTCTCGAACTTCGCAATGGGACTAACCCGCTTAATTTGAATGACCATCCGAATGTTGATTATAAAAACATTCAAAATTTGATCTCAGGCGGACCTGCTGAATGGGGCGGAGAAACCCCGGGCAAATATTTAGAGCAGTATTTCAAGCCCGTTCACGACAGAGACGGTGATGGCGTCAGCGATTCTTTGGAGCAGATGCTGGGCACAAATCCGGACTTTGAAGGGGACAAACCAGTTGGTCCGATGGTGGTCACAGGCAGCAAAGGCGCCCCCGCTCTGCTTTACAGGCACCCCAAGGATTCAAACAATGACGGCGTCAGCGATTCTTTGGCCTACAGCTTGGGCGTCAACCCGCAGGATCCGCTTGATAAGGTAAGTCCCGATCATAAAAAAATGGCCAATCCTTCAGTTCAGGATCCTGACGGTGACGGGCTTAGCACGAGTCTTGAGCTTCTTTTGGGCCTGAACCCCAAAAACGCCAGTGACAAGGTGCAGGACTATGCTTCGCTGGGACTCCTCTTGAAAGCGCTCTCCCGCGGGGATGTGGCACCGGTCACCGTCAAGCTCTTTGCGGACCATGATGCTGACGGGCTGAGTGACAGCCTGGAAGGCCTTATCGGGACTAATCCCAATCTTTGGGATAATAAGGAAGCAGCCCTGGCTTCCTTTGATCACGACGGAGACGGAATCGCTTCTGCTGTTGAGCTAGCGGCGGGGACGAGTCCGTATGACTTTCAGGATAAACCCGACATTACGGGGACAATGCCCGCCGCGGGCAGCGATGCCGATGGTGACGGGTTTAGTGACGCGCTTGAAAAGTTTTTAGGCACAAATTATCAGCAGAAAAGTGATATCCCGAACCCTTCGCGTACGGGACCCGCAAAAGACAAAGACAATGACGGCTTGAGCGACCTGCTTGAAGTGTCTCTTGGACTGGACCCGCAAGATCCGGCTAGCCGTTTCAACGACTCTGATAACGATGGTGTTTATGACCTGCTCGAAATGCAGCAGAAAACGAGTCCTCTTGACGAGCGTGATTATCAGGGATCGCTGGACTCCCTTGATTCCGATGGAGATGGTTTTACGGATGCTTTCGAAGCTCTAACAGGGACTAGCTCGCAAGACAAAAAAGATTTCCAAGGCTCTCCTGATACTGCGGATACTGACGGCGACGGACGAAGCGACAGGCTTGAAAATTTGATGGGATCTGATCCAGGAACGGCGGGAACGGAACTTGATAGTGATGGGGACGGGTTCACGGACGGACGGGAAATGAAGATGGGAACAAGCTGGCTTAATGCGTCCGACAAACCCGGTGAAGCGATCGATTCCGACAAAGACGGCTACAGCAATGAATACGAACTTTTGGTGGGGACCGATCCCAGCAACAGCCAGGACAATGTGAAGACAAAGATTGACACGGACAAAGACGGCTTCAGTGATGCTTTTGAAATAGCGTTGAAGACAAACCCGCGTGATCCCTTCAGTAACTTGAGAACAGACAGCGATGCTGATGGAGTTTCAGATGTTGTGGAGCTTCGGGACGGAACAAATCCCTACTCCAGCGCGGAAACAAAGCTGAACAAAGCCGACCGCGATAATGACGGAGTCAGCGACAGTCTCGAAGAAGTCCAAGGGACGAACCCTGATGATGCCCTTGATTCCTTTGATTCTGAAAACTTTAAAGATAGTGATCGTGACGGTTTGTCCGATTCCTATGAAAGAAGTCTTGGGACTGATCCGCAAAATTCAAAATCCAACAAGCGGACGGACACAGACGGTGACGGCCTTCCAGATATCTATGAGAATAGAAATGGAACGATTGATACGGACGCTGACGGCCTCTTTGATTTCGATGACCCTGATTCTGACAATGACGGGTTTAGTGACGGTTATGAAATAAGCCAGGGAAAAGATCCTCTGTCTGCGCTCTCGATCCCGGCACGTGTGACAGCCCTTGATAAGGATGGTGATGGTCTCAGTGATCAGGACGAAGCCGTGCTTAAGTCGGATCCGTTGAAGGTGGACAGCGATAATGACGGATTCAGCGATGCGGAAGAATCTGAGTATGGGACCGATCCCGTGGATGCAGCTTCCAGCCCGCGCAATCTTTCACGTATGACGCTCAACCCGGCGAATGTCGAACTGGCCGATATTAACAAAGACGGCCAGGTTGACCAGGATGATTTCGCGATTCTTTCCAACCTGATTACGAATTTTGTCGACCTCGATAAATCCGGGGCTATGGATCAGGGCGATGTCGAACGAGCGCGGGATATTCTTCAATACTTCAGCCTTGGCGTCAGTCAGCAGGAACTCGACCGGGCGGATGTGCGCCAAGACGGAATCATTGATGAGGAAGATATCCGGACTCTTGAAGATGTCCTGAAGCATTATGTGGATATCAGCGGCGATGGACTTGTTGACGCCGAAGACATCCGGATTGTAGACCGCCTTATCAGCTTGAGCCAAAAGCCGCTTAGCCCTCAGGAAGCAGAAAGGGCCGATATCAACGGGGACGGCATCATCAATTACCTCGACGAAGAAAAGCTTTTAGATGTTCTCGACAATCTTGTCGATTTGAATCAGGACCAGAAGGTCGACACGGATGACCTTAACCGTCTGCGTGATGTGTTGAATGTGTGGGGGCTCAAATTGAGCGCCAAGGAACGCCAGGAGGCCGACATCAACAAAGACGGAACGGTTGACATGTTCGACCGTTATGAGCTGCTCAAGCAGCTGCAGATCATGACGGATATCAACGGTGACGGATATATTGACGACTTTGACGTGATCCGCATCCTTACCATGATCGGCGAGGATAAAGACAAGCAGGACATTACAGTTGCGATGGTTAACCGCGCCGATCTTGTGATCAACGGGCTGATTGATACTGCGGATTACAATAAAGTCCGCGATGCTTTTGAGCATGCCGTGGATATCAATGGGGACGGCATCCTTGACAATAGGGATCTTGAACGCCTGAAGCTTGTTATCGCGTACGTTCAAGACGGGGTAGATGCTGAAGAATTGATCCGCGCTGACATCAATACTGATGACAAAGTTGATCAAACCGATGTGAATCTTTGGAAGGCGGCTTTTGATACGCTTTATGGAAGTGGTGCCAATCCGATAGCTGACTTTGACGGTGATGGCCGCGTTACGAGTTTTGACGAAGTCATGCTGGCCAACCTCATTGCCAGTCCCGTGACGCAGGATCTTCTTTGGGACGCGACCCGGGCCGACGTCGACAAAAACCGAAAAATAGAAGAGAAGGATCTGATTCTTATCCGTGACAACGTTGCCAAGCTCGTGGACATCAACGGCGATACGAAAACGGATACCAAAGACGTGGATCAAATTAACAAAATTATTACTCTGAATGCCGCCCTTAAAGCGTTTGACACGGAAACGGTCAAACGTGCGGACATTGATAAAGACGGAAAAGTTACAAGCTCAGACAGCAAGCTTTTTAAAGACGCCCTTCGCCGTCTTTACCAGGGTGCCGGGCAGCCTTTGGTGGATTTCACCCGTGATAACAAAATCGACTTCCTGGATGTTCAAGAAATTGACAATATCCGGGATTACGTCGAGTTCCAAAAACAGTTGAATCTCGGCGATATTTCAAACTATGACGTTGACGGCAACGGCCTTGTCAATGAAGCGGACTATGATGAAGTTGTGATAAACCTTGGCCGCATGGTGGATCTCGATGCGAATGGCGTTGTTGATAAGGACGATCAAACACGACTTGAAAACAATGTCAGGAATATGGTCGATGGGTTTGTGGACATCCGCTACTTTCGCACAACGACAGCGGAGTTAACCAAAGCCGATGTTATGGGGGACGGGGACATTGACCAGGACGACTGGAAAGCAGTTGAAAATGCCGTCCTGGCTTTCGGGACCGATTTGAAATACGACATTACCGGCGATGGAAAGATCGATTACAAAGATCTTTACCGGATGACCTTCCTTCTTAAAGGAATTGAAAAGAACCTCCTTGTGCGGGATGAAATGGTTACAAAAGCCGATGTGAATGGTGATGGACGCGTCTCCCTGACTGACCGCAATTCGGTCAAGGCCGCTGTCACGGCAAACAATCCGACACCTGATAATCTCCGTCTCTACGACATCAATTTGGATGGCAAGCTTGACCAAAAAGATAATGACGTGATGTTTCAGATCACGAAATATCTTGATTCACGGGACATGTCAAATGCGGACTTGGATGGAGATGGCGTGGTAACGACGAATGATGCGACCCTTCTGCAACGTAAGATCGATCAGGGAAGTGCCGAAAGCATTCGGGATATTAATGGAGATGATGTCATTGATGTTCTCGATGTGAACGCGGTCAAACGCATTGCCGCCAATGTTCAGGCGGGTATCACCTTTGATGAGATCGCAAATTCGGATACTGATAAGAACGGCATTCTCGAGAATCAGGATCTCGTCATGTTCAAGGCGTCGTTCCTCCTTATCACGGCACTTGATGTGAATCGTGACGGCATTATTACCTCGGCCGATAAGCAGGCCATCAAAGACACGCTGGGTATCCTCCAGGACCGGAAGGTGTATTCCAAGGAGACCATTCAGAAAGCAGATATTAACAAAGACAGTGTTGTGGACAGCAAGGACCAGGAAATGCTGGACAGTGCGATCAAAGTTTTAGCGGGGCTCTATGATCCTGTGACGGAAAATGTCAGCGCTGCCATGGATAAAATCGACCGGATTATCAAGTTTGTGCGCATGAAAGAAGCCATGGAGCGGCGCACGAAAGCGGACACGAACAGCGATGGCGTTACGGATGCCGCCGAGCTTGCGAATCTGGCGGCTAATCTGCATGCACAGGGCTATTCTGACACGGAAGTGGCCCAAATGATGACTGACGTCAATGATGTGTTGAGCGAGTCCGAACGCAAGCGCGGGGATATCGATAAGGACGGAGACGTTGACTTGGTGGACCGCAGCGTCCTGCAGAAGGCGCTGAATGATGCCCCTAAGTATGACGTGAATGCTGATGGCGTCAATAATCAGACGGACGTGGAGCGGATGATTGCCATCCTTGATGCGATCACTGAAAATAAAATTCCAAACTATGTTTTTGATGGAGATTTGAATTTTGATTTTGTAATGGACCAGCAGGACCTCAATATTTTGAAGACCCGCCGTCCTCAGGCTGTGGATGTCAATGCGGATGGAAAAGTCAATGAAGCGGACTTTGTGCGCATGAAGCAGCTTGCGGAGTTCCAGACGAACGCGATTACAGCCGGCGAAATCGCCCGGTCGGATATCAACGGCGACGGTGAATGGAACGACAAAGACGAAAAGGCCCTTTCGGATGTTCTGGCGAATTCAGCCCGTTATGACATCAATCTTGACGGCAAGTTTGACAAGAAAGACGTTGATATTGTTGAGGAAATGGTTCGTAAGCACATTACGGCTTACGCCCTCGACCGTGCGGACATTAACCGCGACGGCATTGTCGACCGTCGGGACGCAAGGGCTCTTCAGGAAGCGCAGGGCAAGGGTGTGGACGTCAACGGTGACAGCATAATCAATATCCAGGACGTTCTTCGTATTGATGACGTTATGACTTGGAATCAAATCAACCCGACGGGGTACGAACTTGAGCATGCTGATATCAATGGAGACGGAAACCGGGATGATAAAGACTTCCAGGATCTGCTGGATGCCCTGCGCCGCAAACCCGCTGATTTTAACGAGGACGGAAATTTCGATGACCTTGACATTCAGGAGCTTCAAGGCCTTCTTCAAAGAATGGACGCTTACGGCATTACTTTGAGCATGTTTGAAAAAGCGGATATTGACGGTGATGGCCTTATTGAACAGCAAGACATTGAAGCTTTGGAAGCGGCCTCGAAAGTGATCAAGGACATTGATGGGAACGGGATTGTCAATGGCGCTGACCTTGCACGTTTGAAAGACCTTTATCGGTACCAAACGCTTCAGTCAGAGCTTCGCCGGGATTTTATTGTCCTCATGGATTATACGGGCGACGGCAAGGTTACCGATGCCGACCTCGCTTACCTTGGAGACTGGATTAACAACGCCGTATTACGGACGCCGCTCGAAATTCACAAGGGCGATTTGACCGGTGACGGAAAGCTGACGAGCCTTGACTATGACTATCTTAATAACGTCCTTAAAATCCTGAGGGCCGACGTAAACGGCGATATGATGGTTGACCGTCTTGACGTCGCTATGCTGAAGGCCAAGATCACTGAGAAAGAAAGCCTTCTTAAAAAATATGATCTTTCCGGTGACAGCAAATTGATGGCTGATGATGTGACCGCGTTTAACGCTATCCGAGCGAATTGGGATGCGGTCAATAATATTAACCGATATGACCTGACACACGACGGCAAAATCGATCGTGATGACGAGAACTTTTTGAAACTTTACATCGACCACCTGCAGCCGGTGACGAGCCAGAACCGAGGCCAGCTTGACTTGACAGGGGATGGTGAAGTGACGCGTGATGATCTTACGGATCTGCAGGCCAAAATGGCCATGATGGTTGCTGATTTCAACGGAGATTTACGTGTCGACAACCTCGATTTTAACCTGCTTAATGCTCCGGCAACAGGAGCGATTGACCGTCTGACGGATCTTCTCGCACGTTTTGATTACAATGCGGATCAGGATGTGACGACTGATGACACAGCCTTCATCATTGACAAAACAAAATCTTTTGTCAGGGAAATCAGCCCTTACGGTCATGGCGATGTCAACCGTGACGGGCTGATCAGTGAAGAAGAGCGCAACGCGGTGCTGGCAACTTTCAACCATTATGTAGACCTCGATAAAAACGGCGTAGTCAATGAAGAAGACGCAAAGCTTCTGGACGAAGTTCTGGCTTACCGGAGGTTGAACGTGACGGCCGAGGAAAAAGCCCTGGCGGATATGAATGCTGACGGCCATGTAAATCAGACCGACGTTGATGCTTTTGCCGCCGCGATTGAAGTTTTCAGCCGGGCGGATGTGAACCTAGATGGGAAAGTTGACGCCCAGGATGCTGCCCGGATCAGCGAAATTGTAACATTTCTCGCCACTCATCCGGATGCGTCCCTGCCCTATACCTGGGCTCAAATGAAAGCCGCAGATGTGAATCTTGACGGAAAAGTGACAGGCCTTGACGTTCAAGTGATGAATGATTTTCTCTCAAGACGTTTCGACATTAACAATGATGGAGTCTGGAGCCAGGCGGATGTGGATCGTTTCCATAACATCGTCCGCTATTATGAAATGGGAATTACCGACTTTGATTTCATTCGGGCGGATTTCGACGGAAACGGTGTGCTGGATGATCTTGATGTTTCAAAATTCCGCAAAAACCTCCCCCGTTTTGCCTCAGGCGACCTGACAGGAGACGGGAAGGTTGATGCCGCTGACCTCGCCGTTGTCGACGATATCGTCAAGTTCCTGGACGTTGATAAGTTCGGATTCAAGCAGCTTGGCGGAGACGACTACGACAATGACGGAATTATTGATACCTATAACACGATTTCTCCGCTGAACCGGGCCGACTTTAACCGTGATGGAAAAATTACTATTGAAGACCGGGTAGCCGTCGAAAATGCGATCCGGGGACTGATTGACATCAATCAGGACGGAGCCATCGACAAAGATGATCTGTCCAGAATCATGGAAATTCTGGAAGCTGTGAACATTAGCACCGATAACCTTAATCTGGTGAGATTGGATGTCAATGGGGATGGCCGCGTCACGGGCGAAGATATCACGCTCTTGGACCATCATCTGCATCTTTTCCGTGCGGCAGACCTTAATGCGGACGGAGAAACGGATCAGAAAGACATTGATTTCGTGAAGCATATTTTTGATGCCTCCAAGTACGCAAAAGACGTTCTAGGTATTGACCAAGAGGTGCTAAGTCAGGCGGATCTTAACGGAGACGGGATCGTCGACTATCTTGACAAAAAGGCTGTGACCGATGTTCTCGACCGTCTTAAGGACGTCAACAATGACGGCGTAATTGATCAGAAAGACATTGACCGTTTACGAGAACTTCTCGACATCAGCGCGCTTAACATACAGCCTTATGAGTTCCAAAATGCCGACATTGACGGCAACGGGTTTGTGGACGACATGGACAGGCTGCTTCTCCAGCAGAGCGTTGCTCTTTTTACCAATAAAACACAGCTTGACGCCAACCGCGACGGACAGGTTGATGAAGAAGATATCCGTTACATTCAGAATATTTTAGCGGCCCTTGAGCGCCAGCAGCAGATCCCGCTTGAAGAACTGACCCGCCGTGATATTAACGGGGATGGCAGCGTGGATGATAAGGACGTTGCCGAAGTCCTGAAGCTCCTCCGTGCGCACGTCGACGTGAATGGCGATGGAATTATTAATCAGGAAGACGTGAAGAGAATTGAAGCGGTTCAGAAGTACCTGTCCTATGGGATCCGTGATAAGGAACTTCAGCTTGCGGATGTTAATGAGGACGGCGTGATTGATGTTTTTGATATCGCAGAACTTCGCCGCCGCGTTTTTATCCTTGGCCGTTCCGATCTGGATAAAAATGGAAAGGTCGATCAAAAAGACTTTTCACTTCTCACCAAAGTGGTCAATTTCCTTGAGCATATTGACCCGTCTCTTCCGGAACTCGTCAAGAGAATCGATCTGGACAACAACAATATCGTCGATGAGGCGGACCGTAAACGTCTGGCCGAAGTCGTCTCCTATCGGGTGGACCTCAATGGGGACGGCAAAGTGAACCTGGATGATATTAACTATCTTTATGTTGTCATCGACGCATTGAACGCCGGCATTGCGAACCCGGAAAAGGACATCAATGGTGATGGGAAAGTGGATGATATTGATGTCAAGCTTTTGAAGGAAAGCATCAATACGCTGAAGCAGTTTGATATCAATCGCGACAATGTCGTGGATGATAAAGACCTGCAGTTGCTTTTCGACATCATGAAGCATGCGTACGCACCAGGCGCCGTTTACGCGGAGGAATTCAACCGAGCTGATATCAACGGTGACCGCAAAGTGGATCAGGATGACTTGTCTCTCCTGCTTGAAGCTGTTGGGGGAAGAAGTTTCCGCCGGAACGCCGCGGATGATAATGGGAAATTCGCCCTCACCCCTGCAGGAACGACTTTATACGGGACTGAAACGGGCGCTTATGCAGATTATAAAATTACCACAACCACGGAAGGCGTTGGGCTTTACAATGTTGGCTTGTCTGTTAAAACCTACCGCAACCTGACCCCGCCGGAATTCTACGAGTACAAATTTGAAGTTTATGTGGATAACGTTTATCAGGGACTTATCACTATTCCGGCTTCCCGGGCCAATTATGTCGAAGGCTCTATCCCTCTTAATATGACAAGCGGCGAGCATACCGTTCGTTATGTCTGGACCAATGGCAATGGCCCTATCAACGTTCAGATTAAAGAAGTTTTCATGCGGAATGTGATGGACATCGCGGGCGCAGACGGAAAAACCCACCAGCTTGACGGCCAGGTCAATGATGCCGATGTCGCCTTGTTGGAGCGTGTCCGCAAACGTTTCCCGAAACTGGATATCAACAAAGACGGCATCATTGATATTGATGATGAAAATGAGTTCCGCGTGAAGATGGCCGAAGCCCGTGTTCTCTACGGCAAAACGCCTCTCGGGGATGTTAATCTGGCTGTTTCTCCGGATCCTGCAGGGCTTCTTGCGTTCTTCGATATTAATGAAGACGGAGTTGCCAATGAAAAAGATGAACAGGATTTTGAAGACATTGTTCTTTCGATTTATCAGGTCGATCGCCTGATGGCTTCTGATATGGATCAGGACGGCCTTATTACGGCGAAGGATGCCGAATTGCTGCAATCCTTTATCCGGGATTTTGTGGACGTGAACAAAGACGGGATTGTCGACGAGAAGGATGTTTTCAAGATCCAGGACATCATTACTTACAACTCTCTTAATATTAAACCGGGTGAAAAAGAGCGGGCCGACCTGAATGGGGACGGGGTTGTGGATCATCTTGATGCTGACCTGCTGGCCCTGAATCTTCAGATCTGGGAGAGCTATGACGTGAATCACGATGGACAGACGGACCAGGTGGACAGCTCGCAGCTCCTTGAACTGGCCAACCTTTTTGTGGTTAATGCCGAGCGGTTAAGTAAGGCCGATCTCAATAAGGACGGTTTCATTGATGAGCGTGATGAAGCTCTTTTGAAAGAAAGTTTCTATCAGGGAGTGGATTTGAACGATGATGGCCTCGTCGATAAACGTGATGTTGAGATTGTCCAGGAACTGATTGCCCGTGGTATTTACAACGAGCAGGCGGACATTTGGCCGGTCGGAAACCCCGACCACGTCCTGAATACACAAGATCTCGCGACCCTTCAGCGGGCAGTCGACAACCGCATTGACGTCAACGGCGACGGACTCGTTGACGTGATCGATTTTGGATTTATGAAAATGCGTCTGACGCTTCCTTACTACACTTACGCGGATATTGACAAAGACGGTCAGGTGACAGATGCCGACTATCAGAAAATCGCCTCTGACTTTGCGCGCATGGATGTCAATCATGATAATCAGATTGATGAAACGGACCTTGAATGGCTCAACAAAGCCATTGCCGTTGTTCAGGGAAGCAATTTGGGTCGGGCTGGTTTTACGGAGGATCAGATGCTCGCGGCCTTGCGCATTCTGGAGCCTTCACGTCCTTCTGACACGAGTTTGTCTTCAAACTTTGAGATCAGCGGTAACTTTGACAACAGCAAGATTGCCGGGCTCTGGACCGGAATCACGGGTGACTGGCGGCTTGACGGGAAATATTTTGTTCAGGCCGATGCGGAAACGCAGGCTTACGCCGAAGCTGGCGGCCTGGATTGGCAGGATGTGGCCTTCTCCATTGACATGCAGTTCCGCAGCTTTGAAAAGAAGGCCGGCATTCGTTTCAGGATGCAGGATGCGCGCAACTATTATGTGGCTGAGCTGGATGGCAGCCGCCTGACTTTGGCCCTTGTCCGCAATAACATCTATACCCTTCTCGCCGAGAAGCAGCTTGACCTCACAGTGGATAATGAGAATCAGCTCAATCTCGGTATTGAGGCCAATGGAGATGAACTCCTGGTAACGGTTAACGGGATCAACCGGATTCGTTTCCTTGATGACACGCTGACCTCTGGAAAAATCGCTGTGTACAGTAAAGATTCTTTTGTCCGCTTTTCGAGTGTCCGTCTTAAGGCGGACGCCGACCTTGAGTATATCCATGATTTTCAGGTCCTGGATCGCGATCTTGACGGTAATAAGGTCGTTGACGCGGAAGACTACAAGCTTCTGCTGGCCTTGCACAACCTTGGGTCTCAGGAAGATTTGAACGGCGACAATACGATTGATCCAGCGGACCGCGAAATGCTCAGGATTTTGAGCTTTATCGACTTCAACAGAAATGGCGTCATTGAGACGGAAGACATTTCCAGCCTGCGAAATATGATCTGGGATGTCAACGGTAACGGGGTCATTGAACAGACGGACTTGGCAAAGATTCAAAGCTGGACGCACCTTGGTGACCTTGTTCAGCGTGAGGTGTTTAGCATTATTGATAAGGCAGACGTGGATGACTCAGGCAAAGTCAGCTGGACAGACCTTGACCTTTCCAAATTGATGCTGTGGCGCTATTACGACTTTAATAATGATGGTGTTGTCAATGATGATGACCGCGTACGCCTGCAGACGGTCATCAACGCCCGGCGCTTGTTCCCGAAAAACATTGACCTTCAAAGCTTGATTGCGAAAATCGATTTCAATAAAGACGGCAAGATCGATGATGAGGACAAGGCCCGCCTCCGTCAGAACATTGATGAGTTCAATCTTGTCGATGTGAACAAAGACGGAAAAATCGATGACCGCGATATCAACCGTGTTGAGGCGATTCTTGAGCTTGTTTATATGATCCAGGAAATCAACCCCTCGGCCATCATCTCGCGCGACTTGACGGGGGATAACATTATCGACGAACGCGATGTCAAGGAAGCCCTTAAGTTTATCAATAACCTTGTGGACCGTAATAACGACGGCATCATCGATGGAACGGCGCTTGACGATCTCCTTAGCGATATCCAGACGATCCGCCTATTCAGCGTGCCCCCAACCACCTACGAGCCAGCCGATTTGAACAGTGATGGCAAGATTGATATTCACGATGTTCAGAAGTTCCTGGAACCTGCGAGTATCACCAAATATATCTTCAGGGATCTGAATAAGGACAGCGTGAAGGATGCAAAGGACCTCGAGATTGCCAAAGGGATCATCAATTACGTCCAGCAGTCGATTCAGGACTGGATCCAAGATGGAACGATTGATGCCAAGGATCTTCGTGCCTTGGCGCTTGCCGATCTCAACACGGATGGTAAAGTCACGACAGACGATCTTAATATTGCGACTGGCTATCGGGACATTGACGGAGACGGTGTGATTAATTCCCGCGATCTGGCAGTGGCCCAATACCTGCTCTACCGCGATCTGATTGACATTGATCATGATGGTCTTGTGTCTCAGACGGACGAGGCCCTGGTCCGCTTTATGCTTGGTGCGAAGACGATTCGCCAGGACGCCAACACCGCGGTTGAGTCCAGCGCCACGGATCATGTGGGAACCAATTTAATTTCGCGGGCCGTCAATGCATCTTTCAAATACCGGATGGACATGCAGGAATCCGGCATCTACTCCGTCGGACTTACCCTTAAGAGCTACGACAAGGTTCTTCCCGTTAACTATGAATATCCATTTGATGTTTATGTGGATGGCGAATTTGCGGGATCCGTAAAAATTGACGGGTCACATCTGGATTTCCAGAGTAATGGTCTGGAGCTTTATTTTGTTAAAGGAGTCCATTTTGTTGAGTTCAAGAGCAATGTCCCTGCCGGCGATGATCACCGTATCCAGGTCAAGGATGCTTTTGCCGAAGCCGCGGGAGACCTCAATAAAGACGGCCTTGTGGACAACACGGATGTCAGCCTGATCCAGGCTGTCCAGCAGCGCTTCAACTGGCTGTCCCGCACGGACGTCAACGCGGATGGA
The DNA here is from genome assembly GCA_964434115.1 of uncultured bacterium. Classification (GTDB taxonomy): domain Bacteria; phylum Omnitrophota; class Omnitrophia; order Omnitrophales; family Aquincolibacteriaceae; genus ZLKRG04. Next base: position 20,710 of record CAYSSX010000007.1, read on the forward strand.
CAGATCAATGCAAGTGATGAAACAATTGTCAATAACCGGGCAAGCGACCTCTTGAGCCTTGCCCTTAGCACGACCTATAACTATCAAGGCAGCCATGATCTATCCGAATCCGACATTGTTTCCAAACTTGCCAAGCTCGGAAAGCTTTCTGTCGACGGCAGCTTCCTTGCCGCTCAGCAGATTATTCTGGAAAACTTCAATTCGGGACTTCTCACGGGACTTCTAGAACTTCCTGCAGGCTGGCAGATCGATAATGGTGAACTCCGCAAAATTACACAGCCGGCTGGTACCGAAATCCTGCCCATGGGCGCATCAAATTGGAAAGATGGCGTCCTTGAGAGCGATATCCGGGTACGAGGTCTGAGTCTTGATCCGCGCCAGGCGGGACTCGTGTTCCGCATGGTAGACAGCAATAATTATTATTTTGCCGCTATCCGGCGTCTTGATAACCAAAAGGACTATCTTGTCATCGGTAAAGTGGTTAATGGTTCGGTGACTTATTTGACAACGGATTATCTTATTAATGACACGGTTCTCAATGACCCCTTCTACAGCCTTCGCATTACGCTCAAGGGAAACAGCATTAAGGTGGATCTTTCGCTTGACGGGGTACCCGTCACCTCCAAGAGTGTTACAGATTCTACTTTTGCGGCCGGGAAAATGGGGCTGCTTGCTCAGGACACAGTTCCTTCCTTTGATAATTTATACGTGAAAACGGACATCCGGCTTGCGGACATGAGCAGCTTGAATCTTCTTGTTAACGATTTGACTGGAAATGGGCGCGTAGATGCTGAGGATTATGCGATCCTGGCCGCTTTGGAAGCCTATTCCCATACCGATGTGAACAATACGGGCGGCATCAATTCCGATCTTGCTCTTCTCCGCGACCTTGGGAATGCTGATATGGACACCAATGGCTTGCTGAATGCGGAGGATGTTGCATTAATCCGCGAGGTTCGCGACGAAGCGGTTATCCGTACGCGGCTTGACGTCACCGCGGATGGCAAAGCCGATATTGCGGACGCCAAGGCGATTGAAAACGCTGTCCGCTTGATGCAGGACATTAATGATGACGGCCAGATCAATGAAGCGGATATCAATATGATCCGTGACATGGCCAGCATTTCACTTTTCCGCACGATTCCTCCGGGCGACTTAAACCGTGACGGCCTTACCGGAGATGTGGACGCTGAAATTGTACGTAACTTTCTGGACACCCTTTACCGCGGCCTGAATGTGAGCGCTCAGGAACAAGCGCTTGCCGACATCAACCAGGATGGAGTCGTCAATTATGTTGACATCAACCTTCTCCTGAAAGCGAACGGATATTACCTGAAGAGCGAATTGACGGGGGACGGTTTTGTGAATCTTTTTGACCGCCTCAAGCTGGAAGGCTTCCTCCAGGCGCTTTACTCGGATGAGCTGATCACGCAGGAAGTCCTGAACCGGGCGGACCTTACGGGGCCTGATCAGAACGCGGATGGCGTGGGTGATAAAGACGGTAAGGTCCTTCAGGCGGACGAAGACCTCTTCATGAAGACCCTGCTTTATTACAAAGATGTCACCGATGACGGCAAGGTGGATGAAAAAGACCTGGCCATGATCAAAACCGCGCAAGAGCTCCTTGCTAAAGCCGACGGGATTCTTCCGAATCTGACTCAGATGAGCGGTATGGAAGTCTACCGCGCGCTCAAAGCGCTGGGCGATTTGGCTTACCGCGATCGCACCAAGCGCCTTGTCATTCAGTCCGTTCACGAGCAGAACTTTGACCAGAACACGAACGGGTGGGTACCTGACAATGTCGGCGCATGGAGCCGGGTGGCCGGTGAAATGGCGCAGACGGAATTCCGTGAGCAGCGCAGCACCACTTATTTTGAGGACGTCATTGAAGACGTTCAGATCAATGTGAAATTCAAATTCGATGGCCTTTACTGGAACGGCCAGCAGGGTGAAGGTATCGGCGGTTTGACCCTTCGCGAGGACGTCCAGACGGGAGATGCATACGAACTTCTTCTGGATGCCGCGCATTCTGCGATTTATCTCCGCAAGCGTGTCAACGGTATTTACAGCATCCTGGCCACGTCGGCAGTCAATTTCAGCGCTACCGACATGGATCAGATTACGGTCCGTTTGGTCAATGACCAGATCAGCGTCATTTTTAACGGCAACAAGCCTTTATTTACCGTTAAGGACGGCAGTTTTGAACGCGGCAATTTCGGGCTCTTTACGGAACCCGACAGTAAAGCGCGTTTTGACGACCTGAAAATTGAAACAGTCAATCTTGTGGAGTTGGAACCCGCCCTTGGGGTTCTGGAGCCTCTCAGCGTGAATGATTTCTCATCCGGCAATGCTTCGGAATGGATCCGTTCTCAGGATGGCGGTCAGTGGCTCGTGGAAGATGGAGCGCTGAAGCAGAAAAATTACAGCGGCAATGAATATGAAATCTGGCATCAGCAGAATAATATTCAGGATTTTGTCTTTACCGCGGACCTTGCAATCCAGGGTCCCCCGAAAGCGCCCGAAGAAGAGACCTATGGCTTTGGCGGCGAGGGGGGGATGGGGTATGGAGGCGGATTGGGCGGTGGTATGGGCGGTGGAGGTTATGGAGGCGGCATGGGAGGAGGCGGTTATGGAGGCGGTGAAGGCGGTATGGGCGGTGGAGAAACGCCGACTCGCCGCGCCGGCATTATCTTCGCCAAAGAGAATGACAATAACTACTATCAGTTGGCCATTAATCCTGACGGCGGAAAAATGGAACTCTTCCTTGTCCGCGACGGCCAGACGACCCGCTTGGGGTATGGGATTATTCCTGTCCAGACAGATGAGCTGCCTTACCGGGTTGAAATCCGGCGCACAGGCGGACTTATCCGGATCCTTATCAACAGTGTAGAGCTGATCCGTACCCAGGATTTTAACCTCAGCCAGGGCAGTTTCGGTATTTACACCGAACCCAAGAGCCTGATGTCGATCGACAATATGAATTTCAGGAAAATGACGGCCATTCCCGACATCCAGCGCGATCTTACGCTTACGAAAGATTTGAACGCCGATGGTCTTGTGAATGGTTCGGATTATGGGATTCTTGCTGATCTTAACAGCGTGACGTCAGCCGACTACAACAAAGACAACATCCTTGATGATAAAGATGCCCAGCTTTTTGTGATTCTGGCCAACGGCCAGGCGGATGTTAACAAAGACGGGCTCGTGAATCAGATGGATAGGACAGACCTGGCGGATGCTTATAACGGGCATGTGGACATTGACCAGGACGGGCTGGTTAACCAGAAGGATCTTGACCGTCTTAAGCTGATTCGGGCCCGCGTTTCGGATTGGGGCGGCAATCAACTGACCCTTGCGCTTTTTAGAAAGGCCAATATCAACAACGACGCCACGGGGGCCGTCAATCAGGAAGACATCTTCTCCTTGAAACTTGCGATCAGCCAGTACACCGAACTGGCCACCCTGGGCTTCCGGTGGACGGAATACCGCGCCATGACCCCGGCACAGAAAACAGAAGAAGTCAGAGTCTTTAATGAAGCTCATAAGAAGAGCTACTTTGTGGCACAGATTGACCTTATCGATTACATCTACGGCCGCGGCGATATGGACAGCAACGGCATTTCAAACGACCTCGACATCGCGATTATCCAGCAGGTCATTGATAAAACGCATACGGCTATCGACATTGAAAAGCTTGCGAATGCGGATCTGAACCGTGATGGCAAGTTCAGCCTCGAGGATTTGACTCTTTACTTCGACATCCTTCCTTATTATGTCGATGTCAACGGAGACAGTGTTGTCAATCACCTGGATTTTGTGGCTGTCCGGGAATCCCTGTTCCGTAAATACACGGCGGACCTGAATGGTGACGGTGCCGTCAATGAATTGGATATCGATTACCTCCACCAGCATATCCTTGGTCTTCAATCGATTGAAATGAATGGCAGCAAGGTTAAGGACCGCAGCAGTAATGTTACGCTCTCGGGCAATGAAGCCGTTGCCACGACGGATGCCTGGGTGGAGTATCAGGTCGGCATCACAACGACAGGTAATTACGATGTGGGGCTGGAAGTAATCAATCATGAGAAGCTGGAACTGCCGCCGAATTATACGTATCAGTTCAAGGTCTTTGTGGATGGGACCGAAGTGGGCATCTTCAATGTTCTAGCTTCCGCGCAGGACGCGAAAAGAGGGGCGCTCAATCTTAACCTGAATCCTGGTAATCATGTGATCCGTTTTGAGTGGATCAATGACAAAGTCAATGGACAGGACCGCTTTGAGACGGGCATCAGAATCCGTAAAATGTTCGTCAATACGGTCTATGACCGCAACCAAAACGGTCAGGTCGACGCCGAAGATGTCAACTCGATTGAAAATACGATTCAGCTTGAAGTCGCGATTAAAGCTGCAGATCTAAACCATGACGGCCTTGTCAATGATCTGGACCTTGCGAAATTCGACCAGACCCCCGTGGATCTTCAAGGCAATGCGCTTCTTAACATCCCGAACGACCGGAATCTCCTGCTGGAGTTTATCCGCCTTGAGAATGTCTGGCGCGCATCGGATGTTGACAAAAACGGCAAGCTTAATTCTAAAGATGCCAACCTCATTGATAATGCGTTGAGCATCATGAAAGATATTTCTGTGGAGACGTTCAAGGAAATTCTCCGCTACAAAGAACAGCAGAACAATTTCTATATCAATGATGTCTTCCGGCCTCAGCGCTACAATGAACCCAGCGACCGCGTGATCAATTTCGGGCTCGATTTTAACAATGTGAAAATCAAGATCGGGGATAAGTGGAGCGAAGCTGACCAGAATGATGCGGAAAATAAAAAAGAAGACGCAACGGTTGTTCATATCGACGAACTCAAAAACCTGGGTGACGTGACGGTTATTATTGCGGCCCGGGCCCTAGACCTCGATGCCGATCAAATCATCAAAGGGCAGGCGGAGAGAAAAATCGGCGCGCAGGGTTTTGGGTTTGATGATTACAAAGCTGTATCCAAGGTCATCGAACAGACTCAAAACCGCGATTTCTATCTTCTGACTACGGCAGCTGACCTTGAAATGACGCCTGAGCTTCTGAAGCTTTTAGATACGAACAAGGACGGCATTTTTGATATTCGTGATCTTCCGGAAGGCATTGATCATAGAACCTTTGAACTTTTTGATGTGGATCGCAGCGGTAATCTCAGCATGGTGGACCGCGATCTTCTCGGACGTTATGATGACAAAACAGGCGAATACATCGGCGTTCTCGGCGATGATAAAGTCACCGGCGCTTATTTCTTCCTGAACCGTATCCCTGAAGCCATCCGCCGTTTGTCGGATGTCAATGATGACGGACTCATTGACACGACCGATGTCGATATGCTGACGCGCGCGATGGGGCTTTTCCTCGGCGATAAGGACGGCGACGGCCTTACGGATGCGGACGAACTGGCCATGGGTCTTGACGTGGACGTCGACGGTGACGGCCTCAAAGGTGCTTTGGATCCAGACTCCGATAATGACGGGTTTTCGGACGGCGAAGAAATTGCCCGCGGTTTCAAAGCCAACGACGCCACAAGCAAGCCTCTCGCGGTCCTGGCGGACAGCGATGGCGACGGTATTCCGGATCTCAGCGATCCAAGCGCCTTTAAAGCGGACACCGACAGCGACGGTTTCTCAGACGGATGGGAAAAGGATCACGGCACCAACCCACTGGATAAAAACAGCAAACCTGTCAACATTGTGACGCAACCGGATTCCGACGGTGACGGAATTCTTGACAGCGCGGAAACGGCACTTGGAACCAGCTCTGATAATCCGGATACCGACGGCGATGGATTTTCCGACAAGTGGGAAAAAGATCATAACACCAACCCGAAAGACGCCGAGTCTCATTCCGCACCCACGGCAACGGATAAGGACGGCGACGGGATCCTGGATGATGAAGAAGCGGCCCTGAAAACGGATCCTGAAAAAGCGGATTCAGACACCGACGGTTTCAGCGATAAAGAAGAACAGACAGCCGGGACTAACCCCTTGAGCGCAGTTTCCCGTCCTCAGCCGAAGGCTCTTGATACGGACGGTGATTCGGTTCCGGATGCCCTTGAAAGCGAATGGGGAACGGACAAGACAAAAGTAGATACTGACGGCGATGGTTTTTCCGATGCGGAAGAAATTGCCCGCGGATCCAGCCCGCTCTCCAATCTTTCCTTCCCGAAAAAGACTTATGCGGATACGGATGGCGACGGCATTGAAGATCTGATTGAAATGTCTTATCGTGCCGATTTTGTGGCGGACAACGCGATTGATCAGAAAGACGTGGATCTTCTTAGGCAGAAAATCGCTGTTGCCGCGACCCTTACGCCGGCACAGATTGCTCCCTATGATCTTAATGGCGACCATGCCCTTAACGCGGTGGATCTGGACATTTTGAATGACACGATTACGGTTATGGCCGGTAACCCGCTTTCTAAAGTCATGAACACAGATCCCGCCAAGGCCGATTCCGACGGGGATGGGTTCAGCGATTGGGAAGAATTGAGCCGTTTCACGGATCCGGTTAACCAGCAGTCTTTCCCGGAAGTTTACAAAGCCGACCTTGACCACAACGATATCGTCGATGCCACCGACCTTCAGATTTTGGACCGTGTGACGCGCATGCTGATGGGCGGGGACATCACAGGGGACGGCAAGCAGGATCAGAAAGATCTTGATGCCCTTGAAGCCTTGGGCGGATCCCAGATTGTTGAACTGGATGCGGCGCAGCGCGTGGATTCCAAAAATTACACGGTGACCGGGAGCACGCTTTACGCGACGCGCTCCAAAGATGACGGCAATTTCGAAAATTTTATGCAGTACCGCGTGCAGACCTACGGCGGAAAATACACGATCGGTCTGGATGTCCGCAGCATGGATGCGATTTCACTCCCGGAAAACGGCTTTTATGAATTCGATGTCGTGGTCGACGGCCAGATGCGCGGACGCCTGCAGATCCGGGCCAGCAATATGCAGTACAACATGGAAACCATCCTTCTTGATCTTCAGGCGGGCGCTCATGACATTGTCTTCAAGTGGGTCAACAGCACACCGTACAAACGTGATTACGGCCGCCGCGACTGGAAGTATGACGAGAATAACAGCCGGGATATTTTCCCGTCCGTGCAGGTCAAGGGCATGGTGCTTCAGCGTGACGACTACAACGAAGCCTACGATTTTAACCACGATAACGTCATCAATGACCAGGACGTACAGATCCTCCGCTCAACGATGCGCGATTCGGGTTACTACAAGCTTTCGGATGTGAACCAGGACGGTAAAGTCGACCAAACGGACTATGACCTTTTCATGGCTTCTCCGGAAAGAAGCAATCTTGTCGCAACTCAGAAAATCAATCTTACGGGCAAGGATTACCTGATTCACTACAGCTCCTTCAACGGGCTTTATACCTTTGAAGACACGGCGGGCAACCTGATCCGCAGTGAACAGATCGCCCTTTATGGAAAAAGAAATTTCATTACCCTGGAAAATCAGCGCTATTTGATTCTTGATCCCAACCCGGCAACGGGTGTGGTCCGGGTCACGAAAGACTTGGATGCGGATCTTAATAAAGACGGGGCTATTGATGTCCTGGACGTCGCGATCATGCAGAACGCGGCGTATTTGCCGCGCGAAAAGAAGGAAGGCGCTGATTTTATTTCCCGCACAGGTTCCTGGACCTTGGACGGAACCGATGTTGTCAGTACATCGGGCGGCTCGCTGGATTACCGGTTCAATGTTCATACTGATGGAAACTATCAAGTGGGTATCCGCGCTACAAACGCGGCGGGCGTCAGCGAGGGCTATGAATTTGTCATCAACGAGTATGTGGATGGAGAGTTCCGTCAGACGATCCGCATGGACGGCGGCGCTGTGGGTAAGGATTACGGAGATTACAAAAACCTGTCCATGGAACAGCAGCGCCCGGTGGAGACAGGGACCGGAGACACGGTACTCAATGATCCTGACACGGGACGCCCCTACCTTGGCCTTCTGCTCGACAAAGATGGAAAAGTCCGCGGTCTGAAACGCATTTACACGGACGTTGACGGCAAGATTACCCGCGTGGATGAGTTCAGCCTAGCACTTCCGCGGGATGCCAGCTCGAGTATTCATGATTTCTGGAAGACAGACTCGGATGTTCCTTATATGACAGGAGCGTCCATCAGCAAGCGTACTTATTATGAGAACGGCAAACCTCAGGTCGTCGCGATGATGAATCCTCAGGGCAGCGTGGGCCGGCTTGCCGTTATGACCTACGATGCCGGTGGTAACGTCACGCGTCAGGATCAGTACAACTTCGCTGAAGGCAAGGTTCTTTATGAGGATTATGCGACGTATTGGGACAAAGAGCGCCAGCGTATTGTTCCCCGTGACGCGAGTTTCTCCGGCCGTTTCTTCTATCAAGCCGGCAAGCCTTTTGTGGCGGTTGAGCTGAATGCTGAAGGCAAAGTCAGCGGCATTATTTCCTTTGCAACGGATGCGGCCGGCAAAGTTCAGTCCTTGGACCGTTACACCTACGCGAGCGGTAAAGACCTCTTTGATAACCTTGATGCCTACTGGCAGGCTGGCCAGCCGAAGTATGATGCCGTGCTTTCGAGCCGTGTCTTTTTTGACGGCGTAAACCCGCTGGGTTCGGTGGAGCTGAACAGCGCGGGCAAAGTGACCCGTCTTTACGCTTACAAAATGGATGCCAATGGCGCGATCCAGTATCAGGACCGTTTCCTTTTCAATGCCGGTAAGGAACCCGCCTTGACCGCGTCCTTTGCCACCTATTGGGATGCGGCGGCCGGCAAACCGGTTTCAACCGAGCAGAAGCAGACAGGCCGCACATTCTTCCAGGGCGGTAAGCCTCTTGTGGATGTCCGCGTTGACGCGGACAAGAAGGCCATTGGATTTACCGTTCTTGCCATGGATGCCAGCGGCACGATCTATTCCAGCGACCGCTACAGCCTTTATGCACCTTCAACCTTGACGGGTGAACTGAAAGATTTCTGGGATGATGTTCGCCACGTTCCGGCGCAGGCTTCGACCCAGCGTACGGGCCGGTCGTTTTACCAAAACGGTGTTCCGTGGATTGATCTGTCGATTGACCCGCAAGGATATGTTCAATCCATGAACCGTTACCGGACGGATGCCTCCGGGCACATGATGGATTCTTACCGCTACGGCTTCTGGAACCCGCAGGATCTGACTGAGAATTACTATGACTACTGGAATGGAGAATTCGGCCAGCCCGTTTCTCCAGATGCTTTTACGGGCGGCCGCGTGATCTATGACGCGGATGGAAAAGTGATTTCCCAGGAAGTTTATTCCAATCTGGACCTCCTTTCAGGAACACGGAACGTCACTTTTGAATGGGTGAATCCCGAGTATGGACGCGGAAAGCTCAAGGTTGAGGAAGCCTTCTACCGCTCCACCGACCTTCGCGCAGACTTTAATAAAGACGGATTTGTCACGGATGAAGACGCGGCCATATTCCGGAAGCAGAGCGCGATGTCCGGACACATTGACCCGATCACGCTTCAGGGCCAGAACTTTTACATTGTTCACAACTACGATGGCACCTTTGTGGTGACGGATGGCGCGCGTACCTTTAAGAGTGATGCGTCAGGCCGTTTTGTGGAAGTGGAAATCAACAGCGTTAAAATCAAGTACCTTGTTCAACTGGACCCGGAAGACACGGAAAAGAAACGCCGGCAGCTGGTGCAGAACATTGTTTCCGATGTGGACAAGGACGGTTACATCAGCCGTAAGGACCTTGAGCTGATGCGTACGATTATTGCCGATCCGTACCTCCAGATTGATTCGGTTCCGAAGGAATCCTGGGAAATGGGCAAGGCCTATCACTTTGATATCCAGCCGCAGGATGAACTCGGGCTTGGCGGGGATTACACGGTTGCTCTCAGTTATGTCTATCCGCAGAACCCGGGCGTCGGCTACAAATCCGAGTACCAGGTTTATGTGGACGGCTCGCTTGTTCAGCTTGTGACCTTTGACCACACCGCGGGCGTGGAGCAGCGCAAAGGCATTGACCTTAAACTCGAAGCGGGCCGCCACCGGATTGTGATCGCAGGCCCTGACGGCGACCTAAAGAGCGTTTACGCGTACTACTCCTGGGGCGACCTGAATAAAGATTTCAAGATTGATTCCCAGGACTTTGATCAATTCATCACGGGTTTCAGCAGCACGGCGATTGTATTCCCGATGGCTTCCTATCAGTTCCCGGGAGAACCTCAGCCCAAGCGCCTCTTTGCGATCGATAACTTTGATGGATCCTTCACGATTTCTGACGGTGCGCGTTTCTGGCGCTCAAACGTTGAAGGTAATCTGGTTTTCATTGAAGATGCCAACGGCAAAAAGCAGGACTTTATCCTTTCGATCAACCCGGCAACCCGTGAAGGCCGCTTGATTGAGCGCTTGCCGGAAGATTTGACTTACGACGGTATTACGGACGCCGCGGACATTGCCAAGATGAATTCCTATCTTGACCGCTATGACGTCAACCGGCTTGGAACGGATTTCACTTCGAAAACAGACAAAGTTTTTTATGCCGCTGACAAAACGTCGCTCAGGACTAAAGAAAATGGAAGCGTATCTTATACGTTCAAAGTCGACCAGCAGGGGATTTACAACTTCGGAGCTGTCCTTAAAGACATTGGTCTGTCAGGAATACCTGCGGACTACAAATACAAATTCAATGTGAAAGTGAACGGCCAGGATAAAGGCGTATTCGAACTTCCCACAAGCCTGAACAACCGTCTTTCCGCCCAGATGCAACTGACGCTCGAAGCGGGAACTTATGAAATTCAACTGGAATGGAACAACGCGGCGGCCTCCCTGACCAAGGGTGCCCTGGAGTTCCAGCAGTTCTTCCTCCGTGACGCCAAGATCCCGGATGTTGCGGACATGAACAAGGATGCCGTCGTCGATATCCGAGACCTGGCATCCCTGATTCAGGAATCGCCGGTTTCCCAGCAGCGTACGCTCCGGGTGAACGGCCATGATTACCATGTAATGACCACGCAGCGGGAACCAAAAATTTATTCCTTCTTCGACCCGGCCATTAAAACCTGGGTCACAACAGTCCCTGGTGATAAAGAAGTCAGCCTTGAAGGGAAGAAATATGTGATCAATGACACCGCCAGCGGCCTTGAGCTTCTCGAGTGGAGCCCGACGGATGCTACGCGTGACGGCTTAACGAATTTTGCGGACCGCGAGGCTTACCGTAATGAAATTGCAAAGTATTCGAGTGTTAAGAAGGCCACTCAGTATGACACCAAAGAAGCCGAATTTTGGGGGACCGATCCCTGGACAACTCCATCTGGCGATACCATGGTGACGCAGAAAGAGCGCGCCATTACCTATCTTTTTGATGCTCCGCAGGCTGGCCTTTACGACCTTGGACTTTCTTTCCGTTCCCAGATTGCGCTTCCCACGGGTTACCGCTATCACTTTGATGTTCTCGTGGATGGCGTGAAAAAAGGACAGATCCGTGTGGAGGGCAGCCAAACCTATGTTCTCGGGGATATTGAAGCCCAGTTGACTCAGGGAAGCCACAAAATCACTTTTGACTGGGTCAATCTCAAGGATTGGGTTGACGCCAATGGCGTTCAGCTTGCGGGAAGCCTGGAAATTCAGAGCGCCTACATCCGGGCCGCGGATCAAAATCAGAAAATGGACCAGAACGCGGACGGCATTGTGAATGCCGCTGATTTTATGGCCTGGCAGGACCTTCGCCCGAATCCGACCAATACGCAGACCTTCGTGGTGAAGACAAAGACTTATCGCGTGCTGGATTACGCGGAAACAGGCGTCCCAATGTCCTTCCGCGATGATGCCAACAAGATCACGCTGAGCGATGCCGCGAACACTTTTGTCCGCTTGGACGGGAACGATTACCGCATTGACCGTCAGGTCAATGGAACCATTGTCCTGACCGAAATCCGCCCGGGTGATCTGGACAAAAATGGAATCGTTGATGATGCTGACTTTGCTCTTCTTGCTACGGAGGGCCAAAAGTATTCACAGGCCTTGCGCGGCATCGACTATGCGGATAAGTCTTCCTACCTGCGCCTGGATACGGATGGACGTTCCTTGGTGACCGCTGAAAATGCGAATGTGACTTACAATTTTGATATTCCTGCCGACGGCTGGTATGAGTTCGGTGTCGATGCCCTTGCCGCGGGAGGTACTTTTGATGCCCAGCATTTCTTTAACTTAGAAATCGCTGCGGGCGGCAGCCGGGTAGGGGATATCCGCCTTCCGACGAGCGCTTTTCCGCAGGGGCAAAAAACCATCAAGGTCTATCTCACAAAGGGAACGCGCTCCATCAATGTGAAATGGAATAATGACCAGCAGGCTCCGTCCGGCAACCTTAAGCTGAAAAGTGTTTTTCTCCGCGCCGTGAGTCAAGATATCCGGGCAGATCTTAATAATGACGGTTCCGTTAATATAGATGATACGACTGAATGGCTGAGGCAGAATCCGACGGAAAAAATCATGAACCGCATTGTGGTCGGAAGCAAAGTCTATCAGACGGTCCGTGAAGCTTCCGGAAAGCTTTTGTTCACGTCTGACTTTTCAACTTGGTACACGAGCAATCCAGCCGGAACAATGGTCACTCTCGAACAGGGCCTCCCAGGAGAAAAGAATTACCTTATCTTTAAAGACCCCGACACCGGACTCCTCCAGCTGCGCGAAATGATGAGCGGTGATTACAATTTAGACGGACAGGTCAGCAAGACCGATCTGGATGGCCTTCGTGAAGCGGCCGAATTGCAGTCGCAGCGCTTTATGGCCCGTGATTACTATGAGAAGAACGACGGGTGGGTGATTTCTGATGCCGGAACCAAACTTAAAACGGATAAAGATGCAAGCCACTCGGTGATCGATTACCAGTTTGATGTGCAGACCGACGGCACTTATGACATCGGGCTTTTGATGCGCAACGCGGCCGGTGACATGCCCTGGTACCGCTTCTTCATGGACATCAGCATTTCTAACGGCGGGGGCAGCTATTCGATCCGTGTTCCGTCTTCCGATAAATTCCAGGAAGCCTCAATCAAGGCGAACCTTAAAGCCGGACGCTACCATGTCACCTTCACTTGGAAAAACGATGGCGATTCTAACACAGCACTTTCGGGAGATTTTACACAAGGTCCTGCGACTCTTGAAATTGACGGCATGGTGATTCGGAACAGTTCGATGGGGAAAAGCGGTGACCTGACTAAAGACGGGGTGACCGACGTGAAAGATGTTGTCCGCTGGATGACGGACAACCCTGACTCTGCCAATGAGCAGACCCTGACTTACAACGGGTCTACCTATTATGTGGAGAAACTCGCGGATGGATCTTATTCCGTATTTGAACAAGCCAGCAAGCAGTTCTTTCAGAGTGTCCCCGGTAAAAATCTCGTCGATGTCTGGAACGTCAACAAGAATGGGAACGTAAAGCTTGTGATTCTGGAGGATGCGGATGGCAAACGCACTCTGGTCAACTATGTTCCTGAAGATGTGAATCTTGACGGCGCTGTTAACCAAGATGACTGGAATTATGAACTGGAGCAGCTTTCCTATTACGCTAAAACTTATGACGGCCGCGACTACTTCAGCCGAGGGAGCGATAAATGGATTCAGAAGCAGGATGGGACCGTGGTAAACACGGCCTCTCCCGGCGACCCCATAACATACCGCTTTGATATTGAAAAAACGGGCTATTATGATTTGAACCTGCTGGCGCGTAATCTGTCCGCTGGAAGCGCGAATCAGTATTCTCGCATGTATCTTGAAATTGCGGGGTATGGGCAGATCCGGCTTGACGCCCGTGATGTTAATTACTCCAACGGGACGCTTAAGATTTTCCTCGAAAAGGGAACCCGGGACATTACGATCCGCTGGAAAGAAATTACGGAAGTCGGAGCGGCAGGGTTTGATCTCAAAAAAGTTTCTCTCACGGAAAGCCGGATTGATTACCAGGCTGATCTTGATGCCAACGGCTTCCTGGATTCCCGTGATCTAGTCGCGCTTCAGGCCTTGATGCCTGAAACCACGAATTACGGCGCCGTGAATGTCAGCGGCACCAAGTACCTGGTCAACAAGCTTGCGGACGGCCGTTACCGTTTCGCGAGCGCGGGGGCTGGAATCACGAGCGCGGTTTGGGTGGACAGTGACGCCCAGGGCAAACTCATTAAAATCAGCGGCACGGATTACATCATCAATAAATCCGCCGAAGGTTTGGTTTTCCTTGTGGAACGTCTGCCGCAGGACATGAACCTTGACGGCCTCGTGAATGATCAGGATTTTGCGTTTCTGATCGATCAGAGCCAGCTCTCCCAGCAGACTTACCGCGCGATTGACTATTCCACACGCGATGAAAGTGTGACCTGGAAACTTGGCGCGGATTACAAGACGTTTGTTTCCACCGCCGATGACGCGAGCCTCGGTTTCTCATTCAATGCCAAGGAAGAAGGCTGGTATGACCTTGGTCTTATGCTGAAGGACGCCAGTGGAACTTCTCTTTCCGCGGATTACCGCTTTAACCTCCGCGTGATCGTGGATGGCGTGCATGTGTCCAATATCCGGGAAGTGCTGAGCAGTGTGACCTGGAAAGACGGCCGCGCTTCGGTTTACCTCAAGAAGGGGACGCACACCCTCGCGTTTATGTGGGACAACGATGAGGAAGTTGGCGACGCGGCAGGCATTGAAATCGGCGCGCTCAGCGTCCGGAACCGTCAGGTCAACAGTTATTCGGACGTGAACGGAGACGGCACGCTCAATCAGCTCGATTTTGACAAGCTGGCTGAAACCCTTCCGGATTCACGCGATATTCAAAAATTCGCCCTGAAGGGCCAGAATTTCATGGTCGTCGCAAATCATGCGGACGGCACCTACACCTTTATCCGCGGCGTTGAAACGATCCGTTCCGCTCCGGACAAAACGGTGGTGATCGACAACCTTCTTTATGACGTCATTGTGAACCAGGAAGGCCGCGTTATTTTGGCCGAGCAGCTCCGCGGGGACGTGAACGGCGACACCAACACCAATTCCGCGGACACGAGCATTATCAAATCCGCCTGGGGAACGACCCCGGACCAGGTCAAGACCGGCGACCAGTACTACACGGCCAAGAATTTCACGGCCGGCTGGGGGACGGTTCAGGTCGGGCAGTATGACCAGTCCAAAAAGTACTACGTGGATTATCTTTTCCAGACCGCCCGTGAAGACAATTACGAACTGAATTTTGAATTGAAGACTTCCAATGACGCGGGCCAGCCGAAAACGACCTGGGCTGTTTACATTGATGACATGGGTAAAATCTTCAAGACCATTGAAGTGCCGACGAATAAAACCCAGTATGAAATCGCGCAGCTTTTCGCATCGCTTGATGATGGTTTCCACCGCATCCGTCTTGAACTCCTCAGTCATCGTGACAACCTGACCGCCGAGATCGGTAAAGTTTCTCTGGGATTCCCGGAGTTCGATTCCCGCGCGGACCAGAACCGTGACAACGTGGTGGATGTGAGCGATCTTGTGCCGGTCCTTGAAGACGCCTCGGATTCCTCTTTTGTGGAAGTGCTGAAGCTCAGCTCCGTGCAGTATTACTTCTATGAAAATCAAAACGGCAAATTGTTCCTGACCCGGGATGGTCAAACCGGCTTTGAGAGCAACGCCGCCCAGTCCGTGATTAACATCAGCGGAACGGATTACTGGATCAATAAGGACGCGCAGGGCAATCATGAACTGGTGAAGATTATTGCCGGGGACCTGAATAAGGATGCCGTGGTCGATGCCGCGGACCGCACCCTCATTCAAGACCAGGCTGGGGCCGGACGCCGTGAACCTGTGGCCACCGACCCGACAACCTTTACGGAAAAGAACCGCTTCGCCAAGAACGGGGCGATTATGGAAGCCTTCCATACGACCAGCGACGGGACAGACCCGATCTACCTTGAATACCAGATGACCTTGGGCGGCAGCATTTATGAAATCAGTCTGAATGCCAAGGCTCCCACGGCGCTGGACCTTCCCCGTGCCGATTACGTTTATATGTTTGACCTGTTTGTGGATGACATGACCACGCCGGTGGGAACGATCGCCATCCCCGCAAACAAGACAGCCGCACAGACGGACAAACTCCGGGTGGATTTGACGGCCCTTGCCTCGCAGGCCGGCCGCAAGCTTCGGATCCGCTGGACAAACCCGGAAGCCAATTGGTCTCAGGCCCAGCAGAAGACCGGCCTGGAAATCAGCGGTTTGATGGTCAAAGACCTGGCTTATGACAGCCGCATGGATATCAACGGCGACAAGATTGTGAACAACGCTGATCTGACGGCTTTTGACGCCATCTCGATCCGCACCGCTGTCAAGAGCCAGAAAGTGCCTTCGGATTGGGCGGACGCCAATGCTCACCGCGGCCTGATGGTTTCAACGCCTCTTCTTCCCGTGGCGCGCGATTCCCTGATGGATGCCGGGGATCTTCTTGCTTCGAACGGGTGGGCGATGCAGAACGGCCGTTATGCTCAGTCTTCAGGGGCCGCGGTCAAGGCCATTTCCCTGATTAAGGACGGCATTACGGTTCCGGAGAATTTTGATCTGACGGGCACTCTGCAGTTTGACGGCAACTCCAACCAGGGCCGCGCGGCGGGTATCCTGCTTCGTTATCGTGATGATCAAAACTACGCCTGGATTTCGATCGATGGCCCGAACCGCACCATGACTGTCTATGAAGTTGTGGCCGGACAGCAGAAAGCCGTGGCTTCCCAGCAGCTCTCAAGCGATGTCCTGTTCGGTCATGATTATGCCTGGAAGGTCGAAGCCCGTGAAAACTTCTACCACATCACGTTCAACGGACAGAAAGTGTTTGAATACCTCAAGCTGACCAAGACGCCGAATACCGGAAAAGTCGGCATTTTGAGCGACCGTTCACTGGCCAACTTCTCAAGCCTGGAACTCAAGACCTACACGAACCGCCGCGTTGAGGTTTATGACGTCGCGAAATCCGGCAATACCTTCAACTTTACGCATTTCACCGACGGCAGCAAGAACGCGTCCAGCGACCCTGTTAAGAATACCGTGGTTCTGAACGGCGTGACTTATAAACTTCAGGACAACGCCCCGGGCGTGAACCAGCTTTCCCTGATCCGCCAGCCGGTGACGAGCCTTATGGATACTGCGGTCTATCTCCGCGCGGAAAATGACTTCTACACCGTGACCAAGGACGGAACGGGTGTTTACCACTTTACGTCTTCTGTGGAAGCCGAAAGAACCAGCACCCTGGTTGATAACAAACCTCAGGTGACTCTGCATGTCGGCGGCGGCGCCAAACAAAAGACTTATCGTATTGTGGATGCGGGCAACGGACAAGTTCAGCTTGTGGAAATCCCGAAAGCGGCCGCGGCCGTGTCGTCCGATATCTGGATTGGGGCGGGGGACAAGATGTACATGGTGGAAAACCGCGGCGGAAATGTCTACCGTTTCACTTTGATGGGAACGGGAACCTTCGTGGACAGCAATGGCACCACAGGCCTTGTGAACCTCAACAGCACGGCTTACCAGGTCAAGGTTACGGGCACCGGCGCGGTGCAGCTGGTCCAGCCGCGCACGGCCGGCGTTTTACAGGCCAAACAGACGCTTACCCATAACGGTAAAGTGTATGAAGTCACCTACGATAACCTGACCGGAAAATACAGCTTCCGTGATGTTGTGCTGGGCACCATCCTTCAGAGTAATGCCTTTGAAGGCACGGTCACCCTGAACTCCCAGGTTTATGACATCGTGGTTATGGACCCGGCGCGCAACATCCGCCTTCTGCAGAAAGAGACTCAGGGCCATGAGGTTTACAGCCACACGGTGCGCTTCGGAAATGATTTTTATGACGTTGTGAAGGAAGGCAATGAATATCGCTTTAAGGACGTCCGCCATATTCTCGCGGACCTTGTGACCGTGGGACAGAAAGTCCTGGTGGGTGCCGTCCGCTACAGCATTTATGAAGAAGCCGCGACCGGTAAGGTCCGCGCGGTCCAGGTCAGCGATGTTTCGGCCGGCAACACGGAACAGCTCGTGTTTGTCGAAGGCACGGGCTACTACTACACCGTGGTCAGCAACAAAGTGAATATGAAGAAGTACGGCACTTCGACCACCTACGTGGAAGACGTGAATGGCGTGATCAATCTCGGCGGCATTTCCAACTTTAAAGTGCTCCGTGATGTCCCGGCCGCGGGGGAAGTCGAATTTGCGAAAATCCTGCTGGCCAGCCAAAGCGTGGACCTTGGCTACATGATCCGCGTGGACGGCATTGCTTTTAAAGTGACTGCGAACGACGGACCCAAGCAGGTTGTGTTCCAGGCGCTTGAAGGCCCCGTGGACTCGGTGACCGCTTCTTACACCGACCTGGAAGTCACGATCAAGGGCAACAAATACAAACTGGAATTCCCCGATGCGTCCAATCACGCCAAAGTAAAACTGACGGAAGTGCCGCGCGCCGTGGCACCCGCGAACGCGGACGTGAAAACCATGTGGGTGGACAATAAATTTTATGACGTAACCGCCGTGGAGCCGGCGAACCCTAACACGGAATACCGCTTTACCAATGTCATCAACCCGGTGGAGACCTTTGTCACGGTCAACCGCCAGCTTGTAGGCCAGATCGGCGGCACGACCTTTATTGTCGAAAAGGATCCTTCCAGCGGTGCGATTTCGATTCTACGCCCGAGAGTGAAGAGTGATTTCCGCTCCACCGCGCATTCAATAGCGATTTATGATGAAGTGCTGAAGGCCAACCGTATTTGGGAATTCACCCGATCTGGAAGCCAGTTCACGTTTACCTCATCGGGTGTAGGGAATGTAACGAGCGATGCGGCGGGCAAGCGCGTGACCTTCGGCAGCCAGACGTATGACATTCAGGTCATCAATGACGGCCAGCTCCAGATCCTTCTGTCCGCGGTGATTGACGAAGCCCAGAACCTTTATGACCAGATGATTGAAATTGCAGGCACGACCTATGGCGTGAAAGCCGAATTGGTCAACACCGTGCCGACCGGCTATTACCTTCTGTTTAACGCGGCGGGCCAGCAGGTCAATAAATCCATTCGTGATCCGGAACAGGAATTCGGTATTGTCTTCGACATCGGCGGCCAGATTTATGACGTACGCATCGACGAGCGCCGTGACCTTGTGGTTTCCCGGCGGCTTGGGCGCAGTGCGGTCGTTGACACCCATACTGTCTATCTGTACGACGGACTGGCCGCCTCCAGCCTGATCGAAGGAACGGACGCTATCATCAAGGTTGATGATTTGAATTACCGTGCGGTTTTCGACAACGTTAACAAAAAGGTGACCCTGCAGGGACTTGCCGGGGCCACGACCCAGGGACCGTTTAATTTCGGCGATGTGGAAATCACGGTTGCCGGAAAGCGTTACTTCCTCGAACTGGGCGCCAGTGTCTCAAGCGTGGTCGCAGACGGCCTCTCCACGGTTCTTATCGGCAGCCGTACTTACCGCGTGATTGCCGATGACACGGCCCAGCAGCTGAAGCTTCAGACGATGGATGGCGCTGTTACCTTTGGTCCTTTTGCCTATGGAGACTCAGAAATCGCCTTAGGCGGAGAGCGTTATTTCATTAAGTATGGAGCGGCCCATAATCAGATCACGCTAACTCAGAAAAAAGTAACCCTTCGTTCCGGAAAGAAATACACGGTTACGGATCTGGGTTCGGGCAATCTTAAGTTTACGGAAGAAACCACCAACGCCGTGTTTACGAGCATTCCGAGCAAGCGCATGGTGGTGATCTACAACCGCGTTTACCGCATGGATTTCACAAAGATCCCCGTCCGGCTTACGGAAGCAGAAAAGATCGATGTGACTGGCGACGGATTTGTGAACAAGGAAGACGCGGATGTGATTCAGGACATGATGGCGGAACAGACCTACGTGGACCGCTCTGACTTGAACAAAGACGGAAAGGTCGACCGGGCGGATTACCGGCTTTACGCCGAAAACAAAGACGCCCTCCGGGACGTTAACGATGACAATACGATCAATTACCTGGACCGCCAGGAACTGGTCAATGCCGCCCAGTATGCGCGTAACACGTATTACCAAAACAAGGCTATTGAGTACGATTCGATCGCAAATCCGTTCTACACCACAGGTCAGCAGCCGGCGTATCTTCAGAAGTGGCTGAGTGAACATCTTCCGTCCTATCAGACAGGAGATTTCCAGAATCGCCTTTTGAATGGAACCATCGAAGTCGAAGATGTGGCGGACTTTGAAATCGCCTACAAGATGCTCGATTACCTGACGGATGTGAACGATGACGGCAAGGTGGACAGCAATGATTTGAATTACATGAAACGCCTTCTGGATCTTTTCAAGCTTCTTGAAAAGTACAAGGACAATACCGGATCCCTTCTCCCGCAGGCACTGGTTGAAGACTTTGACACGAACCACGCAGATGTCAACGGTGACGGCTTTGTGGATGCCAAAGACAAGCAGATCCTGGTCGATAGCTACAACAACTACCTGAAATATGATTTTGTCGGAAACGATAAACTCGTCAATAGCGCGGACGTCAAGTATGTGGAAGATATCTATGAGCTGATTTTCCCGGTGAGCGGTGTTGTGGAAGGCTGGCGTGCCGGCAATGGGTATGACAAGGCCCAGGGTTTTACGGGCCAGCAGTCCAGCAGCGACGGTATTACGACGGCGAGCACGGCCAATTCCTGGGTCGAATACAACTACACGGTGGACCCGAGCGGTAATGTTTTTGCCGGGATTTCCGTCCGCTCGGTCCATGACCGCGTGATTCCCGACGGCTTTCAGTATGACATTGATGTCTATCTGGATGGCGTCTACAAAGGCAACATTAAGATTGATGCGCTGGATGCCCTTCGTTTTGAAGAAAAACGTCTCCAAATTGAAGATGTGGAGAAGGGGCAGCATGCCATCAAGTTTGTTTTCAAGAACATCTCATCCGATGTCCCTGTGGAAGTGGGCCGCGCTTTCCTGAATCGCAATGGCATCAATTTGTCGGCGATGGATACCAATGCAGACGGCAAGATCTGGGTGGATGACATGGACGAGCTGAAGAATTTGATCCAGCAGTATGCCAACGGCGACGGCAACATCACTATGGAAGATCACGACCTGATTCCTTTGGATCAGACGGCCAAACGCAAGCAGGTCATGTACATCCTTCAGCACTTTAACTTTTCCGATGACGGCGGCACGATCAAGATCAATCAGCAGGATGTGGACGTGATCGCGGACGCGGCGTACTGGTTCATCAATGAAAAGATGCTGACACCGTCCTCTGACCCTCGCCAGGCATACCGCTACACCTCCTGGTCCGGGGCCCAAAGCCCTTACGGCAGCGTGGAGAGTTTTGCCTGGGACTACAACGGTGATAAACGCGTGGATATTGACGACCGCAAGCTGGTGCTGGACGCGGCCCGGGTTAAGGACATCACCGGCGACGGACATGTGAATGCCCAGGATCTTGCTTACCTCCGCCGGCTGCGAGATTTTCTTGCCGCGAACATACATCCGGACGAAATCCGCCGTTCAAACATTACCAAGGACAACACCTTTACTTTCTGGAGCGGAAGCGGCAAGGAGCAGGTGGCCGGTGATTTTGAAGGCCTTAACCTGAACGGCCTGGACTTTGAAGGAGCGATTGACCAGGTTAAGGGCGAAGTTACACTGGAAGAAAGCCACGAAGAAAGCCAGACCGCACTTGGCGACACGATCCGTTTCAACGGTAAATTCTATTCCGTCCGGCAGGATGCGGCCACCGGCCAGTACGTGCTTTGGGATGGGGCCGAGACCTTTATTACCGATGGCCCCAACCACGTCACAACAATAGATCTCAAGGATTACCGAGTTTCCCAGGATCCTTACACAGGTTCCTACACATTGATCCGCGACGATGTCGCCGTGAGCGCGCCTGTTGCTGATTTTTCTGTGATCCTCGACGGTGATACTTATCAAGTAACGCTGAATGAGCTTAATGGGGCTTATAGCTTCCGGAGCGGTCAGAAAGTTTATGAAAGCAATCCGTTTACCAATCAGGTTCGCATCCGTGACGCTGTTTACAACCTCGCCATCAGTGATCCCATTACTAAACAGATCAGCCTTACCCGCGACCGGATTGTGGCCACCGCGGGTGCCGGAAATGCGGTAACGGTCGGCCAGGAATCCTATAGCTGGACCTTTGGAGGCGGCATTTATGAATTGACGGCGCCCGGAGTCACGCTCCGCAGCGATCCGGCAAGCAGCACGATTGAGATCCAGGGGCGTCTTTTTGAAGTCACCTCAGCGGGCGGCATTACTCTTAAGGAAATGGTCCGCAGTCGTCATATTGCCGACCAAACCCTCATGGTCGAAGGCGTGGAATTTGTTTTCAAGAAGCTTGAGGATGGACGCTATTACGCAAGCAGCGGCAGTGAGACGTATCTTTCCAACTCTCTGGGCAGCGAAATCGTGATCGGTAAATACACCTACGATATTAATGTGGTGGATCCCGTGAAACAGAAAATGACCCTGGCCCCGAAGGCCGAAACAAGCGTTCATGCGGGGGATCAAGTTATTGAACTGGTTTCGGAATATCCGCCGGGCAAGGTTTATTCGGGTAAGCGTTATTGGGTCAAGAAAGACGGCGCGGTCCATCAGTTTTTTGACGGTGTGAACACCCTGATATCCCAGATTGTTGGTTCTGATGAAATTCTGGAAACCCCGGACAACCGCTTTAAGGTTACAACTAATGCCGCCACCGGGGATGTGACCCTGAATATTCTTCAGCGTACTGATGTGATTCTGGAAAGAGAAATCAACTGGTACAGCGTTTCCGTGGCGGACGGGGTCTTCACCCTTGACGGCGGAGATTATCAGTGGAAAAAGAACGCGGATAATTCTTACACGCTGACCCGCGGAACCTACACCGCAAATATTGACGCGGCGGCTACTGAAATTACGATTCAGGGAAGACGTTATGCCAAGCAGCTTGACGGAAACGGGAACCTTCAGCTGTCCTTGATTCTTCCCGCGACAAGCTTTGCCGCGGACCAGGTGATCGAGCTTGACCGTGAACGCTACTATGTCACGGAATCCGGAGCGAATTATCAGTTCCGCAAAGAAGGATGGGGACCGCAGACAAGCTCAGGCGGCACCATTACACTGGCGGACGGAAAAAGTTACAAGATCCAGCAGATCAATTCCCAAGGCGACATTGCCGTGATCCGGGTTCCTGCGGAAACGCAGCTTGTTGTGAAATCTAGCTCAGACCAGCTCGTGAAGCTTGGAACCCAATTCTATGAAGTCCGCCGTGACGCGTCCGGAAACCTGCTGATATACCGCGACCAGGTCCTTGCCGCGAAAATGCCTTCGGGTCAAACCACCGTCACCGTGGACGGCGTTCAATACCGTGTTCTTCCGGCCCATGAAAGCCGCAAGCTTGTCCGTTTTGAAGCCCAGCCCGAGCAGATAGAAGCCATGGGTAGGGACGCCCTGGTCGCGGGGGAACACTACTATGTCGTGACTTACGATGCAGCCAACGATCTTTTTACTTTTGACGATGGCACAGACCGTTTCCAGAGTGTTGCTAAGCGCAGCCTTGAAGGCCAGAAACTTGTAACCTTGAATGGGGTTACCTATGAAATCAACCGCTCGGAATATGGGCAGAAGACAACGCTTTCCCGCCTTTACGGAAAGAGTACCAGTGAAATTTTTGACTCATCGATCATCATCGGCGGTGAGCGTTATACCTACACCTATGATTATCGTGAGGATGTTTTTGTTTTCGACAACGGTATTAATGCGGCCCAGAGTGATGCCTATACGGATACGGTTGTTCTCCGGGGGATTTCTTATAAAGTGGGCCGCGATCCCTTTACCAATGAAGTCACTCTGAATCAGGTCGTTGATTTCGATACCGTGGATCAGAAAGTCGTGCTCCGGGGCATCACCTACACCATTGAAAAACGCGGTCTCAACCTTTACCGGTTCAAGGATGGAGCCAATAACCAGTTTGATAGCGCGGAAGATAAAACGATTGTGATCGCCGGTGTGGATTACAAAATCGAGGTGGTTGACCGCGATCGCCTCATTCTTAAGCTGCACGAAGCTGACGATCTGAAAATCTATGATGATGCGGGCGTGAAAAAGGTCAAGATCGCAGGCCTTGAATGGACCGTGACAACAAACGCCGGCGGCGGTTATACCTTCACGAAAGGACCCAAGTCCTACCGCAGCATCCGTGATCAGGCGGTTTATATTGAAGGGGTTCGTTATGATCTTGTCACAGACCCGGTTGACAGCACGCTGCATCTCAAAAAAGATTTTACTCAACAGAACACGCCGCTCCCGGTTCAGATCGGCGGGAGAATTTATCTTGTTTCTCTTGACGTAGAACGCGGCAAACTTATTTTCCGGGACGGCTTCAGCCGTTATGAGAGCGATGATTATATGACCAGCGTTCAGCTTAAGGACGTCCGCGGCAACACCATCACCTATGCTGTGGACATTAATCCCGCGACTCATGAAGTGGTTTTGACGGAACCCCACGGAGCCGTTGAGCAGACCACTGGTCTTTTGGGCAATACCGTGAGCTTGAACGGTACCACTTACACCATCGGAAAGACCGCCGGAGGCGAATGGACGTTCGCCCGCAATGACGGCCAGTTCAAGCTCAGCCGCGACGGACTCCTTTATCTCGAGGAAGCAAAATTCAAGGTCACCGTCAACGAGGCAGATCCGAATCAGCTGATTTTTGTGCGCCAGTATGACAGCACGGCTGTGGAAGGGCAGGTGGTTCGCCTGTTCAACCGTCTTTATGCCATTGAGGACAACCATGATGGCGTTGTAGACATGGCGGACCGTGAGGCCCTTGAACTTGAGTTTACGGAACTCGACAAGCTGGATCTGAACGATGACGGCGTCTTGGATGACCGTGATCTTGACGTCAAGAGAGGCTTGATCGCCCAGCTGACCCGCGGTGTGCAGACCTTACGTGAAAAACAGCGCAAGGTGGAGAGTTTTATCAATGATCTTTACAGCCAGGAGAAATTTGCCAAGGATATGATGCGCTATGCGGATGCGACCAAGGACCATCAGGTCACGCAAGCCGACGTGGACGCTTATGCGGCAAGCCAGAAAATTTACGATCAATTGGATGTGGAAGGCTTGCAGAAAGTTTCCCAGAAGTCAACGGCGCAGAAGATCCTGATTGACGGCACTGAGTATGAAATCCGTAAAGGAAACGGCACCAAGATTGTGTTTGCGGCGGGGAACCTTGAATGGCCGTCCAATGACGCCCAGACACTGGTTCAAATCGGCCAGATTACCTATGAACTTGTACGTGATAGCGTGAGCCAGCAATGGAAAGTCACGGCCCGTGAAAACATCAATGCGGATACGCCCCAAACGGGAGCCCCCACAGTGGTTCTGGGCGGCCGCCGTTATGAAATCCGTTCTTATGATTCCGAACGATGGGAACTGGTCCGGGGTCCTGATCACTTTGTCCAGAACGGCGAAGGGCGCCTTGAAGTTGCCGGCGCTACTTATGAATTGACTTACAATTCAGTTACCAAAATCTGGACCTTTAGCCGTGTTGAAGAATTCCTTTCTTCTGTACCCGAGATTACGTTGGACGGGGTTACTTATAAAATCACGACACCGCCCGGAAAAGTCGTGCTCCTGGCTCCGGACAGCACGACCCATGAAATCGTCAACAATACCGTCGAAATCGACCATCTTATTTATGACGTGACAGATGAAGCCGCTACCGGCCTTAAAGTCTTCAACCGCCGAAGCGTTTATTTGGGCACCGGGACAACGACGATCCGGGTCTTAAACAAGAATTTCAACGTCACGGTGAACGGTGATGGGACCTATAAACTCACGAATGCGGCGGACGCAAGCGAAACCTACACCAGCGTCAAGCTGCCCCAGCACCGCATCCGTATTGGCACATGGTTCACTTATGACGTGTCCCTGACGAATGGCAACTTGACCTTGAAGGAACGCCGCTTTCCGGATCAGGATTACCCGATTCCGCCGGACCTTTATCAGGACCTGGCTAAACAGGTAGTCTGGGAAACGCTGGCTGACGTCAACAAAGACGGCCTTATCAATGCCACTGACCGCAGCGTGCTTTATGATCCGGGTTATATCGGCGATGTGGCCAAGACAGACATCAACCGTGACGGGCGTCCGGCTAACCAGGATCCGGCAGACGAAGCCGTGGTGGCCGCCATGGTCGAGAGGATGAAGACTTTCCGCCGCGCGGATGTGAACAGCGACGGCCTTCTGGACTCCTTTGACGTTGCCAAGTATGAGCGTTATCTCGCCGATGGCATTAACTGGGACATCGACGGTGACGGCACGGCCACCCAGCTGGATCTTGATTTCCTTAAGCGCTTCGTGATTCAGGAAAACGTGAAAAACCGCCTGCGTGAACGCCTTGATACGAATGATGACGGGAAAGTTTCAAACGCTGAAATCGATGTGTTTCGTAGTCACTTCGAACGGATGTATGACTTTAACGGGGATGGCATTCAGACGGCGGCAGACCTCCAGACCGTCCGTGACATCAAAGCGCTTGTTGATTCGATGGGCGTTTCAGCGGAAACGGTCGGCAAAGCAGACATCAACGGTGACTACCATGTGGATTACAAGGATATTTTCCTTCTCACCGACGCCCTCAAATATAACAAGGACGTGGATGGCAATGGTACGGTCGAACAGGCCGATGTGGATGCGATCAAAGATCTGCTGGTGCACGGTCCTAAGGCCCCTTACCGCGTCCCGCAATTTTTTGTTTCTTACGATGTGGTTTCCAAGGCGGATGTGAACAAGGACGGCCTCATGGACCAGCGTGATCTGGACGCCCTGGATCAGGCCGATATTACGATCGACCGCATGAAAGCCGGTTCCGCCGATGCCATTACTCAGTTCACGAAAAACGGCGACAAGCTTCAGACCAGCCAGCCGGGCGGATCGTTCACTTTTGACAAATACAACGCCCCGAAAGACGGAACCTACATGTTGGGCGTAGAACTCCAGGGTTCTGAAGTGGATACGATTATTTTTGATGTTTTTGTGGACGGCATGAAGCAGGGTACGATTAGCGTAGACACGGCCAAGGGACAGAAAGTCCGTGGAAGAATGGCCCTTGAACTTGCGGCGGGCCAACATCAGATTCAATTCGTCCGGACAGATTTTCCCAAGAAGAATCTTGACCTAGAAGTCACGGAAGTTTTTGTGGTCAATCCTCCGAAACCGGAATACGACATTAATTCCGACGGTGTTTATGACGAGCAGGACCGGGCCATGATCGGTAACTTGATTCAGGGGAAGAAGGTTATTAATCAGGCGGACGTGAACCGTGACCGTGTATTTGACGAGTTGGATCTCATCGCCTATGACAATGAAAACCTAGTGCTTGTCCGCGACGTCAACCGTGACGGTAAAACCGATGCTGATGACCGCAAGATGATCGTGGATCTCCTCAAGCAAAGAGCCATCGGTGCTCATGCAGACATTAACGGCGACGGGCTTGTGAACATCGCGGATGCCGTGTCGCTCCAAAAAGCCGTCAGCTACCGTATTGACGTGAATGGGGACACCAAGGTTGACCAGCTCGACATAGAATTGATCCAGACGATTTCCGGTAAGCTGATGAACATTCAGCTTTCAGACCTTGATCTGTCGGATTTCAACAACGATGAAATTGTCGACGCGCGTGACTTGGAAATCATGAAAAGCCAGCTCCGGGACAACAGCCTCCAGAACGCGATCAATTTTCTCATCAATCCGGCCGCGGGATTTCCGATCCGGGTCGGCGCGCGTGATTATTCAGCGCAGGATACCGCGCGTTTCCTGAATCAGCTCGACGGCGTCCGGGTTTTGGACCAGGAACTTTGGGTGGCCCGCCAGGACCTTGAGGCTTTTGAAAAGGCATCGACTCCCAACTGGGATACAAAGACAGGTACTTGGCAGGTTCAAAGCGGGCTTTATCGGCAGAATGACGTCAGCGAACAGCCGGCCTTGAATTTATTCAAGAGTGAAGACCTCAAAGACTTTGTTTTAAGCACCGATCTAGCCTTTACCGGAGTGACGGCTGGACCGACCGTCAAGGACCAGTCGGCGGGTCTTGTGTTCCGGAGTGAAGATGACGGCAATTACTATGACATTGTGATTAACCGCTACGACCGCACGGTGAAATTCCGCCGCATCACGAACGGCGAGGATCCTGTGGTTCTCGCGTCGCAGTCTTTATCCACAGGGGAACGCTCCTTTGAAGATCCGGGAATTTTCCAGATGCCGGGCATGGGCGGGATGTATCCTGGTTATGAAGGCTCCGGAGGCGGTTATCAATCGTCTCTGAGCGACCGTACATTCTATAACCTGACGGTGGAAAGCTCCGGGACGTCCTTCCGGGTTTTCGTCAACGGCGAATTCGTGTTCGAAGTGGCGCATTCGATGTATGATTCGGGCCGCGTCGGTTTGACCAGCCAGGGCGTTCAGGTTCTGTTTGATAATTTCAGCCTCAGCACTTACCGCCGCGCCGAAGACCTGATCAAGAATGAAGCGCTGACCAATGACCTTGATCAAAATGGCACCATCGATGCCTTCGACTATGCCATCCTCAGCCAGCTCAAGAATCTGGCGAAGGTGAATCTGACCGGGGGAGCAGAGGTTAACCTTGAAGACTCCCAGCTTTTGGAAGCCATTTCCCATGCGGATGTTGATCACGATGGTTTTGTGAATGCCAGCGATCTCAACAGAATGGATCTCGACAAGAACGGTCTTCTTAATGATAACGACCTCAAGAAGCTGGAAACACTTGTTTACCTCAGCCAGACCATTGTTCAGTTCCCGTATGCGGATGTAAACAAGGACAACCGCGTTGACGATCTGGATATGGCGATCATGCGTTCCGCGGTCCAGGGGCAGTACGATGTCAATGGTGACGGCTTCTTCACCCGCCTCGACCGCAGCCGTATTCAGGACGTGATTGATTGGCAGAGGATCAATTACGGTAACACCATTTGGGACCCTGTCCAGAAAACCGGACTTGCGGATGTTAACGGGGATCACCTTATCAACTTCGTGGATACCCAGAACTTTGAATGGGCCCTTGAATTCCATGACCGGAAACAGGGACAGGATTACGTCCTGGATCTAGACCAGAACGGACGCGTAAACCGTTCCGACCTTATTCCGCTTGAAGAAATTCTCGATCTGATTGCCCGCGACGAAGTCGCGCTTCCGGCGATGGTTGAGCACGCAGACATCAACCGTGATGGGACGACCAACCAAAAGGATGCCGATGACCTGGCCGCGCTTCTTGACCGCATCGCCAATGATCCGACAGGGCTCGTTCTGGCGAGTATCGATATTTCCCGCTATGATCAGAATGGGGACAACAAACTGACTGCCGCGGACCTTACCCGCATGAACAAGATTGTGACGCTGATCCGCAGCAATAAGGTGATCACGCAGGCGGATGTCAACCGCTATGATGTCAACGATGACCAGAAACTCGATGCGGAAGACCTGAACATCGCCAAAAAAGTGTTTGATTACTATGTGGATATCAACGAAAACGGCACCGTGAATAACAAGGACGCGGACGTGATTCGCGATCTGATCCGTAAACAGGACCTGCAAGTCGACAGCTTCCTTCTCAATCGCGTTGATTTGAACAAGGACGGAGCCGTGACCTTCCTGGATACCGAACTCTTCGACGTGGCTTGGGGCATGCTTCCGATGGTGGACAAAGACGGGAACGGCTGGATGGATCAGGATGAAACCAAGTTTTACTTTAACCTTATTCAAAACTACATTGACCGGGGCATTCGCACGCTCAGCACGTTTACGGGCTTTGACCTCAATAACGATCTGTACATTAACATGAAAGATTCCGAGGTTCTGGAAAGCCAGGTGGTAGATAAGCTGAACCAGATCCGCCTTAACCAGAACTACCTTGAGTATGATTCGACCAAGTTCATGAGTATTCTCGAGAAGGCCGTGGACGTCGACGGGGATGGAAAACGCACGGAGGCCGACCTCGACCGCATTGCCACGGTTTATGATTACCGTGACCTGCTCTCCGGCGGCGTTGATCGCGGGCTTTTTGCCAAGGCGGATATTGACGAGAACTTCAATATTGATGACACGGATATTCAGCTTATGCAGAAGCGCCTTTCAGAAACCGCCAAATACGACATCACTTTTGACGGTGAAGTGGATGAAAAGGACGTTCAGATTTTCACCGACATAATCAATGCCCAGAAGAAGGGCGAGACGGTTCACATCCGGGACTATGTGCTTCGTGACCTGAATAAGGACGGACGCGTGACCCAGGCCGACGTTGACCTTGTCTGGGACGCCATCCGCGGCCACCGCGACTTGTCTATTCCGCGCGACGGTGTTGTGGATTACAGCGGCAGCGGCGATGACATGAGGACACTCAATGACCTCATTATGCTGGATGAGCGCCTCGGAGAATTCGGCTTCGGCCGTACGGTGGATGAACGGATGCTCGACATCCTTAAACTGGTGGACCTCAATAAGAAAGCCGACCCCACGAATCTTTTCAGTTTTCTGGACCAGGAAGACATCGATATGCTGGAATTCGCCATCGCCGTCCGGGATAACGAGTTCTACGATATCAACCGCGATGGGGAGTTCACGAATTATGACGTGTTTATGGCAAACCAGCTGCTTCGGGAAGTGAATGATCCGCTGAAGCGGATTCTTCAACCGCTTGATTTCGATATGTATGACGTGGACAACAACATGCAGATTGACGGCTATGACCGGAAAGCCGTGGAGGACGCGCGCATGAAATTGAAATCCACGAACATTTCAAATCTTATCCGCGAGCGTGACGCCCTAAACATTGCGAAGCTGCGTGAATACGGATTCTCCTATGACATGGAAACCTTTGAACGCCTGGATATTAACGGTGACGGCAAAATTTCCGGCATGCTGTACGGTTCCGCGGAAGCCCCTGTGCCAACCGACAAGGCGAACATCGGCGTGACCGCCCGCCTGATTGATCCGGAAGAAGAGAAACTCAAGAAATACCGCGACGAAAAGAGCGCCGACTACGGCGACTACACCAAACTGAGCGATATCAACGCGTACTACTACCACTGGCTTGAAAATGTGAAGGATCATATCGGCCGCGCGGATGTTAATGACGATGGCCTGGTCAACCAAACGGATATCGATTATGTCACCAATACGGTTCATGAAATCTCCGGCGGTGAAGAGGTCAGCTTCTTTGACCGGGCGATTTCCGATATCAATTCGGATGGCGACGCCAACATTCTGGACCGGGACTTGATGGACTTTGTCCTTCAGTGGGCTAGGGACATCAACGGCGACAAGCTCATCAACCAGAATGATACCGCTATGGCTGAAGACGTCCGTAACCGCGTGCTTCAGGCCAAACGTCTCCGCCAGGACATGGAGAAAATTTACGAGTGTTCAAACGGTGCCATGACCTGTGGCAGCGAGCTCAAGCAGGGTGGGCTGGACTTCTATAATAATGCACACACTCCGATAGTCAGCACCTGGATTTCCGACCAGGTGATCCGTGTGACGGCTGAAGACCGTATGTATGTCGTGAAAAAGGTCGGCAGTGTCTATAAATTTGATAACGGCAAAGAAGTCGTGGACAGCAATGGCAGCGGCACCAGCGTGGTCTTAAACAGCGTCACCTATGACATTGCAGATTCCGGACCAAACCGGATTGTGCTTAAAGTCGGGGCTGATGAAAAATCTGCGACCGTTGCGCCGAAAACAGTCCTTGAACTGAACGATATCCTTTTCGAGATCCTTCCCATCGGCAACGGCGCTTACCGTTTCAGGGGCTATGAAAAAGTGGCGAATACCTGGACGCTTCGCGAATATCCGAGCCTTGCCTCGACAAAAAGCGTGGATATAGATATCAATGGAACCAAAACCGTTTTCGGTGTCGAATTTATTCCGGCAACAGAAGAAGTTCGGCTGACCCAGCGTTTCTCTCTGACTGGTGATGACTCCAAGAAGCTGATGAGCCTCATTAATGATTATCTTGGCGGGGGCATTACGGTTTCCGGCTACGACGAAGAAGCGATTGTCCGCGCCTTGGAGTATCAGCTCGATTCTAACGGGAATGATGCAGCGGATCCTCAGGACCTCGCGGCCCTTGAAGGCCTTGTGGATGGTTTCGGTGTGAAGGTGGACCGCCCGGCGCCGTCACAGCCGTCCACCAAGCTGACCCAGGATCCGGAACTCATTGCTAAAATGAAAGAGGCGTTCTCCTTCACGGACTTCGATGTGAATAGTGATGGATCCCTCAGTCCGCAGGAAGAGGCCGACGCCAAGGCCATGCTGAAAAAGATCCTCGATTTCTCGCTCGTTCCTCAGGCGGATATGCAGCGCGCGGACATCAACCGGGACGGTATCGTGAACGGTATCGACCTCCGCCTCCTTGAAGAATCCCGCTCCCGGTATTTTGATGTGAACGGCGATTCCGTCGTGGATGAGACTGACCTTGATTACTTCAAAAAACTCGAGACCTTCCTTTCTTCTGGCATTCGCGATGAAGAGCTTGCGCACGCAGACCAGAACAAGGACGGCGATTTCAACGAGGCGGACTTGACCACCTTTGCCAAGCTTCTGAGCGAAATCAACAAGGGTGACTATGACGGTGACGGAAAACTGAGCCAGAATGATGTCAATGAAACGGAAGCGGCCATCCGCGCCATCCTTACCGGCTATGCCGAAGACGCGCGTAAAAAATCCGGTGCCTATGACCTGAACAAAGACGGCAATGTGAACATGGACGATCATGCGCTGCTTGAAACAGCTCTTAAACAGCATGTGGACATTGACGGTGACGGGTTTGTGTCTCCGGAGGATATTGAAAGAATCCATGAGATTATTCAGGCCGCCGAGCTCAAGGTGGAAGATCCAGAGCTTGCCAACCAGCTTGCGGACATTGACCAGAACGGAAAGGTTAACTTCTCTGATATTGATAAACTTCGCCAGGCCCTTACTAACGCAAAAGATATCAATGGCGATAAAATCAAAGATGCCAAAGACGTTAAGGCTATTGAGGATTTGATCGGCCTCATCAATTACTTTACCGTCATGATTCAGAAAGATCCGATCCGCAGCCGCCCGGTTTACGACGGGGTGGTCGAAGTTCAGGGACGCATCGTGTTTGTTAAGAAGAACGATGACGGCACTTACACCCTTTATGATGATCAAGGACTGTTTGCGATTACGGATAATCAGCGGCTGGCCCGCCTTGGCGGCGTTCTGTACCGTGTGGATTACGAAGAGCTTAACGATGAGTTCAAGCTCACAAAGCTTTCCGCGAGCAGCGTCAAGATTTTTGACAGCGTCATCAAGCTGAACGGCATGGACTACAATATCCGCGAAAATTCGGATGACACCTTCCTTCTTGAACGTGAGGACGGAGCGACGTTCCGTTCACAGCCTTATCTGGATGTTGTTCTGATTGACGGCGAACCTTATCGCGTGTTCCGCAACACGGATACGAAGGAAATCGAAGTCGAAAGGATCAATCTTAAAACCATTACGGCTTACGGCCCCGCCCAGCAGTACCTTCTTCTCAACGGGCGTGTCTGGACCGCGAGCCGCCAGGTGGTCAGCGAAAGCCATCCTGTAAATGACCCGGGATACACCGCGTATTTTGTTTTCTTCGATGGCACCAACAATTACCACAATGTCATTGGGCAGGATACGGTTGAGATTGAAGGAAAGACGTACCTTATTGAAGTGGACAAAGTTACGGGTTTTGTCAGCCTCGTGGAAAAACTCACAGGAGACTTCAATAATGACGGTGTTGTGAATACGCAGGACCTGGATTACCTTGTGACGGCGCAGGCCCAGAACGAGTTCACCAATAAGCTCAAGGCCGCGGATAACGCCCAGCACTATGTCGAAATTGACGGCGTGCGTTACAACGTCAGCGTTGGCGCGGACGGCATCATTAAACTCGAAGAACGCAAGGACCGTTCCATCG
The DNA here is from genome assembly GCA_964434115.1 of uncultured bacterium. Taxonomy (GTDB): domain Bacteria; phylum Omnitrophota; class Omnitrophia; order Omnitrophales; family Aquincolibacteriaceae; genus ZLKRG04. The sequence goes on from CAYSSX010000007.1 coordinate 54,785, forward strand.
CGGCGCAGGTCATTGAAGTGAATGGCGCCTTGTACCGTGTGGATTATGAATTGATCAAGCCGGAGAATCCGGCTGACGGCTTTGAACGTTACGGATACACCTTCACGCCTTTGATCGTCGGCAAGGACGGCGTGCTTCAGGCGCTGCGTGAATCCCATGACCAGGCGGCCTCCGGCCTCCGGGTGCATTATGATGAGGCCTCTCTCAAAGGGCAGTCTTATGTCATCATGCCCGATGGCTTGAGTTATCAGCCGAAATTCGATAACACCGGAAAACTGGAACGTTTTGTCCGCGTGCCTCTCGTCAGTAAGGCCTTCAGCCCCGCGAGCATTCAGCTTGGATGGGAATTCTATACGATCAACGATACGGCCGGGCAGCCGCTTCACTTTGCCGGGGAGTCCGGCACTTATGACAGTGATGCGGGCCGTACCAAGGTCACGATCAAAGACAAAATTTTCACGATTACCAAAGACGGCAGTAACTTTGTGCTGACGGAAGAAATTCACCCGGCCCTTTCCGAAAACTCGAAGGGCCGCATGGTGTGGCTGCAGGGCAAACTCTTTAACCTCAAGCAGGATTACACCCTCGATGGAAAACGGATCGTCACCGTATCGGATGGCACCCAGAGCTATGCTTCCGCCCCGGGCGCTGCCACGATCACTGTCAACGGCACAGTCTATCGCATCATTGATGACCCGGCGCCAAGGAACATCGGCGACCCCGTCCGTGATGTCGTGCTGGTCGAAGATTCCGGAGATCTTGTAGTCAGCTCCCAGATTTTCCAGACCACTTCTTCGGAAGGATATATCACCTTGAGTGATGACTACAACCCTGCTCGCCAGTATGAAATTTTCAAAAACGGTGACGGTACCTATCACTTTGTTTCTACGGATGCTTCACATGGCTTTGTGTTCGACAGCGTCAATGTCACGAAAAACAGCTATGGGTACGGCTCCAACAGCCAGGACGCGCCTGAAGGACAGTTTGTTTTCTTTCCGATTCCCAATAGCCAGGAGCAATGGCAGGTTCGTTATAAGATCACTGCGGATAGTCTGACCGGAAACCTCACCTTTACCCGGATGACACGGGCGAAAGTGTATCAGGGCTACGGCGGCATGGAAGGCATGGGCGGCGGTGAAGGCGGTGTGAATATCCAGACGGATCCTAACCTGACATTCCCGAATAATGACACGATGGCACGGCGAGTCGAGGTCAATGGCCGGGTTTATACGTTTGAACCGACGTATGAATGCGGCGGCGGTGAAGAGGGGATGGGCGGCGGGATGTGCGGAAGCAGCGCGCCCTGGTCCGGTTATGACTTCAAAGATGAGCAAGGCACGAAATATCATGCCTCTCTCAGCACGGGCAAGGTAACCCTCGCGGACGGGATCTCTTACCGGTTTATTTCTCAGCCTCCCGCGAAAGGCGGCGGTGACAACGTGCTTTTGTTCACGGACCGGCTGGGTAAAGATGTTGCGAATCCTTTTGCGGTCAGCGACTGGCTCGCCGTGACAGTCGACGGCCAGGCTTATCTTGTGGAACTCCAGCTGGATTCCGATACTGGCAGCTCTTATCCGAGCGCCCTTGTCAGGAACGGTGTGAGCTATCCGATTGAGCGCGGCACGGGTAAGGTTTCGATCGGCCCCCGTAATTTTGTGGCCGTCAGCGTTGAAGTCAAGGACGCACCTAGACAATTGACCTTGATTGAGGACAAGGACGGGCTCGCTCTTTACACCCGCCCGCGTCCGCAAAGCTCTTACAACGCAGACACTACAGACCTTAAGATTGACGGGACGACTTACCGGATCACAAAGAAGAACTTCCTTGGTAAAGAAGTTGTGGCGTTTACCAAAATGACGGAAGGCGGCCAGCTGACGAACCTTATATATTATGTTTCACCCGGCTCGAACCAGTTTGTTCTGGCGGGGAAGCTTTATCAGTTCCTTGGGGATTTGACTGGCGAAGCCAGGGGCGCGGTCATTTTTGAAGTCGCGAAAGCGGGTTCTTTGAGCTCAACGGCTTTGGGTGCGGCCATCAATATGGCAGACCGCAAACCCGGCTATTATTACCGGGATGAAGCGGCTCAGGCGAGTGTTGTGACGCTGGGCAATCAGAACTACACCTTGATTCCTGCCGACAGTCAGGGAACTTTCTATCTGACCGACGGCCAGAATATTTTTGTCAGTGACTTGAGCGGACGGATTGTGGTCGGAAGCTCGGCCTACAGAATCATGAGTTACAAGGTTTCTGGCGCCGCCCTTAACAATCCGAACCTCCGGCCCGCCTATGACTATACAGCCTTTTATCTGGTTGAAGATTCGACACGGCCAGTCAATTTTGATTTCACCCTTGTCAAGAACGGCATCCGCCAGATTGATGTTCAGCCAGTCCGTGAATCCCGCGCCCAATTCATGCAGGAAGAGGGCTCTGACAAAGTCCGGCTTTTTGACGGCCGCGAATACACGATTGTTTTTGATGAACATACCGGCGCCGTGTCTCTTACCGAGGTTGTTACCGGACAGGTCTCTTCGCCGATTCACAGCGCGGTGCCATCGTTCCAAATGGTTGAACTTGAAACGGATCTTGTCAATGGTCAGCTCCGCCAGAACCAGCTGATTTCGAGCCTGAAAACGGCGGCGGGAACTTCAGATGCCAAGGGCCGCCATTCCTACATCCGCATTTTGGGCGTGAACTATGAAGTGATTGAGACCCCGGATGGTTCTTTTGAATTCCACCTGGACCAGGCGCTTAACATTGACGCGATTCTTGAGGCCTCAAATATTATTAATCCGGGCGATAAAGAACTGTGGAGAAAAACAGTTCAGACCATGTTGGAGGCCGGCCAGGTCGTCAAAGTTACGGGCGATGCCGGAGCTGTGCTTCTGGGCGGCATTACCTACCGCATTTCCAAACACCCTGTGACCGGTGATGTGGAACTGATGGGCCGTGACACCCGTCCTCGCGAGGACGAGACCACCCAGAACCAGGGAAGCCAGGGTCTTGGCGACATCATGATGGGCATGCATGGCGATGACGAGATGGGCGGCGGTCAGGCGCCCGAAGTGGAACGTACGGGCGATCCGCTTCTGAAAGAAACTCGGCTTCTGACGATCCGCAAACGTCCTGACGGGGCCTTTGATATTTATTCCCCGGCAGACAATCAGGTTTATACCAGTGACAAGACCAACAAAACGGTGGTTCTCGGCAATTACATTAAGTATGACGTTATTGAGGACCCTGTGACCGGCCGGGTCCACCTTGAAGAGACAACCCGGACCATTTCCGCTCCGCGTATGGATCAGGTCATGGAAGTTTACGGTTCCAACTACGGGGTCGTGAAATCAACGGACGGCCAAGGCCGTACGATTTACACGTTCTATGACGGCCTTCACACCTACGTGAGTGATCCGGTCACGAATACCGTCCGGCTCGGGGAGTTTATTAAGGCCTCCTATGACGATTATATGAAACGTGTGGAGGAGGGAACTCTGGATGAAGTGAAGGGACTCATTTATGACGTCCATGTCGACGCGAATACGGGCCGCATTTATCTTACGGATCATAAAGAGACCACGGTCAAGACCCAAATCATTGAAATTGCTGGTTACTATTTCACAGTCAATCGTGACCAGGACAACAATGTCACGCTCAGCGATTTCGAAACCGCCGAGATGCTGATGACGCTGCCCCCGGATAAAACCAGCTTCCAGTTTGAAGGGGAGACCTACAACATAACCTATGACAGTACCACCCAGTGGATTCGTCTTAACGGTCAGTCCGGCAACCGCTCACGCGATGTCCAGATCCTTAAGATCAATGGAAACTACTACCGTGTCACCCCGATGGGGACCGATGAGTTCAAGTTCTTCTCCAATAATGAAACTTTCACTTCAAGCGCTCTGACCAAACAGGTCGTGCTTCAGGACGGCAAGACCTACAATGTGACTTCTGATCCTGTTTCCGGCGCGGTGCGGGCCGAGGAAGTTTATATCGACTCGGTCTCTTATGACGAGCTGTCCCTGATTCTCGGAAACAAACAGTACAACGTTGAAAAGATTGCGGACCATAAATACCGCTTCACGGATAAATCCGGGGCTGTTGTGGAAAGTGATCCCGTCACTCTCAAAGTCACGCTGAACAGCAAGGAATACGGAGTCATTGAACATCAGGACGGCACGGTGACGGTTGCTGCTCAGGACGATATCAGCAGCGCGACGTACCACAAAGTGATCCAAATTGGCGAAGATGTTTATGTGGTCCGTCAGACGGTAGACAAACGCTGGACTTTCACGAAGGACGATAAAGTTTATGTTTCCGACAAATCAGGAGAGATGGACCTGCAGGGTATTTTCTTCCGCGTCACCTACAATGAAACGACGCAGCAGGTGCGCGTGGCGGAGCGTGACCACCGCATTAGCTCCGCGGTGTCCATGCTTGAGATCCAGGAGCCTCAGGCGAAGCGTCGTATCAGCTTTGCCGGGAAGACTTATGAAATTAATTTTGACGTCGTGGACATTGTCGACAAGGAAACCTTAAGTGAAACCGTCCACCGCCAGCGGCCCTTGTTTACGTTTGAAAACACGATCGACGGCACAAGCTATGAAAACCGCACCTATAAGTTCGGAGGCTCGGTCACGGCCTGTTATGAAAAACCGCCGAATTGCGACCGTTATGACATTGTCAGCACAGACCGCAATCAGTACACCATTGATCTTCCGGAAGTCACGCTGAAGCTTGAAAACTATCCTCGTGTATTCGCTTACGGCGTTCAGATTGATAACCGCCTGTTTTACGTGAAGGAATTCGGCACTCTGAGCCATCAGTTTTATTCCGAGAATGAAACTTATGACTCCTACACCGTCACGACGCCGGGTGAAAACCCTGAAGATCCGCCCATTATTGAAGAGTTTGTCGAACTTCCCGACGGCCACGGCGGCATTGTAAAGTTCAAGATCGATTACGACAGATACTATAACCACGATGCAGCGCCCGCGGACTACTTCGGCGACCACCTGACCATGAATGTCATGGAAAAGGGAATGGCGGACAACGTCCAGGTCAAGCCGAAGATTGAAGTCAACGTCGAAACCTTCCAGACATCGCGCTATTACTTCGCCGAGAAAGACGAAGTTTCCGGTGATTGGGCCGTGCGTGACCGGGACACGGGGAACGTTTACGATGTGTTTCAACAGGTCGAAGTTGATGATGAAACGTACCGCGTTTCACGCGACCCCTTCACGGGAGAGGTTTCCCTGACGGAGCAGCATGTGGTCAGCACGCGGGTTCCGGGGCGTTTGTCGGTTCGGGTGGGAGCCGACGCTGCCGGTTACAGCTACGATCTCCGTGCCGACGGCCGCTTTGAGTTCAATGACGGCATCCAGACATTCTACAGCACCCGCGAAAACGGGAAGGTCAGCGTTAAGCTCGCCGATGGAAAGAATTATTTCATCACCTATAACTCGGAAACCAAAGAACTGATTCTCAGCGAACAGTTTTCATTATCTTCCCCGGCCGGGACAGCCAAACTTAACCTGAAAGGAAAAGTTTACAACTATACGTTAAATGCGGACGGAACCGTGACGTTGACCCGCGATCTTTTGACTTATCGCAGCCAGGGCACTATGGAATTGATTACGTCGCTCAAACACCCGGTTCAACGTCCTCTGACCCAGGAAGAAATTGACGAAAGCATGGGCGGAACAGGCGGCACAGGCGGTACGGTGGGCGGCGGCTCCGGCGAAATTGGCGGAGGCGGTACCTTGGGCGGCGGTCATGGCGGCGAAGGTGAAGGCGGTGAGGGCGGCATGGGAGGCCTCGGTGGTCTCGGCGGAACCGGCGGTACGGGCGGTACGGGCGGAACAGGCGGTTCGATGGGCGGAGGCGGCACTTTGGGTGGTCATATGGGCGAAGGGGGAATGGTGGTCGGTGCCCTTGGACCCGTGAAGTGGGAATACTCGGGTGCTGTTGTTACAAAGCCGTATGATGTGTCTTTCAATCCATTGACCGGTGAAATCAGCGTTCAGGAGCGTCAGGTTCCCGTGTCTCCGATTGACTATACGCGGATCATGGGCATTTCCCAGAAACTGGCCCCGCTTTCAGCGGACTTTAAAACGTATCTCGACAGCCAGAACCTTTATCAGACAGAGGACTTAACCGCGGATTCTCCTCAGCGCCGCCTTTATTCGGAATATATCCACAATCCGGCGAACGGATATTCCTCGCAGTTTATCAAAGATTTTGACACGTTTGTTTTCACGTACACCCAGTACCCATATCCTTGGGAATCCTCACTGGAAACGTCCTACAACTATACGAGCGGAATTCCCGGGTCGATTTCAGGCGGCGCCGGTGGATCTACTCCGAACGGTCTCCTTTCCGGCAATACCAGCATGGAAGGCGCCTACGATATTCTCTTTGACAGCCCGAACGGCAATATGTCGACCCGCGGCAATCTGCAGTATATGGCCATGCAGCAGCTTCAGCTTTATCAGGATGAACGCCAGATTTTCCATCCTTGGGTTCTTGGCGTGCACCGCGTTCTGGAACCGAAATACAACAATGACGCTGCCGTGACTCTGGACAGCGGTCCTTTTATTCTTTTTGCCGGAGACGCCAACAATAACTACCGTAACCAGGGCGTAACGGTAAATGGTTTTGCTTACAACATCACCTTTGACGCGGCGACCAAAACCCCGACGCTCACGGAAGTGAACGAGTATATGCTGGCACGCGAAGACCAGGCCCTGATTCTTGAATATCATATGAAAGACGCCGGCAATAGCGAGACCGGAGTGGAGTACAACCTTTTTGACGGAACCTTTACGAACATGGGGCTCTTCAAGGGTTCTATCCAGCAGCGTAAGGCCCTCGGTACCCAGCACGATTACGCGAATCCCGCGAACGAGTGGAAAACGGTCACGCTGAAGCAGATCCGTGAAGACGGTCTCTTTAATTACAGCCCAGCCAACAAGACTTTTGTGGTTCAGGGCAAGACCTACCGGATTTTTGAGAATCCGCTGACCCATGAATTTCTGATTGCGGCGCAAGAAACGCCGCCGGCGATTGAAATTCTGCAGACTGTGGAGATCAACGATCATTTGTATCAGATCAAAAAAGGAACCGGCGACCGGGTCATTTTTGTGGATGAAGCAGGTGAAGAGACCATGAGCGACCTGGACGGCAAGACCGTTCAATTTGAAGACAGCGGTTTGACCTTTGATATTTCCCGTAACATCCTGACCGGCCAGTGGACGATCAGTGAAACCATACAGCAAAGCCATTTTGGAATCGGCGCTGTGGTGGACGGCTGGACCGATTTTATTCAGGCCGGGCACCGGACAAGCCGCATTAGTTTCCATCCCGTGAATAACCTCGGGGATACACGCACTTTTGACATTCCTGATTATGTCGGCGGCGTGACCTTCATTAATAGTGCTGTTGTCGAAGGGGCCCTTGGAAATATCTATGATCTGTTTGTCTTTAAGACCGCCTTTGACCAGCTTTGGTTTACCGACGGCCGCGGCGGAGTCACGGTCAAGCCCGATCAGATGAACCAGATCGTCTTGGACGGCCAGCGCTATAACGTTCTTTACAACAAAGTCGACAACACGGTCATGCTTGAAAAATACCGTATGGAAATGCCGTCCTTCTCAAGCATCAAGAGCCAGGGGCATTTCTACACGGTCAACGATAAGGCTGGAAGCTATACCGAAGTCATTGGCGCCGGAAACCGTAAGATCACATGGGTTCAGATTTCCTGCAATGAAGAACGCTGCACGGATGTGGACACAACGCCGTCCTATCTTCCGATTGAAACCTTGAGCAATCCTTTCCGTAACAGTGTTGTTCTGGATGACGGCATTGACCGCGATTTGATTATTGACCCCAGAAACCCGAAGAATGTGGACTTGGCGCCGGACAACATTCAAAGTTTTGATCTTCCGGATCTCAAGCTCAAGGATCGCTATTTCCAGGTCCTCAAGAATGCCGACGGTAGCTATACCTTCCGTGAAACCTATGTGCCGAAGTCTGAGCGCTATACCAGCGACAAAACCACCGGCGAGGTCAACATCGACAACGTCGTCTATAAGTTGACCGTCGATGCAGTGAGCGGGAAGGTCACGCTTGACCGCAAAGACCCGGTGGTCAGCACTCACGTCAACGGCCAGTTCCTGGTCGTTCAGGATGCCGTCTATGAAGTCGTGGACAACGGCGACAGCACTTACACTTTTGCCAACATGCAGGTGATCGGCCTGACCTTCCGCAGCGAGCCGCTGACTCAGGTCCCGACAGTCAAAATCAATGAACGCATCTATACGATTCTCAAGGACGCAGCGGGGAAGATTTCCCTGCAGGAACAATTTATCGAGCATTCTGTCGAGAATGATTCCCTTATCATGGATGATGTTTTCTACCGGGTCTATGCCATCAAGGATAAGCAGGGAAAAATCCGCGCCTGGTTCTCTGATGGGCGTGACGCGTATCTTTCAGAGCCCTTGATTCCTCTCGACTCCGTGAGCGGCCAGCAGAAATTTTACCGCGCCCGCGTCACAATCAAGGGTGAAGCGTTCTTTGTGGACATTGACATTGAAGATATGAATGCCACGACCGAAGTCACAGAATACCTCGCGGCCAAAACCAAGGACGATGCCGGAGAAGAATTTGTGGACCCCATTTTTGGAGGAGGGATTTTTGACTGGGGATTCCTGGGAGGCCTTGGCAGCGGCGGGGGCTTGGGCGGCGATGGTGAAGATGGCGGTGACTATGGGGACCTTGGCGGTTTGGGAGGCCTTGGCGGTGACGGGGGCCTCGGCGGTATGGGCGGCCTTGGCGGTTCTGGCGGTGAAGGCGGTCTCGGAGGTATGGGAGGCATGGGCGGTCTTGGCGGCATGGGAGGCGGCGATTTGGGCGGTCTCTTTGGCGGCAGCGGCGGCGATTTCGGCGGCCTTGGAGACCTTTCAGGATTCTGTGAGAATGCGGACTTCTGCTATGGCATGGGCGGTTACAATCCTGCGCCCCAGCCCAAGAATGTCAAGGTGACCTTGAACAAGATCAAAGGAAAAGTAACGCGTATCCGGACCGTTTATGAAGACTCCGGGGAAGCTCAGAAGATCCGTGTTGAAGATCAGGATGTTTATGTGGTCAAGGAAAACAAGGACTTCCTGAACTATGGCGGCCGCATTGAAGACCAGAACTCAAAGTATGAACTCAATCCGAACGCGGGAAGCTACCGCTTCACAACGCGCGGTGAAACGTACTGGTCCGACCCTTCCGACAAAACCGTTAAGATCGGAACGAAATTAACCTACCGCGTTGATGTCGACAAGGTGACCGGAGCCGTGACTCTGCGTGAGAATGACACCAAGAGTCTCGGTGTTCAGGTGCTTGAAATTGACGGCCGCTACTACACGGGTGTTTATGATCCGGAGAATTCCAGCCGCCAGTTCACCTTCAATGATGGTTTCGGCCAGTACATCAGCACCATGGATACGTTCGGGTTCTATGAGGAAGACGGCACGCTATTCTCTTCGCCATCCCTGTACGGCAACAACCGTCAGAATTACGCCCGCATTGAGTCCAAAGATGTTCTGACCACCAAAGGCCCGCGTGAGTTAGGTTCCAAATACACGACCAACGAGCTCAATTATCAGCTGGACATTACAGACCAGGGTTTCTACCGGGTCGGCTTATCCGCGAAAGTACTCTCGGATCTTGAGGATGCGATTTACAAAGACAATGCCAAGGGACCGAGCCTTGCTCTGGATCATGCCTTCAGTGTTTATCTGGATGGAAAATTTTATGGGACTTTCTACCTTCAGCCGAATGACAAGGAATTTCAGAACGCGGGCCTGAAAGTCCTGATTGATAAAGGCATTCATGACCTTAAGTTTGTCTGGAATGTTCCGGAACTTATGGATAAGACCAAGGAGATTTTTGGCGACATCAACATTCAGATCCGCGATGTGTTCGCGGTCAAGGAAGAGGTCTTCCAGGCGGACTTGAACGGTGACTTGGTGGTCGATGCTGCGGACCGAGCGATCTTGGAAGGTCTTATCACTGAAAACCGTACTCCTGAAAAGGGCGAAGCGCTGGATGCTTCCAAACAATACATAGATATGTTCGGCGTCCGGTATGAGGCTGTCCGCAACGAAGAAGGAAAATGGTCTTTTGTGAACGGCGGTACGGTTTACACTGAAGACAGCAATGGTCAGATTACGGTCAATGGCGTCCTGTTCAACGTGAAGACCGATGCCTTGTCACGGTCGATGGCCTGGGATTTTGCGGAAAAGCTTGAAAACGGAGACACTCTTTATCCGTCCAATACCGGAAATGCCGGCCAGAGTTTTGAATTCCTGGGTAAACATTTCACCGTTTGGGCCATTAAAACAGGTGCTGACAACAAGCTTCGTTTCCATCTCTTTGACGGCGAAACGGAATACATTTCCGAGCCTGGCGACATGTGGGGGAATTGGGGCGGCGGCGATGACGATTATCCGGGCATGGGAATGGGCGGGATGGGGATGGGCGGCTATGGCAGTTCGTTCAATTTCCCTGACCCCAAGGTTGCCATTAACGGGAAAGTTTATAAGGTTTCTGAAGTCATGGGCAAGAAAGCCACTGTCCGGCTTGAAGAGCAGATGAAGCGCAGCGAGCTTCTCGCGGAAGAAGTGATCGAAGCCAATGGCTTCCGCTACCGGATCACTCAGGATGCGGACCACTTCTACCTTAACAACGGCACCAAAATTTATACCGTAGACAAGACCGCGTCCCGGGTGAACCTTGACGGTTACATTTACGATATCGAATTTATTTATCCTGAAAACAACAATCAGGGAGGCTACTACGGCGGTGATGAAGGCGATGATCCTTTTGGAATGGGCGGATACTTCGGCCCCGGCGGCTCCATGGGCGGCGGCTACGGCGGCACCCAGCAGCAGCCGAAGCCGATTGGCCTGACACTGAAGGAAGTACTGCCGGACGTCCGGCCGGTTTTCCTGCAGACGATCGAAATCGCGGACCATGTTTTGAGCGTGGATGTCTCTGAGGATGATCCAAACTCCTTCCTTTTCAGTGATGGGACTAATCTCTTCCTCAGTGATCCCGTGACGATGAAAGTTGTGATTTACGGTGCTTCCTACGACATTACTGTGGATGGCGGCGGTGTTTCCTTGACGGAAACGTCCTACTCGATTGTGAAGTCCGGAGAGCATGAAGTAACGATTAATGGGACAACGTACCTGGTCCAGTCTATTGGTAACGGCCAGTATGTTCTTTCCACGCCGCCGGTCACTTTCACCAGTGATGTGGATGAGACCGTTGTGATTGACGGCACCACCTACCACGTGATGAAGGATCCTGCCGGGCGTGTGTTCCTTTTGAAAACGCGGCCTGTTGAAAGCGTCATTGTCAATGTCCGGGTGATCTTTGCCGGCGGCCGTCCGTATCAGGTGACGGCCAACAATGCCGTGCCCGGAACGTGGGTCTTTAAAGACGGCAATAAAACTTACACGAGCCAGGCTTCCGGACGCCTTGATATTGACGGCGTCCTCTATGATGTTTCTTATGATGCGGTCAAAGACGTTCTGACCGTCGGAAAAAAGCAAGGCATTACGGCCGATCTGAATGTCGACGGCGTGCTGAATGAGACGGATCTTAACCTGATCAAGGATCACTGGGGCGCCCGTGACATTCCGGTCCAGAACGGGTCCGCTTTTGTCGCTAAAGGCGCAGACGTCACGGTTTCAGGGCAATCGGCTCAGGCCCGGGGCGGCACGTCGCGCGGCGAGTACTGGGCGGATTATGAATTCAGCATCGATGCTTCGGGCAGCTATGAAATAGGCCTGGAAGTTCTGAAGGGCAACGATGTTCATATGGAAACCTTCCGCTTCGACGTCTTCGTCGATGATATGGAAACGCCCGCGGCCCAGCTTGAAATGACGGCATCAACGACAACGGCCCAACTCGCAGCACTGGCGCGCACCTTTAGTGCGGGGAATCACCGCATCCGCTTTACTTGGCTGAATCCTGTCACGAATGCCGCGATGAACATTGTGAGGGTGTCGGTCCGGGACACGCGCTATTGGGATCTTGCGGATCTTGATAAGGACGGCGTGATCGGCCTTGGTGATGTTTCCACCTATCTTAATCAGGCCTCCCGGAGCGATTACGCGAAGCAGATTTCCTTGAACAATAAGCGCTATTACATGGATGGCCGTCCGGAAGGCCGCATCCGCATCACCGATGGCACTAAGAACTATGATAGCGATGAAGCCGGGCACGAGATAACGGTGGACGGGAAGAAATATTACATCGTTCATGAGGGCCAGGAACCGGTTGCCCTGCGTCTGGTTGAAGCACTTCGGATTGACCTGAATCAGGACGGCCTTTTCAATGAAGCGGATGACAAGATTTTTGCCGCGGCTTTTGCTAGCCATCAGCATGATATTCTCCCTGCGGAATCCAGCAATACCCAGTATTTCAAAGGCACGGAAGCTAATGTCGATGCCGCCTACATCGTTTCCCGCGGAGCCACAGGGTCCGGCAGCATGGGCTACGGCGGTTTTGGAAGCGGAGATCCGACGATCAGCATTACGGAGACCGTCGCGCAGGCCGGGACTTACCGCATCGGACTTGCGGCCCGCAATTACAGCGGCCAGGATAACAAGCCGAATTGGGACGGCTGGAAATTCTCCAACAACATGACGAATGCGCGCTTTACGGCAGAAGGCGGATTTGCGGCCTCGATCAACGGACAAGGATTCGCGTTGTCGAAGGATGGCCTTAGCATTGACGCCAGCCAAAGTAATTACCTGACTCTGGACTATCTGCTCACCAGCGGCTTCAATGGCAAGATTTATTGGAAACGTGACGGTGATACGGATTTCAATGAAGCCCGCAGCCTTGACTTCTCTCTTTGGGCTAATGGTGAAAGCAAGGAATACTCCCTCTACATGAAGGACAATGCCCTTTGGAACGGCATCATCCGTGAAATCAAGCTTGTCCCGACGGATGAAGCGACTTCAAATTTCAATATCCGGGGTATCTCGTTCCGTAAAACTTCAGATGGTCCGAGCTTAACGGGCTGGGGTGTTTACGGCCCGCAGGAAGAAGGTTACTTTAAATACCGTGTGGTAGTGGATGGCCAGAGTAAGGGGACGTTTGAGGTTGCGTGGGATAAAACAGGGCACAATGAAAATTACCTGAATGTCGAACTTTCGGCCGGCCAGCACGACATCAAGATTATCGAAATGAACAAGTACGGCTACGACTACACCTTCCAGGCTGTTTTCCAGGCTGAGGTTTCGAAATCCTTTATCCGGAAAATTGACACACGTGCTGATTTTAACGGAGACGGCCTTGTGAACCAGGCCGATCAGGCGGTCTTTGGATCTGAGCATGCCGGTTTCATCGATGAAAATGTTCTCAGCCTTGGCGGTCGTTACCTCTCCGTAACCGAGAACGGCGACGGCACGGTTACATTTCTCCGGGGCGCTCAGGATGGACAGGTGTATGTGACCGATGCGGCAACAGGACAAATCATGATCGGCGACGTCCGCTTTGATGTCTGGAAAGACCCCAGCACAGGGGATGGCGTGGTCAGTATGCCGTTCCGCGACAGCTCTCACGTCTGGGACCAGGTTATCCAACTGGAAGGCCGGAACCTCGCGGTTCTTCACGAAACCGATGGAGCCTTCCGTTTTATGGAATATGAAAAAGCAAACGGGAAAAGCTACCGGTCCAACATGGAAGGAAGCCTGGTCGAAATCGAAGGGGTTCTTTACAACATTGAATACAATGAATCCCTGCGTCAGCTCCGTCTTGTGGAAATCACCCATGATATCAAGGCCAGCGGCTGGGAGTACGCGAAAGTGGGCCAGGACACGATCTGGTACAAAGCGGCTCCGGATGGCACCCCCATTTTCAAATTTGAGAGCGAATACCTGCGCGCCGACCAAGAAACCGGGTATCTAATTTTTAAGGGCGCCCGTTACAAAATCATGAAAGATCGTCTGGACCGCCTCAGCCTTATGGAGATTCAGACGGGGGACTTGAATGAAGACGGTACTCTTGATTTCGCGGATCAGGAATTGATGCTTGAATCTTTGCCTTCACAGGTTCCGTATCATCTGGATGCGACCACGGCTTCGAAATTCAACCGTTTTGTCGAAGGCCAAAACGGAGACATGATGTACTCGACCTATCAGGGCTATCCGAACTATGCCAGTTATTACCTTGATTATGAAGTGACGCTGGACACGCCGAAATCCCAGGACATCGCGGCTTATGATGTCGGCCTTAGCCTGAAAAGCTATGACGGCATGACGATCCCTGAAAATTATGAATATAAATTTGAAATCCTCGTGGATGGTATCAAGGCTGGTGTTTTGACCATTCTGGGCGATGAACAGAAATACCAAAGAGAATCGCTCCGCCTTAATCTTCCGGACGGCTTCCACACAGTCCGTTTCCGCTGGATGAACCCTGTTTCCGATGTGAGCGTCGAAATCAACGAGGCTTTTATTGATGAAGTGGACTCCCATCTTGGAGCCAATCTTGTGCAGTCGGATGAAACCCTTCCCGAGATTCCTGTGAAGGTCGGCACGCTCAATGAAAAAGACCGCTCAATCGTCGAAATGAAGATCGGTGACCAAACTTACCGAATCGCTCGTGATGAAGCCGGTTTTGGCTATAGCGGCACCCAGCCGGTCATTGTTTATGCCGTGGTGGATGAGCACACGGGCAAAGTGATCAAAACCGGCTACACGGGAACCTGGGATGCCCCGGCCTCTGATTTCCAGGACATGGTCACAGCCATGCCGGAAGGCCGCATGGTGGTGGCCGCAACCTTTGGAGGCGCGCCTTACAGCTACTCCGGAACCAATGAACTTTTCCGTGCTTTTGAAGCTCTCGGTGCTTCAGATTTCCGCAACATCAGCCAGGGCGACAGCTGGGTATTCGTGGGCCGCAAGGGCGCCCGATCAAGCAGCGTGACGGAATCTCTAGCCCGTGAACAGGACAGTAAATCAAGGACTGCGGTCAGCATTGTGACCCGCGCGGGTTCGGACAAAGACCGCATTCAGGTCAATGACCGCGACTATGAATTGTTTCAGGAAAAATTTAACAGCTCGAAGGAATATCAGAAGATCAAGCTGGACGCCGTGGACTATTACCTCAGCCGCACGGGGACGGAGGCCTATACCCTGACTGATGGAACCACGGTCTGGGACAGTGTTATGGTCGACGGGGTAGCCGAGCTGACGGTGAACGGTAAATCCTATCATGTAGAGCAGGATGCCATCGGCCGCTTTGAAATGGTGGAAGCCATCCCCGGAGATCTTAACCAGGACGGAATTATTGATAACCAGGACGCCGCGCTTTTGACCGGCTATCTGGGTTCCGCCAATTTTACTCAGTCCGGCCGTAATGTGATAGCGACCAGCGGAGTTTTCCAGTACGGTGACGAGCCCGATAACTTCTATATCAGCGCTTGGGGCGGTTACGGCGGTTATGGCGGCGGTATGGGGATGGGCATGGGAATGGGCGGCGAAGAGGGCGGGTCCGGCGGCCGCGGGAATTATGACACACTTGCCGGCTTTAAGACCGAAGACTCCCTTGTGACGCTAGGCAAGAGAATGCCCATGGCCTTTGATGTCGAAGTTTCCGAAGACGGCTACTACGCAGCGGGACTTGAGGCCCGGAATTATTTCCAGGCACTCGCTGACTGGAAGATTGAAGTGGATGTCTATGTGGATGATGAATATGTCCGTCAGGCCGAATTCAATTTTGACGCCACGCGCGCGGATTACGAAATCCAGAAAACCAATCTCTTCCTTAAAAAAGGCAAGCACCGGATCTATTTTGTGGTCACTGATGAATTCGGTGACGGTAATCGTGAAGTCCTCGGCCAGGCGCCTGACCTCACCGGCAAACCGCTTTCGGTCGGTTCGTCTCTGGAAGTGAAACAGTTTGTCTTTACTGACTCCTCCTACAATCGCCAAGCGGACATTAACCGTGACGGTAAAATTGACGGGGGCGACCAGCAAATGCTTGCGGATATTATCGGCGTCAGCGGTCGCATTGTCAGCCGTCTGAAGGCTGAAGCCGCGCTTGTGATCCAGATTGAGAACCGTTTCTTTAGCGTGGAAATCGCGGGTGAGCAGGTCACTTTCCGTAATGGTGCTGAGGTCATTACGCCCGATGCTGAAGGCCGTTTCGCGATAGAAGGCCGTAAGTATCAGGTGAGTCGTAATGCCGCGGGCGATGTTGGAATTTCTGGGGTCAGCGAAGTTTATGCCTTGATTGATCCTTCCGCCTCGGCCGAAACGAGCCAGGTTCAGGCCGATTCCTTTGTGATGATCGGCGACCATTACTGGAACATTCAGAAGCTTGGCGACGGGCATTTCCGTTTCTTTGACGATGCGGGCCAGGAAGCGACTTCTGCTGCCGGAACAGGCGCGGATGAAGTGACCCTCCTTGGCGTGAAGTACAAAGTTTTTGGCACGGATCCGAAAGCCCTCACGCTTGAAGAGTTCCACATTGAAAGCGTTAAGACCGGTGACCTTTTGATCCGTCTCGGCGGTGTGGATTACCGCGTATTGGCGGAGAACGGCAACTGGCGCTTTACGAACCTGGCCAATGCCAATCAGACCTACCTTTCCGCGAGCGGCAACATCACGCTCCCAAGCGGTACTTACAGCGTGGTCTGGAGTGAAACGCTTAAGGAACTCGTGATCGGCAATCACCCGATTATTTCCCAGGGCCTTGCCAAACAGGGTGTGGAACTCGGCGATAAGCTGTATGAAATCACGGTCAACGGCAATACGTCACTCACCCTCTCGGGTGTTGACGGGCCGTGGACTTCAACGGTGTTTGCGCCGGATGCAACGGTTACGGTCAACGGCCAGCTCTACGTGATTCAGCAAAACGCGGAAGGCCGTTACGTCTTCACAGGCCGCATTCACAGTTCGCCGGTGGTGGGACCGGTTCTTCTTTTCAACGGCGACCTGTTTATGGTCGAGCAGGTGGGCAATCAGTTTATTCTCCGCGATCACGGCCGTCTCTATAAGAGCGGCGCGTATGTGAATGACGCAGTGGTCACCGATTCGTCTCCCGCGGGCGACATTCAGGGAGGTCAGGACACGACCCCGCGCGACACGATTACCAACACCTCGAACAATGCCCCGATCACCGTGAACCCGGCAGGGACGACCGTGACCGGTTCTCCGATCACCAGTGACAGCGGCAATACAAACTACACAGGCACGGGGATCGATGCCGCTCATCCGGACATCCCCAGCCAGGGCGCGAGCGCGGCGGATATTCCTTCCGCGGGAACCGCGGCCGCTTACCCGCAGGTTGCGGATCAAGGGTCCGTGCTCGACACCATTATTTCCGACAAGGTTTTGGGGTCCGGAGTTTCAATTGACGGAGTGACGTCGAATGTTGTGGTTTCCAAGACTGCCGCTGACGCTCAGCACTTGGCTGTGCTCAGTCAGAATGGAACTTTCGAGGCCGCAAACGGTGAAAGTTACACCTGGGCTTGCGACTACCAGGGCGCAGGGGATACCTGCTACCTTCAGATCCGTAACTCTTTGAACGCCTTGGTCTATAGCGAAAGCAAGGCGGGCGTCACCACCAATTCTCTTTTCGCGAAACCTTTCCTGGCAGGAAGCATTCCGTACGCGGTCCGCTATACGCCGTCCAACAATACGCTTTCGCTTTCGGCGCTGGGCAAGACAGGCACCTTCACGATCGCGGGGCAGGGTGACTTCCGCTTTGGTTATGTGGAGTACACGGAAGCGTCACAGAATAAATTCATCTTTAAAATTGAGAAGACCGACGGTACCCAACTTTACACGCAGGAAGGCCTTGTGCCGCCGGCGCCGAGCTTTGTGCAGGTTTACAACGCGGGAACGGAAAGCTTCACGGTCAATTTCAACAAGGATTCTTCCGAGCTTAAACTCAAGCCCATGATTGACCGCGGGACGTTTATTGGCACGGACAACAAACCTTACAGCTGGATCTATGAACGCAAGAGCGGTAATCAGTGGGAATACAAAATCATGGACGGCCAGACGGTGGTCTACCAGCAGACAGGCTCGGGTATTGATACGCCGGCCATGGCCGAACCGTTCTTCCTCCGCGCGAAGGCGTACCGCATTCAGTATGACGCGGTCACCCGCAAGCTGAACCTGGTTCCGGCAGCGATCAGCCGCCAGTTCACAGGAACAGACAATCAGGTTTATGAATGGGTTTTCGCGGCCTGGACAACCACGCAGGGCAATCGCTGGAAAATCGCGATCCATAAAGTCTCGGATGGTTCCCAGGCTTACATGCAGGAAGGGACCGGAACCGCGCCCGCGCGTTTTGAAGGTACGCTCCGCCTCGCGAATGTGACTTACAAAGTTGCCTACAACCAGGCCTTCGACCGCCTGAGCCTTGTTCCTCCGGCGGTTTACGGGGAGTTCACTTCGGACAGCAAGACGTATGTCTGGGGCCTGGACGGAAGCCTGGATCCTCTGGATCCGCTTCCCACACCGCAGGTCACGCCCATCACCAATGCCGGTCAGACTGATAACGGCGCGGCTTTCCAGATTTCTGTGACGCAGCAGGGCTCCGGGTTTACGGAATTCCGTGTTGACGGCGGGCCCGCGAACAATTGGAACTGGGAGAGAACGGCCATTTTCATCAATGGCGTGAAGGTTGCGGATGTGGCTAGAAACAGCGCGTTCCGCATTAACTATTCAGGCCCGCTGGGGGATTTAAAAATCAAGGCCCAGTTTATGGATGATTATGGCGGCCTCTTTGGTACGGCCACGCCGGAAGTCACGGTTTCCACCGGTCCGCTCTGGGCCATGACGATCGGCATCCCGGGTGAAACGCCGGCGTATCAGGTTTCCGGAATGAACCGTCCGCCGGTTCCGTCCGAACCTGTCTTTATTGGCGCCAAGGCCTATACGCTCGTTTACAACGCTGGAACCAAGACCCTCACCCTGACCGCGGCCGGAACCACCGGAACCCTGACGGGCCCGGACACAAAATCCTACACCTGGAGTCTTGTGACCTGGGCCGAAGGCCAGACGAACAAATGGAAGATCGTCATGATGCAGGCCGATGGGTCCAACCGTTATGAGCAGACGGGCACAGGTGCGGTGCCCGCAGTTTTTGACGCGCACATGCTGTTTGGAAATGCCCCTTACTCGCTGAATTACACAACTCAGGACTCCAAGCTGACCTTTAAATCCGCGGCTGTGGCCGGAACCTTTACCCTGGACGGCCGTGTGTATCAGTGGGCGTATGAAAACCGCACGGGCAATAACTGGACCCTGAAGATCACGCGTCAATCGGATTCCGCGGTGGTCTACGACTTCGGCGGCACGGGAAAAACTCCGGACTTCAAAGTGCCCTTTGCGGAAGACGCGAGATTCTTCAGCCTCGCTTTGGATCTTGGCACCAAGGGCTTGACCCTGACGCAGGCCGCGAATGTCAAAAAAGGAAACTTTGCGGGACCCGACGGTAATTACCTCTGGGCTTTTGTCCGTTACGAAGACAACGGCAGCCAGTGGCGTTTTGTTCTCCAGAAGGAAGGCTCTCTTTCAAGCACTCAGCTCACGGGCACGGGCACGGTTCCGGAAGTGTTTGCCGGTGTGGTGAACCTTGGCGGTGTGAATTACGGAATCCGCTACGAAGAAGGCACCTCGACGATCCGGGCTTTTGAGGCGCAGCAGACGGGCACCTTCACCGTCGGTCCCACGAATTATGTCTGGACCTACAATTATCTCGGAACAAGCTGGAACATGGATGTCCGTGAACAGGGCGGCGCGAATGTTTACACGGCGTCAGGCCCGGGCGCGGTTCCGGCCTTCACCCAGCCTTACCATATTGGCAGCAAGGATTACGCTTTGACGTATACAGTCAGCAATCATGTTTTGACCCTTGTGCCCACGGGTACGCCGCTTCAGAGCACGGATACAAGCGCGGATTACAACAACACGGGCGCGAACCCAGTTTATTCCACGGTCACCAGCCAGGGCGCCAGCGGCGCGGACCTTAATTATACGGGTGCTGCCCCGGGTGACAGCGTGATCAATGGCGGCGGTGTGGCCCGTGAACAGATTACCCAGGACGCGGTTCCTGCCACGGGTTCAAGCCAGACTAGCAGCAATCTCAACGCGCCCAAGACCGCCACCGGAGCCGATGCGACACACGGCAACTTGGTAAGCGATTCTTCGAATGCCCCGATCGGTTCCAACGGTCAGGACTGGAGCCAGGGAGGCGTCGGTCCTTCCAATCTCGTGAGTAATGGAACCGGGTGTGTGGGTACGGGCATGATGCAGCCGCGCAACTGCTCCGGCTCCTTCACGGCCGCGGACGGCAGGCTTTATACCTGGACTTCCCAGACCATGATGGGTTCGACGAACTACACCATTCTTGATGATGACGCGATGCAGGTGGTCAGCGGCAGCGGCGTTCAAAGCTGGAATGTTGCGAATTATCCGTACTCCTACAGCATTAGCTTTGCAAGCGACAACATGACGCTGGATCCCGTTGGAATTCACGGCACGTACCAGGCCGGAAATCCGCTTGCGGACTACGACTGGATCTACAGCGAAAGCGGCATGATGATGTTCAAAAACTTTACGTTCAAAATGAGCAAACGCGACGGCACCAATTATAAACAAGCGACCGGGTCCTATGAGCCTGACATGGATGAACTTCCCGCTTTAGGAACTTATACGATCGGAAGCACGACTTATGACCTGGCCTATAACCCCTCCACCAAGCAGCTGGCGCTGGCCCAGGCCGGACCTGTCACTGGAACCTTTACGGGCGCTGACGGCCTTGAGTACACCTGGACCTACAGCTTCAACGGCATGACCAGCAGTTTCGATGTCAAACAGGGAGGCACCACGGTTTATCCGCTGGTGTCCACGAGCGGCACGGTTCCGAACCTGGGCGTCCCGCTGGTTCTTCAGAGCCAGTATGCCTATCAAATGACTTATGACCCGGTACTTGGGAGGCTCACGGTTAATAAAGCCCCGAGCAAGAAGGGTACGATCAATGTCGATGGAGACGACTACCGCTGGGTTTACGCGGAATACACGGAAAACAGCGTGAACAAATACATTTTCAAGATGGAAAAGAATGACGGCACAAATGTTTACAAGGTGTCGGGCAACAGGCCCGCTCCTGCCTCTTTTGGTACAACGTACACGATCGGTAGTGTGACGTATACCGTTGCCTATGATGTGAATCTGGCCAAAGTGTCTCTCAGTTCGCCGGATGCCTGGGGCGACATCACGGGCCCTGACAGCAAAGTTTACCGCTGGACCTACAGCTTCAACAGCCAGGCCTCGACATGGACCTTCAATATTAAGAACGATCAGCAGCAGACCATTTACTCGGACAACGGTACAGGCAGCGGGAATCTGACTCTGCAGGAACATTTCATTGTCGGCAACAAGGCCTTTGACATCAGCTTTGATACAACCACCCGCAATGTGACCTACACGCCTACGGGCAAAACAAAAACTTTCATGATCAACGGCAAGAATGTTGAGTACACCTATGTGACCTGGACCAAGAGCAGTACTAATTACTGGGCTTTTGTGATGAGCGAAACGGACGGGACGAATGTTTATCTGAAGCAGACGGGAACAGGCAACCCGCCGGCCAAGTTCTCGCCGCTTTATGTGGTGGGCGGAAAAGCCTACAAGGTGGGATTTGATCCTTTGACTGGAGCCAACGGCCGCATGCTCTTTGATTCGCTGAATGCGGACGGCACGATTTTGATCAACAGCCAGAACTACAACTGGTCCTACGACAACGTGGATGGCGGCAATGCCGGAACGTTTACCCTGAAGATCGGACCGACGGTGATGTACACGTTGAGCGGGCTCTCTCATCCGCCGGTTCTGAACGTGCCTTTCTTTACGAATGGGGATGGCTATGCGCTGACGTTCAATGCCGCGACCAACACGCTGCAGGCCCAGCGCACCGGTACGGTCGGAACCTTTACCCAGCAGAGCCAGAACTTTAAATGGAGCGTGAACACCTGGACTGTGAACAGCACGAATTACTGGAGACTGATGATCCAGAAAATAGACGGCTCGAATGTTTATGATCAGCAGGGGACAGGAACTCTTCCGACCAATTTCAGCGGTCTTTATACGATCGGCACTTCGTATTACGAAATTCTTTACAACGCGGGCCAGAAAAAACTCACGCTGCATCCGACCGCTTTGACCGGCAGCTACACCGTGGACAGCAAACAGTATGACTGGAGATACGATACGCCCGGCGGCAACAGCTGGCTGCTCGAAATCAAAGATCATACAACGCTCGCCGTGGTTTACACCAAGACCGGAGCGGGAACCACGCCCAGCTTCACGGACCCGGTCATTCACGGAGTGAAGAGCTACACGCTGAACATCCAGGACCGCATTCCGGGCCAGCCGATGAAGGACCTTGTGCTCACGTCCGCAGGCAAAACTGGTACCTTTACCGGGCCTGCGTCTCAAAATTATGAATGGACTTTTGTCACCTTCCAGACCGGCACAAAATGGCGCCTGGTGCTCCGCCGGACGGACGGCTCGAATGTGTATGACAAGACAGGCGATATGCCGCTCAGCGCGACATTGAACGGGCTTTACAACATGAACAGCATTTTTTACGCGGTGGATTACGACACGGCCTTGAACAAAATCCGTCTTTCAGAAGCCACCCAGTCCGGCAGCCTGACCGGACCGGATGCCAAGACCTACAATTGGAATTACGCCTATGACGGCGCGAATTACACGTTCAGCCTCGCGGAGCAGGGCGGCGCCAATCCTTACAGCCGTTCCGGCGCGGGATCAGTCCCCGTGTTGTCAGGCACTTACACGATGGGCGACACCCTTTACACCCTGGGCTTTGACCGCAAGCTCCAGAAACTTACGATGACAGTCACGGGCGACCCGATTCAGGGCGCGACCACCCGCACGCTGACCCAGTCCGCGGGAACAACGCCGACTTACACGGGAACCACGGCCACGGGCACCAGTGCGGCCGATTTCTCCAGCACCGGTGCAGCGGCGCAGCACGCGGGTGTGACCTCTGAAGGACAAAAACTGCCGGTTCTTGTTTCCCAAACCAACATTGAGAGCCTGAACCAGAACATCCCGTATGACTCCACGGGTGCGGATACATCGGCGCCTGTTATTAACAGTGATATTGTCCCGCCGTTCATTTCTTCCACCGGCGCCAAACTCCGCGACAATAACACGACGGTCGACGGCACCGCTCTTGGCGGAAATAAATATGAAGCGCATTTCACGGCACAGGACGGAAAAGATTACATCTGGACTTATCAAGAAGGTGTTTTCAACCCCATGACTGAGGAGTCCACGCCCACGACGCTGGACATTATCTCCGTCACGACCGGCTTGTCGGTTTACAGCGCGTCGGTGGACGGTTACATGGCGAGCAACATGCCGACCTGGTTTTTGAAGGACGCGGCGGATCATCCTTACTATGCCTACGACTTCCAGTACGCAACGGGCGGCCACTTGACCTTCAAGCCTGTGGAACGCGTGCTTGGCAGTTTCCAGGCAGGCGAGCCGCTGGAAACCTTCCAAACCATTTACTTCACTTATGAAGTGCCCGGCCAGTACGGCTATAGCACCACGCATTGGGCGTACACGATCCGCAAGGCGGACGGCTCCACGGCTTTCTTTGATACGGGGACGGTCGATGGCGGCATGCATGGTGACGAGGGCGGGGATACGGACAATATTTTGATGGCAGGGGTTTTCACGGCCAGCAGCAAAACCTACAAGGTCAATTACAACAAAGTGAATTTCAAGAGCCTCCTGAAACCTGAAACTCTTGCCGGAGCGTTTGCCGGTGAAGACGGTGCGAATTACACCTGGACGCTGGCGGAAGTCCATCAGCAGTATCAGACCACGACCTGGACACTGGTCATTAAGGACAGCTCGAACAACGAAGTTTACCGCTATGAATCCCAGGCTGAGACGCCTGATTTCCAGAAGCCGCTTGTACTGAAAGACGGCCGCTTGTACCGCTTGACCTATGACGCGGCGCTGGGCCGTTTGACCCTGACACCCGCGGGACAGACAGGCACCATCACGACCGCTTCGGAGGGCTCCTACCGCTGGTCGTTCCTGAAGTACACAATCCAGGGTATGTACGGCCTGCAGACAAAATACATTTTCACGGTGCGCAAGACGGACGGCACCAATGTCTACACGCAGACCGATGAAGACAATTGGATGGAAGGTTCGGAAGTTCCGGAATTCTTCACCCCGGCCTACACGATTGGTTCCGTGATTTACAAGGTGGGTTATAACGAGACGGATAAGAAATTGAATCTCGTACCGTCCTCGCACGCCGGAACGTTCACGGATCCTTTTGGAACTGTTTACCAATGGGAATTCTCAAAGGTCAATCTTTACCGCGGCTGGCCGCAGAACCGTTACGAAGATCAATGGACGCTGAAATTCAAGACGGGCGGCACGGAAGTTTATAACAAATCGGGCTGGGTCACGGACGGCCTCCCGAATCCCGCGGAACCGTTTATGGTGCGTACCCGCGCGTTCTCGGTTTCTTACAATGAAGCGGATGGAACGCTGACGCTGGCCCCGGCCGGACCCACCAAGACCTTCAAGGGCTCTGACAATGCCGACTATGAATGGTTCTTTGTCTCCTGGCTGGATAGCGGGACAACAAAATGGAAATTCATGATGAGCCGCACCGACGGCTCCAATGCCTACACCAAGAACGGCGACGGTACGCCTCCGGCCCGTTTCGATGACCTGTTCCGCATGGGCGCAAACCCGTATGTGGTGCTGTATGACAAGAATCTGAACCGCCTGACTTTGACGCCTCCCGGAACCGTGGGGGATTTTGAAGGCCCTGACGGAAAGAAGTACCGCTGGACCTTTGACAACCCGACGGGCAATGCCTGGTCGTTCCGTCTTGAGCGCGAAGACGGCCAGAATGTCTACACCAAGACCGGCACTGGAATTGTCCCGTCGTTTGTGACGCCTTACTTCATGGGCGCGCGCGCTTACTCGATTACCTATAACCCGAACACCTATGACCTTCGTTTCAACACGATGGGAACCGCGGGCACGTTCCGCGGTCCGTTCACGCTTACAGGCCCGGATGACTATGAGTGGACCTACGCGAGCTGGACTGAAAATTCCCAGACCAAGTGGCAGTTTGTGATTGAGAAGAAAGACGGCACCGGCAACTACGTGCAGTCCGGCACCGGCACAACGCTTCCGGATCCGTTCACAACCCGTTACGCGTTTAACGGCAGCACCTACACCGTAAGCTTCAATAAAACCACCGGGGCGCTTGTTCTCAAAGCCACGGCCATCAGCGGTTCTTACACCTCTCAGGGCAATATGTACAACTGGGTGTATGACAACCCCACGGGCAACAAGTGGTCCATCAAGATTGACCGTCCGAATACGGAAACCGCCCTTGATCCCGCGGGCCGCATCGGTCTTGGCTCTGCGGTGAATCCCACGGCCGGGAATGAAATCGGCAATGACCAGCCGTTCGAAATTTATGTCGTGGAACAAGGCTATGACACGGTCACCCGCAAATGGTTTGTCCGTTATGGATTCCGCGGGGGCCCGAGCTATTCAAGCGGTGAAGGCGGCCAGTCCTGGTACTACAACAACGTGTACATCAATGGCCAGCTGATCGGAAAAATGTACCGCTACAACGGCTTCCGTCTTGAATTCACTGAGCCTGTGGGCGATGTGCAGGTCACCGCGCAGCCCGTGAACTGGAACGGCGACACGGTTGGCAATCAGGGCAGCTACCGTTCAGCGCCGAACACGGTCCGCTTGTGGCCGCCGGTTTACTACGCGGAAGGTTATGGCGCAACCCCGAACCTTGACAGCCTGATCGCTCATGGCTTTGACCTTTACTTGCCGGTGTTTAACGTCGGTCTCAAAAAACTCACGCTCGACAGCACGGGCCAGACAGGAACCTTCACAGGTCCTGACGGCAATTACCAGTGGGCCTACTCGCGCTACATGGAAAGCGGATCCTGGCAGTGGCGTTTCATGATCAAGAAATCTGACGGCACGGTGGTTCATCAGGTCCGCGGCACCAACACACCGCCCGCGACGCTGGCCACGATCTATAAAATCCAGGGTGTTGATTACGCGATTGATTTTAACCCCACGACCAAACAGATCATGATGGCCAAGGCCCTGCAGAGCGGTACCTTCACGGAAGGCTCAAAGACCTTTACCTGGAATTACTCGTTTGACGGAAATGCCTGGACGTTCAAGATTCTGAATGACGCGAGCGCCGTGGTTTACACCCGCAGCGGCACGGGCACAGCCCAGCCTGACCTGAGCGAACCGGTGGTTTTTGGAGCGCGCGCCTACACGCTTGGCTTGAACCGCGCCACTAACCGTTTGACTTTGACACCGGCCGGAACCGGCAACACCTTCACAGGTCCGGACAGCAAGTCTTATCAATGGGTGTATATCTCTTATATGGATGGCGGCTGGACGCGCTGGAAGTTCGCGATGATCGGAACCGACGGACAGAACGCGTATCTTGAAACCGGCAATTATTCAGTGCCCGCGCATTTCACCAAGACGTTCACCATGGGCGGTATTGAGTATGTGGTTTCCTACAATGACACCACCAAGAAAATCACCTTTGAACATTACGCGATTGTGGGAACTTTCACGGGGCCCGGCGGCAAGACCTACAGCTGGAGCTACTCCAACCCGAGCGGTTCTTCCTGGACCTACGACATTCTGGATTCCGACGCGAAACGCATTTACCGCGCCACGGGTTATGGCGCTTCCCCGGCATTCTCAACGCCGGTTTACCTCGGCGACGTTTTCCCGTACACCATTGCCTATGACGCGGGCCTCCGGAAAACAACCCTGACACCTGCCGGCATTCTGGGACATTACACGGCCGATAGCGCGACCTACGACTGGGCCTATTATGAAAACGCCGGCCAGTGGACTTTCCGAATGAAGAAAGCGGGCGGTACTGATTTCTTTGAGCAGGCAGGCTGGGGCGAATTGCCTTCGACCTTTGGCACCACTTTCAAAATCGGCCCTGTGGTTTATCTTGTCAGCTACGACAAGGTCCAGAAGAAAGCCATCCTGAAGCCGAAGAAAGTCACGGGCGACTTTACCGTGTCGCTGGACGGCATCACTACGGAAACCTTCAACTGGAGCTACGAGATCGACGTTCAGAATTACGGCTGGGGCGAGGGAACACAGACCTGGACCTTCACGCTTGAAAAGAGCGACGGCACGAATAAATACACGCAGACAGGCAATGGTACGCCCCCGGCGAGCTTTACCAAGAAATACACCATCAGCGATCTTGTCCGCTACAACGTAGGTTTCAATCCCGCGAACTTCACCCTGACGCTGACCCCGGACAAGGTTTTGATCTACCGCGGGGATGATGTGATCAAGGTGGGAACGCAGTGGTTCGCGGTGCGCGGCACGAGTATCGCCACCCTTGAAATCCGGTCCCTTGACTGGGTGGGCAGAAATGCCACGCAGCTTTTCCTTGGAGATGAAACAAATACTTGGCGCGTGGTCGACCGCGACCTCGAGAATGAAGAAGGCGGCTGGGGCTACGGCACGGAGAAAATTCTTGAGGTCACGGACAACAAGGGCAATGTGAATGAAAGCTATACGGTGACGGTGAACGGCCAGCAGGAAAAACGTATCCGCATCAAGAACATGGAATACAAGATTGTTGGAACTTTAGGCGGCGAATGGGACTGGATGACTGGTCAGCCGAAGCCGCCTGATTTCACGCTGCAGCCCATTTCGGGAAGTGTCCATTCCAGCCTTACCGCGAATCCGGTCATTGATTCGGAAGGGGATTTCTATACGGTCCGTCTGAAGCCGGGCACATCGAACGTTTATGAAATTTCCAGCGGAACGACAACGGTCACGGGAACTCTCGGCGACACGGTTACGCTTCGCCGCAAAGACTACGTGATTGAAGATCAGGGCGGCGGCAAGATCGGTCTTGTTCGGTCCTTCGCGTCCCGCTCTACGGATCAGATCATGCTCAACGGTGTCCGCTACGCGGTGTTCACCGAGTCGGACGGCCGCATCCGCCTTTCGGATGGCGTGAATGACCCGAGCTATTCCAACCCGGAACAAACCGAAATCAAGGTGGCTGGCGTCACGTATCAGATTTTCCGTGATGAAGCGGGCAAGCCTCTTTTCTTCGAGAAAGACGTTTACCTGGCGCATCAGCTCGTGACTTTGGACGGCCAGGAATACTGGGTGAAGAAGCAGCCGGACGGATCGGTTCAGCTCTCCACCGAGATTTTGACTCATGGCAGCTGGCGTCCGGCGGAATCTGAAAAGACCTCCAGCATTTTCCAGTACAAAACCAAGACCTACGAAATCCGTGAAAACGGTGACGGCACGATCACCGTGAAGGGTGAAAACCTTGAAATCCGCAGCAACCCGGTCAACAAGAAACTCGTTTTTGACGGCCACCTCTGGGACACAGTCAAGGATGCTCAGGGCCATTGGGTTCTGAGAAACGACAGCGCCAGCATCAAGGCGGACGGCAAGCTGATGGAATTTGCCGGAGACATTTACCTGGTCCGTGAGGACGGCAACGGGTTCTTTACTTTCACCGACCTGACCACGACCACCAGCAACAAATGGGTGCTTACGGATTATGCCGTGACCGATCTTGCGGATACGGTGGAATCCGGTGACAACGGTGATTTTGGCGATGGCGAGTACATGGGCGGCATGGGCGGAAGTTCCACCTGGGCCAGAGAGTCTGGAAGCTATGTGTCCTTGGACGGCGTTACCTACCTCTGGAAATACTCCAAGGGCACGCAGGGTTATTCCTGGGGCACGGACGCTGAGAAGTGGACCTTCAAGATTTGGAAACAGGGGGATACGGAACCCTCTGATCCGGGCCAGGGCTACGGCGGTTACGGCAACCAGCCGCCCGCGGATCCTCGTGTGTTCCAGGGAACCGGGGATGTGAAATTCAACTACGCCTGGGATGAAAAGGTTCAGTACGAAGTGATCTACGATGCGGCCAATCACGCGCTCACGCTGGATCCCAAACAATTCCTGTTCTATGCCGGCAAAGATGCCATTAAGCTCGGCGATCATGTTTACGCGCTCTCCGGAGACACGCTGGCGAACCTTCGTCTGTATGTCCGCGATTTTGTGAACCAGGATTCTGTTGAACGGAAGCTTACGGTCGGTACCTTGACCATGCCTTACACGGTCACGCTCGACAGCGCCACGGGAAATTATGTTCTCAATGTAATCGATTCGGAACGGTCCATGACCTACTCCAGCCGCAAAACCGGCAATCAGGTCTGGATCGCGATTCGCGGTGAACGCTATAACGTTACAGGCCTTCTGAGGCCCGATATCCCCAACTTCCAGCTCGTCCTCCAATCCGGCGCAGCGGCTGATTCCATGGATGTCAGCGGCGAAGTCATGACGATTGAAAACAACTTCTACCGCTACGGCCTGAAATCCGGAAGCTCCGACACGTACGAAGTCACGGACGGTAAAACCAAGCGCGAAGTCAAGGCCGGGGAAACACTTGAATTCAACCAGCGCATTTATCTGGCGTCCGACGATCCGGATATGAAGATCATCTTCACCAGCAGCGAGACGATAACCGACACCCTTCGCGTTAAAATCGTCTCGACCCAAAGTGATGATGGTGAAGGCGGACACATGGGGATGGGCGGCTACGGCGGCTACACCACCAGCGTGGTTTATACCATCCTTGAGCAGGAAGACGGCAGTCTCAAACTGACGGACGGTACCAACAGCTACACCAGCGATGTCCAGAAGACATCAATCACGATCGGCAGCAAAAAATTCTTTATTGATGTGCTGCCGGAAGGAGGCTATCAGTTTGTCGAATCCGATGAAAACGTGCCGTTTGTCAAAGAAACGCTGACTTACAAGAGTGACGCGCGCACCAAGAAGATCTCCGTCAAGGGCGTGCACTATGATGTCATCGTTGATGCGAACGGCGATGTGCGTTTCATTGAAGAGCATGAAGCTTCGGACTCTCTCGGAACCCCAGCTGTGAATATCGCAGGCCGCAAACTGGCTTATTCCTTTAATGGCAGCCAGGTGATCTTTACGGACGGCAAAGTGACCTTTAAGAGTGATCTTACGGGCAAAGAGATCCGGATCGATAACCGCCTTTACAACATCACGCGCCAAGGCGACACCGTGACGCTGGCCGAACCCAATCAGCCGTATCTTCAGACCATTGACCTGGACGGCGTGTCCTGGCTTGTCCGCGAAACGCCGGATGGGCGCGTGGCGTTTGAGAACCCCGGGAGCGGCGAATCCTATGTCAGCAATGTCAATAATGAACTTGTGAAGATCCGGGATGCGGGTTATGAAATCCAAAAAGTGGACGGCAAGTATCAGCTTAAGAAAGTAGCGCGTTCAAGCCTTACGATCGCTTATGAAGCCATCCGCCTCCGCAACCAAACTTATCTTGTGGACCAGCAGAACGGGGTCTTTGCGTTTACCCGGCTTTCTGACAAGAAGGTCTTCACCAGCGATCCGGTCTCTGGAAAGGTGCAGATCGACGGGATGCTTTACAACATTGAAACCCTTGAAAACCAGGTCCGCCTGCATTTGGCCACGACGGAAATCGGCCGTGAGATCGACAATGAAGTGCTTTATGTGAACGGAACACTCTATGAAGTGATTCCAAACGAGGACGGCAGCGTCGAATTAACCGATGGCGTCCATTCATACACAAGCGATGCCAAGAGCGGCAGCATCTGGCTCGGTGACATCCAGGCAGAAGTGAAAAAGGATCCCATCAGCGGCCGCTGGACCTTGACGGTTCCGACTGCGGCCAGCATCAAGCGTGGTGATCAGGTGGTGGCTGTGGAAGGCGTCCAGTATTGGGTCCTTCGTCTTGAAGGCGGGGCCTATGAGGTCACAGACGGGGAAACGGGCAAGAAATACACTAGTGAAATGGAATCGATCGACGGTGCCGTGGTGCCTGTGGTCAATCTTCCGATTGGCAAATACCGCATTCTGGATGACGAAGACACCAAGGAAATCAAACTTATCGAGGCAACGACCAAGTTCTATTCCGACAAAGATTTCAAAATTATGCTGGATGGCAAGGAATACACGGTTGGCCGCAACGAAAGCGATTTGAGTTTCTACCTGGATGACGGCAAGCACCAGTACTATGCGGATTCCAATGGCAAGGTCCGCGTCGGCGATAAGGTCTATGATATTACGGAAATGGAAAAACGCCGCTTGAATCATCCGGAAGTGGTGAAGCGCGCGGACATGAACGGCGATGGCACTTTTGATTCCGCGGATTCCGATGAACTGACCCGCCTGTCCAGCCATTACAAGGATGTCAATCAAGACGGCATTGTGGACATGGAAGACGTCAACTCGCTCAACAAGATCATCAATTATGTCAAGGACGGCCAGATCCAGGACACGAACGGCGACGGTCAGTACACGACATCCGACTTCCTGAAGTTCGATGTCAACAAAGACAAGCAGATCAACTTCCGTGACGCCAACGCGCTCAACCAGGTTGTGCAGAACCGCTACGACATCAACCGCGACCGCAAGACGGATGAAGGCGATCTGGCCTTCTTTGATGAAGTGGTGGGCAAGATCCGCGACGCGCAGTCCCAGGGCGTAGACGTACAGCCGGATGCGCTGGCCCGCATGGACGTCAATAATGACGGCCAGGTCAGCCGCAAGGATCTGGAAGAAATGGGCAAGCTCTTTGGCGAGGACGGGAAGCTGAAGAACCTCGACGTCAACGGCAATGGCAAGACCGGGGACGACGAAAAGCGTATGCAGCAGATTTTGGAAGCCCAGGCCCTCGGCGTGACCAAGTCGGAAATTGATCACGCGGATGTCAACCGTGACGGCGTGGTCAACAACCAGGACCAGTCGGTGTTAAGCGAGTCGATCCGCAAATACAGCTCGCTCAAGGGGCAGGCGGATTACGACGGTAACGGCAACCTTGATTTCATGGATCTTCTCGAACTGCAGAAGACCGCCAATGATGTGAAACGCAACCAGATGATGAATCCCAAGCTTCTGGACCAGGCTGATGTGAACGATGACGGCCGCGTGGACGACCGCGATGTCCGGTTCCTTGATCAAACGATCCGCAGCTACAAGGATGTCAATGAAGACGGCGTGGTGGATGCCGAGGACGTGGCCCTCATCTCAAAAGTCCTCGACTATCTCAACAAAGAAATTGTCAGCTCAAAGGAAATCCGGCTGGACAACGCAGACGGCCTGGTGAGCAGTATCATCGGCCAGGAAGCAATTGCCCTGGACGGCGTCCGTTATGTGGTTTCCCTGCATCCTTCCGGCGCGTACCTGTTTACGTCATCCGAAGGGGTTTATCAGGCGTACAAGGACATCCAGATCGTCAATATCAAGGACAAGATTTATGACATTTATGTGGATGACAAGGGCAATGTCCGCCTTCAGGAACAGGGCAACCGAAACCATGAAAGCGCGCATCTTTCCGACTTTGTCATCACCGTCGGCGGCAAAGAGTACGATGTTCTTTTTCAGCCCTATGAACGCTACCTTTTCCGCGACCGGGACGGCAAAGAAATCGTGAGCGGGTTTGACGATGTCGTCACTCTCGACGGACATGAATTCATTTTGGAACGCGATGTCAAGACCAAGCGCGTGAAGCTGGTTGAAACCGCCTATCGAAGCCGCCGGATCGCGGATGAAGTGATCAAGGTGGAGGGGATCGAATATTACGTTGTTAACAATTTCGACGGCACCTACACCTTCAAGAAGGACGGCTTTGAAAAGCGCTCTGATCTGGACAGCAAGCGTGTTTCTCTCGAAGGCACAGTGTATGAAATCCATGAAGATCCTTTCTCAGGTCAAATGACGCTTATTGAAGCTCATTCCATCAGCCAGGTGGTTGCGGATCAAGTCATCCGCATTGTGGGCACCGGGTATAACCGCAGCCTTTCGGATTCCTTTTCCGAATACGGCCCGGGCGGCAACTACGGCGGCTACGAGGGCGCCTTCTTGGGCGGCAATTACGGAGGAACGCCGCAGGACCAGCAAAATGACAGCCCGATCGTGATGGATAACACCTACCATGTTCTGGAAAATCTGGACGGCACTTACACCTTTATAGACCTCAAGACCCAGAAAGAAATCAAGGGTTCCAAAATTGAAAAAGGTTATGGCGGCCAGGAAACGGGTTTTGCCGGGACATTTTCCAAAGCGATCGGCAAGGTGACTTTGAACGGCGCCGACTTCTTTATTTATCCGGACTACGAGCAGGGCGGCATTTATCTTGAACAGGCCACGGACAAATCCAGCTCTGACCTGACGGTCGGGGCCACGGCCGGCAAGATCTCCTTCCTCAAAGGCGGCAAATCAGTGACCTATGACTGGACGTATGATTCCTCAACGGGTGAGATCTCGATCAACGGCCAGTGGGTCGACCCGAAAAACAATACGGTCCTGGTTGACGGCATGAACCTTCTCATCAGTTTTGACCCGGAACAGGGCCGTCTGATTATGAATCGGGATTACCTGAGAAGCGCCCGCGTGGCCGACCAGCGGATCCGCCTTGACGGGATCCGTTATGACGTCGAAGAGAACGCAGACCAGAGCTACACCTTCTTTGACGGCCACGAAAACTATACGAGCAATGCGGTTTCCAAACAGGTGAAAATCCGCGGCAGCATTTACGACATCATTGCGAACACGTACACCGGAACCGTGACTCTCGTAGAGCAGTTCTCCAAGCGCAGCGAGCATGTTTTTGACCAGGTCATCCAGCTCGGAGAGCAGACGTTTAAAGTACTCCGTAACCGTGATGAACGGGTCTATGACTTTGTGGATGAACAGGGGCAGGTGCTTAAGAGCAATGCGATCATGGAATGGCGTGACCGTGAAGAGAACTTTGACAATGACTCGGCGCCGAAAGGCTGGACGCCGGAGGCTGGTAAATGGGCGGTCCGCGGGGAGATGCTCGAGGCGGAACGCCAGGGTGTGCGTTCTTACGGCAACACCGGCATCTACACGGACGCCGACTTTGAGCTGTCGGTGGATATGGCCATGGAACAGCTGACAGAAGTCCGTGACAGCGATCTGAACAAAACCTGGGAATCGTCGGTGCTTTTCAACGCCACGGACCGCTTCAACCACTATGCTTTCCGCATTCTCCGTAACGGCGATAATACCACCATCGGTCTATTCAAGATGGTGGACGGCCGTGAGTACCGCCTCGCGGAAACAAAGCCGTTCCCGTTTGAGTTCGTGGCCGATGATTTCTACCGCCTTAAGATCACCTCCAAGGACTCCGAGATCACGGTATCTCTTAACGACAATGTTGTCTTTGAAGTCACGGATCATCTCTACAGCGAAGGGTATGTCGCGTTTTCAAACCTTCGCGCCGACGCCCAATTTGACAATTTGAAAGTTCGTTACGAAGTGGCGACCGGAGAAATCGCCGCAGTGGATATCAACGGCCGGAAATTCCTCATTAACGAAATCAGCCTGACCCAGGGCGATCAGTTTGACCTGAATGCCGACGGGCGCTTTGACCGAAAAGATGCCGATGCGCTTCAGAAGGCCATGTCGGACAATGGAATGCTTCCTAATCAGCAGCAGTTCTGCTCCCCTGGCATGGAAGGTTGTGAGGGCTATGAATCAGGCGGTTATCCCGGCATGGGTGGTTCCATGGGTGCCGGCGGTTATAACTTCGGAGGCAGCGGTGGTGAAGGCTTTAATTACGGCGGTATCGGCGGCGTGAACTCTCCGGGCAACCAGCCGAAATCCAAGATTGACGTCAACGGAGACGGGGTCGGCGATGCCAAGGATCTTGAATTGATGCAGAAAATTCTCGATGCTGACCGGCGCGGCGAGATTGTTCAGCAGAAGGAGTATCAGAAGGCGGATGTCAACGGCGACAATGTTGTCAATGATCTTGACTGGAAAGCGATCGAAGAATCCATGAGCAAGGTTGCCAACGGCGACGTGAACAACGACGGCAATGTCGACTTTAAGGATACTGACGCGATCCGCGGAGTGGTGCGTAAGAACCAGATCGGTGTTACGACCAATGAAACACGCGCCGCCGACCTTGACCATAACGGTCTCATTGACGGAAACGATGTCGTTGCATTGAAAAACACCCAAAACATTCTGTATCAGATGGACCTGAACTTTGACGGAAAGGTGGAATTGAGCAAGGAACTGCAGGCTTTTGATAAGGCCCAAGAGTTCTATGATCTTGGCTCCAAGCTGGATCCTCTTCAGATGATGAAGGCTGATATCAACCAGGACGGCATGGTTGATCAGGCCGACCGGGCGATTTATCAGGACTTGACCCGTCAATGGGACGACAACGGTACGACCCGCAACCTCTATGATCTCAACAACGACGGAAAGGTCGACTCACAGGATCTTTCCCGCCTTGATATGATCAAGTTTGGACAGGATTTGAAATTGACCGACGATGAAAAACTCGTCGGGGACGTGAACCGGGACGGCAGCATCAATGGCCGTGACCGCGACCTCTATGACAGCATCTATCAAAACAACCTGGTCCTTGACCTCAATGGCGATAATGCGGTTAACGGTCTTGACCGCGATGTCCTCAACGCCCGTATGACGGCCATGCAGAACCAGGGAATCCCGAACCCCGGTGAACTGGAGCGCGCGGATATCAACCGTTCGACAAGCAGCTCCGACCCGCGCGACCGCATTACATCGGCCGATGCCACGATGCTTTCATCCCTTTACAACAACGTTTTCCGCAACGGTGCCGGCGATTTACGCGACCTTGACGGAAATGGAACGCTGGATTTGAAAGACCTTGTCCGCCAGCGTGAGATTCAGGAATTTGAAACGTACGGACTTGATGACGCTAAAGTCAACCAGACGCTTTGGGACGTCAATAAGGACGGAAAGATTGATGATCAGGACCTTATCGACCTGCGCGCCTCAATGCAGAATTACGTACAACATGATATTAACGCGGACGGCAAGGTGGATCAGTCGGATATTTCCCTCATGGATCGTATGATCGACCATCAGCGTCTGGATTACACCGTTAAGCCGGAAAACCTGGAAACGGCGGATATCAATAAAAATGGTTCTTTTGATCTTGACGATGTGCAAGCGTTTGAAAACAACCTGCCTTCCTATCAGGATGTCAACGGCGACGGCAAGGTTAATAAATTTGATGCCCTTGACGCCACGAATGCGATGAATATTCAGAACTCAGGGTATATCGCGCGGATGGAAAATGGATCCGCGGTCTATGAAAAGGTCACCGCGGATGTTCTGCACCGCGCGGACTTCAACCAGGATGGTTCGTTTGAATCTCTTGATGTGGCCCTGCATTCCAACGCCATCAAGAACAATTCGGACGTGACCGGCGACAATGTTGTCGATGCTAACGATTGGCTGCGCCTGAAGCAGTATTCCAGCTGGGGCGTGGGTGCCGCGCAGGTCCGGCGCGCGGACGTCAACGGCGACGGCGTGATCACGGACAAAGACAGAACAGACCTTCTTTCCGGAATCAGCGGGCATGACCGCGCGGATGTGAACGGGGACGGAAAAGTGGACGCCAGCGACCTGCAGAGCCTGCGTACGATGGTCGAAGCCGTAAAACTCAAAGTCACGGCCCAGGATATTTTTGCGGCCGACATTCAGAAAGACTTCATTATCGACACGCTGGACCTCAACAAACTTCTGAAAGCCATCAATGAACTGCCGCTTTACGACATTGACCAGAACAACCTCGTTAACCATCTCGATCTGGATACACTTTTCCGGGTTTGGGGAACAAGCCCGATTGATCTTCTGACCCAGCAGCTGGGACTGATCCAGGGCCTGCCGGCTCAAAGTGAAGCGAGCGTGGATTATGACGAGGTCCGCGCCATGTATTATTCGGCGCTGGATGTTCAGGATAAAGCTGAAGACTACAAGGAGCTGGCCGAAAAAATCGCGGCCCTTGTATTGAGCCCGAGCGAAGCTCTTCAACTGACCGATTCGGCGGCGCTTTTGATGGGGCAGATCAATTCGGTCATCCTGGCCCTCTTCCACCGCATGAATGAGCTGGATGCCTTGAGAGGCCAGCCGCTCAGCCTTGAGGCGCAGATTATTGCCGCCTTGAAGCTTTTGGATGAAACCGTCAGCCGTGCTGCGGAAGCCGTGAATGCCGAGGATCTGGCCAATCTCGCCAAAGTCGGAGACGGTCTCCATGCCAGGATCGCAGGCCTTGCCGCAGGACATCCTGAATGGCAGGTGAAGTATGTTGACCGCGCGCTTGAAAGCAAAACAGCTCTTGAAAACCTTCGTGACACCGCTTCGTACGCCGAAGGCAAAGCTAAAACCGCCACAGCTCAGGCTGAAAAGAACGATACCTTTGCGAATTGGCTAAAAACCCAAGCGGAAATTTCTTCGGATTCACCGGAACTCCTCAAGGTTCTTGCCGCCCTGGCGGAAACGCTTCACGATTCGGTTCTTGCGGATCTCCGTACCGTGGCTGTTGAAGCTGCCGGCCGCCCAGAGAACCAGGTTCTTCAGGATTCTCTTAAGCGTCTTGAAGATTCCGGCAAGCTCACTCAGGAAGTTTTGGCAGCGATTCAGAGTTCGGCACGGCAATCCCAGAACATGAGGGATAATGGTGCCGCCTCCGTGAGCCAGGGAGAATTGGCTCTTGCCGGAATCCGCCATCTCGCCGGCGAGGGGATGGCCATGGGGCTTCTGGCTTCGCTGGATATTTTCCTGAGCCGTCTCAGTGTTGTGTACCACGAGCGGCCAATCAACCGTGACGAACTGCTGAAGGCCTTCCGGGCTTTCCGCGGCGGGGACTCGATCGCTGATATTGCGAAGTCTGTTCTTGAACTCCCGGATGAACTGGACCTTGACCTGGCGCAAAAAATGGCCGCGATTGCCAACGATACATCTCTTGGCAAAATTGATTGGGTACGGCGCTATCAGGCATGGATGGAAGGCCTTGGCTCAACGGCGTCGGATTTCTATGAAAATGCTTTTGACAAGTATGACTCTTCAATTGATCTTACGGCTTACTTTGACGCCGTGTCGGCGTCCGCTGTGGCGCGCCTTGAAGAGCTGCAGAAGCTCCGGGATGGCCTTGACCTTTTAATTTTCCGCAATCCGGACAACCTCGAGCTGGCCGCCCAGCAGGCCTCTCTTCAGGACCAAATCCGCAAGAGCGCGGATGCTGTTACCGCGATTGTGGAAATGCAGAAAACGCTGAAACCCGAATTAACTTATATGAGTGCCGTTAAGGCCGACCGGGAAATGGCGTCCCAGCTTGTCAGAAAAACCGATGGTATGTTGCTCGCTTTTGATGGGATCCGTACGAAAATCACAGGCTATGAAAGTATTGAAGACATCCGTCTTGAAATGGAATGGGCGGAATCGCTTGCCGCGGCCCACGAAAAGGAGCTGAAAAACCTTGAAGCCTTGAAGCAGAAGTATCCTTTTGATGCCTCGATCAAGGCCTTGTCGGATGAGGCCTCCGCGAAACGTGCCCAGCGCGTCAGCTTGCTGGCGGACCTTGAAAAGATGGCTGGCGATGCGGAAACCTTCCACGAAACCCTGGCTTTCTTCAAGGGGGTTCCGGAGTATACCCAAGCGCTCAAGGCCTTTGCAGAAGGTATCACGGATACGAAAGCCCGGGCGGATGTCGTAGACGTCATACAGGGATGGGCGGCTCTCCTCAGCCGGAAAGCGCAGGAAGCGCAAGCGCTGATTAACCTGCATCCGCAAATGAAATTTTTGGCTTCCCAGACCGGCGTGCCAGCTTCCCGGATGAGCGAAGTGTTGAGCGCTTTCGATCAGGTCCGCTCTGAACTTGCGGTTGACCAGATGAAGGCCAGCGCCGGTGAAAGCCTTGTCGACGACCTGCGCAATGATCTGCAAAGCAGCGCCCAGATTTCGAAGATGTCCGAAGGGACAACCGATCCGGCTCTCCTTCGTTTCTATCACCGTCTGTTGACGGCTTCCAAGGTGGAAGCGGATTCACTCCGCACCAAGCTGGCTGCCTTCGCGGGCCAGCCTGACGTTGACCAGGCCAAGCTGAACGTTAACCTGGCGATCATCGATGATCTTAAAGCCCGCTTTGCGGCACTTGTGCAGGCCCTGGAAACCCGGGCCTCAGCCCTGTCCGTCAATCTTGGGGCAGAAGACGACGCTGCGGCGCTCGCGGGTGTTTACCGCTCCGCGCTCGCGCAGGCCGCTCTTGTGAACAGCGATGCGAACTCCGAAATTCCGGCTGTGGAAGGGGTCCTCGCGTTGATTGATCAAATTGAAGCTGTTAACACGGATGCGGGTCTTATCAATGATCTTGACCAGGCGCGCCGGCAGACGATCCGCGTGCTCGGGGAAAAGACCGAAGGCGCCTGGATTGTGGATCATTCTCTTTCGCTTGTGACGGCAGGACGCATGGCCAACAGCCTGCTAGGCTCCATTGAGGACGCTTCGGTCCTGAGCGCCCTTGAAAGTTACGCTTCCACTTTCTCTGGCAAAATGTCTGCGAATGAGGCGATCCTCAGCGATCTATCGAAGGCTCATCCGGAAGCTGTTTATTATCCGGCGCACCTTGAATCGCTGCGCAGCATGATGAATGAACTCAACAGCAGCGTTGAAATGGTCCGCCAGAAGCGCCTTTATTTGGAATCTCACGCCGAAGTTAACGTGGAAGAAAACCTGCGTAAGGCCTCTCATGATGCCGCCAGCGCTTTGGATGCGCTCACGGGCCTCCAGCAGCCGGCGCCTGAAGTTGTCTATGCGTGGAAAGAATATGCCGCCGTTCTCTCTGCTTGGTTTGAGGCTGAGAAGAAAAAGATCATCACAGGCACGGATGAAACCAAGGAACAGTATCAGCCCGTGCTTGAGGCGTATCAGGCGAATCTGACCGAAACCATGAATAACCTCCAGAGCCGCGTGAATGAAACCGAAACTGCGATTGCCGCTGCGGCGGCTCTGGGCTCCAAAGTCCGCGAAAGCGAGCGCCATTTTGCCCTCGTGAGCGCGATGGAAACTCCTCGCGCGGATTACCAGGGCGCGCTTGTGACACTCGCTCGTGACAGCCTGAACCGCCTTGACCAGCTTGGCGCTTATGAACGTATGCCCGCGCTGATCGCCGAGTTTGAGACGCTTCGCGCAGGCGCATCTATTTCGTCTCTGCAGGAGAACGGGGGAGAGTCCCTGAAGAAACTCAATCAGGGATTGAACACACTTCTCAACCGGCTTGAAAATGCGGCTCTGGAAGCGGCTTCCCCTGACGAAATGAAAAACCGCGCTGCTTTCTTTGAAGCTTCCCGCGGACTTGTCAGTGTATGGAATGTCGACGCCTCCCGCGCCGGCGCGGCCGAGCTGCTTCCGGAACTGAATGCCGCCGCAAGCCGTATCAACACGCAGAAACAATTGAACGCCGCACAAGCCGGATCCGTGGCGGAAGGTGAAACCTGGTTTGCAGAAAAAGAGCAGGTCCTTGGGGAATTGGCGGCCTCCATGGACGCTCTTGAAACAGAACTACGCGCCGAGCAGGATGGCAATGCCGTCCGCGCCGGGGTCCAGACTTACGCGACCCTTTTTGATCAGCTTGCGGGACTTGTTAATGAAGCGATGAATAAATTGCTTGAAGGGGCGCGCAGCGAATCCATGGAGAAATCACTCGACCGGTTTGTCGTCTCTTATCATAAATACGGCCTCGCGCTTTCCGAAATGAACCGCCTCGCGGACCTCCGTGAGGGAGTGTCTGACAGCGGTACCGCGATGCTGGCGGAGATCCGCAGCGCTGAAGCTAAGCTCCTTGCCGTAAGCGCGGATCTTGCCGCGCTGAATGACGCCTCGCTTGCAAGGGCGCTGCGCACCGGAGCGGAAAGTTTCCTGAATGAAGCCTCTGAAACGGTGGATGTCCTCGGAGAGCTGCGCACGGTCAACGGCGGAACGCCGGAAACCGAGCAGGCTTACCGCGATGCCAAAGCCGCCTTTGAAAGGGTCGCAAGCGCTTTTGACGCAGCGTCCAGAAAGGCCCTGCAAATTGAGTTCGCCTCCGGTGACCGCGTGCAGCCGGGCCGCGAGATGGATAAACTTTATGAACAGATCCGCGAACTTCGCAACCGCATCTTTGAAGTCTCTTCCGGTTCTGAAGCGGCAATGAATCTTGAGATGCTCAAACAGCTAAAGATTGATTTCTCCGCTTATATGGCGGCTTTGACCACGGCGGCGGAATCCCTGCCGTCCGACAAAGCCCTTGCTGAGCTCAAGACCCGCTATCAATCGCGCAGCGATGAACTTGAACTGGCGGTTACGGAATCTTCTGAAAAAGCTGCCAAGATCCAGCTGACGAGTAGCGTGGCCCGGATGAACAATCTCGGTGAGCTGTCTAAGACGTTTTTGGCCAACGCCCAGGGCGCGCTGGAAGACGGCCCCCGTCAGGCAGCACTCGACAGCATTCACTCACTTCGTGATGACGCGGAAGCCGCGCTGATGCAGGCCCGTCTCGCAGCGTCGGGGTATGAAGAGCAGCAGGATGTCAAAGCCTGGCTCAGTAATATTGGGGAAAAATTCAGCCAGATCCTCAGCGATGTTAAAAAGGCCGACCTGTCCGCGGTGACGGGACGCCTTGACACAGGCGGAAACAAAGCGCTGGCGGATCTTTTGAACGACAATAAAGCGTTCCTCGGCAACCTGTCCGTCTTGAGCAGTGCGGAGAGCAATACGGCGAAGACGGAAGCCTTGGCGGAAATCGGTTCTGAGAACGCCGAGCTTTCTACGCAGGTGATTGAATCCATGCGCGCTTATCTGAAGAGCGGCAAATCCGGAATTACAGATATCGCCGAAATGGAGCGTGGTGAAGGCCTCTTTGATCTGATTCTGGCCAACCGTAAAATCCTTGAAGACCGCGCCCGCCAGACGGATGCGGATCAGACGGACGGCGTTTCTCTTAAAGACGAAATTCTGCATGACCGTGACATCCTGGAATATGCCTTGAGCCTTGTTCAGCGGGTGATTGATGGTACCAGCGGCGGCGGTATGGGCGGTTATGGCGGTATGGGCGGTTACGGCGGCATGGGCGGCTACGGCGGCGAAGAGGGCGGCGAGTACCTTGGAAATCTGACCACCACGGATGCCCAGAGTATTCTGCAGTTCGCGGCGTATCTGAAAAACCGCGCGCAAGACCGGCTTATGGAATTAAACAACCTTCCGGATGCGAGTTCTCAAATCCGTTCCGATGCGGATCAGGCTGTGAACGCGATGATTCAGGCAGTCCAGGAGAAATTGACCTTGGCCCAGCAGGCCTTCTGGATGGGGCAGCCGAGAAAAACTTATGAAGAAGCCAAAGACTTGAGCCGTGTCGTCCGGATTGAAGGGCGTGATTTTGAGAAAGCCTACGAAGAGCTTCCGGTCCAGACCATGAGGGACTTCGACATCCGGAATGATTTCTTCGCTATGGTGAAAGACCGGGTGTTTGATCTCTATTATGAAAACCAGAAGGCTTACCGTGAAGACCGCGCCCAGCAGGGCCTGCAGGACCACTTGACCGCGGCCTATGACGCGCTGACGAAGATTAATGATGCGTCGGCATCTTTCGTCCGCATTGATGCCGCGAAAGAACTCGAAATAGCGTCTGCCGAATCCCTGAAAACGCAGACACGCGTCCAGACCCTTTTAGAGAAAGCTGCGGCCGCCAGTTACGGAGAACAATCCAAGCGGCTTGCCGAAGAGGCTAAACAGACGCAGGACCG
Organism: uncultured bacterium; assembly: GCA_964434115.1. Lineage (GTDB taxonomy): Bacteria > Omnitrophota > Omnitrophia > Omnitrophales > Aquincolibacteriaceae > ZLKRG04. Next base: position 97,596 of record CAYSSX010000007.1, read on the forward strand.
ATTTGAAAATCAGGTGGCCGGCCTCGGGTACCGTCTTGCTGACCAGAAAGCGGTGACGGCTGAAAACCAGATCGCGCTTGATCAGATTCAAAGCCGTATCCGTGCCGGAAACCGCACGGCCGAAGACGGCCTTGTCTCGGCCTATAAAGCGGAAGCTTGGGAAACCAAGGGCGCCTCGGCCGTTCTTCAAGCACAGGAACTTTTGGATTCAGCCAAACAGCGTAACGGCCTGCTTGCAGGCGTGAAGAGCTTTGACAGCACGGTCAACGTTGTGCGGGAAATCGAAATGGCGCAGCTTGCGGCCGCGAGCCTGGAGACACGTCTCCAGGAACTGAAAAACCAGTATCCGGGAACCCCTGAGTATGCGTCCAATTTGGCCCGCCTGCAGGGAGTGTCTTCCGATATCGAACAGGAATTCCAGAAGGCTCTTGAAGTACTCGGTAAGAAGTATGAATCCCTGGACCGTAACGAAATCGCTTCCGCAGATCCCTATGTGCTCGCGGGCGTCCTGAAACGGACATCCTTGGACACGGAAGTTGAGACTGCCGGCTCCAAGCTGGGAATTCTGGCGGGTTTCCTTCAAGAAGGACAGGATATCCTCGGAGGTCTGCGTAACGAAGTTCTTGAAGAAAACCGTGCCGGTCTGCAGGCCGTGAGGACCAACGCCAGACTTGAAGAAATCCTTGCTTCGGCAGGCGATAATGCCCGTATGAGTGAGTTTCTTGCCCTCGAACTTCTCCGTGCGACTGAGCCTTCGGCGGACAATGGTGCCGGTTATAAGAGCGTGGCCCAGGGTATTTATCAGCACATCCTGGATAACACCGAACAGATCAACGGCGAGACGAGTTCAAGTCCAATGAAGCCGGTGCTTGCTGATTCCGTCAGCTACATGAATCAGATTGAACCGCTCATTACAGCGCTCCGTCAGGCTTCCTTGAGGGACCCGAAGAACGGCGAATTACTTCAGAATGTCATTGCCGCGGCCAGCCTCCTGGAACAGGCGAAGGCTGAAATTAAGATCCAGGACAAGAAAATCCGTGACAAGGAAGCCCTTGAAACCCAGGGGGCCAGTCTCTACAACCGGATCAATGATTTCAAAACCAAGTCCCAGAAGGCCAAAGATTTTGCCGATGAGTTCCAGATGGCGGCCAATGTTAAGTCCCAATGGGACCGTATTGCCGATTGGTACACTCAGGCCGATACGATCAACCAGGAACTGGCCCAGATGGCGGCCCTTGGAAACCCGCAGGTTCAGGCTAATGCGGCGCTCGGCCAAGCCGCCTTCAATGACATTCTGAACATGAAAAACGAAATGGAAACCCTTTACAGCAACCTTCTGGACGGTGAGACCCGTTCAAAAGGTTATCTTGAAGCCCTTAAAAGCGCCTATACCAATCTTCAAGGTCTGCAGCGATCCATTTTCTCGGCTTCCAGTGCTTCCCAGGCCCTTGAGATGATGAAAGACGTCCAGACCGCGGTCGATGTGATTACCGGGAAATGGGACCAAATGAACATTATTCACAGCACTTTCCCGAAGGACTCTATTGTGACTAGTCTTTTGGTCGAAGCCAGCCGCTTGAAGGGGATTGCGCTGGATATTCGCAAGAACGTTCAGGACGGAATCGATAAGGTTAAGTCGGTTGAGACCGCGATTGCAGAAGATTATCTTCAGGTCGCATCGCTTCTGAATATTATTCGCGCCGGCCACAACCAGTCTTCCGTAGAGAAAATGTATTCGGCCGTGGCCGCCATCCTCGCTAATGCCCAGAACCTCTTCACTTCGATGAAGACGAAGGTCCAGGCGATGGCCAAGGATGCCGCTGATTACCTCTTCAACCTGGTGATGCGTAACTATGTCGCGAGGGGAAATCTGGCGATCCGTCAGGCCAGTGAGCTCCTGGCCGAAATAGCCTCGCGCGCGAAAATGACCTCTTTCTACGGAAGCATGAACCCATACCTTCAGCGTCGCGCGGACATCAACCTGGATGACCGGGTCAACGCCAAGGATGTTTTCGATCTCAGCATGGCCGCGAAGTTCATGATCGACATCAATAATGACGGCAAGAGAGACATGCTTGACAAAGCCATTTGGCAGCACCTGCTTCCGGTTGTTGCCACGATGAACCTCGTGGGTGGAAACGTTGCCATGAAGGGCGATGTCAACGCTGACGGCCTTCTCACGGATCGTGATGTGGGACTCTACCGTGAATATATGAAAAACCTTGTGGATGTGGATGGCAACGGTGTCGTGAATGCGGCCGACGTTGCGGCGATTAACGGTTTTGTTTTGGGCATTCCGAGGAGCTTCGGGACCCCCGATACCGTGACGGTCTACCGGTATTACGGAGAAGACGAACGTTCAGCCGCGGAATTTATCGGCGAGCGCGACCGGCTTTATGCTAATGACATTTTTGACCTTATTGACAATCTGAAAGACGAGGTTATTGAAGTGCTTGATCCGGCGTCCTTCCCGCATCAGCTCGGAATGACCGCGATCCGCCTTACGGGCCTCGAACGGGAAGTCCTTGACTCCGATAATCTTGAAGCGACCCGGGCCATGTGGGAACGCGCCCAGCTTCTTTATAAAGATGCCCTGGATGGGCGCGATGTACTGACTGTGACCAATGTGCCGATTCCCGGAATCACGGTTGGGGCTGACGGGACGGATGATTCACCCGCGGACATTCTTGCCCTTCTTATTGATTGGCGCCGCCGGGTTGCGAATCAAGAGGGGATTGTCGATGTTCAGAAAGCTTCCCAGCTGGCGGCTTCAAACCGGGTGATTCAAGTTTCCCAGGAACTGACCACTCTTCTTAACGAAGTCGACAGCGGGCTCCGCAATCCCAGTGACCCCTTGATTGCGATCAAGCAGTTGGAATTGGCCGCGGCCCAGACCAATTACGGAAATCAGACCAATATTCTGAATCGCGAGGTTGCGATTCTTCGCAGCTTTAAACGCGATGTGATCGAACTTGAGCAGCTCTTTGCCACGGCCCAGGAAGACCTCATGGCCGTCAAGAACTCGATGAGGCGCATCAATGAACACATGGAAGCTCTTGCTATGAAAAACCCCGGCGGTGCCTTTGCTTCCCTGATCCGCTACCTTGGTGATGCAGCTTGGGAAGGGAAGCAGGATACTACGGTAACGCCTGTCAACCCGCTGCTTTCAGCTGACCTCACAGCCGCCCAGCAGTTTGAATGGAAACTGGCTTACGACATGGGCAATACACTCATGGATCTTTACGGCGGTGCTGCGGGGCGCAACAATGTATGGAATGCTGGTGCTGCCGGAGCGCCTGTTGCCGGCACAGACGATTTTAACCCTCTGCAGGGGATCGATACGGCCAATGGCAACCTGCAGGAATTCCGCAATAACATTTTGCGGATTTGGGATCAAGCGTTGGGCACCGGGGAGTTTGTGAATTACCTGGGTGCGCTTGATCTGACGTCTCTCGACGAAACCTCACCCAGCTTCTTGACAGACCTTGCCCAAATGCTCAAGGACATCCGTTTTGAATACAATAAATCTCTCAAAGGCGGCGGAGAGTACAGAAGTCTTTCCGATTTCCTGAACGGAACTCCCAAGTTCTTCTCGGAAGCCCGGATGATTATTGAAGGCGTCAAGATTTATTACCTCAAAATCAAACAGCGCTTCACGCTCCTGAATGAAACCAAGAAAGCGTTCAGCACAAGACAGGGCGATTTCTCCGCGCTGGCGGTCAAGGAACTCGGCCTTGTGATCGGCGTGGATATTATTGACCGCAACGGCGACGGTTTCTTGACGTTTAATGAACTGAATCAGTCATGGACTGAGGCGTCGGCCGAACTTCAGGAATTTGAGAAAGCGGGAACTGGACTCTTGGCCCTTATTCAGGATCCTAACAAGGGCCTTGAGCAGATGCTGAATAAAATGGAACTCTGGTACGGCCAGATGAAGCCGCAGGACCTGATGGAATATCTGCGTAAAGGCTTTGTCCAGCTCGAAGAAAGAATCCGCAAGGCGCCTTCGGCTGCGGCGGCTCTTGGTGAATACCAGCAGGCGACCCTGCGGCTCGTCGAGCTTTATGAGCTTGGTCATAAAGATGGAGCTGGAAATGCTAACAATGCTCTGGATGGATTCGGGAACCTGATTAGTGATGAGGCCGTGCGCAAGGCTCTTTCCATGGACGCTTTCCTTCAGGCTGACGACATTATTGCGGATTCTTTTGCCAACATCACCAGCGCCAGCCAGCTTGAAAACCTTTTGATCAACGCGAACATCACGAACGGCGGCGATCCAACGGACAAATATGCGGATCAAATGTTTGCGTTTACGGCGGAACCCAGCACGGTGACCACGGAAGCCGCCCCTGGCAATTGTGCGGCAGCACCGAATGACCCGACCAAGTGCCGCAAGTTTGATGTGCCGGTCCGTCTGCGCTGGGACTTCAAAGATCCGGGCGGCGATCCCAATTTCCTTGGCGTGGTCTACGGCGTCATTGCAGGCGACCAGACCAAAAAGCCGCCGGTGCTGGACGGCTCCTATACGTTCGTTCATTTATACGATGTCATCCGCAACCCCGCGGACGGCACTGAGTCCCTGCAGGAAGTTTTTGCCGCAGGCGCCGTGCCGACGCAATTTAATTCTGTTTTTGATCCGGTCACCCATGACCAGAGAGTCACGCTTACAAGCCGCGGCCTGAAGAAAACCTTCCTCATCCAGGAGGGCCTGGTCGGACAAGTGCTCCAGGTCAATGAAGACGCGAAGCTTTATGCGAGCAAAGCGCAGACCTACTATGATCAGTTTATGGACGGCGGCACCAATGGTGTCGGCGTTCCGGCCCGAGGCAGCTACCGCGACTTCTATCAAAACAACGACCTCGTCCGGGCCTATGAAAACAAAATGACCACGGAAAGACTTCTGTATGAGCAGGTGAAGATGGAAGAAGTTGTGGTGGATACAGCGATGAAGGCGCGCGCCGTGGCGGTGAAGAACGAAATGTCTTTGATCATGAATGGTCCCGGCGGAGCGGCGCTTCTGGATGACGGAACGCTGGCCCTGGCCGGCATTATGTCGATTGACCTGAGTGTGATCAACACCCGGCTTGATGCCGCGGCGGTTGCGCAATCGGCCCTGAAGAACCGCATGGATGAAATCAAGCGCCTGCAGAGCTATGCGACGGACGGTTCCAAGCAGGAGATTGAAGTGGCTTTTGATGCGGCGACGATATTCATGAGCCAGATGGATGAAGTGATCAACAACCTTTGGTTCTCACAGCAATTCAAAATTCTTCAGGCTGAAGCGCAGACTGTGATGGACAACGGAGTCCGCGTGATTCTGAACCAGGCAACCGTGACGCTTCAGAGTTCCAATCTCGGGACCATGTCAGAAGCTGCAGCGGTCGCGCTTTATAATCAGCTCGTGACCCTCCGCGGCCAGATGGAAGACAAACTTCTGAAGTACGAAAGACTTTTTGCCCAGGCCCCCGTGCCTGTCAAAGAATGGCTGAAGACCCTTTATCAGACTGCGAACCTGCGCTCTGAATTTGACGCATTGCTCGGCCCTGTCAGTGAAGCCATCGGTCTGAAACAGGGATTGCAGAAAAAAGCCGAACTTCAGGCCGGGACCCTCACGCAGGAACAGATGAACACCGCGATGCGTGCCCGGATCGATGCGTTGACCCAGCTTTATAAGTCACGTGTTCAGGATCTCCAGGCCGCCGAAGCCAATGCCTTCACACAGGTGCAGGTCAGTGACCTTCTTTTTAACGCGAACGGGTTTATTGCCTCTTACCTTAACGCCACTGCCGCGGTCAGCGAAATGATGCAGGCTTTGCAGTGGTCGGATGATGGCGCGTTCCAGAATGACGTGCGTCTTGCCATGACGGCCCTGTCTTATTACCGGGATCTTTTGGGCCGTGATATTCAACCGCTGAACCGCAAGCTTGCAGGCCTTGAAGCCAAGAACGCGGTCGCTTTGCCGAACACGGCGCTTGTCCAGGCCCGCAAAGCCAATGCTGATGCGATCATGAATGCCCTACCGCCCTTGCCAGACTTGAATGACCTGGCTTCCGTGGCGGCTGTCTCCGTCGTCCTCCGTGCGGGTATTACCCAGATGTACAACGAGCTTGCAGCTGCGGAGCGCATTGCCCGTGTGACCCAGGCCCTCCAGGAAGCGATGGGTTCCGAAGGCTTCACGTATATCTTTGATCACCTTAAGGAACAGCAGATCCTGATCCTTGAAATTACGCGAGGCATTAAGCTCGCGTCCGAGCGTCTGGCGACGCTGGAAAAGACCAGCTTCCAATTCTCTCTTAACGGGCTTCTTGCCAGCTGGCAAGTGGCACAGGCGGAAACGGAAAGAGCGCGCAAAGACGTGAGTAACAACCCGGTTCTTCACTGGTATGACATGACTTACCAGCATGCCAAAGATATGTTGGAAAAAACGAAGGATGTGAAGCAGTCCGGAGAGCTTGCGGTCAACGAACTCGAAGCGGCTTTAAAAGACCTTAAAGGCATTTCCCTTGAGTTTTTCAACATGGAGAAAATGGCCAAGGATCAAAGCGAGGCGATCAAAGTCAATGCCGGTATTCTGAATAGCTTCCTGTCGGATCTGGGCTCCTTCAAGCTTTTCGATAAGATGCTGGTGGATTCCGAAAACAAAACGCTTTCTTATAATGACCTCAAGTCTTCCACGGAAATATTCATGAAAGAATTGAACCGTCTCGTGGGCGGACTCCAGGGCGGAGGCAAGGGGATTTCGGACTTTTACCGCGACCTCCGCGCCCTAGTCCAGTCCTATGATGATAATCAAGAGCTTCAGCGCCTGCTGGCAAGTATCGAACCGACCGCGCTTGACGCTATGGCGATTCAAAAGGTTCTCGGGGACCTCGGCGCTATCATGACTTTCTACGCCCAGTCACTCCAGTATCGGGACAATGCCATGGCGGCGGTTGAAGCCCAGAAATCCATGGTTACGCTTTTCGAATCCGAGACTGATCCGGGCGCGCGCGCCGCGATCTTTGAACTTTACCGCGAGGCGGACAACAAACGCCAGGAAGCGATGAACCAGTCCATGGCCGCGGCACGCCAAATCCTCGCGCAGATCGGCCACCTTCGTGAATACATCACGAATTCCGATCCCTTTATTCAGAAAAATTATCCGACGGTCATTTCCTTTGACAAACAGATGATCGTGGATCTTGTTGAAAAAATTATCGGCAGCGCGAGCCTTCTGACGCTTGCCAACGGCACTGGGGTGGAATCGCCTCTCGGTTCGATTGCGGAAGCCGAACACCGCGCCGATCAATTGACGCGGCTTCGTGCGGACGGGGGCCTTGCCAAGGATCTTACGCCGCAAGTTTCCGAAAACGGCGAAGAAGACGGCTTCTCATTTAAATTCACTGACAGCGTTGGGGTGAAAGATCTCCGTAATAATACGGTTTACCTCTGGAAGCCGGGGACCGGAACCGAAAACTGGTACGATCTTTCTGCCGGCAGCATTCAGGATGCGGCGGTCGGAATTCCCGCCGGCGGCGGCACGGATCCGCTGAACACGCCGGCCAACTTTGAACCGGGTAAATCCTATGTGATCATCCGCAACATCAAGCACCCGACAGACTTCGTGGTGCCTGAACCGCCTGCGGGCCCTCCGGTCCATGAAAACAATGAATTCCTGTACCGCCTTGTGACCTTCCTCCGGGAACCGAAAGATGACCAGCCGGGCGAAATCGTGACCTATGTTCAGGTGCTGGAACGCCGCATTCTGGGAACGGCCCCGAATGATTATGTGGCATGGAACTGGGTGACTTTCGGCGGCGAGAAAAAATCCACCATTCCAAGCTACAAGCCCATGGTCGTCGTGAACTCGAACTTTGAACCCTGGACAGGCCGGGTTGTCCTGGAAAGCCGCGATGAGACCGGCGCGCCGGTGGTTTCCGTGGACGGTAAATCCTATAAAATCACGGGAAGTTCCACAGCGAACGGTGTCCGCACTTACACGGTCCAGATCCCGCCGAGCAGCACGGTTCCTCCCGCAAGCCTTGGAACCTTGACTCTGGATGTGACCAGCGCCCCGTTTGACGGACAGTTCACCGGGGATGTATCAACCCTTTACAGCGCCAAGCTTCGTCAGGACCAGATTGCAAAAGCACTCTTTGGTTTGGGGACCGCAACGTATGACGTGGATCCGACAAGCATACTCGGATTGAGAGGCGATACCTTCCGCCGCTCCGGCATGGTGGAAAATGCCGAGTCCATTTCCTTCGTTCTGGATACCAACAATCCGAATTACGCCAACAAGGAAGTGGAAATTCAGGAAGGCCAGCCTGCGGCGGGCGGAGCGGCTGCCGTGCCCGAAAAATTCCGCATGCAGGGTGACGCGAATTGGACATCGGTCGGCGCGGATGCGGTCAAAACCGCTTATGGTTACATGATCAAGCAGACGATGGATCTGAAAGTCGTGGATGGACAGCTGAAGGTAGACGACTCATCGGATGATCAAATTGAAGGCAAGGTCGTGACCGAATATAAAGAAGGCGCCGTTGTGACGCGCATTTTTGTCCCGGGACGCGGCAACTTTGATGTCGCCGATGGCGTTCCTTTTGACGCTGCCAAACATCAGGCCGTTAAGATTGGTCCGAACAAGTATGTGATTTACTACCGTATTGATCTGGGTGAGAGACTTGCCGACAAAGACGGCGATGGATTCATTTCCATGGATGTGGACCCTGACCTGATGTTCTGGCAGGACGGTCAGCTCGTGGACATTAAAAAGACCGATCTTGCAAACGGCGGAAAAGATAAATGGTATCACTTCGGCATTCAGGTGAAACCCGATGCCGATATCCTGAGCGCGGACCGCGAGAAATACGCATTCACAGCGACCCGTGACCAGCTGGATGTTTCAAAACTTTTCTATCAGGGTGTCATCGATGCCCAGGATCCCCGGCTCTTCCACAAGCAGATCGGCAAGTCCGGAGCGCCGCTCACGGCAAGCGATTCGATTGCGGTCGGTGATACGCTTGAAGTCCGGGACTTTGATTTTGAAGGCAGCTGGAGCCAGCCCGCGAAGTATAAAGTGATGAGTGCCGTGGCTATGCAGGTCCAGCTCGCCGGAGGGATCTGGGTCAAGCTCCGCAAAGGCCCCTCAGGCTGGGTTGTGCGGGGATCCAATCAAGAGTCTCTTGTGACGACGAATGAGTCGGATCCCGTGACCTATGAAACGACCGGTGCCAACACGGCAGAAATCTGTATTGCCGGGACATGCACAACCTATTCGATTGTTGAAATCATGAACCGTACCTTTATGGTTGTTCCCGCCGTGGCGGCCGGTGATCCTGAGACCATCAGCGGCATTGAGATCACAATCGGCAAGGTGGTGCAGCCGAATTTTAACGCGGATGCCGCGGAACTCATGACCTCTATCCTGCGCAACATCACCAACTCGGGAGGCAATGACCTTGAACGCGACTTGAGCATTGAACAGCTTGCCGGGGTCCGCGCCGCCTATCTCGAATCGAACAAGCAGCTCGCTGCAGTTGAAGAAGAATACAAGGCCGCCGCGCTCCGCTATCAGGCTGCCATGGATATGTGGAAACTTTACGAACGCAAATCCAATGCCGCGCCCGAATTTGCGAATGACAAGGAACGGGAACTTTGGGACGCCCTGCAGACAACAGAACTGCGCGACAGCGCCTTGCTCCAGCAGATTTATGGAACGAACAAGAACCCAATCACGGGCGAGGTTTTGACAGAGGACCTCCGCTTTGGTGCCTTTGAATACCTGCAGCGGACAAAGGCTGAATACCTGAAGGCCAAGGAACAGCGCGACCTCATGAATCAAGAGCGCGATGCCCTTCTGCGTGTAATCCGCGCTAAGGTGAAAGAGTATCAGGAAGCTGAAAAACGGGTAAAGGAAGTTCAGGAACTGGAAAAGAATGTGACTTCCTTGATTGAACGCATCCGTCTGTGGATCGGCAATGACGATGATTTGGCCAGCTATAACCCTGATTATACCGGTCAGCAGGCCGAAAACTTCCTGACGCATCCCAAGGACCTGATGGCGATCGACGCCCGTAACGATGCGTCCAATGAATTCCAGGGCTGGATCCAGCAGGAAGCCTTCCGCATCATGCGCCTGATTTGGCCGGAAAGCACCACTGATGATCCGCGTTTCGGAATGCTCAGCGCGACGTTTGTGCCGCAGATGCTGCCGGATCAAAATGGCCGTTTCGACCCGAACCGTTTAAGCACGCAGTACCAATTTGGAACCGGTATTGGCAAACAGTTTGATTTTGCCCAGGACAGCTTCTGGGAATCGGACAGCTGCAATGCCGGACAGACCATGTGCGTCTACAACGCCAATGCGATTCCGTTGATTGCGCCGCAGCCACCGGCGAGCGGCACGGCTTCCTGTACGCCGTGTCAGGGCGCGAATGGGCCTTTCCATGCGGGCTTTGGGAATCCGGGGGGGCCGCCTCTGACCTATTCACCGAGCATGAAGGGCAATGAATTCCGCCTTGACCGCGTGCCGACCGGTAAACTGGAGCCGAGAATGTTTGAAATCGGTGTCCGCCCCAACAGCCAGGACATTACGGAAACCCAGCAGCTTTACAAACAGTACCTTGACCTTCTGATTTCAAGCAGCCTCTATTTTGCCCGCGGCGCCCGCGATGATGTTTCCTTCACAAGCGCCTTGACGATTCTTGAAGGACAAATCCGCGCCCTGGAAGGGTCGATGACCCTTGCTCCGGGATCCAACCTCAAGGAGTACGGCGTGGGCGTGATGGATTTCGGCGAAGAGGCGCTGGAAAACGGCGGGGAAATTGAATTTACTGTTGATGGTTTGGATGCCAGCGGTAATTCTTTCTTTGGCGACATCAACCTCTCGGGAGACAAGGACAACAGCGGGACGATTGATGCCTGGTACCGTGACAAGCTGAACCAGGATAAGACCATGGCCAAGGTGATCAAGGGCGCGGAAGCTCCGGAAATCGACGGTAACGATGATGTGAAAATCAAGGTGGAATGGACCGGGCTCCGCGAAGCCGTGAGAAATGACGGGAATGCCAGCGACACGGGCACAGACCGCACATCGCAGAATACGGTTCAACTTGCGGATCAATATTACCTCAAAGAAATTGAGTGGATTGATGTTGCCCAGCGGGTCCTTGAAGACGGGACCGTTGTTTCCGATCCCCCCAGAATCCGCAGGAATGTCTATCTTCCGTTCCCGGAAATGCTGAAGAAATTTGAGGCCGCGCTTTCCGGTCCTGATACGGAAGCTTTAAATTCGTTCAAAAAACTTTTGGCTGATTACGACCTCTTTATCAAGGCGCAAAAAGACATCCAGAAATTTATTGGCGAGATGAGCCACGACGATGATGAGCAAGACGCGCAAAATCTGAGAGAGAATTTCGAGAAGGCCTTGAAGGGGGATGACCCCGCGGCCGTTGCCTGGCTCAAAGAACAAGGCTACACCGTTCCTTCCGGCGGGTTTGTGAACCTGATCAACAAGATCCGTGACGCGATTACGGATTTGAATGCGAAACTTGCTAAATCCAACACGGTGATTGAAAATTACTATCCGCCGCTCAAAATCGAAGCCGGAAAACCGCTGGATATTGATTTCCTGACCGGCCGCCGGGACCCCTATTACGACCCGAACGCGAACAGCGACAAAACGAACCTCGCGGACGTTCAGGCTATTTCTGATTTTATGAAAAACTATGCCACGAGTTCGTCTCTTCAGAACCTTTTCAGCCGGCAGTATATTGATCCGAAATCGCACAAGTACTCTTTCTACCTTGATGTGGACACGCTTCCGGGCGCAGACCCCGCGAGCACACAGCGCTCTGTCCGCCTTCGCCGGGTTGGGGGACTGGTTCAGCAGGCCGAGGAAATGCTGAAAGGCAAGCAGACCGACACCGACAAGGAGTTCATCATTGATGATAAGGACTCCGAGCATTATAAAGTTTTCCGCGACACCACAAGACCCGTGAGCCTTGGTCTTATTGATTACCGGGATAATCTAGGTAAAGAGGTGGATGCGCTTTTAGAAAAGTTCCGCAACAATTTCGGGACCCATGATACCCAAGATCCCGCCAACACGGATCCGCTGCTTTCCTTCTGCGGCGCCAACAAAGACCAGTCATGCCTGCTTATTACGAACTTCGTCCAGCAGTCTTCTTTTGAACGCGTGAGTATGACTCTGGACGAAGACAGAGAAGCCTTCTTCAGTGCCCTTGATCTTGAAGCCAAGGCCCGCCAGCAGCTCGACCGCGTCCGGGTAGACTTTGAGTCCATTCAGAAAAAATACGAAGAAACGCTGGATTTCCGCAATCAGACCTTTAACACTTTTGTGCAGAGCGCTGCGCTGCAGTACCAGGACAAAGCGAAAGAAGATCTTCGCCGTGAGTGGGAGAAAAAAGAGACTCGCGCCCGTGAGCTTGAACAGCTGGTGGAAGAGCTTCGCAACCAGCCCGATGCTCCGGATCTTTCTTCTGCGATTACTAACGCAGCCGCGGCCCGTGCCCTGGCCAATCTGGCCCAAGCCAATTTTATGGCCTATTTGTCGGCCCGGCATACTCAGACCGATCGTTTTGAGGATCTTGTTTATGATCCGGCGAAGGAAGATTTCGAAGCCTCTCAGGCACTTTACAGCCGTATCGAAAAGGCCTACCTGGAAGGACGCGGCGCGATTGAAAAGATGCGCGGTGTGCTGGCGGACACGGAAGTGAAAAAAGTGGAATTCCGTTCAGGTTTTCAGCTTGCCCAGTACATGATTGAAAACCGCAAGGAAGAAGAACGCACCTTGAAATGGGCGAGCCGTCTGGCGGAACGCGCGGCATCATTTGCCCGCGAAACCGTAGTGCCCCGCACCATGGCCGTCGAAACGGAGTTTGCCAGAATTACTAAGGCGTTGGATGCCGTGACGCGCCAGATTGAAGACCGCGCCAAAGGCAAGGCCATTGAAACAACCGATCAGAAAGAGGCCCTTGGTGACATCGACCGTGCGGAGAAACGAACGGATCAAATCCGCGAGGAATTGACAACCGCTTTTGATGAGTTCCTGTATTGGCTGGGCGGAAACAGCCAATTTAAGACCACTCTCCGTTTTGACCCCTGCGTGGCGCCGGCTTGCAATCCTGCTGCCTGGGAGCTTACGATTCAAATGCCGGGCTTGATCGATTCCTGGCGCGATGCGAACGGCAATGTGATTCTGGACAATACAAAAGTGAATAAGTACGGCCGCCATCCGGACATGGACGGCGACGGAAAATTTGACGAACTTCTAGAAATCAAAGTCGTCTTTGAGCCTGAGCTTGGCCTGTTTTGTTTAGAAAAGGCCTGTCAGGCGGGCGGCGCAGGCGGCCAGCTTATGCTTGACGGCGGCAGGGTTGACTTTGAAGGCCAGTTCTATGAAGTCAATTTTACGGGTGACCCCAAGAACGGCGGAACGCTCACGCTGACTGCGCCTCAGGATGATCAAAAGGCGGGTGTTTTTGATGTCGGCGACATGGCGAAGGAAGACTACTTCAGCCTTGAAATCCGCAAGGTGGGTCTGGTCCGTGAAATCGGACTTCTTGTTGAAGAAATGCGCGCCCGGGACGAAGAGCTGACTTATCAGTACACCAAGCTCCTTACGCTGGAAGACCGCTACAAAGACGCGTTAAATGATCCTGCCTTTGGCGCCCCCGCGGAACGGAAAAATCATCCGGAAGCCGTCCGACGCTATGAACAATGGCGTGTTCAGCGCGACCTTGTTTCGCGTTTGACGATTGAACGTTTCGGCGTCATTGAAGTGCAGTGGGATGTGGCAGACCGCTCTAAACCGAAACTGCAGACCAATACGCTGTTCGCGGCAGGGGCCAACAAGTACCTGCCTTGGGACATCAAGACGGGCATTCCCAAACCCGCGGGCTATCCGGACATTGACGCCCGCAATCCGGGTGGGACATTTGACTGCACAAAAGATCCCTGGAAAGGCCAGTGCCATGATCCTGCGAGCGACAACATCGTCAAGAGCGTTGAGTTCCGCCTGCTTGCCAGCTTTGCCAAATTGAAATCGGTTGATAATCCGGACACCGCTGACGTGGACGGCCTTCTTAAGACGGCCAAAGACAAATACAACGAAGCCCTTGTGCGGGCCGGAACGTTTGCCGCCAGTGCCGGGGCGGGATCCATCCGTGATAAGTATTTGAAGGAATTGAAGGGTGTTGTGGATACCACCGCACTCACGGACCCGACGGTATACCACCCGATTTGGGGCACCACGCGCGATGAAAGCAGCTGGGCCATGGCCAATGCCCGTTACATGGGTTACACCGGGCCTTATGATTTTGACCTGAAGGAAAACCGCCTTGTCCAGCTGTGCCCGATGTTCACACTCCCGACATCCGATGACTGCGTCATGATGGATGACGATGGCAAGCCCATGATGGATGCTGAAGGTAATTACAAACGCCGTCCCATTGAACAGTTCACGGGTCCCGGCACAGGTGAAGCCTTCCGTGAAATCCAGTGGCTGGCGTATTACCAGAAGGAAGCGGACATGAAGGACCTCGAGATCCGCAAGAGCTATCTGCGCCAGACAATTGAAGCCCTGGATAAACAGATCAATGAAATGACGGTGGCTAAACTGACTATGGAACAGGAACTCCAGGGCCTGACCACCTCGCGCCAAAGCCTTACGGGCGCTGACAAGACACCGGGACAGGCCATTAACTTTTATTTTGATCCGGACTCCTATCCCATGACGGGTTCTTCGGGCGCCGCGCTTGATCCTTTTGCTGCGGGTGAGATGACGCCGTATTTCTATGACCCGGCCAATGCCGAAAAATACATTAAAGCTGAAACGAATTCCCGCGCCTTGATGCTGATGCGCCTTATTAAGCCGAAGACCAATAATAATGTCACGGTCAATGGGGAAGTGGTCACGACTGAAGAAGGTATCGTGACGCAGGCGTTGAAAGACCTGATGGCACAGCGTAAGCAGTTTGAAGAAATGTATTCCCAGATGTTCCTTGGCTGGAACCAGCAGCCTGAGGACCCGGCCAAGCTTGAGCCAGGCGCGCCTACAGGGGAAGCGATTCAGGAAAACTGGCAGGATCATCAGGCGGCCTGGACAGGCAACTGGAGCCAGGTTCCGCCCAAGACCTATGACGGGAAGGATATTGAAGCCGAGGCGCGCAGCCGTGCCTTGGATGCCGCGCGCGAGAACGCCCGCAAGGCCCAGTACATCCGGGCCGAAGACAAAGCGACCTCCGCCAATCTTGAGCAGCAGGCGTCAGCGAAAAATCTTGATGCCCGCCGCACGGAAGCTCGTGTTGAAATTGAACAGGATATCCTGGCTGGGCTTCAGAAAGATGCAGACCAGTATCGCACGCTCCAGAAAAACCTTGAAACCACCCGTGACAAGATCACCGACGAACTCAAGCTGATAGATTTGCAGCTGCTTTTCTACCGGGAACGCGACGCGGAAATTAGAAACCTCTATAACCCGAATTACGATTTCAGCAACCCTGTTTTCAACAAGGACCCGAACTTGAACACAGCCGCGGGCGTGAAGCAGGAAGAAAAGAACTCGGTCATCAGCCGCCTTGGTTTTGATCCGTTTGAAACAGACGGCGCCGGTGCCGCGGGTTATTCCAAGGAGCGCAAGGATTTAATGACCGAATTCTGCGGTTCCGCGGACGGGCTCAACTGTCTGCTCTTTGATGCCATTAAGACCGGCGGCGGCAGAATGAAAGACATTTACGATAAACTTGAAGCCCTGAGAGTGAAACCTGACGGCTCAAGAACCGATGAAGCCACTTACGCCAAGTTCCTCAAGGCCAAGCAGAATCTGGATGCCTTCCTGAAATTCGTCAAGGATGATTCGGGGGTGGCTCTGTTGACCGAGCAGGCCGTCGCAAGTGCGGACCAGGAGCTTGACGGACGCTCTCTGAAGTGGTTCAAGCCGGATGCCGCAGGCGCAGACAAGTGGGATTTCCCCGCGGAAGCCAGATATGAATTGGCCAAATTTCTTGTGGATTATCAGAACTGGTATATGCAGGAACTTGCCAGCAAAGGCCTTCAGGGGTCTGCGGAATATGCCCAGGCCGAGTTGCAGCGCTCGTCCCTGATTTTTGACCGCTCCAGTGCCAAGACAGAAGTCGACAATCTTAAGGCGCAGCTTGAACAGCTCAGGGCCGAAACCGCCTCTTACAAAGCGGAACTTTTAAACCTGCACAACCCGTCGTTCTCGCTCAAGACCAATTACGCCAACATTGAGGCCAAGACGCCTCCCCGCGGTAAGATTGACGAGCTGGAGTATCAGCGTCTGCGTCTGAGCAGCAGCTATGACAGCAACCAGGTAACGGTTCCGGCTGGGGACCAGATGACGGTTTCCAAGCGTAAGTGGATTTTATACATGGTCCAGGAAATGAAAAACCGGGTGGCGATATTGGATAACCCGTCCAACCTGCTGGATGCTCCGGCTGTAGGCCCGGCACAGCCGAACATGGTTGACCCCACAGACCCCGATTCAGGACTCCTTGGACTTTTGATCGAGCCGCCCGGCGGAACACTGATGGTTCCCAGGGGTAAGATCCAAAGGCAGCAATATTTAATTGATGCGGATTCCGATATTGGCGGCGGCAAGAGAGTTAAGGGTGTCCGCCGGCAATACTCCGACGCGGTGAGCGCGGCTGAAGAGCGCGGTTTTACGGCCATGGTGCTTGAAGGCCGGATATTCCGCCGCGGCGCGACGCAGGAACTTCTGGCGCAGGCCGGAAAAGCCCGCAAATTTTATACCCGTGCGGCCCGTGAAGGCGACCGGCTGAAGAGTGTTGTTAAAGAAGCGAATTTACATTCTTCCCGCCTGATTCTTTCAGCGACGAATACGAACGGGCTTTTGTCCACGGCGGCCTCAGGACTCCGCCAGGCTTTCGCTTTCCGCAATATTGGAGGCGTCAATGCAGAAACTCTGCGCCGGCAGTTCAACACGCTCAGCACTCCGGAAATGAATATTGAGTACCTGTTTGACCGCTCGAAAGGTTTCAGCTCGGCGGCCAATGTTCTCGCCGGGCTTCTGGCCGACCCGACCGTTGTCAGTAATTCGAATGTCGCGAAACTCATTGCGGACTTGATCCGCTTCGCCGGTCTCCAGACTTCTCAGGCGGGTATTTTCCTCCAGAACCTGATTCACCTGGAAGGATCCGTCAACCTCTCCGGCGCTCTTCTGGACGCGATCAGCCTCCGCTTTGATCCGAACTTCCTGAATTTTGTGGAAATCCAGACCCAGTACTTCCAGGCCACTCAGGACACAGCGTCCGCCGAGGCCGCTTACCGCGATTCCCGTGAGCGTTTGATCGCCCAGATTCGCGATCTTAAACTCCGCCAGGACGATCTGGACCGTCTGCGCAAGCAGTACAAACTGGATTATGACCAGACGCTGAGAGATAAAGCCACGATACAAGCCGAAGTTAGCGAGATTATGGCCACGCAGACCAGCTTGGCGGCTGATGCGGCTGGGGCCTTGGCTTTGATTCCGGGGCTTCGTGCCGCGGTGAGCCTGGCAGAAAGAAATTACGAGCGCGATCTTGGTACTTTCCAGGATGCTCGCCGCCAGTTTGAACTCAATCCGACGGCCCCCAGAGCCGTGGCTGTTAACAATGCGTGGAATGCCTTGCTTGTGACTTCCGCGGCGCTCGAAACGGCCCGGCGTAACCTGAACAACGGCGAAGCGAATTACCGTGAAATTCAAAACAAACTGAATTTCCTTGTGAGTGATAACTCCCTGCTTGACGCGCGTGCGCGCCTTGCCCAGGCCGACGCGAATATCGCCCGGGCCAAGGAAATTTACGATGCGACCCTGCTGGATTACGAGCGCGCCAAAGAAATGGCCCGCGGCGCAGACGACATTCTGGCCCAGTATGAGTTGGAAGTTAAGAACGGTCCTCCTGCGGGCCAGACATGGCAGCAATGGCGCGATGTTCTTGATGATCTTCTCGATAATGCATACTACGATGCCGACCGCATTCAGGTAGGTAAGGATACGAACGGGAACCCCATTTACGCGAAGTCGCAGCGGGCCCTTCTTCGCGACCAGTTCCTTGAACTGAAGAAAAACCTGAAAACCAAGACCGAAAAGGAAAGTAACCTGCGCACTCTTTATGACACGCAGAAGGGCTGGGGGACCGGCGCCGCTGCCCAGTTAACACCCATGGGCGTGATCGCGCATCTCAACGATATCGCCTCAGACACGGTCCTGTTCTATGACGGCCTTGAGAAGTTTAATTACCTGGACAGTGAATCCCAGAAACACGGCCTGATGCTCAATGAACTAGATGCCGCGATCAAAAGCACGCCGGAAGGGGACTTGAAGCGTCTCTATCAGAATGAGATCCAGAACATCTGGAACCGCCTGCAGTCCGCGGAACGCGAGATGAAGACTTATATTAATCCGTATCCGCAGCCGGCGAATGCCGCTGAAATCAAGAAATGGGAGGATGCGGGAGGCCCCGGTCTTCTTCAGCTGATCATGGATCGTGTCATCCGTGTTACGGCAGGTACTCCGGATGGAACCACGCTCTGGGAATTCGATAAAGACCCCATGGGCAAATCCCTGCTGACAACCATCCGGGAACAGAACTCATCTCTCTATGACCGGATTTCAAAATCACGCAGTTATGACCGCACGGCCAAGGAGCCGATTGAAGACAACTTCAAGATTATTGACGACACCATTCTCCGCTCGACGGCGATTTATAACCGCCTGAAGAGTTCCTTCAATATGGGAACGTCGCGGCTGGTTCTGAAAGGCGTGGGGCAGCTCACCTCGAACGCGCAGGCCATGGCGGCCACGTTTAAACCCAGCGCCCTTTCAGCGCACAATCCTTTCCCCGTGACCGTTGATGACTATGCGTCGGCTGAAGGCGTGTATGAGTGGGCCCAGGCTCAGATCAGCCTGCTTGACAGCCAGAATTCATTCGAGGAAGCCAAAACCATCGTCGAAGCCATTGTGAGCGCCCGCGAATACGGCATCATGCGTGCCGGCGCGGCCAAAGACAAGCTTGAAGCATCGCACAACGACATCATTAAAAATCTTCTTCCCAACACAACGGACGAACGGGAAAAAGAACTCTTGAGAACCATGGCCGCGCGCATTTATGAACAGATCCAGCGCATGAATGATGTGCTCGAATTTTTTGAAATGTTTACGCGCGAAAGCCTGGGCGGCTGGATTTACAATGGGTACCTCGAGTACACCAAAATCCGCACCCAGAGCCGCACGGTGACGGAGCTCCGCAGCCAGCTGACCGCCTCGTCAGCAAGCAATGACATCCGCGGCGACAAATTTATCGCCAACCGTGCCATGGATATCCAGAACAAGATGAACAATTCTGCGGCGAAGCTGACTGCGATCAAGGGGCAATACGATGCTGCGAAGGCGCAGAACGAAACCATCAAGATGAACATCTTCGACCTCATGAACGTATCGTCCAAGAATGTGATGGAAAAAGTTTCAACCCAAGGCGGCTTTACCCGGTACTTCCTTGATTACGCTTCCCAGTTTGGACAGAAGACGCCCGGAAGCCTGTCTTATTCGGAAACGTACAAACTCGTACCGACCGAAGGGGTCTGGGCTCCGAAGCTGACGTCTCAGACGGACTTTTTGGAATCCGCCCAAGGGCCCAAAGTCGGAAAAATTGTCCGTTTCGATGATCAGGGACAAGTGGCTGACAGTTCCTATTATTGGTACGACCCGAAAACCAAGTCCTTGCATCATGTGGACATGATGCCTAGCGGCGGTTTCAAAATCACGGGCCGTATTTATTACCAGGACCCGTCGGATCCTGCGGCGACGATCCCGTCACCCAGAGAAGTGCGCACGGATAAATTCGGCCAGGGCATTCCGGCCGTCCCGTACAACTGGTCCTCTCCGGAAGTCCCGGGAGGCAGCCAGCTGGCCAACACCACTTACAATTTTTACAAATTCGACGGGACCATGTCCCAAACGCAGAAGTTTGAGTTCCAGGAAGTGGAGTCAACGAGCGGGACCAAACGTCTTTCCCTTCTGACGGATACGCGTTACCGGGGTACTCTGAATTACGAAAAACCGGGATTGGTCCGTTCTTATCGCACGCTTGAGTACGATGGCAAGCCCTCTTCAGGCAAGGCGGTGGTTCTGCCAGGCGATGCCGGGGCCGTGGACGCGGGCTTTAAGGATGAAGGCGCGCTGCACATTGAACAGCGTTTCTACAATACAGCACCCCTCGTCAAGGCTGATCCGTTCGGCGTAAATCCTCTTCAGGATCCTTTTTGGGCTTTCTTTGATCCCGCGACACCCGCGAGTTCGATTTATCCGGACTTTGACGGCGACGAAGGCGCAGGGGACGCTCCGGACCTCGACGTTAGCGGCCAAATTGAATATTTCAGCGACGGCCTGATCCAAAAAACGATTACGATTCACCAGGATGATGAAAGAAGTGAAGTTCCGGCGGCTTCTATCACCATGAAGAAACGCAGCAATGATCCCGTTGGAGGACCGCCCCTCGCAGAAGAATTCGGCGTGGAAAAAGTCGCGTTCTTTTTCTATGACACTGACAGCACGCTTCTCAAACAGGTTGTTCTCCGGGGCGGAACCGCGACCTACAAACAGGTTGTGGAATGGATTAACGGGCTTGGCGGAGCCGGGATATTTGATTTCCAGAAATTTTTTGACGCGGGTTTTGACGTTGAGCTTATTAACGCCTATGAAGGCGCCAAGGGTACGGAGAAAGTCCGCCAGAGCTGGCAGTTTGGAAAACGCAAGACGCAGACCCTGAGCGCTCCGGCCGCGGCACTTGCCGGGGATGACGCTCTGGTTTCCGGCAAGGCGGGGACTGAAAATGAAATCCTCAGCCGCCTCGGCGCGGATATCCAGCGCATGGTACAGGAAAACTTTGTACTTCAGTCCTTTACCAACAGCTTCTACGGCGCGGACGGAAATCTTGACTATACGATTACACAGCGTTACCCGGAACACGGCGTCCGTGTCTCTCAGACGGTACGTACCGAATTTGAAGATTACGGCGGGACGCCGCGCATCAAGACCGTGACGGAAGATGACGGCGTCACGCATTACTATTCTTATGTTTTGGATTCGGAAACGGTCCAGTTCCAGCGCGAAAAGGACACGGATCCCTTCCCGCCATTCCACTTCACGCTTCCCGGGAACCGCCAGATTCCGTTACTTTGCACGCCTGCGGCAGGTGATACCTGTACCTTTGCGCAGACCTGTCCCGCGGCGGGCTGCCCTGGAGGCGCAGCGCCTCTTGCCGGAACCCTCGAGAACGGCAAGCGCGTTTTGATCGGCGGCCAGTGGTACCGCGTGACTTACTCGCTTAAAGGCAATACCGGAATGATGACCATTACGGGAGATGACGTCCTCACCGTTGCGCGCACCAGCAACGAGTACATCAATCCGCAGCTTTCCATTCAAAGCGGATTTACGACCGAGGTGAACTTGAGCCGGTCTTCCCAGTCTTACACGGCGATTGACTTCTCAAGATCAGGGGCAACGGCAGTGGGCTCTGTGTCGGGCGGTGGTGTTGTGAACACGGGTGCCAGTGCGGCGGCCAGCGGTTTGGTTCTGTCTCCGGACTCCCTCAGGGGAGGCGCCGCCTGGGCGATTCCTCAAGGTATGAGCTGTACCTCCGGGGATGGCGGCGTTGAGTGTACGAAGGCTTTTGCGGCGGGAAGCTCCTTTAATGTCGCGGTTCCGCATGCGCCGGCTTCTGTTTTTGATGTGAACTGGAATGCCGCAAGCGGCGCTTACGAAATGAGCGGCCCTGGAATGGCCTCCGCGGTGACACTGACAAACGGAGCCACCGTGAATATTGGAGGAAACACTTATGTGGCCCAGCTCAAACTAAACGGCCCAACCAGTCAGCTGGCCTTAGATTTCTATACCTGGCCGCTGCCGAAGGCTTTTGACTACGGGATTGTCCAGCCTTCGGAAACCTCCGGTTCTTCTGTGACCTTCAACTGGGGCAATCCTTTCACGCTCAATGGACTTAATGCGACCTACAATGGAACAGACTATCTCTTGACCGATCCTGCGACTTCGCTCACCTATGTACTCGCAGATCACTCTACGCTTTATGCAAATGGCAAATTCTACAACCTGCGCCTCGTGAACAATGGGGCTCAAAGCAGGATGGAACTGCTGGATGTTGTCTATTCTTCCGACTTCTTTACAGGCTCGAATTCCAGTACGCCGGTCACAACTTCCCGACTGGATGTGATCAGCATCGGAAGCCTTGATCCGGCCAATGGCCTGCAGGTTCCCGTTACGGTGCCTGGCCAGAAAGTTCAGGATGGTGCTCAACTGGTCATCCTCCTTCGCTATAACAAAGCCAACGGCCACTTCATGTATTACCCGAAATGGACGCCGACAAATCCTGATTTGTCGGATGCCGTGGACTTCCTCAGCGCAGCTGACCTGAGCGGCGGCGAAGCTACGGTTGAAATCAACGGGCAGGAGTACCTGATTTTCGGGGATGGTCTCGGCTACTCAATCGCCTCAAAAACCGGTTTTTACTTTGAAGTCCCTGACCAGTACGCCAAGCAGGAAAGTGAAGAGTACGTCTACCTGCATACCTATCAGAAAGAAGGCCCGGGCCAGCCGAACATCAAGCTGGACCTCTCCGAAGTCCTGCCGGAACACAAGAGTTTCTATTTCAATATTCCCGGCACAGCGAT
The DNA here is from genome assembly GCA_964434115.1 of uncultured bacterium. Classification (GTDB taxonomy): domain Bacteria; phylum Omnitrophota; class Omnitrophia; order Omnitrophales; family Aquincolibacteriaceae; genus ZLKRG04. The sequence goes on from CAYSSX010000007.1 coordinate 120,306, forward strand.
GTGGATGGAAAATGAGGACGAAACTTCTCTCAGCGCGGCCGGAACGTCCGGTCAGGACATTGTGATGCGTCTTCCGGGATATAGCGATTCCGTGACCTTCAAGTGGAATGCGGCACTGCAGCATTATGAGTTTGACGGAGGCATTCCCAACTTTACACCGTGGGTCATTAGCGAGGGCGGCGAATTCATTTCCCACGGCCGCACTTATAAGGTGGACGCCTTTTCAATCGCCGGCAATCAGGTGAACCTGACGGTGAGCACTTCGCCGGAAGCGACTTTGATGGCGCTGGGCGTCTGGAATGACGCCAAGGGGCTTTATGAGATCGACTATAGCTGGCCGCTTGCGGGCGCGATAACGGAGTTGAAACAAGGCAGCGGTTTTGGAAACACTCAGCTTTATACCGGAAGCACCACCTATCCTGATCCGGGTGCGGCCCCCACGCCCTCCGACAAAGTGCGCCGCGGTTTTGAAATCGTCAATTTCATCCGCAATGGGTCGGTGGAAAGCGGGGCCGAAGACATCAACGGTATTATTCCCGCCAATAAAATTCAGTGGAACCCGGCCCTCAAAGCGTTTGTTTACAAACAGAATGGCACGGCTCCGCGCCAGATTTTTGCCGGAAAAGATGCGGTTTTTGCCGGCAATTCCGCCACACAACTCGTGGTGGGGGACATCAAATATGCCATCATTTCGTCGAAATCAGACCCTGTTTATGAGGACACCTTGACGGTGCCTGCAGGTACGAGCTTCTCGATAACGCCGAAGCATGTTAACACCCAGCCCAGACGCGATTCCGTGGGCAACGTTATAGACGGCCTGGCAGAGGGAGATTGGCATTATGACTTTAGCTATGACGCTGCCAATGAGCGTTACGTCATAGCGGAATACCGCCGCTCCCAGTGGGACTGTGAGCAGGGAAATGTTGATTGCAGCCAGCCGCCAGTCCCCACGGTTATAGGCTCTACGGTTTCAGCCAATGGCGGTGAAGTGGAAGTCAAGATGGGCGGCTATCCTTACAGGGTCAAAATTTCCCTGGATGGCAGTAACAATGTCATTGTCCGGTATTCGCAGATTGCCCCCGGCAATACCGTTGTGCTGAAGCGCGAATCCGATAAGCGTATGGCTTATGCGGTGTTTGACCCGCGTTTTTCGGATCCGGTAACGGGCAAAAAGGGCGCGTACTTCTATGTCGATGGCCAAGGCGCGAGGACACGGCTTGAAAACGGCAAGATTGTGGAAATCAAGGACCCGAATCAGTACGAAAAAGAGGTCAAATTCCAGTGGGGCAAATCCGTATCAATCGCAATTCCTCACAATCTTAAGTCCAAGGCCACTGCCAATGTTAATGGGGACGGTTCGGGTTACACGATTACGGACCCCGCCACGCGAACGGTCTACAAAGTTCCGGGTCCCGTCATGCTGGATGGAAAAGTCTACACAGCCAGTCTGTCCAGTATGGTCAATGGGACCTTGACCATCGGCACGCTGAAACTCACTCCCACTTTTGCGCATGATGACAACGACTTCTTTAAAGTGAATTTGACGTTGGATCCTGTCACGGGTGAAGGTTCATTCAGCCTGGGTGCACGTCCCAAAATGGCGCAGAAAATTTTCGCAGGCGCTCAGCAGTTTACCTGGGGGGATGAGATCGAAGTTTCCATGCCGCACCGCCCGGACATGAAACTTAAGGGCAAGGCAACGGGAGCGGGCGCCTATGAGCTGGTGGATGATGAGGGGAACATCTACACCGTTTCCGCCGCCGGCAATGAAGTTACGATTGACGGTAAAAAGTACAAGTCCCGTGTTTTCAAAAATGACGACCGCGGCGTCCTGACCCTGGATATGACGATGGAAGTTCAGATGGACAAAAACACCGGCAAATACTTTGTGGACAACCAGGGCGTCCGCGTAGACCTTGTCGATGGCGCTACGTTCACGTGGAACGGGGAAGACTTTAAAGTTTCCATGAAAGACGAAGGCGGGGGCTTCCAGATCAACCTCCAGAAAACAAGCCTGATCGTAAAAGCGCCTATCGGCGGCCAGCTGGACCGCCTTACCGGCAGGCCGGTGTCTTCTGACATCCGCCTTGACTGGGATGACACGCTTGGTAAGTACGTCTTCAACGGGGATCCCGCGCATCCGAAGCAGGTGGCCGAAAATGGATCGACCCTTATCATTGACGGCATGAAATACAGCGTCAGTATCCGTACCGGCCTTGACGGCCAGACCCTCATGACGATTACCACGGGTGTGGCCGCGGTCACCGCCATGACGCTTGAATCCCGTTATGTCAGCAACCAGCTTTTGCAGAACCAGGCCGATCCGTTCAGTCAGCAGGATTCCTCACACTCTGCGGTTTATACGGATGAAAACGGCCTGCGCGTCAAGGCCATCGACGCCAACGGCAGCGTTACCCGTTACTATTATTCCCGCGATCCAGTGACCGGTGCGATTCTCCGGGCGCCGAACCTGCAGCCGCAGGAAACCTATGTGGTCATGCCTAACAACATCATCCAGATCCTGGGTTCTGAAGGGGAACTCCTTGTCACGCTGGATTACAACAAGGAATCCTCGGAAGATCTCACCAAGAACATGAAGGTGGATTTCTGGGATTGGAGCGCTGTGCCGCCCGTGCTCCGTAAAGGCGTGGTCCTGAACACATTCATGACTGACCCGTCGCGCTTTCACCTTCCGCTTTTTGCCGGATTGGACACTTGGCTTAAGGATGTTTCAACCGCGGGTACGCCCGGGACCGTGCGTCCGACCGTGCATTTCTTTGAATATGACCGTGACCCCAAGACGGGAACCATTATGCGTGATGTCTACGGCCGCCCGATGCAGATGCTGGAAAAAACGACGGACCGTGAAATTCCTCCGTACGGGACGAAGTTCGGCTCCGACTACCTGGACAAAGTCAGCACCCTTTATTATGAAAGCGGCGTGCTGATCGGTCAGGACACGGAAATCAAGGATCCTAACGTGGAAGCCGAACTGGCGGCTGTTACGCCTGCCCCCGCATACGCGGATTACAAGAAATTCCGCCATGTCCGCATTCGCCCGGATGGCGTGATTGAAACCATTGAAGTAAACCAGAAAGATGAGAACGCTTACCGCACTCAGTGCGCTGGCGCCGACAAGAAGCAATGCGGTGACCTTCTTTATGTCAGAAATGATGTGCTTCGCATGAAATTTGACCCGGCCACCGGAACGCTTTCGCAGATGGGGAAGAGTTCGACAACGGACCCGGATTTCTACGCTCCGCTCAGTTTTGGCTCATTTGATTTTCAGTCCACGCTCCTCACGGAAAATCAGATGCTGGTGAAGCGCATGAGAAGAAATAACAGCACCAATGAATTCCAGCCGGAACTCAGCCTGCTTTATGAAAGGGCCAAGAACACAGACCCGTGGGTACTCACCAAGGTCATGAATGATGCGACCGGAACCATTACCATTCCCAAGGATCCTTCCAGCTACAGCCGTCTGCTTCTTTCAGGCTATGTGGACGCTGCGGGCGCCGCGACAGGCGACACCTATGCGGGCCGGGATGTTTATGGGATGCCGGCGAACTGGAACGCACTGCCTACGGCCGATATTACCAATGGCCTCGTCCCGTTCACCTATTACCTGAAACCTCCGACAGCCGCGGAAGAGAAATACTACATCGAACAGAGAAACCGCCTGCAGTATGCGCTTAATGGCGGTATGGGATTCCAGACGCTCTACCGGGGATCTACGGAAATGTACGCGCTGGGAACAAGCCCGGAAGATCCTGATCGCAGCGTGACCTTCAACGGTGCGGGCACCGATTACAACCTGGCCGGGTATGCCATCTCGCGTCTGGGCGGTGTCGAGCGAAACCGCATGACTGGTGAGATTTTTGACACTCTGGTCAAGAATCCTGACGGCGGTCTTCCGATTGAACTTCTGAATCTGCGTTTCACGCAGGAAATGAACAGCGGTCTTCTGAAGTATGCCGTGGATGCCGGCAACCATAACAATTTCAACCTGGGAGTCATTGAGCGCTGGGACCTTGACCTTAAGCCGCTGGACGCCGCCGGAGGTATTGAAAATTCTGCGAACCGCGTTTTTGATACGCTTTATAACAATGCCAAATCCAAGGCCACTTTTGGTCCGCCGCTTGAAGTGACGGATGAAATCATTCACCGTGAAATTGATTGGCTCAAGGAAGATTTGAGCCGTCTGACCAATGAGAAAGACACGGAATTCAAACGGATCATTGATGAGTTGTTAAACGGCGCGGCTCCTGGGGACGGTCTTCGCGCCATTGAAAACATGGTTGACCGCGGCGGCTACTATCAGATCAGCGGTTTTGCTTTTACGGACCAAATGCCGCCGACCGTGGTACTTGATGACATTGCTAAGGCGTACCAGAAAATTGCCGCGGCACGCGGCGGGTCCATGGCTGGTATGGCCGGTTTCCTGCAAGGCCTTTCTCAGAATGGCGGCCAGAATATTGGTAACCTGCCCGGTTTTGATGAGCTGAACCGCCGGTCAGGTTATGGCCAGGCTCTTTTCGGATACTTCTTGAATATGACCATGCTGGCCATGTCTTTCCCGGTCATGATGGGCCTTGCCGGCGGTCTTTCCGGGCTCGGCGTTGGCGCTGCGATCGGTGAAGCCATTATGGAAGGCGCTTTGATTGCCCCGGACGCCAATATCATTTCTCCGCGCTTTGAATCCACGGACCAGACCGTCCGCCAGATTTTCAACCCGGAATACTGCTATCCGCCTGATCCGGAATGTCCCACGGAAATCGAACACCGCTGGACACTCAAGGTTCTTAAGGGCTATGCGACAAACCTGACGGAGTACGTGACCAAGTACGATCAGCCGCTGGATTCCATTGACCCTGTGCTTAAGGATGAAAAAGATGAAACCGGTGACATGGCCAATTCTTTCCTGGATGAACGGGCGCGTGAAAACAGCAGTCTTGCGCACACGATTGAAAGGTATGTGACCGACCGGTTAAAAGAAATCGAGTTCAATAAAGAGCTTTGCGATACCAAGGGGGTCTGCGACGCGGACCTTATTAGAGATCCGGATAAAATCGGTATGCAGGATTTCCTGGAAAATTACCTCTGGGAAGAAGATACCGCCTACATGAATGTCAACGGTCCGCATGCCGGCCGTGAACAGGCCCGCCAGATGCTGGCCGTGTTCCCGTTTATGACCAAGGAGTTTTACAATACGACGTACGGCGCCAAACCGGACAGCGAGGCCTTGGGGCTTTTGGCAGATATCGTGGATTATCAAGTGGCAGCGCTGACACCCCGAAAAGTGGAGTGGGGTCCGCCGCCTTCATCCTCCGGCGGCGGCACGGGCGGCCCCGGAAGCCCCGGCGGCTCGACGACGACGACACCTCCGGGTGGAACCATGACCGGCTCCGGTTCCGCCGGCTCGGGCATACTTTCTGCCGTATCCTGCAATGGAAATCCGAACTGCAAAGTGGTGAGAAGTGAGCTTGTGGGGCCTCCGAACCCCGCGCTTCAAGGCCAGTTTGAAGCCCTTGATATGAACGAGAAGATGGAATGGCTCCTTGCCGGCAAAGTGAAGCTGGTTTTCAGCGACTCGACGTGGCTGGGCAAGACTATTAAAGACATGATTACTAAGACCAAAGTTTACCAGGTCGAAAAAGACGCGGAGTTTGACACCTTCCTTGAGAAGGTTGGTTTTACAACGGCAACAGATTCGACCAAGTTTGATGAGGTGATGGGCCTTCTTACGCACAACATTGTGACCACGACGACGGACGAAGCTTCCCGTGTGGGCCAGTTGAGCCTTCTTGACGAGGTCCAGAATGAATACCGTTCTTATATTGAAGAACGGCGCATGGAAGCCAAACGCACAGCCACTCAGCAGGCGGAAGAAAGCCTCAGGCGCAGCGCCAACCTTGTCGGCGGTTACAAGGCCGACATCATGCAGGCCACTGACCTTGTGGCCTATGATCTCAATGAGACCCGGAACCAGGATTTGCGCGGGTTTGTCCGCTATGAAAATGGCGCGGAACCTGCGGCCGATGCCTCAGCCGAAGAGTGGGAGAAATACTGGAAGGAAACCAAGTTCACCACCGGCTGGACGGAAGTTCCCTCCACGCTCCAGTCGCTGATTCTGCCTTCTGAAAGGATGATACTCCCGACCGATGCCGAAAAGCGCGAAAGCGGCGTTGCCGGCCCTGACCTTCAATATGCGCTGGGCAACCTTGACCGTTATGAATACGACGTTGAAAAACTCTTTAAGCAAAGCCTTGAAGCGATCAATAAACTGACCACTGAAACGGTCAACGGCCTCAAGGAACATGCGGCCACTGAACCGCCTGTCCGCATTGCGGATCTGCAATACACGTCGCCTGATGAATCCGGGCCAATGAGCCAGTTCTTTGCCAAATACATGGATACAATCTGGGAGCAGGGCCGCACGGATTATGACGGCACTCTGACCGGTGATATGTCGGTCCGTCTGTCCAAGATTGACAGCCTGACCCGTGACATCTCGGGCTTCATGGAAGAACTGCTGTCGAATCCGACGAAGACTCTCAATAGCACGGGAGACAATGATTCGCCGCTTCTTAAGATTGAAGATTATCTGGCCAAACTCCGCGAGCTGGATAATTCGCTTCTGCTTTTCCAGGAAACCAAACTGAAGCGCGTTTATGACAGCAATGTTCTCGGCGGCAATCCGGCGGATGAGGCCATCACGGGCCTTGGCGATATTTTCGATTTCAAGGGAACGACCCGCTACGGTAAAGACCAGGCCACGCATGTCCTCGACTTTGTGTCGAGCCAATACAACCGCTATGTGGACATTGCCCGCGCTCTCCTCACCGGGTATGAACAGATCCGCAAGCAGAATGGCCTGAATCTTGCGACCGAAGAAATTCGTTTTGACCTTGAGACCGTTGACCTCAGCCTGAAACTTGACGAAATCCAGAAAGTGGACCCTGAGCGCGCCGTCAAGATCCTTCAGCTGCGCAACCAGGCGCTTTCCATGATCCGGACCAATGATGCGGTGGCCAACTCCATCGCCTTCGCTTCCGCGGCCCGCTACATCATCAACCGTGAAGTGGCGCGTAATCAATTCTACAAACTTGCCAAGGAAGACGGTCAGAAGGTCAGCGATCTTGACCCGGCGTACTACCTCGCGTTCCAGGGCGGCAAGTGGGTCGCTACCGGCGGTGACAAGACTTTTGAAACAGACGGTGCGTTTATGGCCGAATACAAACAGTTCCTGCGTGAAGAGCTGGCGCCGACCAAGGCGTATGTGAACCATTACGTCATGGAATCGGTCGACGATCTCAATAATCGCGATGACGCGATGGGTGTTGATGAAGCCGCTGCGGAAGAGGCCCGCCGCGACAGCCACGAATTGGAAAGGCTCAGCGACCCGACAAGCGATTACGCTGAAGACGTGATCAAGGACAATGTGAAGCCGGGCGTCAACGTGTTTGAAGAGTATGAATCCAAGGTTTACCGGGAAGTTTACGCTACGAAGATCGGTACGGGCGGCAAGATGCTGGCCGACAAATTCGATGAACTTGAAAAGAAGGCTGCAGAATGGCTGAATGCCGCCGCCAAGCGCCGTGTGGAAGAGGGGATTGAGGGTGAAGCCCGCTTCCAGCAGTCCATCCGCGCGATCAAGGAGTACAAAATCGCTTACCGCGATTACCTCATCCGGTTCCTGAGAGGCGATACCTCGGAAGTTTTTGGAAATCCGTTTGATCTTCCCGTGGGAACTCCGATCGAAACGCTCGAAACCGGCGACTTCGGCATCCTTCATAACCTCAGCCTGTATCTTTCCAAAGATGAAAATTGGGAGATGACGATTGGCAAGGCCCTGAAAGACCAGTACGGCATGTATGAGCTGGTTGATCCCAAGGGCGCGGATGTCCAGAGCAACCGCCGCTATATTCTGGACGCCTCCGCGGCCAAGGAAACGGACAATCTCCAGACTCCGTGGGATGAAACCTTGGGCATGCCTTATCAGGATGACAGCTACAAATCAGTCCAGAAAGAAGTCTTGGTGCGCGGTGATGAAGCGGAACTTGTCATGGGAGAAGAACTGACCCGCCTCGTAAACAATTACGATTCCTGGTTTGACCAGATGGTGGATGCGTACCGCGGAGGACTTTCCTATTTTGAAATTAACCAGACTCTGACGCCGGGAGCCGCCGCGGCTGCCCCGGTCACGCCCGGATCGATTCCCGCGGGCCTTGATATGCAGGCGGCGCGCGAATTGAAATACATGGAAATGCTGGGCAGCTTCCACCTCGGCCAGAGCCTTGCCGGGGCCACGCCCGCGACGGCCGAGGATGCCGCGCTGTTCAACAACTTTAAGGCTTCCGTGAACGCGCAGTTTACGGCGGCCGGCACGAGCTACGGTATCAAGAAGAGCAAGGATTTCTTTGATGCCGTGCACGAAGAGGCCCTGAATATTTACGAAAAATTCCTTTTTGGAGATCCGGCCGACCCGACGCAGCCGGGTGCTTTGACGGAATACCGCAGCGATGTTCAGAGTCTCTATGAACTTGTGAAAGGTCTCGACAAGAAGGTTTCGAACATCCGTCAGCTGAAGGATGTGGCGCCCGTGGCGCAGGCCCTTGGAGAAGAAATTTTCAGCCAGATTTACGACGTGATCCGCAACCTCGGCAATGAAATGCTTCGCGAGCAGATCGTCTATAACCGTCTGCTGATCCTTAAAATCAACGCCCAGAACTCCCTGAACAATTTCTACATTGAGAAAGTGCGCAAGATCATCACGATCATGCAGCAGCTCACGGCGGGCCAGTACACGAAGTTCTTCTCTCTGCCGAGAGACTGGTGGAAGCCGTTCTACGCGGGCGATTTCGGGCGCTTTACGGAAAGCGGACGCGATAACTTTATCCGTGACGCGATTGCCGCTCCGCTCGGCCTCAACTATAACGGCAGCGAAGATGACCGCAATAAGGTTTATCAGGAAATGGGCTTTATCGTCCTTGATTCCCTGACCAATCACGCCTTTGAAATGGGCGCGACCAACCAGGAAATGGCCCTGTTTTCAACCGTTGCCGAGATTTTCGGCGAAAGCGTCGGGCCGATCAAATATTTCGACACGAAGAAAGACTTTGACGACAAGATGAATTACCTGCGGCAGGGCGGAAATCCTAATGACCCGCGCGGCCAGAAGATGACCACCCTTGAAGTCCTCGCGGAATGGCTGGACAAGGGCTTTATCACGGAACAGGAATTCTTCAACTACACGGACCCGCACACGGAAACCAAGACCAAGGACGTGAACGTCATTATCGATATGATCCGCTCTTTGGCGGTCTTCGGCGAGAACCGTTTCAATAATATCATCGTGGGTTACGAGGACGGCATCCCCATCATCAAGAAGACCTATGGCAGCTATGAAAAGAAGATGGAAGAAATCAAGCGCAAGATGCTTCTTGCCGGCCGGCGTTTAGGCAGTGACGGAACGGTCCGCTTTGACGGCCCTGCCGCCGCTGATACGGCCCGCCGCAACGAAGTGCTTTCCGACCCGCGCATCAAGGCCGGCGAGGAAATCCGCGGAGACGGACAGCTGGCGAACATTTACAACGAAACCGGTGATTTCAGCGTCATTGTCGCTTCGCATGCCGATTTCTTTGACGGTACCGACGTGGCGAAGATCGTGACCCGTCCCAAAACGCCGGGTCTTTATGAGCTGGCAAAAACATTTTGTAAAGATACCATCGGTGCGGATGGCGCGGACTGCAAAGCCTTGACCCGCATTAATGATCCGGGCGATCCCTGGAACAACGGGCGCTATGACTACACCGGTGAGTTTGAAGATCTGTTCCTGGAAGGCGGCGCAGGGGACACGGGCGTCGGCTTGATCAACAGCTATTACAGCTCGGGTTCTGACGAGTGGGAATCCTATGTGCCGGACAACTACGGCGGCATTTCAAGCGGCGCGGGTATCCGAGTCAGAACCAATTACGGTATTGACGCCCTGAAGAACAAGGAAGGGTATCTGGACATCATGCACGCTCTCATGAGCGGCGAATATGCCTCCGGAGATATTGACCCTGTGCTCGGTAAATTCCTCTACGGCTTAGGCGGTGAAAGCGGTATCGCGTCCCTGAACAACAACAAGGAAGCCGCCCTGGAAGAAACCCTCCGGGCCATGCGTCTCAAGATTCAGCGGGATTACACGGAAGGCGGCGGCGCGGTTGAACTTTTGGCCCGCGACGCGACGCATGTGGCCAATACGGTCCAGAAACTTTATGAAGACACCGTGGCCCGTATTTCGGACTTCTATGAAAACGGATCCGCGGCAGGTAAGGTGGAAGACGGTAAACTTCTCGATGATTTCTCCCTGAACGGCCGCCGGAATCTTTCTGACTGGTCCTACAACTTAATGTTCAACTTCTCTGATTTTGATCCGCAGAAGTTCACCTCCAGCTCGAACTATGATTACCTGGCGGTTGAGGCGGATCAAGGGCTTAAGGAAATCGGTCTTCTTTCCGAGGCCCGTGACGGCGGCTTCGCCTCACGTGCTCGGGCTTACCAGAGCAAGTCGATTTTCCTTTCGGAAACCCTGACTGAAATCAACGCCCTTGAAGAGCGTGTCAAAGCCCACGTCACGCTTTCCGCCGACGGCCGTGTGCTTAACGGAGGCCTGCACTCCAGCGAAATCTGGGCCGGTATTGAAGAACAGAAAAAAGCCCGCCTTCGTGAATTGGAACGTGTGGGCGCGATCACGGCAGAAGACATTGAAAAGGTCGAAGGCCTTGTGGCCCTGACCGAAGATGAAGCCAAGCTTCTCAGCCTTCTGAATCAGGCGCAGGTTGCGGTTTCTCTTGTCGACAACCGCGACAACCAGGTGAGAAAAGTTTTCCAGAGCGGCCTTGCGATTTTGGAACAGGTCTTTGCCGGCAAGACAGGCGGCGCGTTGATCAGTGAAACCGTACGTTCCCTGCGTGAAAACGGCCTTATTGATGAACACACCCGCCAGGTCCGTCAGGAACTCCAGCGTGACAAGTACGGTGTTGCGCATTTGGTGGAAATCACAGAAATCACCAACAGCGTAAGCAATGCCGCAGGTGAACGGGCTGTTACCGGTTTTTGGGTGAACACAGTGGGTGAGCCGCTCAAACTGCAGGATTGGGACAGCTTCACGATTGATAAACCGTATGAAACCGTGCGTCTGCACAAAGATATTTTTGAACAGATCTTTGATTCTATTAAAGAAACACTGCAGCCAGTTTGGGACTATGTCCTGAAGCCTGTGGTGGATTACTTGACATATGTTAAAGATTTTTGGGTTGAGCAATGGAACAACTATGTGGTTCCTGCCGCGAACTGGGTTTGGAACAACGCGATTGCCCCTTGGGCCGTGCCCCTCTGGAATAATGTCGTAAAGCCTGCAGTAGAAACGGTTGGAGGATGGATTAAAGAGGGGGCGGCTTGGGTTGGTAAGCAGATTGTTGCGGGTCTTGAAATCGCACGTGATTTTCTGCGGCCTATTGTGAGCGAAGTTGGCAGCTGGATTAACTGGGCGGGACAGCAAGTCGTGGCTGCGTGGAATTGGTTTGCGTCGACAGAATTAGCCAACTGGTTGGTGAATGGTGAAGGTATTCTCCACACTCTGGCTTGGGGAGCCATTATTGCCGGATCTTTGTTGATTGCGCCTTCATGGTTTATTTACGCAGCCGTAGGAGCGGGTGTCCTTGCAGCTGTTGCCAATTCTGATTTCGAAGCAGGCTTTGTTTCGTTGATGAATGGCATGATCAACTTTACGAATAACGCCGTGAGAGTTGTTAATAACACCGTCGATTTTGTCAATAAAATCATCAATAGCAAGAGCCCGGTTGAGGTGCTTAGTCACCTTGGGCATGCCATTAAGGATATCGGCGATTGGATTACCGCGAATATTGTTAGGCCCATTCAGAGCGCTCTTGTTCATGCCGCTGCAGCTATTCTCCGCTGGGCAGAGGCGAATCCCGAAATGGCGATAGCCGTTGCTATTGGCGTGGGCATCGCCTTGATTGCGCTTGCGATTGCGGGAGCGATCTTTTTTGCTCCCTTGCTTTTCGCGGCAGCCGGCACGCTCTCCTTTGGGGCGTCCATCCTGGCGACCGTTCTGACCGTATCCCTTTTGACCATGACGCTCGCCGGAATCATCCTTTTAGTGGGTGGAATTGCCGCGTATAACCAGGGTTCTCTTGCCGATAAAAAAGCCGTGATCATGGCCACTTACACAGCCGCGATTCTGCTTGTGGGAAATATTTTGGGCGTGGGAGAACATGATTACAAACGGATCATGGGTAAAAATAATATTGTCACCCAGAACATCGCACTCATGAATAACCTGGCTCAGAACAGCTTTTATCTTTCCCTGGCTCTGAATCTGGCACTGATTGGCGGTTTTGTCGGAGCTGCCTTTGCCCTTGGCGGCGTAGGTTTTCTTCTTTTGATTCCTGCACTTCTGATCGGTGCAGCCACGCTTGCAGGCGCTAATTTCTTTACCATGACAGGCCTTAAGTTTAGTGGCGTTTTGGGTCTTGCTGCGGATGTAATTCTATTTATCGCCAGCATGAAACTTTCCGGCTGGTCAACCGGTGTTTCCAAGAAGTTCGCGAGCATGGTCCCGGAAGTGACCAGCACGTTCCGGGGTATGCTGTCTGCTATCGCGGGCCGAATCCTGGGGACGGTTAAAGGATTGCTTGGCTTTAAAGGAAACTGGATTTTTGTCAAAGCCATGGTGGCGCAGACGCTTTCAACCGGTTCATTTGCCCTTTCTTTGAGACTTTGGATGAACATGATGTTCAGCGGCGCCCAGGCCACGATTTCAAGTCTTGGTACCTTGATGAATTTGATTTCGGCGGGTTCGGGCAATGGACTGGTCAACTATGATATTCGTCAGAATTTGTTTCAGATGGCCAACGCTCTTAAACAGTACGCAAATCCGTCGAATAAAGAGGCGTCTGCGTTCGCGAAATTTTTCGCCAATCTTTTGGGCGGTTTTATCAGTACCGCCCTCCATTTGGGCAATATCAGCGGGGAGTCGTCACTTTTGACCTTCCTTCATACCATGCCCCTTGGGCCCGCGTTGTTCTTGCTGGGTCCCATGGGTTTGTATTTGGGACAGAAATTCGGGCTCAGTTTCCTGAACGCTATCCCGGACATCAGCCAGAAGGCGATCCAGATGGGAAGTCAGAATTTCCTGGCTAACTTCATCGGCCAGGGATTGAAGGGGTTCCTTGACGAAGTGTTTGTGGAAGGTATTGGCGGCGATGTGACGGAGTTGCTGCTTATTACGATCGGAGTTGACAAGGATGCCGCACAAACTCTTGCCGAGCAATTCGCAGAATTCCTTTCTATGGGCGGTGAAGGCGGCGCGATTAGCACCAGTGAAAACCTGGCCGCGCTCCGCGATTTTATGGGCACGGCGGATTATCAGCAGTTGATTACCAATATGGGCAGTGCAGACCTTGACGCTGTGGCAGGTCTCTTTAAGGATGCGAAAGATTTCCAGGCCTTTGTCACCCAAACCCTGGGACAGGCCGGCGGCCTTGAAGTTTTGAAGAAAACAGCGGATGTCGCTGCTACCCTCCGGGCTGTCAAGGGCCTGGATGGTAACGAAGTTCTGGAAACACTGGGTGAGAATCTTAAACTGACCAAACTCTCGGATGTTTACAAGGATGGCGGCACTGACGGACTGACGAAATTTGTGTCCCAGATTTCCAACACCAATGTGTTTATGGCTGCGGCCAAGCTTGCGGGAACACAAACAGCGACTCAGGCAGCCAATATCCCGTCGCAATTCCATACGGAACACTTTTTGAATAATCTTCGGGACACTTTGGCATCGACCCAGGCTACCCGCGCGTCACCCGCGATTCCGCAGGCCATGCCGTCATCTCTTCCGCTTTCCCCGGGAACCGCCTCAATTCTTGGAAATACACTCGTGAATCGTTTTGGACTTATCGGAGGCTCCATCCTGGAAGGAATGTGGGAAGAAAGCGCGTTCCGCGGCGTGCTTGCTATTGGCGCGACCCTGGCGGCTTCGTTCCTGACAGGCGGTCTGGCCTTAGGGCTTGTGCTTGGCGGCATGGTGGTGGCTCAGGCGCTTGTGTTCGCGGCGCTTCATAATAACGACTACCACGGCACATTGTCTCTGGGGAACTTCATGGGACTCTTTGCTTTTGGCGTTGTGGCCGGCGGCCTGGTCACCGCGATTACGCTTGCCACGGGCGGGACTTTCCTGGGTATTGCGGGTGCTATCGGTGCGGCCGCCACTTTCCACACCGCCTTTAATATTATTCAGCGGTTCAACAATTCCACCGGCGTGTCCAGCTTCTTCTCAGCTTTTCTCAATCAGGCCGGTTTTGTCTTCTCACCGTTGATTCTGCCTCTGCTTTCGCTGTCAGGCACCATGCTCACCGCGCTTGCCGGGGCCGCGGGTTTTGTGACATCGCTTTTGGGCGGCCTGGGCTTCCTGGTGGGATTGACGGGCATCTTCAATATGCTGCAGGGACAGCTGGTGAACCTGCCGCAGGTGGCGCCTGACCTGGTCCGTTTGGATAATTTGAACTTCCTTCTCGGCCAGTATTCTCTGCCTCAGGTTGTAAGCCTGTTCCGCATGCAGGGCTTTGATGCTGAAACACTCCGCGTGGCGCTGGTTCAGTACACGCTGAGTACCAATTTCAGCAAGTTTGATTTCGGCCAGCTTGCCATTGCCTTGATTCAAGGCTATCAGGGCGTTCCAAATTTTGATCTTGCTGTGCTGGTTCAGAACTTCCTCGCGGTTCCGCAAATTCAGGTAGATGCGGCCAATTTTACATCGCTCATTCACGGCCTGCTGCAAAGCGGCGTGAACATTGGGGAAATCACGCAGCTGATCGCGTTGAGCTCTTTCCTGCAGAACAGCAATTTCAGCTCTTTACAGGTCATTACGGCGCTTCTGACGCTCCCGAATATCGGACACGACCAGATTGTGGACATCCTGGGCGCCTTAGTCCAGCTGCCGGGAATTAACGACACCAACATTAATGACATTATCAGCAATATTCGTGCGGTGCAGGGACTTGACCTTGATTTGTCGGAACTCGCGGGTATCCTGGTGCAGTTTAATAAATTCTCGATCCCGAACCTGGTGCAGGTTTTCGCCGGCCTTGTGGATTTCGCGAATATTAAAGTTGAGGACCTTCAGAATCTTGTCCTTGTCTTTTCATCGGTGGTGGACCTTTCGGACCTCCAGAACTTGACGGATTTTGTCACAGTGTTTGCAGGCAATGTGACAGACATTGCCCAGCTCCAGAAGCTGATCAGCAGCTTCACGAACCTGAACGTTCCGATTGTGAATGTGGTTCAGGTCTTCCTCGGGCTTCCCAATTTGCAGGGCCTGAATTTTGTGGACCTTCTTACGGTATTTACCACGATCCCGAACTTGAGCAATACGGATCTCGTTGATATTTTCAACGCCTTTTCCACACTGGGAACTTTCCAGGGACTTACCGCCGTCGGTATTTTGAATGCCCTGATGGCTGGCAACTTTGCGAATGTTCCAGGCTTTACGGGCGCGAATTTACTTCAGATTCTGGACCTTTTCCGTGACCTGAATTCCTTTAAAGATCTGAAGGCGCTGGATATTGCGAACATCTTCAAGGCGATTCCTTCCCTGACAAGCCAGGACATCGTGAATCTTATGAATCTTTTGACAGGGTTTACCACGATCAACGATATCGTGGGGCTCGCCAATGCTCTTGTGGGTCTGGAGCAGCTGACGCAGGATGATGTGATCCGCCTCGCCAATCTTTTGATTATCAACATGCCGCAGGCCGCGGCCCTCGATGCTGCAGGACTTGCCGCGCTCGCGGATATCTTTAAAGCAAAAGGCCTTGATGATCTGCACATGATCCAGATCGCTCAGGTCTTTGCCGGCATTCCGAATCTTGACTCCACGAAAGTCCTGGCGCTTCTGTCCGTGTTTATGTCTATACCGTCCCTGCAGACGGAAGCGAATCTGCTTCAGCTGGCGCAGATTTTTGCCGGCGTCCCGGGCGTTGGCCTTGTGGATATCGCGACCGTGTTCCTTAACCTGCCCAATCTTTCCGAAGCGGCGGTTCTGGGTTTTGCCGGCATTTTCGCAGGAATCATGAATGCGAATGTCAATGTGAGCGTTCTGGAAATCCTGGGCGTGCTGAACCTCTTCTCGAGTGTGCCCAACATCAACATGGTCAATCTTGCGAGCGTGTTTGCCGGAGCTTTCACCGGCAATGAAAGCTCGCTGCTCATGCTGGCTCAGTTCTTTGCGGGCAAAATCAATGCGGGCGACCTTCAGGCCCTGACCCAGCTGCTTAAAGTCTTCACCGATATCCTGAGCCTGAACAACATGACGCAGGATGGGGCTGTGGACCGTCTGATCACAAGCTTCCTCGGCAATTCGAATGTTTCGATCGTGGATCTTGTGAAAGCGTTTATGACGCCGGAAAATCTTGCGGATGCGAATTTTGCCCAATCCCTTGCAAATCTCATGGCCCTCAGAACCAGTGCCATGACGGTCCAGGAGCTCCAGGATATCCTTGGCGTCTTTGTGAACCAGGGGAGCATCAATTTGTTGAATCTTGTCGGAATTTTTGTGGACGCTCTTCCTGCGGGAGATCTGGACGCCCTTAAATTCCTAGTGCTCGGCTTCTCGAATTACCGGAATGTGGGACAGCTTTCCGAGCTTTCCGAATTGCTTGAGTTCTTTCACACGGCAGGCGTTGACATTCTTGACCTGGCGAACGCCTTCCAGGTCCTTCCCATGGTCCAGGCCGACATCCGGGGTTTTGTGGGGTTGTTTGCCACGCGTTTTGCGGACCTCAGCATCATTCAACTGGCTGGACTTTTTAATCTCTTCAAGTCCTTAAAGGACATTGACGGCAATAATTTTACGCTTGAGACGCTTGTCGATATTTTCAAGGGAGTTGTGGACATCAATGATTTGAACAACCTTGGCAAAATCCTTGAATCTCTGTCCCAGATCACGAACCTCAATGATGCTGCGCAGTTCACGGAACTGTTCAATGCTTTCGCTGCCGCTCAAGTGAATTTGGCGGATCTGCTGTTTGCCTTCGGCACGCTCTCGAATGTGACTTTGACCCAGACGCAGATCCTGCAGCTGGCCAATTTGGCCGCGCTTGCAGCCAAAAAACAGGGTTATTTCACAAACGCGGCCGAGCTTGCCCGCATTTTGGACGTCCTTTCCAATCTGGGACTTTCAGCCACGGAAATTGCAGGCGTCCTTCTCGCACAGATTGATGTCACGGACAGCGCTCAAATGGCGCAGATCCTCGCGGCCTTTGCCCGGAATACGGACCTGTCGGTTCCGGCAAACTTGAGCGCGATCATGAATGCCTTTGCCGCGAATCTTGACCTTACAAACGTCCTTGAGCTCTTCAGCCTTTTTGAGGCTTTCAATACTCAGCAGGGTGTCACTTTCCCGGCGTTTACTCAGGCCTTTGTGAGTATCCCCGGTATTGTGACCATGCCGCAGGTCTTTGAAGAACTGGCCGAAATGCTGGCCCACCGGTATATGACCGACTCAAATTTCAGCGCTGCTGATATGCAGGCCGTCATTGATATTCTGATGAATCAGGGCAATGTTTCGCGGGTGGCAATCCTCCAGCGTTTCATGCGCAACATGAACGTTCAGGACATCAATGACATGGCGCGTCTGGCCGCGGCTTTTGAAAACGCAGTCACAAATGAAGCTGATTTGAGAAGCCTTATCAATGACTTTTTGGCCGCAGGTTTCACCGACCTGGGTAATGTCATCGCTGGAATTTCAACGCTCGGCTTCTTCTCTGATTTCAACAATCTCAAAGTGCTTGCGCTTGTGGCTGCACAGCTTCTGGATTATACGAGCGGGGATATTGAAGCAGCTGCCGCACGGGTGTTTGGCGCGATTGCCAGCCGCATGGACATGGGCGATAAAGCGCAGGTTCTGGCGATGCTTGAGATTTTTGCTAATAACGCGCTGCTGACGCTGCCGGAATATGCGATGGGTATCCTGGTGAAAGCGTTCTTTGCCCAGGTGAACATCACGGATGCCAATGCCGTGAAGACCCTGGTGGAAGCTTTCTCGGAATTCTATCATTTGACCACGGACGCGGCGAACCTTGACGTCTTTATTGCGGCCCTGTCGCAGGCGGGCCTCTCTCTCGGCGCTGTCGCTGAAACGCTGGCGGGCCTTCCGGGAATGAATGCCTTTATGCTTGCCAACTCCATGGCCAAGGTTGCGCGGCTTGAAGATATGGAAGCCCTGATGAATGCCTTTGTCCGTGACGGGCGCCTGACTCTGGCGCAGTTTGTCGTCGCGGTGGCGTCGGCCCAAAACGTCGATATGGTTGAGTTTGCGCGTCTGATTGCCCCGCGTGTGGACGCTTCCAACCGCGAACAGCTCCGGATCATTATTAACGTCCTTCACCTCCAGGGCGGTGTTTCCTTTGTGACGCTTGCCGGAATCTTTGTCGATGCCGGAAAATTGAGTGTGGCTGAAATCGCGGATATCTTCGGCCGTGAAATCGATGAGGCAAGCGTGAATGACATGATTACCTTCTTTGTCAGCAAGGGCTTGAGCCTTCTCCAGATCGCCCAGATCTTCATTAATGGCCAGGCGGACAGCACGACCCTGACCATGGAAGATCTTGTGTACTACTTCGGCGGTTTTGTGAACCAGCAGGATCTTGGAAGTTTGATCGATCTCTTCCTGGCCTCCGGCAGTATCAGCATTATTCAGATTGGTCAAATGCTTCTGAACGCCACGAACGCGAATGTTACGAAAAACCAGATGGCCCGTGCCGTGATCTCCCGCGCCGGCATCGGCGATGTCATCGGGCTTTTTGGGCTGATTTGGAACTTCTTCTGGAACCAGAGTGTTTTTGGGTTCCTCGAAACGGCCCGCCTCTTCTTTGACGCGCTGGCCATGCCGCTGATTAATAGGCTCTCGGTGCTTGCGTCCGTCTTCAAAGCGTACTCGCAGCCCTATTCCGGAGTCGTCAAACTGAGTCTTGAAAACGGGTTGACGCTCGAAGACGCGGTCAAGAGTTTGAGTGAGCAGAATGTGCCGCTTGTGGACATCGTCCGCGCGATTCAGGCCGAGCTTCCGGGCATGAGCCTTCTGGATATTTCGAAAGTTCTTTATGACGCGGCCAAAATCAAGGGAGCGGCGATTTCCCTTCAGGACATCGTAAATCTGTACAGAGATACGTTTGGTATCGATTACCGGCTTGTGATCAAGGCGATTTTTGGAATTGATACCCTGCCCGGCGGTGTCGTGGTGACTCAGCCGATCCGAGCCTCGGACATTGAAGCGGCTGGAACGATTCTGAATACCGTAAACCAGGCGACCCAACCAGCGGTGTCTAACAATAACGTGACAGTATCCCGCGATACGGCGACAGTGACAGCCATTGCCCGTGCTGTGGCAACGTACGGAGTCGAACGAGCTCAGGAGATTGTGCAAGCTCTTCAGACCATCGCTGCCCAGGGAACCGTCGTGGTTGTGACAACTCAGACCGTGGATCTTGTTCAGCAGGTAATTCTTGACCGGGCCGCGAAACAGGAGAATGTTGCCCAATTGGCGCAGAATGCGGCCCTTGCGGTTCAGATCCTTCAGCAGGCGAATGTGACTCTTGGCGCGCAGGCGATTCCCATTACACCGGCGCTCATCAGCGGCGTGGTGGATGTGATTCAGCGCGTGGATGTGACCGTGACGGCTGCGAATCTTGCCCAGGCGGTTGCGGCGATTCAGCTGGTGGTGCCTGCGGGAACAACTATTACGGCTGCTCAAATCGCCGCGACCATTGTTGCCATTCAATCCGGTGTGTTGGTGCAGGATATTACTCTCGCCAGTATTCAAGCCGTTCAGGCGATTCTTGACTCGAAAGACAAGGCGATTGATGTCACAAAGATTACTGCTGTGGACATCAAATCTGTCGAAGCGATCCTTGTTGTGAACCCGGCGTTCCAGATCACAGCCGCGAGCATTGCCGCGGTCAATATTCTGATCGAAAAAGGTCTTGCGGTTCAAACCGTGGAACGTATTGAAGCCGCGGTTCAGCTTGCGGCTGCGAAAATAGATATCGTGGAAGCCAGTGTTTTGGCCGCGGTCCAGGTGATCAGCTTTGGCTTGAAGGTCGATGTTGCGACTCTTCAGGCGCTGACTGAGGTCACGGGCGGCCTGACCCAGGTCACTGCGACCAATATTGCGCTTGTGGCTGCGATTATCCGTTCAGGGGTTGCGGTCACGGACCTTGCTCAGTACATCGTGGCCAATGGCAGCGGTATTCAGATCATTACCCCGCCTGCCGGGACAGCACTTAACATCCAGATGGGAAATGTTCAGGTCCAACTGCCGGCGGACACGGTGTTCCAGGTCAATCAAGCGACCGGTGAATTGACCTATAAGGTTCCCGATATTGGCGGTCTTGTTACGATCGGCAGCCATTCTCAACTGGCCCTTGCCGGCGGTACTCAGGTGACGGTCAACCGCAACGGCGTGATGACTTATCAGGTGGCCGGAACCACGACCCAGATCGGCGGAGTAACGCTTGCGGCCAACACGACGATTACCGTGAACTCTCTTGGAGCCGTGACGGTGACCGGTACCAATGTGATTAATCTTGCTGGAAATACCGTGACTGTGACAACGATTAATGTCACGGAGCAGGGAGCTGTTCAGTACACGCTTCCCGCCGCGATTCTTGTCAATGGTCTCGTGGTTCCGGCAGGAACCACGGTTTCTCAAACCGCGACAACTGTGGAATACACTGCCGTAGCCGACCTTACAGTTCCGGTCAACGGCCAGAATGTTGTGCTTCCCGCCGGGACAATCTTTACGCTTTCAGAAGCAGGCCTTGCGATCAAGGTTTCGGCTGTGGAACAGACGATTACCGTGGCGGGTGAAACCGTGAAGATTGCGGCCAATGCCCAAGTCCTTGTGCTGGGTCAGGAAGGCGTGAAAGTGGTTGAAGGCACTGTGACTCTCGGCAGTGTGGTGGTTCAGCAGGGTGTGACGTTTACGGTCAGCACGGTGAATGGAACCGCGGCCGCAGTGGTGACGATCGCGGGCCAAGCCGTGACCCTGACGAATAATGTGCAGGTTTCTGTGGTGAACGGCGTTACGACGATTCAGGGTACGAATGTCGTGGGACAGGTGGTGGTAGGCACAACGGTTTATCAGGTCGCGGCCGGCACTCAGCTCACTTATACCGCTCAGGGAGCTCTTAAGATTGAGAGCGCTGCCGGTACGGTCATGGTCACCGAAGGCACCCTCAAGATCGAAACCGGCGGCCAAGTGGTGGAAGTTGCGGCGGGCGTTCAGATTGTTAAAACCCAGGACGGTATTTCCTTTGTCAATACGGGAGCAGCTGCCACAGTTGTCAAAGTCGGGACAGGCATTTTGGATGTGTCCGGGTCTGGAAGCATCCGCGTGGACAGCAATGGCAATGTGATCGTCACAGGCGGGAATGTCAGTGTCACGGGACCGACAGCCGTGACCATGCGTTTTGGTTCAGTGACGACAGCGATCAGCGCGGGAACTCTGGTCAATGTTAATGCTCAGGGGACGGTTCGGATCACGGCGGCCAATTCCCAGATTGCGGTCGGCAGCATGGTGGTTCCACTTGCCACAGGCATCAGCGTTTCGATTGATACGCAAACCGGCAAAGTGGCCGTGATTTCTGAAACCGCAGGAACCGTACTTAATGTCGGCGGCACTGTGATTAACACCACTCCGGGTGTCACGGCAGTGATCAACACTCAAAACGGACAGGTCGAGCTTACGGCTGTTTCCGCCGCTGCGGTCGTAACCGTCGGCGGAACGGTGGTGAATGTCAACCAAGGCAGTGTGGTTCGCGTGGATACGGCAGGCGCTGTCACCCTGGTTGCCGGAACCAACGGCTCTGTCATTCAGGTTGCTGGCACTTCGGTGGTGGTCGGACAAAGCGGGGTGGTCAATATCGACGTTCAGGGTAAGGTTTCGATCGCGGCCCCTGTGAACCGTACTTTGGACGTGACGGTTGGCACTACGGTTTATACGGTTGGCGCGGGAGTTCAGACCGTTTTTGAAAATAGCGTTCCGTCCTTCCATGCGACCGTGGATTCGAATGTGGTTGTCAATGGCGTCAAGGTGGAGGCCAAGGCCGGCACGGTCTTCGCTGTGGATGCCGCTGGTTCTATCAATGTTACGACCGGCGCCGTGGCCGTGGCTTCGGGTCCTGCCTCTGTGACGGTCACGATTCTGGGGCAGGTTTATGAGCTCGCTCAGGATTCCCGGATCGAAGTCAATACGCAGGGTGCTGTAACTCTTTCACAGGGCACTGTGGCCATGGTCGTGGATGTGAACAAGGCTCAAACGGTCAATGGCGTGACTTATACCGCCACGCAGGCCGCCACAAAGATCGAAGTTACTTCGACCGGCGGTTTGGCTGTGACAACCGGTGCTGTGACGATTGCCCACGCGGCTGCTGCGGAAGTCCGGGTGCTGGATATCAATGGTCTGGGGTACCGCCTCACGGGCGGCTCCACGATGACGCTGGACGCCGCCGGGAATGTGACCGTAACCGGCGGATCCATCTCCATCGCGAACCCCGGCAGTACGGCTGCGGTGCGTACGGTAAATATCAACGGTGCTCTTTACACAGTCAATGGTAATTCCGCCCTTACGGTTCAGCAGAATGGAAGCATCCGTCTTGTGAATGGAACTGTTACGGTTCAAAATGTTGCGGCCCAGGCGAAAACTGTGACGGTGGGTACGGCCGTGATTACAGTTGCCGCGAGTGAACGGGTCATTTTGACGGAAGGCAAGAATATTGAAGTTACGGGAGTCTTCACGCTTGAGAATACTTCCGCCACGGAATCTGTCACGGTTGTTTCAAACGCCCAGCTGATCACCGCTGCGGCAAGCTCTGCGGTTCGTGTTCAGGAAGTCGCAATTGGCGCCAGCGGAACCGTGGCTCAGAAAATTACGGTTGTTTCCGGAACCGCCACCGTGGTGAACACGAGCACGTCATCGGTGCACTCGGTGGTAACGGCAGACGGTTCGATTTACCAGTTGGCCCCGGGCGCGGTCATGACGATTGATACGGCCAGCGCCATCACCGTTACCGAAGGCCGCGTGGAACTCACGGCGGGCCGCGGAGGCTTGATCCGCTACGGCCAGTCGGTCATTCAGGTTGAAAAGGGAACTGTCATTGAAGTCATAAACGACACCGTGACCATCGCCGCATCAAGCAATGTCCGGACAGTGACGGTGGGCACAACCGTTATGCAGGTTGGTGCGGGTGCGGTCATCACCACGGACCTCGCCGGTAACGTGGTTTTGAATGTCCAGGACATTACAACGATTCAAGCCAATGGCGTTCAGATTGAAGCCGGAGTTGGGACTCGGGTCAATGTGACGTCCACAGGCGTTGTCACTATGGTCACTGGCGTGGGTGCCGCGGCGGTGACCGTGAACGGAATTCAGGCCCAAGTGGGTGTGGGCGCAATTATTTCTGTCGATGCTCAGGGAGTTCAGGTTCTTTACCCGGCCGGCCAGATTCTTCTGACGGTGAACGGCCAGACCTTTACGGTGCCGGCCCAGGTGGGTGTGAACTTTGCGGGTGGTGCCGTGACACTGGAATCCGGCGACCGGACCCGCACGGTTTCCTCCGCGAGCCTGACTTACACAATCGGCGCCAACAGCAGTCTTACTATTAATAACTCAGGCGTTTTGACAGTTAAAGCGGGTCAGGTCACGATTTCAGGCGGCAGCGCGACGGTTCAGTATGGAAGCGCCACAGTCCGTGTTACCGGAACTGTGGTGGCAGCGGTGGACACGGTTCGTCCCACGACTTCAGCAGCGGTGACCTATACCCTTGGAAACGCCACGCTGACGGTTGCTGCAGGTCTTGATGTTGTTGCTGGCGGCGTGATCCGCACCACAGCCTTGACTCAGACCGGTACGTTGACTGTGGCTGGAACGCAGATCCTTACGAAGGCCGGCGCAGCGGTGGAAGTCAATGCACAGGGAGTCTGGACGGTTCAGGCTGGTGCTTTGGGTGCGGCAGTGGTGATTAATGGTGTTACGACTCAGGTGACGGCCGGCGGCGTAATCACGGTCGACAATCTGGGACATATTTCAATCGTTTACCCGCAGACACAGACTCAGGTGGTTTTGGTTGGCAGCACGGTTGTTGAAGCTGCGGCGGGTGCCCAGGTCACCGTGAATAACGGTGTTGTTAATGTGGTCGCACAGCAGGCCTCGACGGTCACGGTGAACGGTTCCGTTTATCAGGTGGCGGCGGGAACCGAAATGACGGTCAATGCGGCCGGCGTTGTCACGCTCACAAAAGCAGGCTCGGTGACAGTTGTCACGGGTACCGTCAATGTGCAGGTTGGCGCCAATGTGATTACGGTTCAAAACGGGACAACCCTGACACTGAATGCGAGCGGCAATTTCACGGTTGCCTCTGCGGCCAATGTTACGCTGATCGTTAACGGTGTCACGGTCACAGCTGCTGCCGCGAATATTAATGTGACGGCGCAGGGCCTTGTGGAAGTGACTGATACAGTGAATCAGCAAAAACAGATTTTTGGCTTTGGCCAGTCCGTCACAGTCCCTGCCGCAGCCCAGGTGAGCCTGGTCAATGGCCAGCTCTCAGTTCAGGTTGCTCAGACAGCGGGCAATGTGGTGGTTGGAGCTTCGACTCTTGCCGCGGCGGCAAACACTTCATTCCTTGTGAACAGCTCAGGCCAGATCATGGTGCAGACCGGTCAGCTGACGGTCGGCAGCACAACGGCCGCGGGCGTCAGTTTTGCGTATGGAAGCACGGTCATCAACGCTCGTACAGGAACCGTTGTCAATGTCAACAGTCAGGGAGTTTCGACGATCACACCCACAGCAGCGGTGACCGGCGGCCTGACCGTTGTCAACCAGGGCGTGACCGTACGGCTTGGAGCAGGCGTTGCCTTAACGGTCGACATTGCCGGAGTTGTTGTTGCTCAAAGCGGAGCCAATACCGTTCTTTCGCTGAACGGCCAGCTTGTGGAAGTCGGACAGGGAAGATCGATTACGGTCACTGAAAATGGAACGGCCATCATTGCGGCTGGACCTCAGACAAGAATTTTTACAAATACGGGATTAACGCTGACTCAACTCGAAGATGCCCGTGTGACAGTTACGGCCCAGGGCATTGTGGTTGAAGCGGGAACAACGGGTGTACGCGCCAGCAGCGTCCTTTTCCAGGGTCTCACGTTCAGCGCCGGAACCATCCTTCGTTTTGAAAACAACACGTCGGTTGTGGAGCTTGCTCAGAATGCGGTTATGACCAAGGGCGGAGCGGTTATTACGGCAGCCGAAGCAACACGTTTGACCTTTACGGAAGCCGCGGTTACGTTGCAAAGCGGTAATGTAACGGTCACCAATTCTCCGGTTAATTTTGTGGTGGGCGCGACCGTGTTCGAAGCTCAGGTCGGCACAAAAGTTTCAGTCGACAGTCTCGGTGTTACTCAAGTCCAGGTAGGCACAGTGCCTGTGGTCCTTTCTACTGCGAATAACACCACTGTGACACTTGCCGCCGGATCCCAATTCTCAATCGATCAGGCAGGCGTCGCTGTGGTCACTAATACCGCTGCAGGCACGGTCGTCACATCCGGCTCTACGGCTGTAACGCTGGGTGCGGGAGCGAATCTTTTGGTTGCAGAACAGGGCGAGGTGATTGTCACGGCTGCGGTAGCGACAACGATCACCAACGGCACACAGTCCTTTGTCCCAGGCGTTGGAACAAGCCTTACTGTTGGCGTGAATGGAGCGGTTACTGTTTCGACATCAACACAAACCTCCACGGGAATCTTGAATGGCATGACCACAGTCATGGCCGCCAACACCTCAATCAATATGGCCGCCAACGGCAGCATCAATCTTGTCCGCGGTGCGATCCAGGTGAAAACAAATGCTGTCAGCGGCGTGCTGACGCTGGGCGCGAATACTTACCAGGTCAATGCGAACACAACCTTGAGCGTGAACGCTGCCGGCGTTCTTACGGTGACGGCAGGCAGTGTCACGGTCAGCCAGGGTGCTGTTACGGTTCAGATGGGTACAAGCAATGTTCAAGTTCTTGCCGGCAGCACGATTAGTGTAGATGCTTCGGGAATGGTGAAAGTTACGACGACACAGGGAACAGTCCAGCAGACCGCGACGGGAGTTACCGCCACGCAGAGCGGTGTGAGCGTGACGGTGCCGGTCGGTTCTGCTGTCAACACGACAACCGGCATGATTCAGGTCACCGTGAATCAGAATACTGATGCTGTCATTACGATGGGCAGCGTGACGCGTACGATTCAGGCGCAGTCATCATCCATCGACATTCTGGTCCTCGGCGGAGTGGCTCAAATCATTGCCAACGATACGGCAACGACACTGACCATTGACGGTGTTACGGTAACGACTGTTAATGAAAGCGGACAGATCGTTCCTTTGCAGGTCCCCGCGGGCAGCCGTGTATTCCTGAATAATCTGGGCCAGGTGTTCCGTAATGTTAAGGGCGAAGTCACTGGAATTTTCAGCCCGAACGCGGTCGTGAAGAATGCGGAAAGCTACCGTGACGTGGCAGGTTATATCGATACGCTTCCTGCCTCCGCGGAGCGCACGCGGCTGATTTCCGAATTGACTGCCGCCTTCACTTCCTATCTGTCCCAGATTCCGGCGGCTGACATTGTGGACCGTCTGAATGAGTTCCGCGCGGCCAGCAATGTGGGGGACACGCTCATGTTTGAAGTTCAATTGACCAATGGCCAGATGTCCGCCGATGTGCTGAACCTTCTTGCGAGCCTTCCGTTCCAGGTGCTCGGGCTTTCCGTGGGCGGCCGGTTTGTCCTTGTGACTTCGTTTGAAACCAATCATGTGGAAACCCCGACCGGTGTGCGTGACATGATCACCACGCGCGAAGAAATCCGGGTATTGACCTTTAATATTGCCAATAACTCCAACCTGGCGCGCGAACAGGAAATCGGCCGCGAGGCGCGTGACATTGACGTGGACCTGCTGCTTGACAGATTTGAAAGAGGCCTTGCGACGGCCGGTATTTTTGTGGCGCGCGACGGACGTACGTTCCTGGCGCTTCCGACCACGATCAATGGCCAGTCCCGTCTGCAGATTATGGAAATCTCTGCGACAGAAGCCGCGACACTGCACCAGAGCATGATGGTGATGTCAGCCGCGGATGTGAAACTGGTGGTGGATCTGATTCTGGCCAGCCTTGCAAGCGGCAGCCGCGGCATTCTGCGTAATGATCAGGTGGATCCGCTCCTCGCGATCCGCGGTCTGGACTTCCTGTCTCCGCTGGCTGAAGAAGCGGTGCGTCAGACCTTGATCAGCGCCCTTGACCGCACGGTTTCAACGGACGCGGCGGTCCGGCGTGAAGGCAACACCGCCCTTGTTTCAATCCTCCGCGTTCTGACGCAGTCTCTTACCGCAGCTCAAGCTTCAAACCTTGCCAACGGTACGGTTTTTGGAAGTCAGGCGGCCCTGGCGAATACCGAAGTCACAGTTCTTGCCAGCCTTCTCGCGAATGGTGCCCAGCTGCAATTGTCCGATCAGGTGATTCAGCTTTTGGAAAGCTCGATCTTCAACTTCTTGAGTCAGTACCAGGCGGGCACCTTGACACTTAGCCAGGATACGGCCCTTCAGGCGGTTATGGCCATTATCCAGGCCCTTCGTCAGGGTGGAAACATTGAAGTAGCCAACCGTCTTGCGGAACGCATTGCGGGGCCTGCTTCCGCGGCTATCCGCGCGGAACTTGCAGCTATTTTTGGAATTACTACGAATGATTCCCAGCTTTCGATTGAGCGTCTCTTGACTGACCTCCGTGTCTTATTGGCGAGCACTACGGGTAACCTCGCGGAAGCCATCAAGCGTCTGACTCAAAGGCCGGCCAAGACCGTGACGGAAGCTTACCTCGCGGAACTTCTGGTTCTCGCGCAGGCTGAAGAAGTCCGCGCGCTCGCGGAAAATGTCCGCCAGGCCGGAGTGGTCGCGCTGTTTGACCAGATTGATGCCCTCATGGACAGCGGGGTGATCACACAGGACACGGCCAACCGCCTGTTTATGGAAGCTGCAAGCATCATGCAGTCGTGCAGTTATTGCGGAGGAAAAACCAATGCGAGCTTGAAAGAACTTGCCGGAACGAACAGCCTCGTGACCCGCGTTGTCACCACGAATAACGAAGCCGTCAGAGCGGCTGCGCCGATGACGCCTCAGGAAGGCAATCAGTTAGTCGGTCATTACCGAGCGCTGGCCGCGAGCTCCCTTTACACCAGCCTTATGAATGCTCTTGGACGTCTTTTTGGAATCACCATGACGCCCGCGCCTTCGGCGATCGTTCAGGCTGTGAATCAACAGGCCGCGATTGCCATGAGCGAACAGTTGACCCCTGAAGCCGCTCTGGCCCGCGCAGCTGTAGAAGCTGAACAAGCCCTGCGGACGCTGGAGAATTTGGCTTCTGAAAATACGGCCGCGGCGCAGATTCAGAATCTTACGGGAGAAACCGTGCAGCTTCTTCAGAATCTCACACAGGCCTTGGCTAATGTTTCGGCCGAAGATGTTGCGCTTCAAGCCAGCCGCCTTGAAGCGTTGACCGCTCAGCTCGATGCCGCGGCGCGCAGTTTGGCCGGTACACAGACGAGCGCGGCTCAGACGGCCTTTGCCGCTCAAAGCCAGGCTACGGTCGATCTTCTTATGTCGGCTTTGCAGAATGCCGGACATCAGATGACCTATGCGAATCTCAGCGAAGGCGCCTTGGCGCTGAACCGCTCAGAAACGGTTTCAGAACGCGTGGCCCAGACCCGGACGGCCTTGGCCGAAACCGCAGCCACTCAGCAGCTGGCCAGAGCGCCTCCGTCAACCGCCGGTCTTCAGTCGATTCTCGGAAATGCCATTTACTCGGCTTACAACTCTCTCCTCGGTCTGGTGTTTGGAGCCAAGACGGCCAGCCTTATCGCCAATGCGCTTGCCAGCGTTACAGAAAGCGTTTTTGAATCGCTTCTCACTCTTCTTCCTATGCTTTACGCCGCCAGTTTTGTGGCGGGTCCGATGTCCCTTCCCATGCTTGCGGGCATTGCTATTGCCCAAGCGTTTGTGTTTGCGCTTTTACACTTTGTGAAAGTCCGCGCTGAGGTTAAAGCCCAGGTCGCGGCCGGTACGCTGGCTGCCGCGGATGCCAACAAAACGATTTTGAAAACCTTGCTCAGCCATTTCGGCGTTGGCGTGCTGCTCGGTGGTATTGCCCTCGGAGTGCTCTCCGGTTTTGCCGGACCGCTCTCTATCGCCGGGGTGCTGACAAGTTTGGCAGCACCGTTCATGATTCACGCGCTGAATAATTTCCTCTACCGTTCCGCTCAGCTGAAATATGAAGCCGCTCCGGGAGCAATAGCAGCCGCTGAAGCGGCAAGACAAGCCGCGCTTGCTTCAGGGGATCTTGCTGAAGCAGACAAGCAGGCTGAGAAGATCGCTGCCGCTCAAGCCATCGCCAAGCCTTCCATGGCGAAGTCGCTGATCCGCGCGCTTCTTGCCACGGCGGTCATCAGTTTTGCCGCAACGGGCTTGGGTGTCATGGCCGCGGTGAACCCGTGGGTGCTTGTGGGCTTGTCGACAACGGGATTCGCCCTTCGTGTGGGCAACGTTTACGAGGCCTATACGGCGCTGTCCGAAGCCACAAAATCCGGCGACAAAGCCGCGATCGACGAAGCCAAGACCGCTGTCCGCCAAGCATGGGTTTCCCTGATCAGCCAGACGTTTATAGCGATCGGAACTCCGATGGATGTTTTGACCGATACCGGCATTGTGGGTGAGATCGGCAACACCCTTCAAATTATCGGGGCCTTGATTACGGTGTTCTCAAGCTGGGAATCCGACACCTCCCGTTTCGCGAATTTCCTGGCTGCGGGCTTCAGCGCCATGGACGCGCTTTTTGACACCGACGGTTTCCTGAAGAGCGCCCTGGATAACGCGGATTCCATTCTTACTTCCGTGGATGAATTGAATGGAAGCCTGGTGTCCAAGGTGAGTGACACGAACACGAAAAACTTCCTGGTCAGCCTGACTGAAAGCCTGGTTGAAACCGCGGGCACCATTGGTCTTGCGCTTGCCGGCCTCGCGCTCTTTTTCAGCACACCCTTTCCCGCGACCATTTTGTTGGGTGCCGCACTTGCACAAGCCGCTGTGTTTGCGGTCGGCCATTTCATCATTGTCCGTGCCCAGGTTAAATCAGAAATTGCCCAAAATAAACTGTCTGCAGACCGCTACAGCGCTGAAATGACCAAGCGTCTTCTCAGTCACTTTGGTTTTGGCGTAGTCATGGGTCTGATCAGTATGAGCGCGCTCTTCTTCATCTCCGGAGGGGTCGTGGGGGTGGTTGGAGCCTTAGTAGCCTTTGGTATTCCGGCCTTCTTACACACCATGAATAATTTCTTCTTCCGCCTTCAGCAGCAAATGGAAGAGAATCAGCGGAAAGGTCAAGCAACCCAGTATCCGAGAGTCAAAGCGGTTCTGGATAGTCTTGTGAACAGCGGCTTCCTCCGCCTTCAGAGTATGACGTCGCCCAGCCCTGCAGGACCGGCATCCGGCAGCTTCACTTTTGGCGGTGTCATGCTCTCAATTTTGAGCGGACTCTTCGGCTTTGTGATCAGCTCGATTTCTGTGATCCGGTCCTTAATACTCGGATTTCTGGGTTTTGGTGTTGTAGCTCCGCTGCTTCTCCTCGGGTTTGTACTGCGCTTGGCCGATGCCACGGTCTGGACCTCCAAGTCGGCTTACCAGTGGACAGCATCCAAGGTTGAAAAGGCAAAGGACGCCAAAATCGAATTTGAATCCGCGGACGAGGATGTTGCGCTCTCCGGAAAAGCGGCTGAAAAAGTCGTGGCCACAACGCCCGGAGCCGTAGCTGCCGCGCGTCAGCTGGATGTCATGAAGCGCATTGAGATCAG
This sequence comes from uncultured bacterium, assembly GCA_964434115.1. GTDB lineage: Bacteria > Omnitrophota > Omnitrophia > Omnitrophales > Aquincolibacteriaceae > ZLKRG04. The sequence continues at coordinate 151,299 of CAYSSX010000007.1, forward strand.
CATTAAAACGCAGAATCCGAGCGTCTCCAACCTCAAGATTGAAGCGGTTGCGAGCGGCGCGGGCTATATCGTGACCGGCACGGTGGTCAATAAGGAAGGTCATGCGGTTTCCGCGGTCTGGACCTATGGAGCTACAGGCAGTATGGTTTCCGCCTATGGTGCTGTGGCCCAAACCGCTTCTGGAAAACAGGAAGTGATTATCAACCGTCAGGGGTATCCGGCTCAGGTTCGCGTGACAGAGAATGGCCAGCTGACACTGGTGACAGGCCGTGAAGCCGCGCTGGCCAAAGATGTTCTTTACGACAAGGCCACGGGCCAGACAATCGTGTTTGATTATGACGCTCAGTCCGGCGTCGCGTTTAAGACCACGATTCAAAGTAATGGAACGGTGACCACCACTGTCATTGAAGCGCCTCTTTCAGCCGCTGCGCGTGACCTGGTGAATGATAAAGCGATCCTTGCCGCCCAGCAAAAACTTGACCGTATTCAGCAGCGTCTTACTCAGCTCAGCGCGCTTGGCCAGATGAAATCCACGGAAGCTGAAAATTTGGTAGCTGAAGCTACGGTCATTCGTGAGCAGATGCAGGTCCGGAAGACGGAAAATGCCAAGCTTCTTTTGGCGGAACTCCAGGAAAATCACAAAAATTTGGCCAAACAGTACCGCCAGGCTGACACTAAGGATGCGGCCGCACGCGCTCAGCAGCAGGAAATTGATATCCAGCTTAAGCTGCTTGAATCCATGATCAAGGCCGCGGAGCGGCAGATCCAGCAGGCGTCAGAGTTTCTCAAAGCCGGACACAAAATTGAAGCCGCGGATGAAATTGCTGAGAAAGCAACGCCTGCGGCCAGCCCGGCGTTGTTTGAAACCGATTCTATTAATCAGGCTGCCAAGGACGCGAAAGAAATTTCCAAGGATGAACTCAGGAAGCTTGCGGGCCAGGACAAAATTGATCTGATCCGTGAAAACGGGGAAAGCATCCGTCAGAAAGTGGCGTATGAAGACGCCTCGTTTGACGTGCGCCTTATTTTGACCCAGTATCAGCAGGGCAAGATTTCAACACTCCCGGCGGCTCTTGAAAAACTTTTGGGTATTAAATCCGGCCAGACGATTACCAATGCCCAAATCGATCAGGCTGTGGCCGCGATCCGTAATGTTGTGGAAAAGGCCCAGCCGCTGATGAAAGACACCAGGAGCTCTGTTCTGGATACGTCCGACGCCACACTTTCCGCGACAGATGCTTTGAATATCCTAAAAGAGATTCAGCAATTCATTCAAAATGATGCGTTTCTTCTGGGCGCTGTTTCTTCGCAGCTCAAGGCGTTGCAGAAGAAATATTACAAGAGCGCGGAACTGAGCGGCAAAGAACTCAGCCAGGAAGTGCTGTTTAAATTCCTTGTGGCCGCGTCTGTGGCCCAGCGGCATTTTGGCTATAACAATAACCGCTACCGCGGTATACAGCTTCTGGAAGGCGCGGCCTTGGCCCAGGGTCTTCCGGCCGCAATTCCGACCGCGCAAGGTAAAACCTCGGTTATCCCGATCCGTAACGTGCTTAAGGCCATGACGGGCTCCGTGGTGCTGCACCTTGTGACCAATGATACGTTTGTGGATTCAGACCTGCTTAATAACCAGAAGGCTTTTTACAGCGCCTTTGGCATCGAAGGTCTGGGTGCCAAGAAAAACTCCATGAGCGAAGACCTCTTGAAGAGGGTCTTTAACCGCGATTCCGCGGAAATTCCAAGGGTGGTGTATGTCAGTCACTCGGACCTTCAGTTCCTGTTCCTGGAAGATCAGACCAAACTTTCTTCTCAGACATTGAAGGAAGATGACGGGTACGTGTTCACGGTTGACGAAATGGATGAAGTCATCGGCACCCTGATGCAGTACATCAATGCCCGTGAAGGCAAACGGCTTGCGAAAGAACACCTCGATATGTTCCAGACCATTTTCGGCATGGCGTCGGTGATTATCGGTGAAGGCCAGATTCAGGATATGGAAAAGACCACGGGCTATAAAGTGAATGAGCTCGCGGGAAGAATCGCTTCCCGTCTCAAGGGCGTAGAGCCCGGAAGCCTCATCGTTCGTCATGCAGCTGACGAAGGCGGCCGTGCGCGTCTTGAATTCACGAAAAAGTTCTCTGAATTTGCCAAAGAACTGTACCGCGTCTTCAGCAGCCAGCAGGGGTACGAAGGGCAGATGAAGGGCTTCCTGGAAGCCCTGGGCAAGAGCCAGGTCGAGGACTCCAAGGCCTTTGAAGAGCTTCTTTCACGCTCCATCGAATTGTTCGCAGGCGAAACGCTGGGGCAGGATTACGGCATCAGCATGGACAAGAACCAGGACCAGTCCGCCAAGCTTTCCGTGGATAACCGCCAGGTATTTGTCGTCCGTGTCACGGGCCGTGACGGCGGCGTGACCACCCAGCGTGAAAGCAACCTTGGAGGCACGATCCTGGAAGCCCTGTTCTCAAGCTTCATCTTCAAACAGGGCGGCGAGCTTGAAGTCACGGGCGAATCCCAGACCAGCGCCGGCGTAGACAGCCTGCTGCTGTACCAGAATAGGACACGTAAATTTGAAGACGGCACCAGGGACCTTAACGGTTCGAGCGGTACGATTGAGGGAATCAAGGCTTTTGCGGAAAGATACAAGGGCGATGTTACAGAAAATTCCTTTGTGGAATTGATGAAGCACCTTGAGCTTATGGGACAGAACGATAACCCGATCAATTTCCCCACCCATATCCAGCGTGCCCGTGAAGTTCTGCCGATTTCCTTGAACAGCAGTGATGATACGGCGCGTGTAAGACTCAACAGTTTGATCGCGAACTTCAAACAGAACTACCAGACCATTGTCCGTGTGTTCTTCCGCTCTGCCAAAGCCGCGGCTGAAGAGTTCAAAAAGCGTGTAGAGTTCCGGATCGGGGAGGTCAAGGCCCTGAGTGAAACACTGCTTCAGGAATACTTCCCGTCTGATGTGAAAGGCCGTCAGGAAGAGCTGGAAAGACTGATGCGCAATCTTCACGCAAACTGGAAAGATGAAAAGCTTCGCGAGCCGGCCCAGCAGGCGATTCGCAATTTCTTTGTCCAGCTTCACGCTGAAGAAGCTAAAAAGACAGGCAAAAGCGCTGCCGCGCAGCTTCAGGCCCATACCGCCATCAACCGGCTGGAGCAGGAAGCGCTCTCCATTGGAAATATTTTCCTTATGGATGATATGCAGGGGGAGTTCGGCCGTAAACTGGCTGTGGAAGGGCTGAACGGGGAGGGAGGGATTCTGGGAGGGGAGGTATTCGCCATCTCCAAGTTTGCCCGGGGTACTGACTATGCGGCCCCCTTATACGATGACCCGAAAAGAGTCGGGGCCAAGAAGGGGCTTGAAGCAGCGCTTAGGAATCTTGGCTACAGCGAAGATGAACTGAAGGAAATTTTTGCCGAGGATACAGGTATCCTGGATACCCTCAAGACCCTGTTTAATCAGGATGCCATGAGAGACCTGAATAATCCGAAGGCCCGGCTCAGCATCGCGGATCTCTTCAGCAAGAATGAAATCCGCGACCCGGACCGCCGGGATCAGATTGTCGGATACTTGACCGCTCTTGGTGTCAGCGATGTCAATAACATCTCAAGACAGGATCTTTCCAACGCGCTTAAAGCCCTGAAAACGCAGGTCGCTGCAAAAGTTTCAGCGATTCTTTTGGCTGAAAACAAAGGACGCGGTATGGCTGAGCGTTCGGCAGATCTTGCTCTTGTGGAACAGTTCTTTGACAAGATTGGCGTTGCTGTGGACTACGGTGAAGTGGCTGTGGCATTTGGTTTGGCCAAAGACCTCTATGACCTGGAACAGCTGCTGGCCCGTTCCGGCCGTAATGAAACGCCCGCGCGCGTGCTTGAAATGTACATCCACTCGACGGACAGCAAGGAAGTGGTCAAGCCCGGCTTCAGCATCCGCGATGCCGATTTCAAAACGGCTCTTGCGAGTCAGCTGGCCCAGTTTGAAAAGACCTTTAAGGAATATGAGACTCTTTTGACAGAAATGGAAGGTCTTGAAGCCCAGCTCGCGAATGAAAAGGATGCGGCACAAAAGGCATCCTTGAAGGCCCAGATTGACGCACTCCGCGCGAAGATGACGAATCTGGAACGTCAGTTGGAAGCTTTGATTGATACTGCCCGCAATTACCTCAGCCAGTCGCGCATGAATCAGATCAAGATCGGGAACAAGCTGGCCCGGGTCGAGTTCTACCAGAACCTGAAACGTAATGCCGGTAATGATCAGGCCGCGGGCCAGGATAAGGACGGACGGACTCTGGTGGTGCCGGTTCTGGTCAATCTGATGAATGAAGAGCGGCAGAAGTATGAGCTGGGTCATGTTGAGAAAGAGATCGGCAGTCCTGAACGCGCGGAATACCGTGCTCCGACACGGACGGAATTGATCACCGGCAAGGCCGATCAGCGCCAGACCCCGGAAGTTCCGAAACAGACAAAAGAAATTGATGCGGCCCTTGACCGCGTGCTGGATGAGAAGGGCAATATTGAGTTCCGGCCCATGACGATCATGATCGGCGACCTCAGCTACATTGTCCTTCATAATAAGGACGGCCAGTTTGCGGGCCTGCGCCTTGGTACCACGGATTATCTGGTCAAGAACGGCCAGCTGGATCTCAACAATGTGAAGTACACGGTTCAGTATTCTGAAGACCGGGCGACAGCGAAACTCATTGGCCCGGCGCAAACAACGACTTTGGATGCCGGACTTCACAAGCATGACACCTCGAGCCGCCAGAATCCGTTCTCGGCTTTGAGGGACCGTCTGGCGAACTCGATCTTTGGCCGGGCCCAGCAGGGAAGGAAAGGCAACTTCACGGCATACAAAGATGCGCTGATCCGGCTTCTCGAAGGTCAGGGATTCCGCAGCATTGTTGAAACCAATGCCTTTAAGGGCTATCAGGGAACAGCGGCAGGACTTGCCATCCTTGTTCAGCAGCTGATGGCGGAAAAAGTTCCGGCCAACCGCACGGCCGCGGATGTGATGGCGCTTGAGATTATCCGTGACATTTATGAGCAATACCAACAGCTGCTTGAAATTCCTAACAGCGAATCGGAAGCGCTCCGCTTCTTGAATGAGGCCCTTGAAAACCTTGGCTGGCGTTCCGAGCAGCTCACGCGTGAAAATGCGGCCAAGTACCGCCAAATTCTTGAACAGCGCGCAGGAGCTTTGATTTCCCAGGAACTTCTCCGGGGCGCCCATGAAGTCTACAATGCCGAAACACTTGAAGCGCAGACCAGGATCCGCGACCGCGGTGTGGATTTCTTGGGTAATCCTCTTTACCGCCCGGTGGGTTCGGCGCTTGGAAAAGGCCAGGCCAAAATTGATGAAGCCGCCAGAAAAGCGGATTTCTTCGCAGAGCGCATGAACCTTGAAGAAGAGCGTCTCCGCGGCACCAAGGCTGTGGATATGGCCAAAGCAGCGCTCCGGTTTGCTCAGGAAAACTCGGATAAGGTAAAAGTTTCCCGTCTGGATGCGGAACGCGCGCGTGCTGCGCTGGCCTGGACCAATGAAGATGCCAGCCGTGCTTCCGATGTGAAGAAAGCTTACGAGAATCAGAAAATCGCAGCGATTGATGCGGCCATTAAAGCGCTGGCCGCTGACAAGACTCTTACAGATCAGCAGAAGCAGCAGGCGATCGACAAGATCTTCGATGACTTTATGAAGATCCAAAACAGTGCCGAGTTCCAGGGCCGTGAAGAGCTTCGCATCCGTCATGCGGCCATGATTGTTTCCGAGCTTGCGGCTTCAGGTTTGTACCTGAGCGAACAGGTCAAGACGCGGCTTGCGGATGAAATCCTGCAGAGCTGCAGCTCCTGCGCCGTGGCCTTTAACAAAAACCAGATGGCCGGTTCGGCTGCTTCCAATGCGGCGTTTCAGGCTTTGAAAACACTTAATCTGACCTTTAGCGCGGATGCCGCGGCTTCAGCTTTGCTTGGACCGATGACTGTGGAATCCCTGCTTCTGGCCGCACAGCAGAGTGTGCCGGGTCTCAAAGATGCGGTGAATCAGAGCCTGCAGGTGAAAGACTCTGCCCAGGAAGCCAGAAACCTTGGCTTGGGCAAGGGGAGCTTCCTCACGAGATTCTTTAACGCGATCCTTGCCTGGGTTGGCGCAAGAGTCGAAGCAAACCGTCCCGAAAGCTCGGGCAAATGGTGGGCACTTACGATCGGAACTCTGGGACTTTTTGCAGTTCTCGACTACCTCTTCCAGCGTGTTTCAAAAGAAAAAGCCGTGGACGCTGACAAGGCCTACATAGGCCAGAACCTGAACACTCATGTGGTTCTGCCGGAATTTGCGCCGGAGCATGAACAAAAAACGGTGGTTTACACAAGCCGCGCTTCGGAAGCGGAACCGCTCCCGAATATGATGGCGGGCGTGGTTCTTAGTGCGGCTCTTGAAGCCGATGCTGCCGTCGCAGCCGCATCTTCCACGGCGACCCCGGCATCAGCCGCTCAGACCTTTACGTCTTCCGCGCTGATCGCTTCCGCGGATGTCGTGGATACGGCCGATCAGCACGCCATAACGCAGTCCGCGGATGGTTCTGTGGATATTAATGTTACGGTGGCCAATAAGGCGCAGAACGCAACATCCCGAGCTTTGGGTACAGCGTTTCAGGTATTCAGAGAACTTCAAATCACGTCCGACTGCGGCGTTGGAACAGACTGTGAAAACCGGAATGTCCGCCTCACCATTAACCGTGACGGCCGCCGCAGCATTGTTCTTGAAATGACAAGGGGCGAGCTCCAGTCTTTAGCTGAAAACCCGAATGAGCTTTTGAATCGGATTGATTCCGAAGGCGTTTCCAGCTTCAGTGCGGGCCGCTATAACTTCTTTGGCGCTGTGGAAATCCTTGCGAACGGCGATGAGGGAGCGCTGGTGATCCGCCGCGATAACCACGCCTCCTATGAAGCGTCCCTTGCAACTGATCTTATGCAGCGCTACAAAGCCAATGGCCGGAGTGAAGCCGATCTCAGGAAACAACGTGACGGGGCGATTACCACGATTGATAAAAACCGCATGCAATGGCGCTGGGTACGGCTGAGCAACGGGCAGCTGATCAAGGCGCATGCCTCTTCGATTCCGAATATTGACCTTACCGCGGATCTTGCGGAAGGAACAGTTGTGGGGCAGGGCGTTAAGGTTGAAGCCGGCGTCAAGACCACGGGTGCGGTGGTTATCAAGGAAGGCAGCATTATCCGCAGCAATGCGGTTATTGGCGCTGGCTCTGTTGTTGATAGTAACAGCGTTGTGGGTGAAGGCGCTGTTATTGGAAATAATGTTCAGATCCGCGCAACCGAAGAAAGAGGTAAACAGCCCCAGGCCAGTATTATTCAGGCCCGCGTTACGATCGGAGATGGATCACTCGTTCGCGGCTCGGTGATTGGTGTCAATCTTGGTAAAAATGTTCAGGTTGAAAATTCAAACTTGCAGGGATTGAAAGACACGAATCTCGTGATTTCCGAAGGCTCGATTCTCTCAGGCGTAGATGCCCGGTCGCTGGAGCGGAACCCCGCGATTCTTAAAGCCTTGACCCTGACCACAGATCCCAAGGACGCTGTCCTTGTCTACAATGCGGGTGGACTCTTCAGAAGCCTTAAGATGATGAAGGTCTCCGATTTCCGCCAGGCCCGGTCCGAAGTTCTGAAACCGTCGGTTGAAATTCCTTCCAGCAATTTTGGAAAGATTCTCTTCCTTGGACGGATGATGCTTGGAGAACTTTTGAAATCCGCGGTTAAGCGCCTTTCCCTTCAGGAAATCCGGGCGCGCCGCTACGAGCAGACGATTGGCGATCAGCGCAAAGTGGAAGAGCTCTTCAATCAATACCGCGCTCAACGCACGGCTTCCAGCCTGAAAGATTTGCCCGCAGACAAAAACGTGACGGATGAGAAACTCCGTAAATTGGCCGAGTTTAAGGTTGCCCAGGAAAAGAGCGCACGCAGCTGGAGCTTCTATAAGAAGGTTGGAATTGCTGGAGGTTTCCTGGCCGGCATCATCGCACTTTTTGCAACCGGCACGGTAGCGCTTCCGAGTCTGCTGACGATTGGGGGATTCGCTGCGGGAGCGGTTGCGCTTATCCTGGCCTATACCGTGGCGGCCAAGATGCTGAAATTCGCGCTCTCCAATGTCTGGGAAAGAATTAAACACACGGTTTCCGGTGAAATCCTGCCCCGCGTAAAAGGCTGGTTCACAGCTTTGAAATTCTCGGCAGGGGATTCCCTGATAGGGAAAATCCTGAATCTTATGGGTATTAAGACGCTCCTGTTTGTGCCGGGCGTGATTATTGCGGGCTGGCAGCTCATCCCCATGCTTTATTCTGCGGCTTTGGGAACTACCGCCGCAACCACGACGACTGTTGCGGGAGCGGGAATTCTTGGCTTCCTGGGAGGCTGGACACTCCCGCTTATGCTGATTTTGGGAATTTATCAGGGGCTCAAATGGTGGACAGGCTATAAAGAATTCACCCGGGATCTTCAAATTGTCATTCCTGCAGGCAAAGACAAGGTTGTTCTCGATGGCGTCATCTACACAGTGGAGCGTAAAGAGTTCACCGAAGGTCTTCCGGGTCAGGAACGCAAGGTTCAAAAAATAGTCCGGCTTGTTCCGGAGAATGGTTTGCAGCCTGTGGATGTTGTAGGCGGCCGCTTCGTTCTTAACGGAACAGAGTATACGGTTCAAACCGTTTCCGGCAGCGATGTGGTTCAAGCGGTTAAATCCATCACGCCATATCCCGGCGTAGGCTTCCTGTTGAGATCTCTTTTCGGCTATCAATTGCGCTTCAGGGGAGCTGCTGCCCGCTGGCTGAGCGCCCGGATTGCGAAGTTTGAAGACCAGGACATGACGGATGTCTGGTTCCTGGCTCAGATCGACCTTGCGTCCGGAACTATCTCTTCGGAACGCCTGAAGGAGATTTACGAACTGCTCAAAATCCGTGAAGGACACGCCCGTGCTGAGAAAGACGAAGCAGTTCGTAAAACACTGCTTGAGAAAGGGCAGGTCAAGGCAGCGGAAAATATCCGCCGTGAATTCGGACCTGATGCGTTGAATGCTTATGAGCAGTACGTTCAAACACGCAGTAAGATTGCCTCTCTGCATGAACGTCTTGCGCGGGCGGAAAATGACCAGGCACGCAACAGTATCCTGTCCAGCATTCAGCAGGCGGAACAGTCTCTTCAGAAGCTGCTCGCGCAAACCGCATGTGTGACAAAAGGCTGCGACCAGGTTTTTGCGCAGTCTTATGAACAGCTGAAGGCCGCCCAGTCGGTTCTGAATCTTGGTACTCTGGAAGCTTTGATGCGCAAGGATGCGCGTCTCGCCCTTCAACTGGATGCGTTTGAGGAATACAAAGAAGTGCTCAAGGCCCGGGGCGTTGATCCTTCGGTTCTCAACCTTCGCAGCGCGGAAGTTCGCAAGAAGACCTTAGGCAAAGATCCTTTGTCAGCCGTGCTTTCCGCGCAGCGCCTTGCGGCCATGGCCAAGCGTTATGGAATTTCCACAAGTGATGCCGTGTCGCTTGTGAAAGCTGGCTACCGCTCCTCGAACGGTGTTAATGAAATTGATTCGGTTCTGAATCTTGAGAAGAACGCAGCTTCAGTGCCGGCGGATTCTTTCCTGAAGATTCTGAAACTCTCACCAGAGATTTCAATCGACGGAGCTCTCAGCGCTGGCCGCCTTATCCAGGCCATTGAACTCCTGGAACAGAACGAGAAGCGCCCGCTGACACTCGCGGAAGTGGCAATGCTTCTTAACCAGCACCGTCTGAATATTGCGGATGCCGGCGAAGGGCTCCTGCCGCTTCTCTTGATTGAGCCGCTTCTGCGAAACACCCAGGGCTCCACGGCAGGTGCTTCCTTGGCGGGTGAAATTTCGGGGGTTCAGGCGGCTGCATTGGTCCAAAACCCTTCGGCATCGCCTTTTGCGGCTTCACTGAATGCTTTGGCCGCGGGCCTTGGACTGGCTTCCGATTTCTTCTCAAGCCGCACTTCCTTGAGCCTTGAAGATCTCGCAGAACTTTACCGCGCTGCTTTGGATGCTGCTTTGAAAAATGATCCGTTGAATCACCAGAAGATTCAGGACCTGCGTCATGCCCTGGCCTTGATCTACCTCCAGCAGGCAGAGCAGACTCAGAAGAAAAATGCGCAGATGATCCAGATCAACCGCCTCACCGGGCAGACCCGCGAAGCGGCGGATCTTGAAAAACAATCGCGTGCCGATGTTCTGGCGATTCTTGAAAAGGCGGAGAGAACGATGCCTGGCATCGGCGGCAAGATCTTGGAATTCCGCAAGAAGAACGGCTTGTCTTATGACCTTCAAGCGGTCAAGGGTTTCAAAGAAAATCTGACCGAAGAACTCAAGGATCTTGTGGCTCATAAATTGCCGGAAGGTAATTTCAAAAAACTTCTGGCCAGCTATGTGCCCCAGCTTGAAGCTTTGGATGTGACGATCAGCCCGACACTGGATACTACGGCCGCCTTTAACGGACGTTCCATTGTATTTGCCAGCTGGTTCCTGGACGATATTCTTGAGATGCGCTACCAGGGACTTTCTGAACAGGCGATTCAGGACTATGTGAACCAATTGGTTCTCCATGAACTTGGGGAATCCGCGCTGGATGAAATCAAGGGCGATTTCAAAGAGACATATCACGTGAACAAAGACGGCGACCAGGATCGCAGTATTTCACCCTTCAAGCTTCGGGCGGATGAACTTCGCAAACAGGCGGCTCTTGAAACGAATCCTGCAGTAAAAGCCGAAATGATGGCCAAGGCTGACCGCATCGAAGTCACAGGCCAGACTTTCCATAACCTTACGGACCATGGCGTCCGCGCGGACGGACGTCGTTCAGGGTCGGATGACCAGGTTGCCATGCTGCGCGACTTCTTTGCCGAATACCTTGCAAACAAGGTAGGCATGCAGATGTCGCGTGATCGCCGTGAGGAACTGGTCAAGGCCTACCACGTCGGAGCCCTTGTGAAAGGCCAGACAAACTATCGCGACAAAGCGGCCTTTAAGCAGAAGGTCTTTGCCGGTACGGAAGCAGATGATCCGATTGAGCGCTTCCTGCGCGGCGAAGCGGACCCGTACAAGGAATATTTTGAGTACTTCCGTTACAACAGTGCCTTCCGTTATCTTTTCGAGTTCGAAGAAGCGCTGACAGCAGGCAAGGTTGAAGAAGCCAGAAAAATTCTTGAACGCAAGAAACAGGAAAGTGATAAGCAGCGCGCCAAGACCGGTGAGCCAATGGTCAGCGATCCTGAGTATCAGAGGCTTTTGGGACTGCTTCTGCGCGCGGAACACGGCGATGTGGTGGGTGTGCGCGAGGCCCTGAGAATCAACAGATACGACCTTAACCGTGATCTTGCGTTCGTGGCCTTGACGCTTTCCGACCGCCAGCTCCTTAAGACCGAAGACAACCTTATTCCCGTGGACCAGAAAATCGCGGAGCGCCGCGATCCGTCTTTGAGAACAGCCAAGACCATTCCTGCGGCCTTCTCGGAAATTCTTGGAAGTGTGTGGACGCTTCTTGAAAGCAGCGATGAAAACCGCTGGGAAGAAGTCTTTGCCGCGATCCGCGGACTACTGCCCCCTGAACAGGCTGCGTTGATTGAGCGGGCTCTGGAAACTGGGCGCCCGAGCCGCACCTGGTTCTCGCGCTTGTTCCCGCGCGGAGACAAGGAAGTCAAAGAAAAGGCGCGTCAGGATGCGGTGCACACATCAAAAGAACGCAGCCGAGAGATCGAGACCGCCCGCCGCGAATTTTTGGCGCGGGACCGGGCCCAGACACTTATCTATTTGAACCTTAAACGCCTTGTGGAGCTGTCGGTTCAGGATGTTGAAGAACGCCGCCAGCGTCTTCTGTCCCTGCGTGAAAACATAGCCGAGGTTCAGAACGTGACGCATGCGGCCGCTTTGGCGAATTTGAACAGCAGTGACCCTGCGGTGCGCGCGCAGGCCCTGAATTACCTTTTGACGCATCAGGATGCCGCGTCTGAACGGTTCTTTGATGCCCAAACCCTTGAAGAAGATCTGGCCGGCGCTCGTTTTGAAAATCGCGACGGCGTGCTGGTGCTTGTCCTCGGCCAGGAACAGTTCAAGAACCTGATGCAGCGTGCCAAGCTGGACGCGAAGGCGGATGGCCATACACTGAGATTTGGCGAACGCGCGGGTTTTGGCGCGCTCGTTGTTGTTCCGGAAGACAAGAAAGCCGCTGATGGCATTAACCGCGTAAGCCTCGCCCGATTCGGCGACATCGCTCGCAAGATGCCGGTTTGGGAAAATTCAAACGGCCGTTTCGCGGACATGGAATCTTACAGTGCCGGCAAAATTCCCGTTGAGAGAAAAGCCCAGCGCAAAGCGGAACTCGCGATTCTTGGAGAATTGAGTGCGTCCATTCATCAGTCCTTCGCGGATTCGGATATTCTGACAGGTGACTTCTACGATATGCCGAACCTCGGAAATCATTACGCGCAGATGCTGGCACTTCTGATGTCCCGCATGCAGGCCTTCGGGTTGAACCCGAATGATATCCGGAACTATCAGGTCCTTGATATGGCCCAGCAGGCCGCAGACCTTATCTTCGCCCTTCAGATGTCTTACCGTGTGGAACTTGGTTCCCGTCCGGTTGATTTTGCTGAAGTTATCAACGAAGTCTTTAAATCCGTTGACACCTTGCAAGACCTTGTCGTCGCGCTACAGCACTTGATCCGGGAAAGAGAAACCGAAGTGATGCGCCACTTCACGGACCGCAGTATGAATCCTTCTTTGGCCGGTGATATTTTCGGAAAGGGCCTGCCGACGGCCGCCGAAGTTCTTCGTAAATCGCAGGATGAAGCCGGTTCTGTGGTCACGGCCGGTGTGGGAACCTTTGAGGATCATGCGGCCCGTATGATTCCGAAGGCTCTGGAACGCATCTTCAACGATGAAAAGATTTACTATCAACCTGCCGAAGCCGGGGCCGCTGACGCAGCGAAGGCCGGCAAGCTTCGCTCCAAGACGGAATTGATCAAAGCCTTAAGCGGGCTTGAAAAGGCGGCAGCCAAATTCGCTTCAACAAAAGAACAGACCGAAGAACTGAAAAAACTTTTAGAAGCTGTACGAAGCCTGCTTCTTTATCATCAGGGAGTTTCCGTTACTGAGCCGTTTGCGGACGGCCGCTTGGGTCTTCAAGCCCGGTTTGAAGAGCTTTTCAAAAATTTGAATGTGAATACCAAAAACCCGGTGACCGGCAAGATCATGGAAGCGGGGAAGGTGCTTGAACTTTGGAATTCTAACATTCGGCTTTGGGCGCAGGCGGATGTCGCAAAACTGGATCAGGAGCTGACCGCTTTGGCGGACACGATTGAAAATGCCTATGATCCGGCTAAGGGAGGTACGGACGCGACCCGTGATGTTGCCCGCTCTCAGTTCGGTTTTAAAGACGGCCGGGCCTTGCCGTTGGAAGAAACCCTGAAGCGTCTCCTCGCGGCTTACGCGGAAGGCAGTGTTTTCTCCGGTGATTTTTATAAAGCGGAAAACTTGATCAAGAATCGCATTCTGAAGAAAATCTTCCAGTACGGAACGGATGAAGACCGGAAAATGATCCAGAGCCTCCTGCGTTTTGAACCAGCCGGTCGCCAGGATGTGGAATATTATCTGAAAAGCTTTGCCTTGTCCGCGATGCTGGAAGGTGCGGAACCGCATGAAATGACGCCTGCGGCATCCAAGACGCCGGCTCAGCTTTTCGTGGAAGAGCATTTACAGCTGAAATTTAAAGACCTTAAGGTTGCCCCGGACATGACTAAAGCTCATGCTGCGGAAATTGCTGCAGCCATTGTGGAAGCCCGAGCCAAAAATGAAACGGCTTATTTTGTCATCAATGGTATTCATGATTCCTTTACTGATTTGCCGAAGGTCCTTCTGGATGCATTGGCCCAGATTGGATTCGAAACCTCTATTATGCAGTTCCAGCGTGACGGTGCTGTTTATATCAGCTTCCAGGGTGCGGCCAAAATTTCAATCGAAACCATGGGCTCTGATTTCGCGGTGTCTGAACAGGTCCAAGCCACTCATTTCCATCCGTCGGACGATGCCAACCCGAGCAGCCTTACGGATCGTCCCGGACACAGCACCTCCAGAATCATCGCGAGCAATGGCGACGTTTCTGTGAGCAGGCGTATGACCTCGGATCCGAGACTTGCCGGTTATAAGGCTTTGGGCGAGACTTTTGATCCGGCTAAGCACGACATAGTTCTTACCTGGACAGATCTTGCGGGCCAGACACAGTATGTGGCGTTCAGCAGCAAATCCAAAAACGCCTTTGCATCTTTCAGTGAAATGTCCCCCGAATTTATGAACCTGCTTAACTGGCTCCGTCAGAATAATGAATCCTACACCGCGTATGTTTTTGATAGAACAAGCCCGAGTGTCGGGTCGGTCTCTCAATGGATGACCTGGGACTATGAAATGTCGGCTTCCCGTTCCGAATTGAGAGAAGCTCCGCAGCCGACTGCGGACGAGGTTGTGACAGCTCTTTCATCCCTGGATCTGAGCGCCGAAGACCGCAAAGAGCTGGCGTCCATTATCCGTTTGGCCTTCCCGAAAGGGGAACTGAAACCCTTCCTCGCTATGCTGGACGTCGGCGCGAATATCGACAGCCCTGTCAAGGTTGCGTTTGTGAAAAACCACCCGCTTCTGACGGATCATAAAGTGGCGCTTGTGAAACATCTTGAGGATGGCACCTCCTCCATCCAGGTCAAGCTCGAACGTCTGGTGAATGTCGAGAACCCGAACATTGCTTTGGAAACAGACCAACGCATCCGCGCCTTGAACCTGAAACTCTGGCTGGACCATGAACTCGCGCATGTCGAGCTCCACGAGGCCATTGAAGCCATGAGCGGTCTTGATCAGGGCGTTCGTCTCGGGGATGCGCTTCATGAAACCGTGGCGTACCTTCAGACCCACAGCGAAATGGCCGCGATTGTCAACGACATGAATGAAGATGAACTTGTCCGCCAGTACTTCGCGATCCGTATGCAGAACCTTGCACTTCTTTTGCAGATGGCCACAGGCACGAAGCCGGAACTGCTTCTCAAAGATTACACTTCACCCGAAAATCTGAAGACCCTTCTAGCTGGACTCACGGCTTCTCAGGAAATCATGGGAGGCAAGCTTCACCCGGCACAGGCGGTCCTGCTCGGTATGCCGCTGGCCGATTTGATGACCTACGACAAGCCTTACTCCGTGGCCTTGGGCGGTGAGATTGCCGGAGATCCGATTTGGAAGAGTATCGCGGAAGGGCTTTACGGTAGTCTTGTGAAGTTTGCCGCCACCGACGCCGCGGTTGAAAAACTGGCCGGCACTCAGGAAGCGGTGAGCGGCAATATGGCGGTGGTGGTGGAAGGTCTCCCAGAAGGTGTTCCGCAGGATGATTTGAATGCCCTCATCTACGAAGCGGTCAAGAAACACGCGGGTGAAAAATGGGCTGGTTTGGTGGGTAGAGAAGTAACCGGTGCTGACTACCTGAAGGAAATCCGCAGCCAGCTTGACACGGCCCTGATGATGGCGCTCCTTGGCATCAAGGACATCCCGGGCGATTTCTTCTCACAGCTCGGGTATGATCCCAAGGAAATGATGAACATTGATCTGGTGGCCGCCGAAGTCACGGCTTACTTCCTGGCGGAAATGGAAATTAAGGAGTCTGCGTAAGGCGCTTGAAAATCAACCCTGTCCAAACGGCTTCCGGGTTTCCGGAGGCCGTTTTAATTTCCTCCCTTGTCACGCTGTCAAAATTAGGTTAAAAGCTTTTTTATGGCAACGCTTCTGATCAAAAACGGAACCCTGGTTTCCTCGCAGAAAATCTGGCGCTCCGACATCCTCGTCCGCGACGGCAAAATCGAAAGGGTGGGGGAATCCCTGCCTTTGGGCGCGGACGAAGTCCTGGACGCCGAGGGCCTCCATGTCCTTCCCGGAGTTTTGGACCCGCAAGTGCATTTCCGTGAACCCGGGTTGACCTGGAAGGAAGACCTGCATACGGGCTCGATGGCCGCGGCCGCCGGCGGCGTGACCAGCTTTTTTGATATGCCCAACAACAACCCCGCGATCACGACCCGCGAGCTCATGGTCTCGAAAAAGGCCTTGGCCGAAACCCAGTCCGTGGTGAATTACAATTTTTTTATTGGCGCCACTCCGGATAATCTTGAAGAAATCAACGGCGCGTCGAATGTCTGCGGGATTAAAATTTTCATGGGGTCTTCCACCGGGGATTTGCTGGTGGAAAGGGAAGAAGACCTGGAGCGGATCTTCGCGAGCGGTTCACGCTTGATCGCGGTGCATGCCGAAGACAACGGCGTGATTAACGCCAATAAAAAGAATTTCTCCGGCACCCCGGGTTTTTCGGATCATCCCAAAATCAGAAATGAACTGGCCGCGCTCACGGCCACCAAGCGCGCGGTGTCGCTTGCCTTGAAACACCGCCGCCGGCTTCACATCCTCCATCTGACGACTCAGGAAGAAGTCGAGTTTCTGTACGCCTTTAAGGACCACCCGCTCATTTCTTCCGAGGTCTGTCCCCAGCATCTTTTGCTTCACGCGCCCGAGATTTACGAGAGACTGGGTTCGCTTGCGCAGATGAATCCGCCTTTGCGTGAAAAGCGTCATGCCATCGCGCTTTGGAAAGGCCTGAAGGACGGGGTCATCAAATGCATGGCCACGGACCATGCGCCTCACACGCTCGAAGAAAAAGCGCTTCCCTACGGCCAGGCGCCTTCCGGAATGCCGGGGGTTCAAACGCTTTTACCCCTGATGCTGGACCAGGCTGCCAAAGGGCAATGCTCGATTCAGGATGTGGTCCGCTGGACCAGTGAAAACACCACGGCCTGTTTTGGGGTGGTGAATAAGGGGCGCCTTGAACCCGGCTATGACGCGGACCTTGTTTTGGTGGATCTTAAGGAAGAGCGCGAAGTCCGGGGAGAGCAGATGTTTACCAAATGCGGCTGGACGCCCTATGAGGGCATGCGCCTCAAGGGATGGCCGAAGGTGACCCTGGTTTTGGGGCGTACGGCCTACCGTGAGGGGATTATCAACGACTCCTTGCGCGGTGAGGAAGTCGAGATTCAAGCCCCTTGGGAAGCGCCTATCCAGGCGTAATTCAAAGCCTTACCGGAGAAACCGCCTCCTGTTCCCGGCCGATTTTTGCCGTTGCAATTTGAGACCCTGCCCCTATAATGTCCGCAATATTTGAAAGCCCTAAAAGGCCTTAAAGCCTCAGGTTAAACCTTTCCCCCGGTCCTCTAGCCGGGACATTACTAAGCGGATAAAACTTTGACTTCGTCTGCCTCAGAGACTCTTCGCCGGTTGCCCTTACACAGCTTTTCTCTGGCCCAAGGCGCCAAAATGGGGGCCTTTGGCCGCTGGGAAGTTCCTCTTTATTACTCCACGATTCTGGAGGAGCATGAAGCCGTCCGTACGCGTGCCGGTCTTTTTGATATTTCCCACATGGGCGAGTTCCGCATTTCCGGACAAGGCGTGATTGAATTCCTTCAAAACCTTCTTCCCCGCAATGTTGAGAAAATGTCTTTGGGCCAGGCCCTTTACATGCCGCTCTTGAATGAAAACGCGGGGATTATTGATGACATTCTTCTTTACCGGGTGGAGCAGGAGGAATACTTTTTTGTCGTAAACGCGGGCAATGTGGAGAAAGACTTTGCCTGGATAAAGCCCAAGGTCCCGAAACACCTCAAATTTGAAGACTTGAGCGAACACTATGGCCTGATCGCGCTTCAGGGGCCGCTTAGCGCTTCTTTGGTGGAAGCCTGCTACGGTGAAGCCTATGCCCACCTTCCTTACTATCATTTTAAGTCTTTTCGTGACGGCATGATTTCGCGTACTGGATACACCGGGGAAGATGGTTTTGAAATCATGGCCTCCAAAGACCAAATCACCTCGCTTTGGGAAGAGCTGATGGACGCGGGCGCGGCCAAGGGACTGAAGCCCATTGGTTTTGGCGCACGCGATACACTCCGTCTTGAAGCCAGCATGCCGCTTCACGGCCATGACATGAACGAATCCATCAACCCGCTTGAGGCCGGTCTTGGCTGGGCCATTGACCTCAGTAAAAAGACCTTTATCGGCGCAGCCCGTTTGCGCGAAGTCAAAGAGGCCGGGCCCGCGAGAAAACGGGTGGGCTTTGAAATGCTGGACCGCGGCATTCCCCGCGAACATTACGAAATCCAGAAAGACGGCAAGGCGATCGGGGAAGTGACGAGCGGAACTTTTTCTCCCACGCTTAAAAAAAACATCGGCCTTGGCTATGTCGCGGCCAATGAGGCCTTTACTGGGAATGAAATTGGTATTGTGGTTCGGGACAAGGTGCTTCGCGCACAAATTGTTCCCCAGCCTTTTTATAAACGTAAAAAAAATTAACCTGAGGGAAAAATCCCCAAGGGACTTTTGAAACCGGAGGCATTATGAATTTCCCGAAAGACCTGCGTTACACCAAGACCCACGAATGGGCCAAAAAAGAAGGCCGTACGGTCACGGTCGGAATTACCGACTATGCCCAGAAGGAAATTTCGGACGTGGTGTTTGTGGAAGTCCCGAAAGCCGGCCAGGCCGTTCAGGCCGGAAAGCCCGCGGCCGTGGTCGAGTCCGTGAAAGCCGCGTTTGATATTTATTCGCCGGTCTCGGGAAAAGTCACTGCCGTGAATCACGACATTGAAAGCGATCCGGGGATGGTGAACCAGGAATGCTACGGCAAGGGCTGGTTTTTTACGGTCGAGATGTCGGCTGAATCGGAATGGGACAGCCTTATGACCTCTGAGCTGTACGAAAAAAATCTTAAAACGGAAGTTTAAACCATGCACTTTCATCCGCTGACCCACGACGATAAACAGAAAATGCTGGAAGATATCGGGGTTTCCTCGTTTGAGGATCTCCTGCGCGGCATACCGGCCTCGCTCCGCAACCCGAAGATTTCAGTGCAGGAAGCCATCAGCGAATTTGAACTCCAGACCCTGCTCCGAAATCTGGGAAACCGCAATCATTCCTCACAGGATTACCTTTCTTTTCTGGGTGCCGGAAGCTACGAGCATTTTGTTCCTGCCGCGGTCGCGCAGGTGATTGGGCGTAATGAGTTTTATACCGCCTACACGCCTTATCAGCCGGAAGCGTCGCAGGGAACCCTGCAGTCGATTTATGAGTATCAAAGTTTGATCACCGAGCTGACAGGGCTTGATGTTTCCAATGCCTCGCATTATGACGGGTCCACAAGCCTTGCCGAGGCCGTGCTTCTCGCCGTGCGTCATACGGACCGCACCAAGGTCCTGGTTTCCCGTGCCGTGCACCCGCATTACCGCCAGGTGATCGCAACCTACCTTCGCGGAACGCCGTACTCCATGGTGGAATTTGGTTTTGGCGTGGATCACGCTTTTGACCGCGCGCAGTTTGAACAGCTCCTTACGCCTGAAGTCGCGGGCGCGGTTTTTCAGACCCCGAATTTTTTCGGAGTACTTGAAGACCTTGAAGGCATCAGCGACAAACTTCATGAAAATGGATCCCTTCTTGTTTTGACGGCCAACCCGCTTTCGTACGCGGCGCTTCGTTCCGCCGGCGAGTGGGGCGCGGACATCGCGGTTGGGGAAGGCCAGCCTTTTGGGCTGGCTTTGCAGTTCGGCGGTCCTTATGTGGGGTATTTTTCTACCACGCGCGCCCTGATGCGCCGCATTCCCGGCCGTCTCGCGGGATTGACACTGGACTCCGAAGGCAAACGCGCGTTCTGCCTGACACTTCAGGCGCGCGAACAGCATATCCGCCGTGAACGTGCGGCTTCGAACATCTGCACCAACCAGGCGCTTTGCGCGCTTGCGGCCTGCGTGCATATGACGCTTCTCGGCAAAGAGGGTATCCGCGAAGTGGCGGAGATCAATATGGACAGGGCTTCTTACCTGCGCCGCCAGATCAGCCAGGTCAAGGGCTTCAAGGTGCTCAAAGATCAGCCGGTCTTTAATGAATTTGTGGTTACGGCTGAGAAATCCTTTGATGCGATTGAAAAGAAACTTCTCGATAAAAAAATATTCCCCGGTGTTCCGCTCGAACCTTTTTACCCGGAATTGAAAAATCAATTCCTGGTTTGCGCGACGGAAACCAAAACCAAAGAACAGCTGGACACTTTTGTCCGGGAGCTTTCCCAATGCTGATCAGCGATAACAGCCAGCTTAGTTTTGAAAAAAGCCGTCCGGGCCGCCGCGGAGCTTCGATTTCCCGAACCTACTGCGACAAAAGCCAAGGCCTTGAAGCCACGCCGGACAAGTTCCGCCGCAAGCGTCCGCTGGTGTTTCCTGAGATGACGGAACCTGAAGTGGTGCGTCATTTTGTCCAGCTTTCGAAGAAAAATTTTTCCATCGACACGCATTTTTACCCGCTTGGCAGCTGCACCATGAAATACAACCCCAAGATCAATGAATGGGCCGCGGGCCTTGAAGGGTTTGCCAAAGTGCACCCGCTTCAGCCGGAATCCACAGCCCAGGGTATCCTGCAAGTCTGTTATGAATTGGAACAGGACCTTCTCCAAATCACGGGCATGAAAGGTTTCACGCTTCAGCCTGCGGCCGGAGCGCATGGGGAGTTGACCGGTATGATGCTGGTGCGTGCTTACCATGAATCGCTGGGCCAGACCAAGCGCTGCAAGGTGCTGGTGCCGGATTCCAGCCATGGCACGAACCCGGCAAGCGCCGCGCTTTACGGTTATCATGTCGTGGAGCTCAAGAGCAATGCCCGCGGACGTGTGGATCTGAAAACGCTTGAAGAACAGCTGGATGATGAAATCGCGTGCCTCATGCTGACCAACCCGAACACGCTGGGGCTTTTTGAAGAAGACATTCTCAAGGTCACAGAGCTCGTGCATAAAAAGGGCGGACTGCTTTATTACGATGGCGCGAACTTCAACGCGCTTCTGGGTATCGCCCGTCCTGGGGACATGGGGTTTGACGTGGTCCACCTCAATCTCCACAAGACTTTTTCAACACCGCATGGCGGCGGGGGGCCCGGGTCAGGGCCTGTGGGCGTGAGCGAAAGACTGCTTCCGTTTTTGCCGGGTCCGATTCTGGCCAAAGAAGGGAACCGTTACTGCTTAAAAGAAGTAGGGCCGAAATCCATCGGCCGGGTGAAGTCCTTCTATGGGAATGTGGGCATGCTGCTCCGGGCTTTTACCTACATCCGTTCGCTCGGTCTTTCCGGCCTCAAAAAAGTCAGTGAAGACGCGATTTTGAACGCCAATTACCTCAAGGAAAAATTGAAGAAGATTTTTCCCATCGCGGTGGATGAACCCTGCATGCATGAATTCGTGCTTTCCATCAAGAACACCAAGGCCCAGGGAATTCACTCCGGGGATATCGGAAAGCGCCTTCTTGATTTCGGGATTCACGCGCCGACGGTTCATTTTCCGCTGGTGGTGGAAGAAGCGCTCATGATTGAGCCCACCGAAACGGAAAGCAAGGAGACGCTGGACCGCCTTGTGGAGGCCCTTGAAAAAATCGCGGAAGAAATTATCCGGAACCCGGACATGATCAAGCGCGCGCCGCACACGCTTCCCATCCGCCGTCCGGACGAGGTGCTGGCTGCTCGCAAGCCGGTGCTTTCTTACCGGGATCAATTGCGCGAGAAAATCCTCCTCGCTGAAGGCGTTCCAGGCTGAACGCCGGGAGACGCATGCAGCCCCGGTTAACCTCCTACTCGGTTTTGAGCGCATCCATGCCTTTTCAAATGGCGTTGGATCAGCTTTTGTTTGAACGCGCGGTGGAAGCCCATCAGCAAAAGGACGGACAGCCCCCCGAAGCCTTTCTCCGGTTTTATTACGCCGCTGAGCCCTGGGTTTCGATCGGTTACTCGCACGCGGGCTGGAAAACACTGGATCCCAAGGAAGTCCCCGAGCAGTTTTTGCAGGAAACGAAACAGACGCCCTTGTGCCGCCGGATCACAGGGGGCGGGCGGGTGCTTCACGGCCGAGATCTGATGTTTACCCTGATCGCGCCGAAGGGGATGCATCCCCGTTATAAATCGGTGATGGACAGTTACGCGGAAATTCACGAGGTGCTTCAGCAGGCCTTGAAATCGCTCGGCCTGGATGCCGGGTTTTACCGGGAAGAGGAAGCACTGCCGGCCGGTAAAGACTGTTTTCTTTTTCCGATCGCGAGTGACTTGGCTGTGAACGGCCGGAAAATCGCGGGCGGCGGGCAGAAGCGTACGCTCGGCATGCTGCTTCACCAGGAGTCCATTCTTCTTGAAAAGGATTCCCTGTATGAACCGCTGATGGAGGCCTTCTCCGCCAAGCTCAGCGATTCTCTGGGATGCGTGCGGCAGGCTGCGGAATGGCAGCCGGAGCTTTTTGACGCGGCGGAAAAACTGGGCCGCGAAAGGTATGAAATCAGAACTGCTTTTGCTGGAAAAGGAGCGGTATGAGTGATGCTGAAAGCATGATCGAAAAGATTGAAAAAGTGGTGGAGGAAAACGAACCTTACACGCTTGAGGCTTTCAAATTTGTTTTGGATGCTCTTCACGAAACCGTGACCAAGCTCGACAAACCGAGGCATATCAGCGGCCCTGAACTTCTCGAAGGGATCCGCGTCTATGCCGTGAAGCAATTCGGGCCCATGGCCAAAACCGTGCTCAACTATTGGGGAATCAAAGAGACCGAAGACTTTGGTAAAATCGTTTTTCTTCTGGTGGAAATCGGGCTTTTGCGCAAGCAGCCGGAAGATAAAATTGAAGATTTCAGAAATGTTTACTCATTTGAGACCGCTTTTGCCGCGGGGTATGACTCTTCGGACGCCTGAGAAACCATGATCGACGAAAAAGAAATCCTGAAAAATTTGAATCCCTCGCAGAAAGAGGCGGTCATTTGGGATTTTACGCCTCTTCTTGTTCTGGCCGGAGCGGGCAGCGGCAAGACCCGTATCCTGACCTCCCGCATCGCTCATTTAATGCTGCGCGGCGTTCCCGCGTTCCATATCCTGGGCGTCACCTTTACCAACAAAGCGGCGCAGGAGATGAAGGCGCGCGTGACGCGGATTGCCAATCAGGACGTCTGGATCAGTACGTTTCACTCCACCTGCCTTAAAATTCTCCGCTCCGATGCGGGCCGTCTTGACCTTGACCGCGGTTTCATCATTTATGACGACGGCGACCAGCTTGCTCTGATTAAGGAATGCCTGAAGGAGCTTAATCTGAATGAAAATCAGGTCCATCCCAAAGGCATTCGTGAAAGGATTTCCCGCTCCAAGGATTACCTGACAACTCCGTATCAGTTCGCGGAAAAAGCGCAGGACATTTACGAGGAGACGGTGGCCAAAGTTTATCATCGTTACGAAGAAAAATTGAAGCGCCTCAAGGCCCTTGATTTCGGCGATCTGATCATGAAAACGGTCCAGCTTTTTGACCACCACCCGGATGTGCTTTCAGCGTGGCAGACCCGTTTCCGGCATATCCTGATTGACGAGTATCAGGACACAAACCATGCCCAGTACCGCCTTGTGAAACAATTAGCCTCTGCGGAGCGGCACATCACCGTGGTCGGCGATCCCGACCAATCGATTTACGCCTGGCGCGGCGCGGACATCAAAAATATTTTGAATTTCGAAAAGGATTATCCCGACGCGGGCATTATCAAAATGGAACAGAACTACCGTTCCTCGGCCGTGGTGCTGGATGCGGCCAATGAAATTATCCGCCATAACCGGATCCGTAAGCCCAAGGCCCTCTGGACAGACCGTGAGGGCGGGGAAAAGATCACGCTTTTCCAGGCTTTTGATGAAAAAGAAGAAGCCCTGTTTGTGGTAGGGCAGATTCTGAAGCATCAGAGCATGGGCAAAACCCTGGCCGACCAGGTGATTTTCTACCGTATGCACTCTATGTCGCGCGTTTTTGAAGACATGCTTTTACGTTCCAACATTCCCTACAAGATCGTGGGGGGAGTCCGGTTTTATGACCGCAAAGAAGTCAAAGACCTCATCGCTTACTTCCGGGTTATTTTGAATCCCTTCGATGACATCAGCCTGAAACGGATTTTAAACACGCCCGCGCGCGGCATTGGAAAAAAAGTTGTGGAAACCGCGGAAGAAGTGAGCCGCAGCCTCAAGATTTCCTTTTTTGAAGCATTGAAGCAGGCGGATTCCTTTCCTGACCTTCAGCCGCGTGCCAAAAAAGCGGTTGCCGCTTTTCTCGGAATGCTGGCCGAATTTCAGGCCAAGGAGAAAGAATTGTCCGTCACGGATTTAGGCCATTGGATTCTGGAAAAGACGCGCTACATTGAAGAGCTTGAAGCGGAAAAAACAGCCGAGGCTGTGGACCGTATCCAGAACATTGAGGAACTTTTCAGCGTGATCAAGGATTTTGAAGACGAGCCTCGCGCGGAAAAAACGGGCCTTGCGGAATTCCTGGAATCGATTTCCCTGCAGACGGGTTTGGACCAATGGGACCAGGGCACCAATGTCCTGACCCTGATGACCCTGCACATGGCCAAGGGTCTTGAGTTTCCGATTGTTTACATGGTGGGGCTCGAGGAGGGGATTTTTCCCCATGGCAACTCCTCAACCGACAGCGAAGAAGACCTGGAGGAAGAGCGCCGTATTTGCTATGTCGGGATCACACGCGCCAAGGATAAGCTCTACATGACGTATGCCCGGCACCGCCGTCTTTATGGTTCGCTGCAGCATAATCTGCCGTCCCGGTTTTTAACCGAAATCCCGCATACCCTTTACGACTCGGCTTCCCAGGGCGCTTTTGGCGCTTCGGCAAAGGCCCATTCCGAGGATGACGATATTCTCTACGATGACCTTATTTCGGGTCCTGATGACGACGATGTTAAAAGACGTATCTTATTTGATTAGAATGACTTACAGAAATTAACTCCCGCCCTTTTAAAGCCCCCCTCTTTTGACAATGCCTGCTTTTACCGGGTATCTTTTAGCCATAAGGTAAAGACTTATTAAAAAAACAAAAAAATGAAACGCCTCCGACTTCTACGAAAATCACTGGGCGCGGGGACGCTGATCCTCTACATGCTGTCAAACAGCGTCTATGCCGTGACTGTGCCTAATGTCGACATTGTGCCGCAGCGGGAAACCCCCGCCTTTCTGCACATTGACGTTCCTTCAGATTTGGCCCGGGTCGAAGACATTTACGAAGCACCCCCTAAGGTGGACCCCAGCCTTGTGGTCCATATTCAAAACGCCCACGGAAATTACGAAGCCCAGAATAAGATCAAGCACCTGATGAATTATTTGTATAAGCAATACGGCTTCCGGCTTTTTTTTGTGGAAGGCGCGGTGGGGAAGCTGAATCCGGATTACTTAAAACTGTTCGCGGATGCGGACCATAACCGGCAGGTGGCGGACTCTTTGGCCCGTGAAGGGAAACTGACCGGCGCCGAACTTTTTCTTGTGGACGCGCCGCAGGGCATTCAAGCTTCCGGCATTGAGCAGCCCGATTTGTACCGTTCGAATTATGAAACCTTCCGGGAAGTTTACAGCTACAAGGATGACACCAACGCCTTTCTTGAAAGAAATGACCAGCGTTTGAATCAGATCGCGGCAAAGGTTTTTTCTCCTGAACTCAGGCGCCTTGTTCAGGAGTGGAAAAAATTTGAAGCCGGCCAGCGCGATTTCATGCCCTATGTGGAGCGCCTTTCCGGGGATGCCCGGAAAATTCTCGACCTTGATCTTGAAAGCATTTACGCGCAGGCGGAGTGGCCGCATCTTTCCCGTCTATTAATTCTCCAATCCATGGAAAAAGATCTCGATATGGAAGCGGGCCGTAAGCAGAAGGCCGATGTCGTTAAGGCGCTTCAGCAGCTTGAGGTTTCCGCGGAAGTGGTCAAAGCCATTCAGGACCTTGAAGAGCGTAAAATTACAATGAACCGCCTTGAGCCGCAGGATGAACGGCTCGAAAATCTTCCACGCCACTTGATTGAGCGCCTTTTAGAAGAGGGTACGCCCAAGGGATTCAACCTGTCCGATTACCCTGAGTTCGCCCTTTACGCGGGCTATTTCATTTTAAAATCGGAAGTGGACTCCAAGCCTCTTTTTGATGAAATTGAACGCTTGTTTGAAAAGATTCTCGACCGTCTTGCGTCCTCTGAGAAAGACAGAAAAATCCTGACCCTTTTCCGGGATCAGGAAACGCTCCGGAAATTTCTGAGCGTTGAACTGGGGCGTGAGGAGTGGGACCGGTTCCTTGACCGCCAGTCGGTTCTGGAGCTTGAGGCCTTTGAGAAAAGAATCCAAAAACACGAGGACGTGCAGACCCCGCTGAGAATATCTGAAAACGCGATCAAGGCCTTTCAGGCGGGTGTGAAATTTTACCGGCTGGCCCGGCAGCGCGACCTTGTTTTTTATTACCGCATTAAGCAGGGCATGCTGAAAGAGAATGAAGAGAAATCCACGCTGCTTACAGGCGGCTTCCATACGGACGGTGTTTTTGAGCGTTTTCGCAGGGAAGAGGTCAACTACGGCGTGCTGATGCCCAAAATCGGCGGGGAAATCAACCGCGACAACTACCTGAAAACCATGCTGGATACACACCCGTCGATGTTTAAAGCGGCCACGATTGAAGCGCCTTCTCTGATGGCCTCTTTTCAGGAACTTCAGTCTTTGGGTGTTCAGGACTTCCTGCGCGGCATCGAGTGGCCGCTTGAAGCCGCGGTCAAGAAAAACCTGACCGACTGGGTGCCGCGCGGCACCACGGCGAAAGATTATTATTCCGCAGCGGATTTTGCCGCCAGTTTTAACCAGTCTCCGGCCGCTCAACTGCGTCAATCAGCCTTACTGCTGGCGCCAACCACGAATGATTATGCCTATCTTTTTGCGGCAGGACAATTCGTCCGGAACGCTGAAGGGCAGTACCGCGTGATCCGGACCACGGAAGTCAAAAATGCGCTCGGAGAAAAAGTCCTGGTTTTTGGAACTGTTTCGGATTGGGTTTCTGAAAGCCCTGAAAGCCAAGGCCTTCAGCCGCAAACCCTTAACTTTGCAGCACCTCTTGATCAAAGCGGCGCGGCCGCGGATCTTGGGCTTCCCGCAAATCTCGAAGCCGAAGCTGCTCTGCCCGTACAATCCGTGGTTTCCGATGAAGCGGTAAAAAGGCAGGCCCGTGTGGAAGCCCTCCGCAATTTAATTATGATTAACCCCCAGGTTCAAAGTGCGCTTGAAAAGCCGGGGGATTTGAGGCGCTATTTTGATCTTTTCAGTGCGCTCAATTTGCGTGCCGAGTTTGAAGCCGTTGGGGCCAATGAACGCGCCCGGCAGCAGCTTGCCGAGAGAGCGGCGTCCTTAGTGGCATTTGGTTTCGCGCCGCTGGATGCAGGAGGAGAAGATCTTGTCGGTTATTTTGCCTGGGTGCATTCGCTGTCTCGTGATGCACGTTCTGAAGCGGACAAGGGGATGGATGCCATTAAGGCTCAAGCCGGGACTTTC
Source organism: uncultured bacterium (assembly GCA_964434115.1). Classification (GTDB taxonomy): domain Bacteria; phylum Omnitrophota; class Omnitrophia; order Omnitrophales; family Aquincolibacteriaceae; genus ZLKRG04. The sequence goes on from CAYSSX010000007.1 coordinate 178,773, forward strand.
TCTTCTGATTTGCCCGGCACACTTGTGACGGTAAAGACAGGACTTCCTACAGAATCGGAAGTGGTGGGTATTGAAGCCCAGCTGGCGTTGAACCCCAAACTCAATTTGTATTTTGCCGTTGCTGTTCCGGAAGGCTCTGATCCGGCGGAATTCCGGAAGGCTCTTCGGGATGTTGAAAAAAGTATCCGGGATTTGCTCATCCGTCAGGGCGTGCCTTCTCCGGATAAACGTTTCACGATGGAAGCTTCGGCCGCAACCCCAGCCGCTGTCCGCCGTGTGATTGAAGGGTTCTTTAACAAACGGATCAAACCCGGGCTTGCCGAGAAAAGCGCCGTGGATTTCCGATCCGCGGATAATGCCTTCGCCATTCTTGCAACCGATGACACCGCCGGACGCTTTGAGTTGAATTCGGTCATTGACGGTATGAGCGCAACCTTGATTGAGAGTGAGCCGATTGAAGAGGATCTTCGTAATCCTGAACGTTTTGCGGCCGCGACCTTGGCCCAGCGATTGAACACTTCTGACAAGAGCGGAGTGCAGGCAGTTAAGCTGAAAGAAAGCACGGCAAAGGGCGCGAATAAGCGGGAATGGGAGATCGACAAAAAGGGACTGACCTTTATTCAGAAAGCCATTGAAGATCTCACGGAAGCTTTCAAAGGCCTGCTCCGTCTGGATGCTTCAGCTTAAGCGCACGCCGGGCTTCAACATTTCTCAGCAACGACTCCATTTTTTTCTGCGGCATCATGTCTCCCTGGCCTTCGGCGACCTTGATTCCCTTGGCATAAATCTCCGCCGCTTTTTCCATATCGCCCAAAGCTTCCAGCGCCTGTCCCAGCCCTAAATACGAAGAGGTGTGTTTGGGGTTTACCGCAACAGCCTTTTCAAAGGTGTCCAGAGCTTCCCGCTTTTTTCCCGCGTCCGCATACACGGTTCCCAGGCTGAAATAACCCAGGACATCCGCCGGATCGAGTTCAATGATCTGTTTATAGCGGGCGATTTTTTCCTCAAAATCCACTTTAGGCATGGCCTGCTTTTTTTCTTTTAATTCCGCTTTCCAGGTCAGTTTGCGGGCTTCAGCCTGCTCATGCTCGGCTTCGAGGATCATGCCCTTGGCAACATAGCACCGGGAGAGGTTGGTGTGCGCCATGATGGTGCTGGGATTTGCGGCCACCCAGCGTTTGAGGACCGCGATGGATTCATCGTAACGCTTTTCATTATACAGAATGACGGACAGGGCCTCGTAAGCATCTTCATGCGGCGGTTTTAATTCGGTCAGCGGGGTGAGTTTTGCGATGGCTTCTGCCGTGCGTCCTTCGCGGTACAAAGTCAGAGCAGCCAAAAAAACAGCAGAGGGATCATCAGGTATGGACATAAATTCATTTTAGCTGTTTTTAACCGCAATGCGAGGAGGTTTTTACAGCGCGTCAAATACACTTCATGGATCCGTGCAAAGTCCCGTTTCCAAACTAAACGCAGATTCTTCGTGTGCATTCTGATCCCGGGTGGTTTCCTGTCCTTAAAGTCACTGAAGGGAGCAAGTCTTTCCTCTATTCCTTAGGCGCAGGCCGGTGATTTTAATGTTTTTTTAATGGGTTTGAACCGGGTTTTAATTAGGGATTGGACCGTGCCGCTGTTAGCATTGACTTGGAAATGAGAAGTCGGTTTGGAGATTGGAGGCGGCGGCCATGAGAAATCAATTCCAAAAAATTTTGAGGATTTTCCCGGTGGCTTTACTCACGATGACGGTAAGCCAACAGTCGTATTCGGTGATTGTCCCGTCAGCCTTTGCCGTGGAGGGTGGGAATCAAACCCCCTTCAAAACCAACGCTGCGGATGATTTGACGAACATTGATGCTCAGGTCCAAAAAGTCATTGCAGAAATGACGTTTGAGCAGGCAAGGCACCAGGAAAAAGTAGAAGCTATTAAAAGAGAACTGCGGTCGATTGTCAAGGCTCAGGGATCCCAGGACAAAAACTGGATGCCCGCAAAGATTGCCATGGTCTTGGATCAAGAGTCAAAATAAGGGAGAAACGTATGGACCTTTTATTTGTAGGGATTTTGATCGCTTTTTTGGTTCTGACATTAGGGCTGATTGTTTTGTGTGAAAAAATTTGAAACGGTAATTCCTTGGCCTGGCCTTGGAAAGACAGGGGTATTTATGACAGCGACTTATTGGATTGGCAGCATTGTTTCCGCGGGAGTGTTTATTTATCTTCTCGTAGCGCTTCTGAAGCCTGAGAAATTTTAACCGCTTGGAATCACTGAATGAAAATGAAAGAGAAGGGGAGTGAGGACCATGAGTGCTCATCACAAAACAAGATCTTTATTTGACCCGGCGATTGCGTTCCCGGCAGCCATTAGTTCGTTGAAAAAACTAGATCCGAGGCACCAGTTCAAAAATCCTGTGATGTTCGTCGTGTTCCTTGGAAGCCTTTTGACAACCGGCCTTTATTTCCAGGCCCTGGCCGGCCGTGGAGAGGCGAGCGCGGGTTTTATTCTGGCCATAACTCTGTGGCTATGGTTTACGCTGATTTTCGCCAACTTCGCGGAAGCGATGGCTGAAGGCCGCGGCAAGGCTCAGGCCGAAACCCTGCGTAAAGCCAGAAAAGACACGCCTGCCAAAAAACTTTCCAAACCCTTTAAGTTCGGGGCAAGCACTACCAAAGTTTCCGCGACAGCGCTTGCCAAAGGCGATGTTGTGCTTGTGGAAGCGGGAGACTCGATTCCCATGGACGGCGAAATTGTGGAAGGGATTGCGTCCGTGGATGAAAGTGCTATTACCGGCGAAAGCGCCCCCGTCATCCGTGAAGCGGGCGGTGACCGCAGCGCGGTGACCGGAGGGACACGTGTTTTGTCAGACTGGATTGTGGTCAGGGTCACGTCAAGCCCCGGCGAAACTTTTCTGGACCGGATGATTGCCATGGTGGAAGGTGCCAAGCGGCAGAAGACGCCGAATGAAATCGCGCTCAATATTCTGCTTGCGGCGCTGACTCTGGTTTTGTTTTGGGCCACAGTGACGCTTTTGCCTTATTCCATCTACAGCGTGGCAACTGCGGGACAGGGAACCGTGGTTTCAGTAACCGTCCTTGTAGCCCTGCTTGTTTGTTTGATTCCCACCACGATCGGAAGCCTTCTTTCCGCCATCGGTATTGCGGGTATGGACCGGATGATTCAGGCCAATGTGATCGCGATGTCGGGACGCGCCGTGGAAGCCGCGGGAGACGTGGACGTTCTTCTGCTGGATAAAACAGGCACCATCACTTTGGGAAACCGGCAGGCCGTGGCTTTTATTCCCACGCAGGGTGTTACAAACCAGGAATTAGCGGATGCGGCCCAGCTTGCTTCTCTTTCGGATGAAACGCCGGAAGGCAGAAGTATTGTGGTCCTGGCAAAAGAAAAATATGGGATCCGGGAACGTCAGATCCAGGAACTTGGAGCAACCTTTGTTCCTTTTACAGCCCAAACGCGCATGAGCGGAGTGAATTTATCAGACGGAAAGGAAATCCGCAAAGGCGCGGCCGACGCCATTGAGACCTATGTACAAAGATCCGGCGGATCTTTCCCCAAGGACTTGAAATCGAACATTGAGATCATTGCAAAAGCCGGAGGAACACCTTTGGTGGTTGCGGACCACAAGCGCGTTTTAGGGGTCATTCAGCTTAAGGATATCGTCAAGGGCGGTATCAAAGAACGCTTTGGTGAACTCCGCCGCATGGGGATCAAAACGATTATGATTACCGGGGACAATCCTTTGACCGCGGCAGCCATTGCTGCGGAAGCGGGGATGGATGATTTTCTCGCCCAGGCAACACCGGAAACCAAGCTGAAACTTATCCGGGAAATGCAAGGCGGAGGCCGCCTTGTGGCCATGACCGGGGATGGAACCAATGACGCCCCGGCGCTGGCTCAAGCGGATGTCGCGGTGGCAATGAACACAGGGACCCAGGCGGCTAAAGAAGCGGGCAATATGGTGGACCTGGACTCTAATCCCACGAAGCTGATCGAGATCGTGGAAATTGGAAAACAGCTCCTGATGACGAGGGGGTCTTTGACCACGTTCAGCATCGCCAATGACATTTCGAAATATTTCGCGATCATTCCGGCCGCGTTTGTCGGGACCTATCCTGTTCTGGGAAAGCTGAACATCATGCATCTGGCGACGCCGGAAAGCGCGGTGCTTTCAGCCGTGATTTTCAACGCGATCGTTATTATCGGTTTGATCCCGCTTGCGCTTCGCGGCGTGCGTTATAAACCGATGCCGGCAAGTCAGCTTTTGCGCAACAACTTATTGATCTACGGTGCCGGCGGCATCATTGCCCCCTTTATTGGAATCAAATTGATCGACATGCTGCTTGTGGCACTGCATTTGACCTAGTTTGAGGCGCTGTCTCAGCAAATAAACCGGAATGAAATTTCAATTTCATTCCTTTGGAGGAAAAACATGATACGCGAACAGATTCGACCCGCTCTCTTTAGTTTTGTGCTGCTCACATTGATTACCGGGGTTCTCTACCCGCTCTCGGTGACGGGAATCGCCCGGGTCTTTTTCAAGAACCAGGCAGAAGGTAGCCTGATTGTAAAAAATGGAAAAACGGTGGGCTCTGAACTTGTCGGCCAGCTTTTTGATGACCCCAAATACCTTTGGGGTCGGCCCTCGGCCACAGGGCCTGCTTTTAACGCTTCGTCCTCTTCGGGTTCCAACTACGGGCCCATGCATCCGGATTACCTCAAGGCGGTAGAAGACCGGGTGAAAGCATTGAAAGACGCAGATCCTTCGAACAAAGCGCCGGTTCCTGTTGATCTGGTCACGGCATCCGGGAGCGGCCTTGACCCGCACATCAGTCCGGCGGGAGCGGGTTATCAGGTTTCAAGGATTGCAAGAGCGAGAGGGATCCCTGAAACTAAAGTCAAAGCCCTTATCGCCAAGCATACACAAGGACGGTTCTTAGGGCTTCTCGGAGAACCTGTGGTGAATGTCTTGAAAGTGAATCTTGATTTGGATGAGGTGACAAAATGAACGCCAATGATTTTATCCAATGTTTTATTTATATGGCCGTGCTGATCCTGTTCGCAAAACCGCTTGGGACCTATATGGCCCGGGTGATGGAAGGTGAATCCAGGGTTAACCGGTGGTTTAAACCTGTCGAGTCTTTGATCTACAAGCTCTGCGGCGTCAACCCTGCGCGGGCAGAAATGAATTGGAAGACGTATGGGATTGCCTTCATGCTGTTTAATGCCGTAGGGCTTTTTGTGGTCTACGCCATTCAACGCTTGCAGAATGTCCTGCCGCTCAACCCCATGGGCATGGGGGCGGTAACGCCAGACTCTTCTTTTAATACAGCCATCAGCTTTGCAACCAACACAAATTGGCAGGGGTATGGCGGCGAAAGCACCATGAGTTATTTCACTCAGATGATCGCCCTTAACGTGCAGAACTTTGTTTCGGCAGCGTGCGGAATTGCCGTGCTTTTTGCCGTGATCCGCGGTTTTGTCCGCAAGCAGACGGAGAACATCGGTAATTTCTGGGTCGATCTTGTCCGCAGCACGCTTTATATTTTGCTGCCGCTTTCAATCCTGCTGGCCACGCTCCTGGTTTCTCAGGGGGTTCCTCAGACTTTCAAACCGTCGGCCACGGTCTCCCTGCTTCAGCCTGCCAAAGACAGCGCGGGCAAGGAGTTGACCGAACAGGTTATAGCCGTCGGCCCGGTGGCATCGCAAATTGCGATCAAGCAGCTTGGAACCAACGGCGGCGGCTACTACAATGTCAACTCCGCGCATCCGCTTGAGAACCCGAATCCGCTTACCAATTTTGCGGAAGTGCTTTCAATCCTTTTGATCTCTGCCGCGCTTTGCTACAGCTTTGGCTACAGGGTCAAAGATACCCGGCAGGGGTGGGCGCTTTTGATTGCCATGACCGTTATTTTTGTCCCGCTGCTTTGGATTTGCACCCATTACGAACAGGCGGGCAATCCGCTGCTTTCCAAAATGGGCATTGATCAATCCGCGAGCGCTCTGCAGCCCGGCGGAAATATGGAGGGCAAGGAAGCCCGGTTTGGAATCGTCAGCTCCACGATCTGGGCTTCGGCGACGACAGCCGCTTCAAACGGTTCCGTGAATTCCATGCATGACTCTTTCACGCCTCTCGGCGGGCTCGTCCCCATGTGGCTTATGCAGCTCGGGGAAGTCATTTACGGAGGTGTCGGATGCGGCCTTTACGGCATGATCGCTTTTGTCATTGTGACGGTCTTTGTCGGGGGACTTATGGTCGGACGTACGCCGGAATACCTCGGGAAAAAAATTGAAGCTTATGAAATGAAAATGGCTGCAATCATGATTCTGGTGCCGACCACGCTTGTGGTTTTGGGAACAGCGATTGCGGTGGTGACGCCTGGAGGAAAGGCAACGATTTTCAATCCGGGCATTCATGGATTCAGCGAGGTTCTTTACGCCTTTTCTTCCGCAAGCAACAATAACGGAAGCGCTTTTGCCGGCCTTGGCGCGAACAATATTTTCTACAACATCATGCTGGGGACCTGCATGTTTTTCTCCCGCTATTGGCTGGCCATTCCAGCCCTTGCGTTCGCGGGATCTCTGGCAAAGAAGAAAATTGTTCCGGAGAGTTCGGGAACTCTTCCGACCCACACACCGCTGTTTATCTTCTTTCTTGTGGGGATTGTGGTTCTTGTCGGAGCTTTGACTTTTTTTCCGGCGCTTGCGCTGGGCCCGATCGCGGAACATTTAATGCTTGCGGCTTGATCCGGGCCATGAAATGTCCAGCCCTCAGATGCAAACTGCGGGCTGGACATTTATCAGCCAAGACAAAGAAAAAACTGACAGAAACACGAAGCGTCGATCATGAAAGCTCTGTAGCGCGGAGTTTAAATCCGCTATAATTCAGGAACCTATGAAAGACGAACGCCCAAATCCTGACGACCTGCTTGCGTCCATTCAAAAAGAAGAGCTCGAGAAGGGCCGCGGGAAGTTAAAAATTTTTCTTGGCATGTGTCCCGGTGTCGGGAAAACCTATGCCATGCTTCAGGCCGCGCGCCAGCGCAGCGCGGAGGGTATTGACGTTCTCGTGGCTGTTGTCGAGACGCATGGGCGCAAGGACACAGAAGCGCTTCTTGAAGGTCTTACCATCGCTTCAAAAATAAAGAGGCCCTACCGCCATACGGTGCTTGAAGAAATGGATCTGGACACCGTCCTGATGATCCGCCCCCAGCTTGCCATTGTGGATGAACTTGCCCATACCAATGCCCCGGGCAGCCGGCATCCCAAACGCTATCAGGACGTTCTTGAAATTTTATCCGCGGGTATTGACGTTTATACGACCTTAAACGTCCAGCACATTGACAGCCGCGCGGAAGCGGTGCGCCAGATTTCCGGCGTCCAAGTCCAGGAAACGGTGCCCGACTCTATTTTTGACGAAGCCTCAGAGATTACCCTGATCGACCTTTCCCCGGAGCAGCTCCGTGAACGCTTGAAACAGGGCAAGGTCTATATGGGTGAACGAGCCGCGACCGCCGCCGAAAATTTCTTCCGCGAAGAAAATTTGACCGCTCTCCGTGAAATGTCGCTTCGTGTCACGGCGGAGCGCGTGAATCACGATTTGCGCGAGATTATGACCGAACAGCGGATTTCGGGCCCCTGGAAATCCAGCGAGCGTTTGATGGTCGCCGTAGGCCCGACTCCTTTTTCCGAAAGCCTGATCCGCTGGACGCGCCAGGCCGCAACCTCCTTGCAAGTCCCTTGGACGGCGGTCTATGTGCAGACCCCCAAGCCTCTTTCTGAGGCGGATGAAAAACGTTTGAGTGATAATCTGAGCCTGGCCCGCCAGCTGGGGGCAGAGGTTGTGGTCAAGCCTGCAACCAATGTTGCGGACACCCTGCTTGAGGTCGCCCGTCAAAATAATGTCACGCAGATCTGCCTTGGCAAGCCCCGCAAAATTCCTGTATGGCAGCGTCTGTGGAAACGCTCTCCGATGGACCGCCTGATTGAAAAAAGCGGGGACATTGACCTTCATTTTGTCCGTCTCAAAAGTCTCGGTTCTGCGAAAAAAATGTCCCCGGCGGAGTGGGGGGGCGGAGCCTCCGGGCGAGAATGGGCGGCGGCCTTTATTCTGGCAGTTTCTGTCACGGGCGCGGGCTTTTTGATGGAGCCTCTGTTTGGTTACGCGTCCGTGTCGCTGCTTTACCTTCTTACGGTTGTTGTGGCGGGCGGTTTTATAAGCCGGCTTCCGGTTTTGCTTTTGGCGGGGTTAAGCGCCATTCTGTGGAACTATGTTTTTATTCCGCCGAAATTTACTTTTTTAATTTCGAAACCGTATGACGTGATCATGTTTGTTTTGTATTTCGTGGTGGCCCTCGTGATGGGACAGCTTACGGCAAGGCTCCGCGAAAGGGAAAGGGCGGGACGTCTTCAGGAAGAAAAGGTCTATACCCTTTATAAACTGACCAAGGCCGTAGCTTCAAGCCGCGATCCCGAGGAGGCCCTGCGCAGCGCGGTGCTTGAACTCGAAGGTATTCTGGATGCGGAAGCGGCGGTTCTCTTGACGGAAAAAAGCGGCAGGCTTGACTATGAAAAGCCGGTTGGGAAAATCCAGGAGCTTTCCCCGAAAGAGCGAAGCGTCGCGAATTGGGCCCGGGAAAAAAAACTCCCTGCCGGACGGTTTACCGAAACCCTTCCGGAATCCGGGAGTTATTATCTCCCGCTGGTTTCGCTGGGGGAAACGATCGGTGTTCTTATGCTGAAACCATCGCAGAAATCTCCCTGGGGTCTGGATCAGAGAACGTTGATTGAATCTTTCGCGGCCCTTGTGACTTCGCTTCTCGAACGCGAACGTCTTTCTGCGGTCTCGCGGGAATCGCGCCTGCGAGAAGAATCCGAAAAACTTCAAGCCGCGCTTCTTGACAGCGTTTCTCATGAGCTCAAAACACCGCTTACCGTCATTGCGGGTGCGGCGGAACACCTTGAGAAAAAGACCCCCTCAGACCTGTCCCCGGCAGTGTCCGAAATCAAGATGGCGAGCCGCCGGCTTTTGGGGATTGTGAACAATCTGCTGGATATGACGCGCCTGAATTCCGGGCACTTTAAGATTCACTCGGAGTGGCAGGATATTCGCGATGTGCTCAATGGGGCCTGTGAAGGGGCTTCGGACGCGCTAAAGAACCACAAGATCCGTGTTTGCTTGGAGCCGTCTTTTCCTCTGGTCAAGCTCGATGCGCTGTTGATTCAACAGGTGCTTCAAAACCTTCTTACAAACGCGGCGCATCACTCACCTCAGGGCGGCGAGATTTTTCTCGAAGCACTCATTGAAGGCTCGGAGCTTATTATAGAGGTGCGTGATCAGGGAACAGGGATGAAAGAGGACGAGCTTGAGCGGGTTTTTGAGAAGTTTTACCGGGGGCCTCATGAGAGGCCGGGAGGCCTGGGTTTGGGGCTTTATATCGCAAGAAACTTCATCGAAGCCCATGGAGGAACACTTGAAGCCCGCAATATCGCGGGCGGCGGCGCTTGTTTTACCGTGCGTTTGACCCCGGAGTTTTTTAAAAGCGAGGGGACCCTGCCATGACCAGCCAGCCCCGTATTCTGGTCATTGACGATGAGCTGCAGATGCGGCGCCTTTTACGCATGACGCTGACCAGCGGAGGTTTTCAGTTCGCGGAGGCGCCTGATGGGGAAACTGGTTTGGCCGAATGCCTGTCCAAAAAACCTGATGCTGTGGTACTTGATCTGGGGCTTCCTGACATGGACGGACTTGAAGTTTTACGCCGCATCCGGGAATGGAGTCAGGTTCCGGTTTTAATTTTGTCTGTCCGGGAAGAGGAAAAGCAGAAGGTTCTGGCCCTTGATGCAGGGGCGGATGACTACGTGACCAAACCTTTTGGAGGTGAGGAGCTTTTAGCGCGTTTGCGGGTGATTTTGAGGCGTTCCCCGGATCAGGATGAGGAAACCGTTTTTGAAAACGGGGATTTGTCCGTCAATTTTTCAACACGGCAGGTATCGCGGGCGGGCAAAGAGGTTCATTTGACGACAACCGAGTATGCGCTTCTTAAACTTTTAATCAGGCATGCCGGAAAAGTCATAACACATCAGCAGATTTTAAGGGAAATTTGGGGGCCGAATACCGAGGACCGTGTGCAGTATCTGCGCGTTTATGTGACCCACCTTAGGCAGAAAATTGAAAGCGATCCTGAAAAGCCTCTTCGCATAAAGACCGAAGCCGGTATTGGTTACCGTTTTTGCCCAAGCTGATTAAGCGTCTTCAATTCCGAGCTTTTTCTTTCCTTCTTCGCTGATCCGTTCAGGTGTCCACAAGGGTTCAAACACAATATTGACAGCGACCTTCTCTACGCCGAGTGTCTCCTGAATTTTGCGTTTGAAGTGTTCGGGCATTTCTTTGGCCGCGGGGCAGGACTGCGAGGTGAGGGACATCTTGATGTCCACGGAACCGGCCGCGTCGTCAATCGCAATGTCATACACCAGACCCAGATCCCATATATTTACGGGAATTTCAGGATCAAAACACTGCTTGGCTACTTCGATTACTTGTTCACGCGTCGGCATAAGATCTCCTTTTTGGCATTCATTCTAGAAGCGTGCGGGGCATCGGTCAACCCGCATCCTGCTTTTTCTATTTTCTTTTATAAATTAGACGCTAAAATGCGCCCATGCAAAAATCCGCTTCCTCATCCCGTGAATTAAGTCCGGCCCTCAGCTTCATCCTTTCCCCGATTGCCTGGCTTGTCTTTTCTTTTTTTACCCTGTTTATTTTTCTGTCCGGTGTTTTTTTCGGCCTCCCTGAATCACTGCTTTTTGACCGTGCCGGGACACGCCGGGCAAGCCATACGTCTTCCCGTCTTTGGGGAAAAGGGATTATCGCGGCTTGTCCGCTTTGGTCCATTGAAGTGGAGGGACAGGAAAATCTTAAACCAGGCCAGCACTATGTGGTGGTGGCCAACCATCAAAGTCTTCTCGACATCCTTGTGGTGCTCGCGGGGCTTCCGCTGCATTTTAAATTTATGGCCAAGAAAGAACTTTTTTCCATTCCCGTGATGGGCTGGCACATGACGCTTGCCGGCTATATCCCCATCGACAGAGGAAAGAAGGAAAGTGCCCGCGAAGCCGTGGCTATGGCCCGCGCCTGGGTACACAAAGGTGTGAGCCTGCTTTTCTTTCCCGAAGGAACCCGGAGTCCGGACGGAGAAATCCAGCTGTTCAAAAGCGGGGCCTTTAAAATCGCGGCCCAGGAGAATGTTCCGCTGCTCCCGGTGATTGTGGATGGCACGGGAGACGCATTGCCGAAGCATTCCTGGCTGTTTAAAAAGAAATCCCGGTTCCGTCTCCGCATCGGAAAACCGGTGACGGCCTCGTCTCAGGAACCGGAAGCTATTGAAGCCCTCAAGGAATCCATCCGTTTATCCATGATTGAACAACTGGGCGCGCTTCGCACCGCCTCTTCACCTCAGGGCGGCTAGCGTGAGAGTCCTGACGCTTAACACCTGGCAGGAGTTCGGTCCCTGGCGTGAACGCTGGCAGCTTATCGACAAGGCCATTCTTGAATATTCCCCGGACATTATTTTCTTCCAGGAAGTTTTCAACCGGAAATGGGCGCAGGAAACTGCTGTCCGCTTGGGTTATCCCACGTGCATCACGCATGAAGAGCCGTCCGGCTTGGTACTGCTGACCCGGTACACCGTTCTGGAAGGCGGGCTTTTTTCCTACCATGCCTTTTCTCCCACGGAAAAAAAGAAGCGCTATGCCCAGCATATTTGGCTGGAGACCCCGGACGCCGGCGATTACCTTGTCGTGAACACGCATCTCTCGTGGCGCCCCGACGAACAGCCGATCCGTTACCGGCAGGCGGTTGAGCTGGCGCAGGCCGTGGATGCCATGAGGGATAAAGGACCGGTCATTCTGGCCGGCGATTTCAATGCGGATGTGGATACCTCGGAAATTGATATGTTCCGTGCCCGCGGACGTTTTCAGGATGCGTACGCGAAACATCACCCTCATGATTACGGCTGGACCTGGGACCGTAAAAACCCTTACACCACGGAACCGATCAACCTTTTTTCCGGAAAACCGCTCCCTAACCGGCGGGTGGATTACATTTTTTACCGCTCGGCGGAGGGCTTCGGCCTTGACTGCAAAGCCTCGCGTCTTGTGATGGACCAGCCGGGACCTGGGGGGATTTGGTGCTCGGATCATTTTGGGCTGCTGGCGGAGTTTTAATAATGATTCCGAAAAAGAATTGGCTGATGGCCGCGGCGGTTTTTTTGTCCGCCAGTTTTTTCGGCTGTACAAGCCAGGCCGCTTATCTGAAAACGTCCGACGGTTTTTCGCTGGCCTATGAACTTAAAAAAGCCAAAGAACCGAAAGGGGCCGTGCTTCTTCTTCACGGTCTTGGTACCAACCTTGATGAGTGGTACACTTTTGGAAAGGCCTTGAGGAAAAAAGGGTGGACCACTTTGGCGGTTGATTTGCGCGGGCACGGCGACAGCCTGGACTTTAAAGGGGAAGAAATACACTGGACCGAGATGACGGATGAAGGGCTTCGCAGCACTCTCAACGATGTTGAAGCCGCCGTTCATCTGCTCAAGGAGCAGGCCCCGGAGGCCGAACAAAACCTCTGGGTTTTAGGGTCTAGTTTTGGCAGCAGCCTTGCCTTGACCTATGCGGCCGCGCACCCGGAAATGAACGGGGCCGTCTTGTTTTCCCCGGGGATTAATTTTGGGGGCCTCAAAATAGAAGAGCCTGCCAAAATTTTTACTGAGGGCGCTGTTTTGGTCATTGCCGCGGAGGATGATCCCGGCGCAGTCCGTGAAAGCAGGCAAATCATGGAGTGGATTCCTTCCGGAAGGAAAAAACTTTTAACTTTCCCCAAAGGCGGGCATGGGGCAGAGCTTCTGGATAACGTCAAGGGTCTCAAAGAGGAAGTGCTTGGATGGCTCAGTCAGGATACAGTCCCGAAAGCGCAAAAAAATACCAGCGTCTGAAGCAGGGGATTTCCCTTTTTTACCTGGTCTGGACGCCCTTTTTACTCGCCTTGATGGCGTTTACCCCGTTTTCACTTTTTCTGGATGCTGTGGCGGGCATGGCTGGAACCAGCCCCTATCTTCGCCTCGCCGTTTACTTCACGCTTTTTTCGGCTTTTTTTTTCTTCCTCGACCTGCCGCTCGCTTATTTTTCAGGGCATGACATTGAGCACCGCTTCGGCCTTTCCAACCAGTCGTTTGCCGGCTGGGCTGTTTTCTTTTTGAAGCGTGCGCTTCTTTCTTTTGTCTTTTCCCTCGGGCTTCTTCAGCTTTTGTATGCCGTGATCTGGCATTTCCCGGCGAACTGGTGGCTTTGGGCCTGGGGCGGCTATGCCGCCGTCAGTTACGTCATGGGAAAAATTTTCCCGGTTTGGATTGTCCCGCTCTTTTACAAATATGACCGCGTCGCCGATGAATCTCTCCGCCAAAGGATTTTCAGCTTAACGAACCGTTTTGGCCTCCCGCTGGAAAATCTCTATTCGCTCAATTTAAGCAAGACAACGAAGAAAGCGAATGCCGCATTCATGGGGATCGGAAAAACCAAGCGGGTGGTCCTCAGCGATACGCTGATTCAAAATTTTGCACCGGAAGAAATCGAAACCGTGGTCGCGCATGAATTGGGGCATTACAAGCACCGCGATATCCTTAAACAATTGGTCTTTGGGCTCGCCGGGTCCCTTGCCGCGTTTTTCGTGGCCTTTCACCTGCTCAGCCGGCTTGCGGTTCAGCACGGCTACACCGGTGCCGGAGATATTGCGGCCATGCCGCTATTATTTTTTATTTTTTATGGGTTCGGACTTTTACTGACCCCCGTTCAGAGCGCTTTTTCACGGTGGATGGAGCGTGCCGCGGACCGCTTTGCGCTGGAAGCTGTTCCTCAAGCGGATGTTTTTATTTCCTGCATGGATAAACTGGGTAAAGTCAATTTTTCGGACCCGGATCCGCACCCGCTTTACGAGTGGTTTTTTTATGACCATCCGTCCATCGCGAGACGTATTCAGATGGCCCGGGAGTGGAAGTCCCGCAGGGGAACGGCATGAGCCGAGGGTCTTTGCGTCTTTTTGCCGGCGCGCTGATTTTTAGTTTTGCACAGCCTGTTTTCGCGGTTCAGGAAAAAATCTCCGCAGAAAAAGACCTGGAAAAGCGGCAGCGTATCGAGCTTTTGGGTTTTTTCCTCAAAGATCCCAAGGATGCGAAACTGCCCCAGACCCCGCTGGCGATTGATCTCTACAACCAGGGCGTTCAATTCTATGAAAAGAAGGAGTATGAGCTGGCCTTGTCAGCTTTTCAGGATTCCCTCAAATACGACCCCCGCAATGCTTTGGCTTATGAACTGATCGGGGATATTTATTATTATCAGCAGCGCATGCCCGAGGCCAAAAAGAACTACCAGGAAGCCTTCAAACTGCAGCCCCGCGAAGGACTCAAGAAAAAAATGGAGCGCCTGCGCGATGAGACCCTGGTTGAAAAAGATCTATCCACTTACCGCGAGCAGCATTTCATCATCAAATACCGTGATGATGACAAGAATTACGACGGGTATGAAATCAGGGAAATGCTCCGGGGGCTGTATACAGAAATTTCAAAAGACTTCGGCTATTATTTCACCTCCAAGGTGGTGGTGCTTCTTTATAGTAATGAAGAGTTCCAAAAACTTACTCAGCTTCCGCATTGGGCGTCTGGTGTCTATGACGGTAAAATCCGCATCCCAGCCTATCACTCGGGGATGACGGAGCAGGCGTTTAAGGCCCTTACAGCCCATGAAATGACGCATGCTTTTATTGCGGCACTGAGCCTCGGAAAAGCGCCGGCCTGGATCAATGAAGGTCTCGCGGTGTTTGAGGAAGACAAGATCAAAAAGCGGGACACCAGTATTTACAAGGGCGCCCTGAAATCGGGACAGCTTTTATCTCTCGACGCATTGATGACCATGAACGCGATTGATCAGCAGAATGCCCTTGTGGTCGGGCTGTTTTATGAACAGTCTTTTCAGCTTGTCGAGTACCTGGTCGACCGTTACGGAATGTTCCGCGTGAAGCAGATTTTGGAAGGTTTTGGCAAAGGCAAAACTTCAGACGAAGTGCTCCGCGATGTTCTGAAAATTTCAACCCAGCGTCTGGAAAAAGAATGGAAAGATACGCTTTAAAACAGGTCCTTCTCTCAACCCTGGCGGCCGGGGAACCCCTGGGTACCCGCTACCAGTATCAGGATGCTTTTCTAACGGAGTCCGTGCGAAAGCTGGGAGTTCTCTTCCCGATCGTCGTGTCTGGGGATGAACGGCCGCGTGTCATTGCCGGGCACAAACGTGCGGCGGCCGCGCGCGAAGCCGGTTTAAAGGAAGTCCCTGCGCTGGTTTTGAAAGAAGCCTTGGGGGACCAGGATCTTTTCCGTTTGGCCTTGATTTCAAACTGGAAAGAAACCCGTTCCGAATTAGAGGCTGCCTGGGCCGTGAAACAGGCCGTAAAGTTTGGGTTTGAGGAACCGGAATTACTGCAGGAAATTCTGCCTCTCTTAGGGCTCCCGCCCGAACGCCACTGGCTTTTGGAGTTTCAATCGGTTGTCAATCTCCAGCCAGAGCTTTTGAACGCTGTGGCCTCAGGAAAAATCCCTTTCCGGGGAGCCTCGCTTCTTGCCCGTTTTTCTCCGGAAGATCAAAAGGTTTTTGCGGGCGTGCTCGCGGAACGGCTTCATTTGACCAGTTCCCAGCTGATGAAGACCGCGGAATGGCTTCTTGATATGATGCGTGCTCCCCGGAGGTCCTTGGAAGAAGTGCTGGGAACAGCGGATCTGCGCGAAATTCTGGATTGCCCCCAAAAAGATACCCGCCAGAAAACCGATCTTTTTTTCAAGCATTTAAGGAATTTACGGTTTCCGAGGCTGGCGGCACAGGAAAAGGCCTTTGAAAACCACGCCCGGGAGATTGAAAAAGGGGAGAAAGGCCTTAAAATAGAAGCACCCCCTTATTTTGAAGAATCCGGCTTCTCGCTTCGTCTTAAAGCCAAGGACCCCGCAAGCCTGGACCGCTTGATGCAAGTCCTTGCTGAAAAAAGAACTTCGATGCGCGAGCTTTTTAAAATCGTGCTATAATACGCGCTCTTTATAGCCCTCCTTTGTGGAAGTGAAACTAACAGGATTTGGAACGTGAAGAACAGAAATTGGCTAACCGTTTGTTTGCTGGGGATGTGTTTGCTTTCGGCCGTTCCCCGGATGTCTGCCGAAGACATCCATGTGACTTCGAACTTTGACAAGAGTTCAGCCCGGGTCAATGAAGAGATTAACCTCAAGATCAGCATCACGGGGGCCATGGGCAATATTCAGGCCCCGCGGCTTCCAGCCTATCAGGGTTTCGATACGTTCTATACCGGCCGTGCTTCTCACATTACCTTTATTAATGGGCAGTCTAGTTCGACCGTGGAATTTGCCTATGTCCTTGTTCCCAAAAAGCCCGGTCAATACACTCTGGATCCCATTGATGTGACGGTCCAGGGCCGGACCTTCCGTACGGATGCCATTCAGATCGAAGTGACTCCCGGCGCGCCTCAAGCCATGCAGCCGCCGGTTCGTCAGCCCCCGCCCATGTCAGCCCCTGTTTCCCGCCCTCCTGTGCCGGCTCCCGGCGGATATTCGCCCGTGCAGGCACCGGTCACGCCGCCGCCTTCCTCGGATGACAATATTTTTGTTCAGGCCTGGCTGGATAAACCCGAGGTCTATCAGAACCAGCAGATCCTTTTGACCTATTCGCTTTATACGCGCTATGACACCCGCTACGAAGGTTTTGAGGAAGAGCCTGCGGTCAGCGGTTTCTGGATTGAAGAGTTTCCCATGGAGAGGGATATTGAGAAGCAGACCGTGAAAGTCGGCGGCAAGCCTTACGTGAAAGCCGACATCCGCAAAATGGCCCTTTTCCCGACCGCGGCCGCGGATTACACCATTCAGCCCGGAAAGATCCGGGCCTCGATCCGGCAGCAGCCGCAGCAGCAGAGCATTTTTGATGATTTCTTTGACGACAGCTTTTTCAACAGCGGCGGGTTTTTCGCGCGAAGGGAAAACCGTTTGCTGGAACCGCCGGTGATCAATATTAAAGTGAAGCCGCTTCCGGAAGCCGGGAAGCCCGCAAGTTTCGGCGGCGCTGTGGGCGATTTCCGCATGACCGCGTCGGTGGATAAAAAAGACGTGGATCAGAACGAACCCGTGACCATGACGCTTGTCATTGAAGGCCAGGGGAACATTGAAACCTTGAACAAACCGCCGCTTCCTGAACTGCCGGACTTCAAAGTTTATGAGGCGGACACTTCATCCCAAATGTTTAAAACCGGCGTGGTGATCGGCGGCCGCAAAACTTTCGAGATTGTTTTTATTCCCAAAAAAGCGGGAACCGTGCCGCTGCCTTCTTTGGAATTCAGTTTTTTTAACCCGTATCAGGAAAAATATATTTCCTTGAAGACACCGGATTTTCAATTGAACGTGAAGGCGTCTAAGAAAAACTTCGAACTTCCCGCGGGACTTGGCCAGCAGGATGCTTTCAAAAAAGAGGTCAAAGTCGAAGGCCGTGACATCCGGACGATTTGGGAACAGCTTCCGGATTCCAAGCTGGCGTCTATTTTTCAGCTGGCCTACCGCGGGCTGGCCGGGCTCAACATTCTTCTGACGCTCCTGTTTCTTTTCCAGCTTTGGCAGGCGCGCATGCAGGATATTTACGATAAGGACAATGCGCTGCGCCGCCGCAAAACCGCCAAGCAAACCGCCTTGGCCGGCATGCGCAAGCTGAAACGTCTGATCCGGAAAGACGAAGGCGGAGTTGCCTACTTTCAGGAAGTCGACCGCGTGCTGACCCAATACCTCACGGACAAATTCAATTTGTCCGCTTACGGAGGTACCCGGGATGAGATTGAAGCCAAGCTTCAGGAGTTACTGGGCGCCGAGGACCCCCTTTATTTGGAAGTTATTATGATTCACCGCATTTTTGACGAAGCCCGTTTTGGCCAGGTGAATGTGTCGCGCCAGGAAAAAGAGAAGGCCCTGGATATTTTGAACAAAACCATTCAGCGCGTGGAGAAGTTATGCCGCTAAAAAAAATGAAACAGCTCAGCGCGTGCGCGAAAGGACTTGTGGGGGCCGCGCTCTTTTCAGTTTTTGTTTTGGCGCCGTCGGTTCTTCAGGCCGCGGCTTTGTCTCCGGCGGATCAAACTCAGTTTGAACAGGCGAATCAGTCCTACCGCGATGGAAAATTTAAAGAAGCCGCGGCGGGGTTTGAAGCATTGAAAGCCAAGTATCCGGGCGAGGCCGCTTTTCCCTATAACCTCGGCAACAGTTTGTTCCGGACAGGCGAGATCGGCCCCGCGCTGCTTGCCTACGAGCGGGCCTTGCGTCTTTCTCCGAGAGACAAAGACATTCGCGCCAACTTGGAGCACGTGCGCGGGCTTTTGGAATACCGCATTGAAGATAAGCGCAACTGGTATGTCCGAGCCGGAGAAAGTGTTCTGGGGCATTTCCGGGATGAAGAAGTTTTCTTTTTGGTGCTGATGATTTACCTCGCTTTTCTTGTGACCGCTTTCTTTTGTCTCGCTTTCCGGAGGGGGGAGCCCTGGGGCTGGTGGCGGAAGACCTTGCTGGGACTCCTTTTGGCGGGTCTGGGCCTGGCCGCTTTAAAGCATTTTGATTCGGACATTATGAAAGATGCCATTGTGATCGCTAAGGAAGCGGAAGTTCATTACGGCCCGTCCGTGGGGGATCAGGTGGCCTTCCGCCTCGGAGAAGGTCTTAAGGTTTATGTGGTGGACACCCGGCGCGACTGGAGCCGTATTGCCCTCGTGAATCATGAAGGCGGCTGGGTCAAAAATTCGGACATCGCACAAGTTTGACATTTTATTTAACCCTTGCGAGTGATTATGAAGACTCAAAATAAAAAGCAGAATTATCCGGACGCCGCGGGATATTTCGGCGGTTATGGCGGAAGGTATGTTCCCGAGACCTTGATCAAGGCTCTCGATGAACTGACCGCCGCCTATCAAAAAATAAAAACAGACAAAGCTTTTCACCGCGAGCTGCGCGTGTACCTGGAAGATTACGCGGGGCGTCCCACGGCTCTCTATGAAGCCAAAAATCTGACCGCGCATTTTGGCCGCGCGAGGATTTTCCTGAAACGCGAAGACCTCTGTCATACCGGCGCGCACAAAATCAACAGCACGCTCGCGCAGGGGCTTTTGGCCCGGCGTCTCGGCAAGAAACGGATTGTCGCGGAAACCGGGGCTGGGCAGCACGGCGTTGCAACGGCCACGGCCGCGCGTGTTTTTGGTCTTCAATGCGTGGTGTATATGGGCGCTTTGGATGTTGAGCGCCAGGCGCTGAATGTCTACAAGATGAAGCTTTTAGGCGCGGAAGTGATCCCTGTTTATTCGGGTTCTAAAACCCTGAAGGATGCCACGAATGAAGCCATCCGCGACTGGGTGACGAATGTGGAAAGCACGCATTACCTGATCGGGTCGGTGGTGGGTCCTCATCCTTATCCGATGATGGTCCGTGATTTTCAATCCGTGATCGGGAAAGAAACCCGGTCGCAGGCCCTGAAAAAAATCGGGAAGCTTCCGGATTACCTTGTGGCCTGTGTGGGCGGCGGCAGCAATGCCATGGGTTTCTTTTATCCTTTTGTGCGGGATGCCAAAGTGAAGATGATCGGCGTGGAGGCGTCCGGAGAGGGCGTGAACACGCACCACCACGCGGCCTCCATGACCAAAGGCTTTCCCGGAATTCTTCACGGCATGAAAAGTTACCTTCTTCAAAATGCGGATGGGCAGGTTCAGCTTGCGCATTCGATTTCCGCGGGACTGGATTACCCCTCGGTGGGGCCCGAGCATTCCTTTTTTAAAGATAGGGGCAGGGTGGTTTATCACACGGCAACGGATAAAGACGCGCTTTGGGGGTTTCAAACCCTGACCCAGCTGGAAGGGATTATGCCCGCGCTTGAACCGTCGCATGCCTTGGGTTACCTGAAATACTTCATGCCCAAGACCAGGAAAAGCCAGAATGTGGTCGTCTGTTTGTCGGGCCGCGGAGATAAAGATATTCACACGGTCAAGGGCGTGCTTGCCCTCGAAGAAGGAAAAGGAGGCCGCTCATGAACCGGCTTTCAGTCGTCTCTAAAGCCGCCGAAGCTTCCGGCAAAAAGCTGTTCTGCGCTTTCACGACCTTAGGCTACCCAAGCTTGAAGAAAACAGAACTTCTCATTGAAGCTTTTGCCGCAGACGGCGTGGATATTGTGGAGCTTGGATTTCCTTTTTCCGATCCGCTTGCCGACGGACCCACGATCCAGTTTTCTTCAGAGCAGGCCTTGGCTCAAGGCGTCCGCATTCAACATGCCTTTGACCTTGCCCGAAGCCTTAGAAAAAAAGGCGTTACGGTGCCCCTGGTTTTTTTCACCTATTTCAATCCTGTATTCCATTACGGAGCCGAATCTTTTTTGAAGAAAGCCAAGGAAGCAGGGTTTGATGCGGTGCTGGTGCCGGATCTTCCGCCTGACCAGGAGCCGGGATTCCGGAAGAAAGTCCGCGCCCATGGACTTCTGCAGATTTTTCTGATCGCGCCTACGTCTGACGCCAAGAGGACACGGATGATTGCCCGTGAATCCGAAGGGTTCATTTATTATGTTTCTCTTCGCGGTGTGACCGGGGCTCGTCAGGCTCTTCCTTCGGACATCCGCCGTCATCTCAAACAAATCAAAAAAGTGACGCGGAAACCCGTGCTGGTGGGGTTTGGCGTGTCCAAGCCCGAACAGGCGCGGTCCTTGAGTGCCTGGAGTGATGGCGTCATCGTGGGCAGTGCGATTATTGAACGTATCCGTAAAGCCAATGGAAAGATCGAGCCGGCAATTCAGTTTATCCGCGAAATGGTCAAGGCTGTGAAGGGAGCACCGGGTGGGCGTAAGACTCGGTCTTGATCTTGGGGAAAAACGCGTGGGAGTTGCTGTAACGGACGAGGCGGGGATTATGGCCTTTCCTTTGGTGACCCTGGAAATCCGCGGCCGGAAACATCTTGTTGAAGAACTTACTAAAATTGTGAGTGATAAAAAAGTCTCAGAAATTGTGGTGGGGCTTCCCAAGACTCTTAAGGGCGAAATAGGTCCCGCCGCTCTCCGGATTCAGGAAGAAGTGGAGTGGTGCAAACCCTTTTTCACCATTCCCTGGATTTTTTGGGATGAACGCCTGACCTCTCTTGAGGTAGAGCGCGTTCTCCAGGAAGCGGATGTTCATTACAGCCGCCGCAAAGAGGTCAGGGACCAGCTGGCCGCGCAGCGTATTTTACAGAATTATCTCGACCACCACCGCAGCCGTTCCGCATGAAATATTCTCCGCGCACGCTTCCTGTCTGCCGCAGTACCCGGCTTGAAAACGGCCTTAAAATCGTGACGCTTTCCATTCCTTCGCGTGATTCCATTGCCGCCGCGGTTTGGATCCGCACCGGGTCCCGTTTTGAAACCGAAAAGCTTTCGGGCGTGTCTCATTTCCTCGAGCACATGGTTTTCAAAGGCACCCGCAGCAGGTCCTCCCGGAAAATCAAGGAAACGATTGAGGGCACCGGCGGGCAGTTAAACGCCTTTACAGGCGAGGAAAGCACGTGTTATTTCGCCCGGGTATTGAAACCGTTTTTTCCGGAAGCGCTTGAGGTGCTTGTCGACATGGTTCAGAACGCCGTGTTTGATCCGCGTGAAATCCGAAAAGAGCGCGCTGTCATTCTCGAAGAAATTAAAATGTACCGCGATATCTCCGCCCAGCATGTTCAGGACCTTATGGGGGAACTGCTTTGGCCCAGGCATCCCTTGGGGCGCCCGATTTCAGGGTCAGAAGCAAGTGTCGGGGCCATTGGGAGAAAAGAGCTTGCCGCTTACCGGGACCAGTATTATCACGGGGCCAATTGCGTTGTTTCCGTGGCCGGTCCGGTGCAGCACGAAGCGGTTGTTAAACAGCTGAAGAGTTTGTTCCGGAAAAAAGAAAAACTGGCGGAGTCGTCTTTTCTTCCGGCCGTGGAGGCTGTGAAGAAGGAGGCCTTTCATTTTCAGCGCAAAAAATCCGGCCAGTCTCATTTTGTCATTGGCTTGCACGCCTTTTCCCGTTATGATCGCCGTCGTTATGGATTGGCCCTGCTCAGCCTGATTTTGGGCGGGAATATGTCGAGCCGTCTCTTCGAACGCATTCGTGAAGAAAAAGGGCTGGCGTACGACATTCGCTCCACAGCCTCGTTTTATCAGGACACGGGAGCTCTCCTCATTTCCGCCGGGGTAGAAAGTTCACGATCCCGCGATGTGATCAGGCTTATTCAAAAGGAGCTTTCCGAGCTGGCGGAGAAAACGGTTTCTGCCGGTGAATTCACGCGTGCCAAGGATCATTTCCTTGGCCAGTTTTACATGTCGCTTGAGGATCCTCTTGATTACCTGCTTTGGGCAGGGGAGCATCTCCTGTACCGGACGGAAATTCCCGGTCCTGAGGGGATTAAAAAAGGCATTGAACAGGTGACCCCGGCGGAACTTAAAAATTTAGCCGTTGAACTCTTCCAAAAACGGCAGTTCCATTTGGCGCTTATCGGTCCTGAAAGCGACAAAGACCGCCGTGGAATTAAAAAGCTTTTGAACCTTTAACCCGGAAAAAAAGATGCAGACAAACCGGAAAATTTTAATCGCTCCCAGCATTCTCTCCGCGGACTTTTCCTGCCTGGGTGATGAAATCAGGGATATCGAGCAGAGCGGTTGTGATGTTGTCCACGTGGATGTGATGGACGGACACTTTGTTCCCAATCTTACCATTGGCGCCCCTGTCGTGAAGGCGATCCGGAAGGTGACGGGCCTGCCGCTGGATGTGCATTTGATGATTGATGAACCCATCCGTTATGTGGATGACTTCAAAAAAGCGGGAACAGACTGGCTCACGGTTCATGTTGAGGCTTGCCGTGATAATCGCGCGACTTTGGAAGCGATCAAAAAAGCCGGTATGAAGCCCGGGATGTCTCTCCGGCCCGGAACCCCGATTGAGGCCTTGGAACCTTATCTTGGTTTTTTACACCTTATTTTGATCATGACTGTTGAGCCGGGCTTTGGCGGCCAGTCGTTTATGCCCGAACAGCTGGAAAAAGTGAAGTGGCTTCGTTCTCGTTTTGAAGGACTTATTTCCGTGGATGGCGGTGTTAACTCCAAGACAGCACCCCAGGTCCGTGAAAGCGGAGCGGATATTTTAGTTGCGGGGACTGCGGTCTTTGGCCAGCCTGACCGTGCGGCGGCAATCCGGGGGTTACGCTCATGAGGTATGACTTTTAATGGATGCTGCCAAGATCCGGAATTTTTCAATCATCGCGCACATCGATCACGGCAAATCCACGCTTGCCGACCGGCTCCTGCTGGATACCGGTGCGATTTCACCCCGTGAATTTCGCGATCAAATGCTGGATGATATGGACCTCGAAAGAGAGCGCGGCATCACCATCAAGGCCACGGCGGTCCGCATTCATTACAAGGGCCATACGCTCAACTTGATCGACACCCCCGGCCATATTGACTTCACGTATGAAGTGTCCAAAAGCCTGGCTGCCTGCGAAGGCGTGCTGCTTCTCGTGGACGCGGGGCAGGGAATTCAGGCCCAGACCGTCACGAACCTCTATCTGGCCATGGAGCGTAATCTTGTGATCATCCCCGTTATCACAAAGATTGATCTGCCTGCCGCGGAACCTGACAAAGTGGCCAAGGAAATGATGGATTTTCTCGGCTGCTCGCGCGAGGAAATTATTCATTGCAGCGCTAAAACCGGGAAAGGCGCTGACCTTGTGCTTCAGGCTATTGTAGACCGGATCCCGGCCCCCAAGGGGGATGTCGAAGCGCCGCTCAAAGCGCTGATCTTTGATTCCAAGTACGATACCTATCAAGGCGTGATTGCTTATATCCGGATCATGGAAGGGCGTATTTCCAAAAAGGATAAATACCAGATGATGCAGACCCGCGCTTCCTATGAAACGGAGCAGATCGGGATTTTGAACCCAAGGCCTCAGGAAGTGGACACGCTCAGCGTGGGGGAGGTCGGTTACGTCTGCGGAAATATCCGTGACATTGCCGAGGTCAAGATCGGCGACACGATTACGCTCCTGAGCCGTCCCGCGGCCGAAGCCTTGGAAGGGTATAAAGAGGTCAAGCCCATGGTCTTCTGCGGCCTGTACCCGATCAATCCGGCCGATTTCGTGCCTCTGCGCGAAGCGCTGGGTAAGCTCAGGCTTAACGATTCCTCGTTTGCTTATGAGCCGGAAACGTCTGCGTCCCTCGGGAACGGTTTTCGCTGCGGGTTTCTGGGACTGCTTCATATGGACATTGCGAAGGAGCGCCTGGAGAGGGAATTTAACCTGGATCTTCTCATCACGGCGCCGAACGTTGTTTACCGCGTGACGCTGACCAATGGAAAGGTCCTTGATCTCGATAATCCGACGGAGCTTCCTCCGGTGACGAATATTGAAAAAGTCGAAGAGCCTTACATCCGCGCGAACCTGATTATTCCGGTTGAAAACCTTGGCGTGATCATGCAGCTTTGCCAGGACCGCCGGGCCATCTATAAAAGCACGGAATACCTCGACACCAAGCGCGTAGTTCTCACGTACGAAATGCCTTTTGCCGAAGTGGTTATGGACTTCTACGATAAAATCAAATCCGCCACCGCGGGCTACGGCTCGTTTAACTACGAGCTCATTGAGCATCAGCCCGCGCCGCTGGTGAAGCTGGACATCCTGATCAATTCGCAGCCCGTGGATGCCCTTTCGTGTATTGTGGTGCGCGACAGGGCTTATGACCGCGGGAAAGCGCTTGTTGAAAAGCTGAAGGAAGTCATTCCAAGACAGATGTTCGAGGTTGTGATTCAGGCCGCGATCGGAAGTAAAATCATTGCCCGTGATTCCATCAGCCCGCTCAGAAAAAACGTGACTGCCAAATGCTACGGCGGTGACATTTCACGGAAAAGAAAACTTCTGGAACGTCAAAAAGAGGGTAAAAAGAAAATGAAAAGAATCGGTCAGGTGGATCTCCCGCAGGAAGCCTTTATCAGCGTGCTTAGGGTGGACTCATGATTGTCTGGATAGCGCTCATTGGTTTAGGTGCCGTGATCCTTTACCGGCATCAAATCGCCGAGGAGTGGCGTCAGTTCCGTATGCACCGCCGCGAATGGTTTTATGATAAGTGGAAAAACTGGGGCGAGCCCTTTGTGGTCGCTGCCGTCCTGGCTATTTTGATCAGGACATTCCTCCTGGGCCCTTACAAGATTCCTACCGGTTCCATGATTCCGACGTTTATGATCGGGGACCGCATTTTCGTTGATAAGGTTTCCTACCGTTTTCACCAGCCTGAGCGCGGCGACATCATTGTTTTTAAATACCCGCTGGACCCCAAAAAAGATTTTGTGAAGCGTCTGATCGGGATGCCGGGCGAGGAGCTCCAGATTCAGGACGGGAAAGTGTTTGTGAATCATACCCCGCTGGATGCCAATGAATTTACAAAAAACTACTACTACAATGTTAAAGAGAGTCCTTACGGTCAGCTTGACCAGACGATCAAGGTTCCGGGGGACAGCTATTTCGTGCTGGGTGATAACTCGGCCCACTCCTCAGACAGCCGCAGCTGGGGCTTTGTCCCCAAGAAGAATGTAGTCGGAAAAGCCTTCCTGATCTGGTGGCCTTTTAACCGCGTGAAGATGGTAAAGTAATCGCGGGTCTGTTCCGTAATACCTTCTGATGAAAACCCGATTTTTTCCGCAGTTTCTTTTCTTGCCCGGAAGATGCCACTCATGAGCGCCTCTGAGAAGCCTGTTTTTTTTTGGGGCGCGGCCACAGCCGCACATCAAGTCGAAGGCAATAACACCCATAATGACTGGTGGGCTTTCGAACAAAGCGGCGGCGTCAAATACCCGTCAGGGCTGGCTTGTGATCAATACCGCCGGTTTCGTGAAGATTTTGAAATTCTCACAAAGCTAGGGCACACGGCACACCGGTTTTCTATTGAATGGAGCCGTCTGGAACCCCGCGAAAACGAATGGAACGAAGAGGCCTTCCTGCATTACGAAGAAGTCCTTCAGGAGCTTTGCCGGCGGGGCATTGAGCCCATCGTAACGCTGCATCACTTTACAAATCCCATCTGGTTTGCTGAGAAGGGAAGCTGGCTCCACCCTGAGGCGCCGGCTTATTTTGCCCGTTACACGAAAAAAGCGGTTGAGCGGTTTGCGCCGTACGTGAAGTACTGGATCACCATCAACGAACCCGTTGTTTTTTTGTATCACAGTTACTGCACCGGGTTGTGGCCTCCGGGAGAAAAGTCCTTCAAAAAAGCAATCCGGGTGTTTCGCCAGCTTGCCCGCGGGCACGTGGCGGCCTATCGTGAAATCCATGCGCACTATGAAAGTATGCGGCGTCCGGTTTGGGTTTCGATCGCCAAACATATGTCCGATTTTTCTCCGTGCAATCCCAAGTCTTCCCGGGACCGTTTTTTCACCGTTTTGCGTAACTGGTTTTTTAATCACCTTTTTCTGCATGCCCTCATGAAAGGCTTTTTGTTTTTCCCCGGTATCTATTGCGAATTTCTGTCTTCTTACCCGACACTTGATTTTATCGGGGTCAATTACTACTCCCGGTACTTTGTAAGAGGGACCCGGGAGGGGCCGACGCCTATGGGGGCCGACTGCACTCAAAAGCATCACCCTGAACACACCAACGAGCTTAATGTTATGGGGTGGGAGGTTTATCCCGGAGGATTGACCCATGTCCTGCTCAGCTTAAAACGGTACCGGCTTCCCGTTATGATCTGCGAAAACGGAATTTGTGCCGCTGAGGACCCCCAACGGGAAAGTTTTATCCGGCGCCATGTGGCGGCTGTCCAAAAAGCCCAGGAGCAAGGTGTCCCGATTTGGGGGTATTTGTACTGGTCTTTCCTGGACAATTTTGAGTGGGCGGAAGGCTTTGGCCCGCGTTTTGGAATTGTGGAAGTCGATTACGAAACCCAGGCAAGAAAAATTCGTCCTAGCGCTTATGTCCTGACGGAGTTATGCCGTAAATGGAGTGACAATACACTGCCCTTTTCTTAAACCCAAATCAAGGAGTGCACGCCGCTATGCAGGCCGACCTATTCCAAGTTTCCTCGCCCTCGACGACATTGAATTCGGAAGTCAAAGAGTCTTTCCTTGAAAAATTCCGTATTACCCTGCGTATCGATCAGTCCATTGTCATCTTAATCTCTATGGTGGTTGTTTATGTGGTTGTGTTTTGCATGGGTTTTGAAAAGGGGAAGCGTTCGGCTGCCCGGGAATTTCATAGACAGGAAGTAAGAAAAGCTCACTCTGTTCTCAATCAGGCGCCTAAGTCCGAAACGCTTGTGATTGATGCCACCAAGCTTCCTTCGATGGGGGATTCCGCAGTTTCGACTCAGGTGATTCCCGTGATTTCCGAGGGGAAAAACGAGGGATTGATCCCAGCTCACTTTGAAGCAAAGACTCCCTCTGACGATCTTTTAAAATCCGCGAAAGGCAAATATACGATTCAGCTGGTAACGTTCAAAACAAAAGCCGAAGCGGATAAGCTCACTGCCAAACTGTCGCAAAAAGGGTTCCGGGGGTTCTCTGTTCCGCAAGGAAAGTTTTTTCTTGTTTGCGTGAATGATTTTGAAAACCGTCAGATGGCCAACGCTGTTTTGAAGGACCTTGTGGGGAAAGGTTTAGCCCCCAAAGACGCTTATATACGGAACATGCCCAAACTGGCTTGAAACCCTCCGCTGGACCCTGGTTAATCTTTTCTCCTAATCTGTAATTTGAACTAGCCAAGGAGCTGGTTAATCGGTATAATTCCCAAGCTAAATTCTTAGCAATTCCTCTAGTGATCGTAGTGATAAGGAGAATATATGTCGCAGCACTCGAGTCTTCGCGTTGACAGCGTGGGCGCCAAACACCGCAATGTTCTGAAACGGTTTGAGCGCATCAAAAAAATGGAAGAAGAAAGCCGTTTGCTCAAGGATAATTCCGTCTATGGCCTGCCCAAAATCAAGTCTATGAAAGTGAAAGTGAAAAAGGGCGGCGGCGGTGAAAAAGCTGAGGGCGCTGAAGGTGCTGCTCCTGCGAAAGGTGCTGCTGCTGGTAAAGCTGCCGCGCCTGCTGCTAAGGCTGCTGCTCCTGCCGCAAAAGCTGCTCCTGCGGAAAAAGGTAAAAAGTAGTCTATGAGCGCTGCCATTAGTATTCGTAAATACCGCAGTGGCGACGAAAGCGCAATCAAAAGCCTGGTTGTTTCCATTATGGGCGGGGAGTTCCGTGAGGATGCTGCCGCATATCCGACAGAAGATCTTGAAAGCATTGAAAAATCTTACGGTAAAATCGGCGATATTTTTTTTGTAGCCGAAGCGGGTCCCCGAGTCATCGGTACTGTCGCAATAAAGAAAGAAGACGACCGGATTGCGCTGCTCCGCCGTCTTTTTGTGGATCCTGAGTTCCGTAATCAGAAACTCGGGGTCAAGCTTATTGACCGTGCCCTGGAATTCTGCCGCGAGGTGGGGTATCAGGAGCTGGTGTTTCGTACCACTTCCCGTATGGAGGGTGCGATACGGTTGTGTCAGAAGAAAGGGTTTACGCAGCGCGCCAAAATTCAATTGGGAGAATTTGAACTGCTCAAGTTTACGCTCCATCTAGCTAACGGACAGCCCGCCGTTAAATCCGCTTGAGAGTTCAGGGATAAAAATGAGTTTTTTCAGCCAAAAAAAGAAATCCAACAGCCAGTTACGTTCTCTTAGCGAAACAGAAATTCAAAAAAAACTTTATGGCACATTGAGGCCAGAACTTTTAGAACGTTCACGTTCTAAGCCTGTCCATCAGCCCCAGCAGCAAAGCCTTTCTTTTTTAAATCAAGGCGCCACAGCGGTAAAGCCGGTTCAGGAAATTCCACAGAAGTCATCCCGCGATCTTTTTGATAACCCCGAAGCTGTCCGGCAAGAAAAGTCTTTTGTTGAAACGCCGGAGACGCAGAATTTTCCCAAAGTGGAAAAAAATGCGGAAAAGTCGCGTCTGGAACGCTTAGCGGAATTGGCCGAAATTGAAAAACCTGTGAAAAAGACACCTTTCCGGGAAGACCCCTGGAAAAAGAAGTCTTTTTTTCCTGCCGTCAACTTTGATGGGTTTCAAAAAGCCGCTTCTGGAGTTGGTGTCGAGTCCGGCAAAATGCTCGCGGTATTTTTTAAAAATCTTCTGGGTATCTTTGTCGTTGCCTTTGCTTTTCTCCTTCGGCTGGGGCAGTCCTTGGATCTTCGGAAACCCGCGGTTCGCCGTGCTGTTTATTGGCTTGCTGGGGCTGCGGCCTTGTTCTCGATCTTCATGGGGATCCACCTTTTGAATGTCCGTCGTGAAGAGGCGATGAAGTCTCCTGCGAAAATAACAGCGGTTAAAAAGACACCCAAAAAAGTTCAAGCGGAAAAGAAAAGTGAAGCGGCACTGAAGAAGCAGGGGGTTATTCCTGTGAAGGCCTCTTCGGACGTTCTTTCGCCGGCGGCTGCTGACGCGGCTGAAAAAAAGGATGTTTCTGGACCCTCTTCTGAAACGCCCGCCCCCGCAAAAGAATCGGAGACGTCAGAGTCTCAGTCCCGGACCGGACGGTATGTGATTCAGGTTGCGACTTTTGCGAGTTCTGCGGATGCTGAACGTGTTCAAAAGACGCTTAAGCAGGCAGCGTTACCGGCTTTTGTGAAGTCATTAACCCGTCCCAGCGGACGTGTTTATTATTCTGTTTTTATGGGGCGGTATACGAATTTTGACGAAGCTCAGACGGGCTTTGAAGCTTTTCGTAAAAGTGATGCAGCTAAGACTTTTCAGGATGCCTTTATTCGGACTATTGAATAAAGCCCAAGCGTGAGGTTTGCTATGTGGGACGGTTTTGACAAGCGTAAGTTTCCGCGCATGAATCTTCAGTGTGAAATTGAAATTCGCGCCGCTGAGGAGAAGTCGGAACCCATTAGCACTGTGACTGAAAATGTAGGGGCAGGCGGTGTCGCTTTGTTTGTGAACAAAACCCTTGAGCGTTTTAGCACCTGCAAAGTCCGGCTTGATTTGAATAAAGAGAAGAACGACCGGGTTGAATGCAAAGGGAAAGTTGTTTGGATTGTTCCTACCCGTGACGCCCACAATCGCCGTACCCGCTATGATGTCGGTATTGAATTTGTCGACATGAAACCTGAAGACTTGGATAGGCTTCGTAAGCACGTTGAAGAGTATGCCAAGGCCCACCCCGAAGATAGAACCCGCTAGTCCTTTTATGGCTCAGCAATGCTCCTTCGATATCGTTTCCACCGTGGATCTTCAAGAGGTGGATAATGCCGTCAATCAAGCGATTAAAGAGCTCCGTAACCGCTTTGATTTCCGAGGGACAAAGAGCACTATCGAGTTTCTTAAGGCCGAGAAGAAAATCCGCCTCATTGGGGATGATGACCTTAAGCTTAGAAACCTGCAGGACATTCTTAAAACACGAATTGCCGCCAGAAGCATCTCCGTCAAGGCGCTGCAATTTAAAGACCCCGAAGAAGCCTTTGGGGGGACTTTACGGCAGGAAATAGAGCTTGTGAATGGAATTCCCCAGGACAAGGCGAAAGAAGTGGTGCGTATTATCAAGGATGCCGGACTTAAGGTTCAGGCAAGCATCCAGGGCGATGAGATTCGGGTCACATCCAAGAGTAAGGACGATTTGCAGGCCGTGATCCAGCTCTTACGGGAATCTTCTCTTGAGATCCCGCTTCAGTTCACCAATTACCGTTGAATTCCCCGTATTTTTTTTGCCCCTGCCTTGTAATTCAAAATAACGTGTGTTATAGTTTTCACGGTTTCGTTGGCGCTATTCGTAAGCCCAGTTTTTTTAACGACTTATAAAAGTCTAAGATAGCTGTTTTGGCCCGATAACCCCCGATTCTAGGACCCATTTTAAGGAGGCTCTCTCATGGATAAAGAGCGTCGCAAGTTTAAACGTTTTGATGCATATATGAGTGTTAAGTTTACAACCCCCGGAAGCGCAGAAATGCGGGGGATGAGCTTAAGTAAAGACCTGTCCCGCGAAGGTATCAAAATGAATTCAAATGTGCACCTTGATGAAGGGAGCCTCATTGATATCGAAATTGATATTCCTGATGATCCTAAACCCGTTAAGACTTCGGGGAAAATCATGTGGTCTCGTCCCTCGGACGGCAAAAATCAGGGGTACGATCAGGGCGTTCGTTTTCTCATGATGGATCCCGTCGATAAATTTCGTGTTCTTGACTATGCTTACAACCACTGGCTGGAAAGCAAAGTTAATGATTTCGATGACCCCGAAGACATTGAATTGAAGTAGACAAAAAAACACAATCTCGCTTGAGCGGTGAAGCCTTATAAAGCTTCACCGCTCGTTTTTTTAAGACTTCTTGAAATTATGCCGATATAACCCTCATGGCTTTTTTCCCGTTCGGCAGAAAACTCGATATAGGCAAAGATTTTTCTTTAGAAGAGATTCCTGTCTTTTCCTCGCTCTCTCCCGCAGAACAAAAAATCATCGATAAAAAAGCCCGTCTTGTGGAATATAAGCGCGGCGATATTGTTTACGCCGAAGGGACGGAGTCCGACGCCTTTTATGTCGTGATATCGGGGCGGTTCCGGCTTTTTAATCAGGCTAGGGGAGATAAGCCCGAGCAGACGCTTCTACTTTTATACCGGGGGGATCATTTCGGTGAAACCTCGTTAATCAATGGCCACCCGCACAGTGTGACCGTGGAAGCCAAGAGTGACGGGCTGATCCTTCGCCTTGAAAAGAATGATTTTTTGAAACTTGTCAGTGAAATGCCCGCTATATCGCTTTACCTCAACCGGGCTATTGGACACCGTTTAACGATGAGTCTGGGCGGGAAAGGGCCGCGCCGCGAAGTGGTCATTTCGGCGCTGCACTCGAAGTCTCCCGAAGGACAAGTGCTGCTTTTTTGGATGGACTTTGCAAAGGCGCTTGTCCGTGAATCCAAACGGGACACGATTTTAATCGACTTTATTCCGACCCCGCATGCCCTTCTGAAAGAGGAGTTCAAAAGCGCCTCTTTGCCGGTCATTGAAATCAGCAAGCTTGAACCCACCCGCGAAGCGGATGTTAAATCCCGAATCGTGAATCATCCGGAAGGGTTTTCCTACCTGCGGGTTGATCTCACGGAGAGCACTGAGAAAGACGAGAAAAAAATCACGTCTCTCTTGAGCTTTTTGACTTACCGGTACGACCACTTGCTGGTTCGCCTGCCCGGGGATATCACGAGCATTGCCTATCGGTGCCTGAAGCAGTCCGACCTGATTTACCTTTACACGGAATCAGGGATTGATGACTTGGAGGAGTGCGCTGAGCTGGTCACGACTTTTGAAAAAGGATTTGGCTTTGGCCGGAATGAAATAAAAATTCTGGTTCCTGAGGAGACAGCTGAGAGCGCCTCTGTTTTGACCTTTGATCAAAAGGAGAACTATCTTAAACAGCGCATTCTTTCAGTGATTCCGGACCGCCTTGCGAATGCGACCCGCTATGCGCTTGCGCTTCGCTTCCTGGCAAAGGAGATGTCCGGGAATCTTGTGGGACTCGCTCTCGGGAGCGGCGCGGCGTACGGTCTTTCGCATATTGGTGTGATTAAGGTGCTTGAAAAAGAAGGTATTAAGATTGATGTGGTGTCCGGATCCAGTATGGGGGCTTTGGTAGGCGCCTTGTGGGCCGCAGGACATCCGGCAGAAAAACTCGAAGAGATCGCCGCTTCTATTGATAAGAAATCGGGGTTCTTTAAGCTTTTGGGTTTTAGCGATATTTCGATTGCCCATCATGGCTTTTTTAAAGGAAACGGTGTGCATCGTTTTTTGGATCCCTATCTTGGCCAAAAGACATTTCAGGATCTTTCCATTCCGCTTCGGGTTGTCGCGACGAATCTTTTCACGGCGGAGCAGGTAGTCTTTCGTTCCGGCCGGGTGACGGATGCCATCCGTGCCAGTGTTTCCATTCCTGGTATTTTCCGCCCTTATAACTTTAAAGGGGAGCATCTCATCGACGGTGGTGTCATTGACCCTCTCCCGGTTCATGTTTTGACCAGCATGGGCGTTAAAAAAATTATTGGAGTTAATGTTCTTCCCAGTCCTAAAGATTGGTCCCGGCGGTACCATCTGGAGCAGGAGCAGATGAGGAAAAGAATCGAATCCTCAGAAAAAAAGGGCTGGAAGCGATTTTTGGGAGACTCCCTGGACCGCCTGCGCCAGCATTATTCGGGAAATATTTTTAATGTGATTATGAATACCATCCAGTTTATGGAGTTTGAGATGGCGTCGGCCTCAGGCCGGAAAGCCGATGTGCTTATTCACCCCGTTCTTCCGGACGGTCATTGGGCGCAGTTTTACTATCCGCACAAGTTTATTAAGGCGGGTGAGGATGCCGCCCGGGAGCAGCTCCCGGAGATCCGGCGCCTCTTGACGGAATAGCATTTAAGCGCATGACAGCGCTAAAATTAAATGATAAACTGCCTTACTTTTTGGCCGATATATACCTCGAAAAAAGGTCTCTTTAGCCTAAAATAAAATGTAAAGGTGATTCATGAAGGGTCAGAAATTTGCGGCGATTGTGGTTGCTGTTACTCTGAGTCTTGGGTTTACTTGGTTTCAGCCCCAGAAAAAAGAAAAAACGCCTTCTAATACAACCGCTAATCGCAATGAACCCTCGCCTGCGAGCCGCCTGGCCTCAACGGAAGCCGTTGCTGCGGCGGAGGAAAAGCCTGCGGTATCAGGACTGCCTTCAAGCAGCAGCACCGCTTCGAACGCGGCCAGCATTATCCGCCAAACCCAAGGCGTTCAGACGCAGCCGTTATCCACGGCAGTCTTGCCCAATATCCCAGCGGCTAATTCGGTTCCGGTGGTCCCTTCGGTGGATGTTTCCCCGTTAAAAGATCTTGAAGTTGTAAAAATTCAAAAACAAATCAATGAAATCATTGATGCGAATGAAAAGTTCAAGAGCCTGCAGCAATCACAAACGGATCAGATCCGGCAGATTACCGAGCAGGCCCAGATGCATCGCCGCATGCTCCAGGAGCTTGAGGAGAAAAACAGGTCCTCGCGCGAATTGAAAACTTCCGATGTCGATGAGATTTTGCGGCAGGAAAAGATGCGGATTATTGAAAATGAAACTGAAAAAAACAAAAATCTCCTTGATCAAATATCTGCCGGGAAAGAGGGGAAGAAGGAAACTGCTCCCGGGAATCTCTCTTGAGTTTCCGCTTCATTGCTTTTAGAACTTCAGCTCTGACTTGAGCTATGACCCCTGATTCTAAATTCCCTCAAAGCCTTCCCTCGCTTTTCTTTCAGAGGGTCTCGCATTATGATTCGCGGGACGCGCTCTATTTCAAGCAGAAAAGCACGCAGCAGATCCTAAAGCTTACATGGAAGGAATGGGGCCGTGCTGTTCTTCAGACAGCTTCCGGACTTTCTGCCTTAGGCATTGGAACGGGTGACCGGGTCGGTATTCTATCTGAGAACCGTCCGGAGTGGGTGATTGCGGATCTTGCGGTTTTGAGCCTAGGCGCTGTGACCGTTCCGATATACCCGACGTCCTCGCCCAAAGAAGTTCTCTACATTCTTCAAGACGCCGGTATAAACCTCCTTTTTCTTTCTTCTGAAGACCATTTGATCCGCCTCACAGAAATTCTGCCAAAGGCTATTAAGGTTGTTCTTTTCAACCCCGTTGAAAGCGGTAAGTTCCCATTTGAAGTGCTGGATCTCCAGGGAGTTCAAGCGCGGGCGGCCGGCGGCGATGAAACAAAGCAAATGTTTCTTGATGCTCAGCTCATGAAAATTTCGCGCGATAGCCTTGCCACGCTTATCTACACCTCCGGGACTACGGGGCCGCCCAAAGGGGTCATGCTTACCCATGGGAATTTTATCGCGAATTATGAGGGCGCCCGGGATGTCATTAAAGTGGGCGAGTCGGACCTTGCTTTATCTTTTCTTCCGTTGAGCCATGTTTTTGAGCGTCTTGCGGGATACTATTTTATGATGCTGAATGGTGCGGGGATTGCTTATGCAGAAAGTATGAAAACGGTTCCGGAAGATATGAAGATCTTTAAACCCACCGTTGTCGCAAGTGTCCCCCGGCTCTATGAAAAAATGTATGCGGCGATTATGGAAGCTGTCTCCAAAGCCTCTCCGCTCAGACGTAAGCTTTTTTATTGGGCGATAGCGGTTGGGAAGAAAAGACTGGAAAAGGGGGCGGCGGAGTGCGGGCTGTGGAAATTGAAGTACGCCTTGGCCCGGCTGCTGGTTTTGAAAAAAATAGAAGCGAAATTGGGCGGGCGGATGAGGTTTTTTATTTCCGGAGGAGCGCCGCTTTCGCGCGAACTCGCCGAATTCTTTTACGCCGCCGGAATTCTTATTCTGGAAGGGTATGGACTCACAGAAACTTCACCTGTGATTGCCGTGAATTCAGAGAAAGATCTGAAGTTTGGAACTGTCGGGAAGCCGCTGGCAAACCTGCGCGTCAAGATCGCTGAAGACGGGGAGATTTTAACGCAAGGGCCATGCGTGATGAAGGGGTATTACCGCAATGATGCGGCGACTCAGGAAGCGCTTCAGGGAGGCTGGTTTCATACGGGGGATATCGGCGAGCTGGACGCTGAAGGGTATTTGAAAATTACCGACCGGAAAAAAGACATCATTGTTACTTCAGGGGGCAAAAACGTGTCACCCCAGAACATTGAGAACCTCATTCTCGCAGACCCTTTGTTTTTAAACGTGGTTGTCCTCGGCGATAAAAAAAATTACCTTGTTGCATTGGTGGCCTTGAACAGGGCTTTGGCCGAGTCCTTGGCGAAGGATGCAGGGATGGCCTGGAGTTCCTGGGCGGAACTTCTAGCGAGTGAAAATTTTTACCGGCTTGTCGAAGCCAGGATCCATGAAAAGACGTGTGAACTTGCAAGGTATGAGCAGATTAAGTATTTTTCTTTTATGGATAGGGAACTAAGCCAGGAGTCCGGCGAATTGACACCGACTCTTAAAGTTAAGCGTAAGGTCATTATGGAGAAGTTCCGCGATACGATTGAAGCCCTTTACCGTAAAGGTGAAGAGTTTAAAGCACCGGAGAACCCATCGTGAAAGAAGAACGGGGAGTCTTTGCCGCGGAAGACGGCATTCGTCTTCATTACCGTTTTTATAGAAACGATCGGGCGAAGCAAGTGCTTGTGATCCTGCACGGGCATGGCGAACACTCGGGGCGGTATGAGAAATTCAGCCGTTATTTGGCGGGTGAGGCTGTTTCGATTGCCGTCTTTGATGCCCGGGGGGCTGGGCAGTCTGAGGGCCCTGAGGTTTATATTGAAAGCCTGGAAGATTACTTGCGGGATGTTTCCTCGTTCGCTCACTTTTTAAAACAGAAGTATGGAATGGATGGCAAATTCATTCTGTTCGGTCACAGTTTGGGCGGCTTGGTCGCCCTTCATTGGGCCCTTCGTTTTCCGCATAAGATTTCAGCGCTGATTCTTTCCTCGCCTTGTTTTGGACTTAAGCTGCCGTCCGCCATCGTCGGGTTTAATGAGTTTTTAAACCGGTGGATACCCCGCTTGATCTACAAGAACCCGGTTTATCCGCCGCATTTGACCCACAATCCCGAGGAAGTCGAACACTACAAAAAAGATCCGCTCATTAGGAGAAAAATTTCTGTTCGCCTTCTGGCTGAAATGATAAAATGGGGAAATAACATTAATCGAATTGAAAGTTTTGATTTTTCTTTTCCAGTGTATATACTCATGGCTGGCCTTGAGCGGGTTGTCGACAAAGACCGCACAGCCCTGATTTTTGAAAGAATTAAAGCCCCTCAAAAAAGGATGCAGGTTTTTGAGGGGTTTTATCATGAGATTTTTAACGAACTAGGCCAGGAAAAAGCTTTTGATGCTTTAAAAGCCTGCCTTCGTGAATCAGCCGGCGGCCCAATCCCGCCTGATGACCCAACCCTCTCGCGTTTACATGACTAAAGGGCCCGTAGCTCAGCTGGGAGAGCGCCACATTCGCATTGTGGAGGCCAGGAGTTCGATCCTCCTCGGGTCCATTTTCCTCTTAAACATTCCAGCAGTTAAGCCGAAACATACTCTGGCCTTGAACTGCCTTGCAGCCCAAAAGAGACTGACGTGAGCAAAAAAATACTCATTATCGATGATGACCCCAATATCGTGGAGCTCTTGAAAAGACGCCTTTTGGCGAGCCAGTACCTTGTCGTTACGGCGAGTAATGGCGAGGATGGTCTCGCGGAAGTCAAAGCAGAGAAGCCGGATCTCATTATTGTCGATGTGCTGATGCCCAAAA
The DNA here is from genome assembly GCA_964434115.1 of uncultured bacterium. Classification (GTDB taxonomy): domain Bacteria; phylum Omnitrophota; class Omnitrophia; order Omnitrophales; family Aquincolibacteriaceae; genus ZLKRG04. Next base: position 216,155 of record CAYSSX010000007.1, read on the forward strand.
TGGACGGCTATACGTTCGTGCGAATGCTTCGGCGCGAGGAGGATGTCCGGAATATTCCGGTCATTGTTCTCACGGCCAAGGATAAAATGAAGGATCTTTTTGAGATGGAAGGGGTCAAAGATTATATTGTTAAACCCTACCGCCCGGAAGATCTTATGGAAAAAGTAAAACGCAACCTCGGTGTTTCCTAACCGCTAGCGCCGGCGTTCGCCGGTGTGACCCTGGCTCACGCTTGCGAATCTTATGCTGAAATCTATCGATCCCGCCAAAGTCCTCCATATCCTTTTTATTGAAAAACATCCTGAAGATGCACGTTTTTTTCAAAGCCTCCTTTCTGCTCACGGGGCTTTTTTTAAAGTCAGGGTTACATCCACTGTGGATGAGACGCTTCGCGCCGTGGCCGTGGAGCCTTTTCACGTGATTGTCGCCAGTGCGGGCTCCTGTGGTGAATCGGTTTCAGAAGCCGTTTCAAAAGTTACGACCGCCGCTCCCGATACCGCTGTGGTTCTCCTGCTTTCACCCGGGGAGGAATCAAAGGTTTCTGAGTGGAGGTCTTGGGGGGTTCAGAATTGCGTTACCAAGGCCGCCATGGATGAGGCCTTTTTGATTCTATTGCTCCAGCAAGCGTACGAAGTGAAAATAAATCAGCGTGAGTTTTACCAGGCGCAAAATCGAATGAACTGCATTATGACCACGATTACAGACGGGGTGGTCATTGTGAATGCCCGCTCGGAAATCGCAGGGATTAACTCCGCTGCCGCCGCTTTGCTGAACCAAAAGGAAGAGACCGTTCTCCGTAAGCCTTTAAAGGAACTCCTTCTTGGCGGAAACCCGGAAGACCGGAATGTCGCTTCGGGGATATCTTTTATGGCGCAGAGCCTTCAGGACGGAGTGAAGCGTACCGCGGCCCGCGTGGCTTTCTTAAACCGGCAGGGGCAGCCTCTTTGGGTGAGCTGCATTTTCACACCCGTGTTTTCTCCGGCAAGAAAAGTGGAAGGGGCTGTTTTGATTTTTCGCAACATTCTGGAGAGTCACCGGACTGAGGATAAGCTTAAAGACGCTATTCAGGAACAGCTTCGCAACGAACAGCGGCTTGTGGAGGCCTTGTCGGAGCTTCGAAAATTGAATCAGCAGCTTCATGACACGCAAAACCAGCTTCTTCAGGCTGAAAAACTCCAGTCGGTCGGACGTCTGGCTGCGGGCGTGGCCCATGAAGTTAAAAACCCGCTGGCGATATTGCTTCAGGGCGTGGAGTACCTTCAGCAGGCATTGCCCAAAGAAGAAAAAGAATCGCATCAGGTTTTAGAGGATATGGTGGATGCTGTGCAGCGTGCGGACATGGTCATTAAGGGGCTTCTGGACTTTGCGGCACCCGCGGAACCAGAGATGCGTGAAGAAAACCTGCAGGAGGTGATTGATGAATCGCTTCAATTGCTGAAACACCTCCTGGTCACGCATAAAATCGAGATTCAAAAAGACTTCTCGTCTTTTTCTGGAAAAGTCATTATGGACCGTAATCGCATGCAGCAAGTCTTTGTAAATATTTTTTCAAACGCCGTTCACGCGATGAAAGAAGGCGGGCGGATTCAGCTTTTGGCCAGACGTGCACAGGATGATGACAAGCGTGTTATAGTTGAAGTGTGTGATACTGGGATTGGAATCCCGGCGGAGCTGCTTGATAAAGTTTTTGATCCTTTTGTGACAACGCGTCGTGGCCGGGGGGGGACAGGTTTAGGACTTTCTGTTGTCCGGGGCATTATGGAAATGCACCAGGGAGAAATCCGGATTGAGAATCTTCCTCAGGGGGGCGTTAAAGTCGCCCTTAAATTCTAGTTTCGGAAAGCGAGGCCTTCGATATGGATATTAACGCAGATAAAAAGCGTATTTTGATCGTCGACGATGAGGAAAAATTTGGCGTTATGATCAAAAAAAATCTCGAAAAAGCGGGACCTTATGAAGTTCAGGTTGAAACCAAGGCAGCCCAGGCGGTTGCGACTGTAAAATCTTTTAAGCCGCATCTTATCATCCTTGATGTCCTTATGCCGGATAAGCGGGGCCCTGAAATTGCGGTTGAAATCCGCCAGGATGAAAAGCTCTCTAAGATCCCGATTGTCTTTCTCACGGCAACTGCCCAAAAGGGGCAAAGTGAGCTGTTTGGAGGCTTGGTAGGGGGTGCTCCCTTTACGATTAAGCCGGCGCTCTCTAAACCTGTTACTACGCAAGACTTGCTTAAATGCATTGAGACCCATCTTCCGAAGAGCTGATTTAATTTTTCAGCATTTTATTCATAAAAAGCATAAACCCTCTTTATCCCGCCAAAAGCCCTTCTATTAAAAGATTTTAACCCTCAAGATTGACTTCTTGCTGTATACAGTTTATAGTTCATTGGAAAAAGTTTTTTAACTTTTTTATTAACTATCTCAAAAAAACTCTTTCCGGCTCTTGATAGTTCGCTAACATAAGCTATCATCTTAATAAGTTAGTGAACAATAACTATCACAGCAGTAAACAATCCTGAAGGGACGGCAACCCCTGATGAAAGAATGGCAATCGCGCAAGGCG
>CAYSSX010000008.1:0-180554 GCA_964434115.1 uncultured bacterium
CTCCCGACAACAGGCTTATGAGTCCTGCGCTCTACCAACTGAGCTACCCCGTCCGGAAAAGAAGGCGTGTAAAAACTGCGGGTTTTCAAAAAAGAGGCGGCATCTTAACATAGACGCCCCTCGTCTGGCAAGACCGTGCCTTAGCTCGTGACAGCGCCTTTGGAAGATGAAGAAACAAGCCGGGCATACTTCGCCATGACACCCTTGGTGTAACGTGCCTTGGGCGGCTTCCAGGACTTAAGGCGTTTCTTGAGTTCCGCAGCGGAAATGAGAACTTCCAGCTTTCGTTCGGGAAGATCGAAACGGATCCTGTCCCCTGTTTTCACAGCCGCAATAGGTCCTTTCAGCGCCGCTTCCGGGGAAACGTGGCCCACCATAAGGCCGTGCGTCGCGCCGGAAAAACGTCCATCGGTCAACAAGGCCACGGAATCTCCCAAACCTTCTCCGACAAGCGCGGCTGTAACACCCAGCATTTCGCGCATCCCGGGGCCGCCTTTAGGTCCTTCGTAGCGGATCACCAGCACATCGCCAGCCTTGATCTTGCGTTGCTTCACGGCTTCAAAGGCTTTTTCCTCGCATTCAAAAACCTTTGCGGGCCCTTCGAAAAATTCCCTTTTCTCGCCAGCGACTTTCAGCACGCAGCCTTCAGGGGCAAGATTCCCCTTCAGGATCACGAGTCCTCCGGTCGCTTTAAGCGGTGCACTCAAAGGCAGTAAAACTTTCTGACCGGGTGTTTCTTTGGCGAGTTCCGCCTCCTGGCCGATGCTCTTCCCGGTCACGGTGGGGCAGTCCCCATGAAGACGCTTGGCTTCCTTGAGACGCTTCGCCAAGAGCCTGGATCCTCCGGCTTTATAATAATCTGTGGCGACGTATCGGCCGCCCGGCTTCAGGTCACCGCACAGAGGGGTCTTGCTGCTGATCTTGTCGAAGTCCTCAATCTTGAGAGGGATCCCCAGCTCGCTGGCAAGCGCAAGAAGGTGCAGCACCGCGTTTGTGGAGCCGCCGGTCATGCACACCGAAGCAATCGCATTTTCGAGCGACTTGCGTGTGATCAGGTCCGAGGGCTTCACATCTTTTTTCAAAAGCTCCATCACCAGTTTTCCGGCTTCCACGCACGCTTTGTCTTTTTCCGGCGACATGGCGGGAATCTCATTCATCCACACCGGAGAAACACCCATGATGGAAAAAGCAGTCGACATGGTGTTGGCGGTAAACTGTCCGCCGCAGGCTCCCGCGTTGGGACAGGCTTTGTTTTCAATCTGGCAAAACTGCTCTTTGGAAATACGGCCCGCGGAAAATTTTCCGACCGCTTCAAACACATCCTGAATGGTAAGGTCCTTGCCTTCATGATGCCCCGGGGCAATCGAACCGCCGTAAATCATAAGTGAAGGAACGTTCACACGCGCCAAAGCCATCACCGTTCCCGGAATCGTTTTATCACAGCCGGAGATCGCGACCAGGCCGTCAAAGTAATGTCCGCGAGCCACAAGCTCAATGGAATCCGCAACCACTTCACGGCTGATCAGGGAGGTTTTCATACCTTCCGTCCCCATCGTCACGCCATCAGAAATCGCAATCGTATTAAACTCAATCGGGGTACCCCCTGCCTTGCGAACCCCTTCCTTGACCTTTTCCGAAAGGCGGCGAAGGTGAAAATTGCAGGGCATGGTCTCGATCCAGGTGTTGGCAATGCCGATCATGGGCTTGGCAATGTCTTCATCCGTAAGGCCCATGGCCTTGAGCATGGCACGCGCCGGCGCCCTTGAGGGACCTTCTGTGATAACCGCACTCCGTTTGTTAAGCTTCATACAACTCCTCCGCTTTGGCTTTTGATAAGAATGATGACAAGACGCGTATTATAACTGATCACGGCCTTTCGGCAAAAGACGAAATCCCGCTTTACACCCGGAGTTATCGGGCGTAAACTTAAAAGAATTCAAAAGTGACCATGAAAGGCCCATGAAAACCACTCTCCGTAAGAAAGCACCTGCGAAAAAAGCTCCTGTCGTAAAAAAGACCCCTGTTAAGGATTCGGGCCCTGAAAGTTTTGACGCGATCCTTTTTGATATCGACAATGTTTTAATTGATACCCGCGAATCGTACATTGAAACCATCCGCTGGACAGTCGAGCTTTTCCTCACACACGGGAAAATCCCTCTCTTTGAGGCGGCGCCCAAGAATCTCCAGCCGGCCCTGCTTTCCGCTTCCGATATCCATCAGTTTAAATTGCTCGGCGGCTTCAATGACGACTGGGACTGCTGCTACGGCCTTCTGCATTATCTTTTAAGCCTGAATGTGAAATCCCGCACTATCGAAGCCCTCAGAAAAGCCATGAGCATTAAATCACTCGCCGCAAAAGCACCGGAACGGCCGCTGAAGGTCGAGGGCATTACAAAGCGTTTTGGCCGCTCCCAGTTTGTGTTGATTGAAAAAATTTCCCGGATTTTTCAGGAAATCTATCTTGGCAAGGATCTGTTCCGCCAGACTGAAAAAAGAGAACCCCAGTACTGGAATAAAAAAGGCCTCATTCGTAATGAGAAGATGCTGTTCCGCCCCGCCCAGCTTGAAAAGTTGAAAGCCGCGGGCATCAAGCTCGGAATTGCCACCGGACGCCCGAATTTTGAAGCCATCCACTCCCTGAAAAACTTCGGGGTGCTGGAACTCTTTGATGCCATGACCACCATTGATGATGTTCGGGAAGCCGAAAGGCATCAGAGGAAATCCCTGCGCAAGCCCCACCCCTTTTCCCTGACCGTAACGGCAAACAAATTAGGCATTAAAAAGAAACTTCTGTACGTAGGCGATCTTCCTGATGATGTGCTGGCGGCAAACCGCGCCAAAGAAACGGTGGGAATCCGCTCAGCCGCTTTTGTCGGAGCCGCGGACAATGTGAAAATGACGCTTGATGAGTTAAAAAAACAATCCCCGGATTTCATCCTGCATAAAGCCGAAGACTTGCTGCGCCTGGTTGGCTGCGGCAAATAACGCCGCTGTAAACCCCTTCCTCATTTTTCCAAGGGCAAAGATTACGCGTTGACGGACTTACGCATCACGTAAGTGCCAAAGGCCATAAGGAAAAGATTGGGAAGCCACAGGGCAATGACTGCCGGAAGGTACCCTCCGATGGAGAGGGTTTTAACCCCTACGAAAAGAATGTAATAAAGACTTGCCGCAACCATCGATATCGCAAAGCTCAAAACAATTTCACCCCTGCGGACCAGAATCGCGATCGGAACCCCGATGAACGCGAAAATAAAACAGCCGAGAGGAAAGGCGATGCGCTCGTGAAAAGCGGTCCAAAACCGCGACATCTCAGAAGCCGGAACTTCATGGTTGTTGTACTTCACAAGAAGCTCGGCAAGTGTGAATTCACGCATTTTTTTCTTCATATTCCGGATATCTTCCTGGCCATAGGCAGGAAATTCATAAGTCTGAAACTGAATCGACTGAACACCTTTGGTTTTGGCATCGGAAACACTGCCGTTGTAGAGCTTGATCTGCATCGCGGACTGGTCCGGCAAGGTAATGATCTCGCCGCTTTCGGCAATAATCGTGCGGATCGGCTCTTCGTCGGTTCCCACTTCATAAGCCACGATGTCCCGGAGCTTGTCCCCTACCACTTCCTTGGTCAGGAAAATAACCTGGTCGTTCAATTTCACAAAGCGTCCCGGTTCGACAAGAGCCTTGGGGTGGCGGACCAGAAGCTGCTTTGTCACCTTGCGTAATTCAAAGCCCGCACCCGTCGCAACCTGATCATTAAACACAAACATCCCCAGACTCAGCGCAAGCCCCGTGATAAAGGCCGGGATCATGATCTGGTAAGGATGAATTCCGGAAGCTTTCACGGCGCGGATTTCATTGTTCTGAGAAAGGTTTCCAAAAACAATCATCACCGCGGTCAAAAGACTCATGGGGGCGGTGTAGCTGAACATTTCAGGAAGCGCGAGAATTAAAACATAAATCGTGTCCCAAAGAGGAATGCCCCGCCCAATGATGAAGTTGGCGGCCCGAACCATGTACCCCGCCATAAAAATAAAACTGAGCGTAGTCACGGAAAGAACAAACGGCAGAAAGAGTTCCCGGAAGATGTAGCGTTGAATAATTTTCATAGGGGAGGTTCCTTAAGTTTAACCTGTATTTCTCAAACCATGCGCAACGCCATTAATAGAAAGGAAAAGGGCGCGCTGAATCTCTTCAAGGTCTTTGGCCGAAGACCCTTTTTCCTGTTTTTCACGAAGCCTGCTGATCAAAATAACCTGGGCATAGCTCAGCGGATCCAGGTAGGGATTCCTGCGGCGGATGGAATGCTGCAGGATTTCTGTTTTTTCAAGCACTTCACGCTGCTCCGTAATCGCCATAATGGCTTGAGCCGTGGATTCAAACTCTCCGGTAATTCTCTTAAAAATCGTCTCGCGCAGGCTTTTCTGTTTGACGAGGTCCGCATAATGCCGGGCCATATGAAGATCCGCTTTTTGCGTGCTCATTTCAAGAAAATCCACGGTGACCCGGAAAAACGGCCATTCCCGGTACATTTCGCGGAGCTGAGCAATCCCCGCATGCGAGTTCATTTTGATGAAATCATGAAACGCGGTGCCGAACCCATACCATCCGGGGACCGTCTGGCGCGACTGCATCCAGCTGAACACCCAGGGAATTGCACGGAGATCCTCGATCTTTTCACTCGCATTCCGCTTGGCGGGACGGGACCCGATGTTCAGACGCGAGATAAGATCAATCGGCGTAGCCTGATGATAATACTCAAGAAAGCCCTCGGTTTCATAGACAAGATTTCGGTAACAGCTGTAAGCGGTTTCGGAAAGTTGCTGCATCACCCCTTCCCATTTCGGGCGCTTCGGGGACGGATTAGCCTCAATAAGACTGGCGTAAACCACCGCGGAAATCACGAGCTCAAGGTTTCTTTCCGCAATAATCGGGTTGGAGTATTTGGAGGCGATCACTTCGCCCTGCTCCGTGATTTTAATGCGTCCGTCCACGGTTTCCCGGGGCTGCGCCATGATGGCCTTATTGAGCGGCCCGCCGCCGCGCCCGATCGCACCGCCGCGGCCGTGAAAAAGCTTGAGCTTTACCCCGTGACGCAGAGCTGTCTCGGTAAGCACTTGCTGCGCATTGTAGAGCCGCCAGGTCGAGGCCAAAAACCCGCCGTCTTTTCCTGAGTCGGAGTATCCCAGCATAATGTCCTGGTGTTCTTTAAGACGGCTTAAATGCTTCCGGTAAGCCGGGTCCGTATAAAGCGCGGACATGACTTCTCCGCAATGCTTAAGGTCATTGATCGTTTCAAACAAAGGCACGATCATCAGGTCGTCAATTCCCATCTCACGGCAAACCCAAAGCGCGGCAAGGACGTGGCTGGGGGCATGGCTCATGCTCAGAATGAAACAGCTGATCGCTTTGGGGTGGATCTTTTCCCGGAGTTCGCGGATCACACGGAGCGTTTGCAAAAACTCACGGGTTTTGTCTGAATATTCACGCGCGAGGATTTCCCGGTGCGGGGCCTTGGTGATGAGCGAACGGAGAAGTTTCACTTTTTCTTCTTCCGGAAGCGTTAAAAAACCCGCGGGCGCAAGCGAGGAACCCTCCATCATTTCGGACACCGCGATTTCAAGCGCTTCCGTGTTGTCCCGGATTTCAAGCGGCACGAAATAAAACCCAAAAAGGTCCAGAGCCAGCCGGAGCTGCTCAAAGCGCGGCAGAAGGTAAGCGCCCTTGTTTTCGCTCAAAGAACGTTCCAAGACTTCAAGGTCTGCGCGAAAATCCGACTCCTTCTCGTAATGCTCTTCAATGGTTTCATCCGGCGCGGTCTGGCGCTCCCGCTCAAGCGAATTCAGACGCAAGGTATTAATCAGCTTTCGCTGCATAAAAGAAATTTTTTTCCGGTAGGGTTCATGCTGGCTCTTTTCTTTCCAGGCATTGGCAAAAAGCGGCATCCTGCGGGCATCTTCTTCGATGGAGTTGAGGAGTTTCCGGGAGGCGCCCACCAAGTGAATGGACTGGCTGAACTCCTCCATCAGGCTGCCCAGGGCTGTGATGTATTTGCGCAGCACAATGTCCTTTTGCCGGCGGACGGTTTCAAGCGTCACCTCATGAGTCACAAAAGGGTTCGCATCCCGGTCTCCGCCGATCCAGGAGCCAAAGCGCAGAAAAGGCTTGGGCGGCATCTTTTTTCCATAGGTCTGGCCAATCAGCTTGTAAAAACGCAGCAGCGTTGCCGGAAGGACTTCAAACAGAACCTGATCCAGGTAAAAAAGACCGTTATCCACTTCATCGAGCACGGTTTGTTTGCGATGGCGAAGCTCATCCGTCTGCCACAGCAGCGAGATGGTCTCATAGATCGCACTGTCGATTTTCTCAATTTCGCGCGGCGTCGGTTTGTAGTACTCCCTTTGAAAAAGCAATTTGTCGATCAGGTAAAGTTTTTCCAGAGTGGAACGGCGCTGGGCTTCGGTAGGGTGCGCGGTCAGAACCAATTCGATCGAAAAATCTTCCAGTACTTTCTCAAGGCGGCCGAAAGGAATCCGGGCCTTCTTCACCTTGGAAATAATGTCGTCCAGCGAGCCCCGCTGAAAGCGGCCCTTCTCATGCTCATAAGCCCGTTTGCGGCGGATGCGGTGCTTGTCTTCGGCAAGATTGACGAGCTGAAAAAAAACCGTGAACGCCCGGATGAGTTTCGTAAGCTCCGGCAGACGCATGGCGCGAAGCTTTCGAATAAGTTCTGCTTCAAGCTTTTCATCATGCCGGCGCCTGAGCTGGAGGGCGCGTTTCCGGACCCATTCCACAGTTTCAAAAAAAGCCTTCCCTTCCTGATCAATCAGGACGCGGCCAAGGCAATGGCCCAGCCATCGGACCTCCTCGCGGAGCGGCTTAAGTTTTTCTTCCACTGAATGCTTTTCGATCACAACGAGGCTTTCTTGGAAAAATCAAACGGAGAAGGATTCGCCGCAGCCGCAGGTCTTGTCGGCGTTGGGGTTGATAAATTTAAAGCCCCGCCCCTCAAGCGCGTCGACATAGTCAAACGTGATTCCCTTGAGGTAAAGGTAACTTTTAGGGTCGACAAACACATGGACATCTTCAAAAACGAAATCCTGATCGCCTTCTTTTTTGACATCGAAATTCATCCCGTAAGAAAGGCCTGAACAGCCTCCGCCCTTGACCATCAAGCGAAGCCCTGCGCCGGGCTTATTTTCCTTTTGCAGTAAACGGCGGATTTCCAAAATAGCAGACGCGGTCAATGTCACCATAGATTCCTCCTCAATTTCAATCAGCTTCCCCCGGGGGATAAAACGGGGATGAGCGGCGAAGCCGGGTTACAACCTCCGTAACCCGGTCCAAAACAAAATGAATTTCTTCTTCTGTTGTAAATCGTCCCAGCCCAAAACGCACAGCCTGATACAGGTACTGCCGGGGGACTTTCATGGCCTTAAGGACATGCGAAGGTTCCGTGCTTCCGGAAGAGCAGGCAGAGCTTGCTGAAACAGCGATTTCAGAGCCGATTTCCGCAAGCAGGGCCTCGGCTTCAATGCCGGCAAAACTAATATTGAGGCTGCCGGGCAAACGCTCCGTAGGATGCCCATTCAGGCGCACAAAGTCAAGACGGGTCAGAAAACCGGACTCTAGTTTATCACGAAGATGACAAATCCGTACGGATTCCTCTGCCCTCTCGGCCGCGGCGATTTCGGACGCCTTTCCAAAACCCACAATTCCCGGGACATTCAGCGTGCCTGAGCGCAGGCCCCGCTCCTGCCCGCCGCCATGAAGGAGCGGAAAAATCCGTACATGCGGGTTCTTCCTTCTAACATAAAGCGCGCCGACACCTTTGGGGCCGCACATTTTATGCGCGGTCCAGGACATAAGGTCAATGCCCAGGGCTTCGACATCTACCGGAATTTTTCCTGCGGACTGGGATGCGTCCACATGAAAAAAAACATTTTTTTCTTTGGCGAAACGCCCGATTTCGGCAATGGGCTGAACAGTCCCCGCCTCGTTATTCGCGAACATTACGGACACCAGAAAAGTTTCACCGGTGATCGCGCGCAGAACATCTTCCGGGGCAACGCGCCCGGCTCCATCCACCGGAAGCCTAGTGACCTTGACTCCCTGGCCTTCAAGCCAGGACGCGGTCTCAAGCACGGAGGGATGCTCAGTTTCCTGGGTAATGATATGCCTGCCTTTTCCCCGGACCGCTTCCCACAGCCCCTTCAGCGCGGTGTTATTGGATTCCGTGGCACCGCTCGTAAAAAAAACATCTTCGGGAGAAGCGCCGACAAGTGCGGCCGTTTGCCTGCGCGCGGCCTCAACGGCCGCGAACGCGCGAACACCGGCCGCATGGGAAAGGCTCGAGGCATTTGCAAATTCCTCTTCAAAAAACGGCCGCATGGCATCGCGCACACGCGGATCCACAGGGGACGTTGCATGGTAATCAAGATACACAAAATGCTTCATCGGGAGATCCCCCGGAGTTTACAGAGCAAGGAAGGCTAAAAAAGACTGGTGGGAAACACTGCCGCGGGAGAGGGTTTGCGTTCAAGCAATTCGCGGGTTTCCTGCTTCCAGTTTACCGGAATTTCGTAGGTCTTGTAATCCCAGCTCGACGTGAAGAAAACTTTTCCTTCGCGGCAGCCGTACTCATAAACTTCTTTTGTAAGGCGGACATCGTCCAGGCAATAGCGCTTAAGCTCTTCAATCCGGCCTTCTTCAAACATGATCAGGGCATCCGTTCCGTGTCCGGACTTGTGCTGTTTGAGGGTGGGGCCTGCAATACTGTCAAGGCTCGCGCGGTGTCCGCGTTGTTTTTCCACCACCTCCATCAGATCAAGCACAGGCATTTGATCCACAGGGCGGAAAATATACGGGGCAAGAACGGCCATATCAAAATCACGGATATTGAACCCGATCAAAAGACCCACATTCTGCAGTCTTTTTTCAAGCTCCATGACTTCGCGTTCTTCATAGGCGTAGTACTTATCCGTTAAATAGTCGTAAGTTCCCGCCACGGAAATCTTGAGCTTGTGAAGGTTGCTTCTTCCGACTTCTTTAAAGGATTTCTGAGTTTCAAGGTCGAGGACAATGATGTTCTGATCGCTCATAGAAAACCCCGCGGTCTTAGGCTCCCATAATCCGGTAGCCGCAGTCCACATAAAGGATTTCGCCGGTAATTCCGCTCGACAACGGGCTGAGAAGAAAGAAGGCTGCGTTTCCAACCTCTTCAAGCTCGACATTACGGCCCAAAGGCGCGCGGTTACGGTGATTTTCAAGCATGGTGGTGAATCCGGAGATGCCGCGCGCTGCGAGTGTGTTCACAGGCCCTGCGGAAAGACCGTTCACGCGGATATTTTTTTTGCCAAGATCCGAAGCCAGGTAACGAACCGCGGATTCCAAGCTGGCCTTGGCCAGCCCCATCACATTGTAATTCGGAACCACTTTTTCAGAACCGAGATACGTCAGGGCCACCACGCTGCCCCCGCCCGCTTTCTCGAACAAAGGCTCCGCCCCTTTGACAAGGGAGATCAGGGAATAAGAGCTGATATCGTGCGCAAGCTGAAAACCGTCACGGGAGGTATCGACCATACGGCCGCCAAGATCTTCCTTTTTGGCGAACGCGATGCCGTGGACAAGAAAATCGAGAGAACCGAAATCCTGGGCGACTTTTTCAAAAACACCTTTTACCTCTTCATCTTTGGTAACGTCACAGGAATAAAGCGGCGAGTGGCCGGGCAGTGTTTTTGAAAGTTCTTCAACGCCTTCCTTAAGGCGTTCGCCCTGATAAGCAAATGCGAGCTGAGCGCCGTGCGCGGAAACCGCCTTGGAAATCCCCCACGCGATACTGCGCTTGTTGGCAACGCCAAAAACCAGGCCTTTTTTACCCTTCAAAACATTGGATGTTAAAGTCACATTTTCGGTCATACTATTCTCCGTCATGATTGCGTCCTCCACTCAAAAAGTAGGGGCTAAGGTTAGCGGAAGCCTCCGAGGCTGTCAATGAAAAAGCCGGGTCCTTGAAGGCTGCTTACAATGGCTGAGACGGGACCAAAAGATCCCGTAAATCGTGAATAACGGATGTCTTTTCAAAAGCTTCGGGCTGAGCCTTGCTGCGCCGTTTCCGGTCAATAAGAATCGCTTTGATTCCAGCCTTGTTCGCGCCCTTAATGTCATCTTCCAGGCTGTCGCCGATATGCACGGCTTTGGCGGGGTCAACCCCCGAAAGACGCAGCGCTTCATCGAAAATTCGACGGCTCGGTTTGGAAGCCCCAAAAACCGCTGAAATCAGAATGAAATCAAAATACCCATGTATCCCCATCCCTTCGCAGATTCTCAGCAGACGGCTGTCCCAATTGGAAATAATGCAAAGTCTTTTGCCCCGTTTTTTCAGTGTTTCAAGAACCTCTACTGATTCCGGGAAAAGGCGCCAGCAATCCGGCCTTGCGAAAAGCTCATAGAGTTCTTCGAAAAAAGAATCGAAATCGCGAAGCCCCTCAAACGACGAGAAAACTTCCCTCACAAGATGCCGCCACCAATCCTTTTCTATTTTCTCATTGGAATGGCTGACCAGGTGGGAAATCGCATCCACGCGATGCCAAATGTCATGAAATTTTTTCTCGATGACCTCAGGCGCGGCCTGACATCCATGCTCTGCCGCAACCCGGCTGTAGATTTCGCCCACTGAAGGATACGGCGCCAGGAGAGTGCCCCCGGCATCAAAACAAATAACTTCAAAATCTGCAAGCATCCACGGGTCCTGTTCCTAATAGCTGCTTTGGGAGTCTGAGGAGGAACTGCTGTTGCCTCCGCCGAGAAACTGCTGGGCTAGAAGACTGCCCAAGGATGAAATCATCTGCTGCTTTGGATCCGCCTGCTGCTGGGTGCCGTAAGGATTTTGAGAATATCCGTAGGGGTTTGAAGACCCGCTAAAAGGATCCTGCTGATACCCATAGGAGTTCCCGGTGTTCCTGTTCAAACTGCTGTTGGGATTTCTGAGCGCCGACATTTGCTGCATGCTTTGAAGGTTCCTCGTCATGTTCTGACGGCGGGAACGCTGTTCGCTCCATTGCTGATGCTGTTCCAGATTATCAAGCGCATCCTGGGCATCCGAATTTCCATAATCCAAATCCTTGGCTTCGATATAAGCAGACCGGGCTTCCTCGAAAAAACCCTGCTCTTCATAAACAGAACCCATTTGAAGCATCGCGTTCCTTTTCAAGTTCGCGTCTCCAAGGGCATCCGCTTTCTCCATCACCCGCCGAAGTTCATCGCGCGCACGTTCATAGTACCCGAGACGTTTGTACGTAATCGCAAGGTTGAACTGGGCGGGCAGAAAATGGGGGTCAAGCATCAGCGTCTGATCCAGCTCCCGGGCCACATTTTCAAGAAGCATGCGTGACTGTGCAGCAGACGAAGAATTCTGAGACGCGTCATGCGCGGCCACGTAGAGGTTTGCGAGTTCAAAATGATAAGCCGGATTTCCCGGATCAAGCTGGATGGCATCTTTCAATTTGGCCTCGGCTTCATCAAGCCGTCCCTCGTTTTTAAGTGCAAGCGCTTCCTGGTAGGCCTGAGCAGGTGTTGTTTCATTCAAAGGCACTGCGTCCAGGAAATCCGCAAAAGCCGACGGAGACAAAAAAACAGCTGGAAGGAGAAGAGAGGCAAAAAAGAACAACGAGGAAAAAAAGTGTTTTTTAAGGGGCATAGTTACAGGACCGCCGGTTTTATCCGGCGGTCCCGCCATCTTTAGGCGCGAGAGCCTGCCTTAAGTGCATTCAGAGCCGCATCATAGTTGGGATGCTGCGTCACTTCTTTTACCACTTCGACATACTTTATTTTGTCATCCGCTCCGATTACAAACACGGCACGGGCCAAAAGGCGGAGTTCCTTGATAAGAACGCCGTAGGCCTTTCCAAAAGACGTGTCACGGTGATCCGACAGCGCCTTGATTTTGTCCGCATTCGCAGCACCGCACCAGCGCTTTTGCGCGAACGGAAGGTCAACGCTGACGGCATAAACCACCACATCTCCGGGAAGCTTTGCGGCTTCTTCGTTAAAACGTTTGCTTTGGAGATCACACACCGGTGTGTCCAGGGAAGGAACCACGCTGATCAAGCGGGTCTTGCCGGCGCTGGAGGCCAGCGTAACTTCGCTCAGATCCCCTGCCAGCACTTTAAACTCGGGAGCTTTGTCACCCGTTTTCAATTCAGAACCGATCACGGTCATCGGGTTTCCTTTAAAAGTTACCGCACCTTTTCTTTCCACTTCTGACATATGCTCCTCCTTAAGTTTTGAGGCCGTAGTATAACAAGCCCGTAAAGCCCAGGCAACACGCATGGGTGAAATGTTCAGCGGCCGAGAATGCGGCCATTTTTCAAAACTTTATAGGCTCCCCGGGCAATCACCGGTTCACCATTCACGAAAACCCATTCCGCGCCCTGACTGAAAAGCGAAGGGGCTTCATACGTCGCGAGGTCCCGTGTTTTTTCCGGAGAAAAAAGCACCAGGTCAGCAAAGTTTCCAGGCGCGATCCGGCCCCGTTCTTTGAGTCTGAAATAATCCGCGGTTTCGGCCGTGGTCTTGCGGACCCAGACAGCCATAGCCTCCGGATTTCCCTTCATAAAAGCCCTCAGCACCTTAGGGAATGAGCCAAAAGCGCGCGGGTGGGGGTGGCCGATTCCGTCAGCAATACTGTCAGAACCCAGGGTGACATATTCTTTGGCCAAAACTTTTTCAACCACAGCGGGACTTTGAGAAAAGTAAAACGCGCTCACCTCAAAATGGGAATGGACAAGAAGATCCAGAAGCACCTCTTCGGGTTTTTGCGCGCGGGCCGCGGCAATCTGCTGGATTGTTTTCCCTTGAGCATCCTCATCCTCTTTCGCGGTCACAGAGGCCACCATCACACGCGACCAGTCGCGCGGACTCTGCTGATTTTGAGCTTCCAGCTCCTTCAGAATCCCAGGCCGCTGTGCGGGATCCGTAAAAAAGGCATCCCTGTCTTCCCGCTTATAAAGTTCATCCGGTAAAACCACGCCCAGCTCCGCGAAACTCGCATCGTAAGGGTATGCGTCGGCACGGACTTGAACACCCCTCGCGCGGGCAGCCTCGATGATGCGAAAAGCCTCGTCGATCTTCTCCCAGTTGGCCGGTCCCGCGGCTTTCAAATGAGACAGCTCCACGCGCGCGCCTGAAGCTTCGCCGATCCGGATCGATTCCTTCACCGCCTCGACAAGCCCGCGGCCTTCACTGCGCATATGAAAAGCACAAACACCCCCGCGCTCCCCCGCGGTTTTACAAAGGGACTTAAGTTCCTCTTCGCGCGCGAAAATCCCAGGCAGATAAACAAGGCCGAAAGAAATGCCCAGAGCCCCTTCATCCATGGCCTTGGCAAGCATCTCCTGCATGCTTTTGATTTCCTCGGGAGACGCCGGACGGTCTTCAAACCCCATCACGGCCGAGCGCACATTCCCATGCCCCACGAGAACGCCAAGGTTGGTCACAAGTCCGTTCTTTTCCATAAACTGCCGGTACTCCTGAACACTCGACCAAGGCAAATCCCCGCCGGGGAGCGTCACGCCCTCGCGTGCCCAAACGGCCCGAATACGGTTCTTATGTTCTCCTTCTACCGGAGCCGCCGACATCCCGCAATTGCCGGTGATCTCCGTGGTCACTCCCTGATAAAGCTTGTTGGCAAGATCCGGATAAATCCAGGAGTTGAAATCCGTATGGGTGTGCGCGTCAATCAGCCCTGGCATCAAAATAAGGCCCTCAGCGTCGATCACGTTCTCCGCATCCTCGACGGAGAGCTTTCCCACTGCGGCAATGCGGTCCCCGTGGATAGCAACATCGGTCTGAACCGGACGGGCTGATTCGCCGTCATAAACCAGGGCGTTGCGAATGATCCATTCATAGGCTTTGGTCTGAGAATAAGCAGGCATGGAAACAATCTCCAAAATAAAAAAAGAAATGAGAAGAAACCGGCGGGTTTTAAACATAATAACCTTGAAACGCTGGGGTTAAGGTTTGGACGCTCACTCGGGCAGGGGCGTTCACTTTGAAAAAGCGGGTTTAAATCCTTTTTTACGATGCTCCGCATGAATCACAGTGTGGATGCCGCCGCGGACAAAAAAATCACCCTCGACTTCCATCCTGCGCGGGCGGACAGCCTTTACCAAATCATCGAGGATTTGATTGGTGACCTTTTCGTGAAAAGCTCCCTCGTTGCGGTAACTCCAGAGGTAAAGCTTAAGGCTTTTAAGTTCCACGCAAAGCCGGTCAGGAATATAGCGGATCCGGATCGTTGCAAAATCAGGCTGCCCGGTTTTAGGACAAACGCAGGTAAACTCCGGGCACTCAAAGCGGATTTCATAATCCCTTTTCGGGTAAGGGTTTTGAAAAACGTCCAGGGTTTTGGAAGGCGTGGTCGGCATGGGGGCGGATTATACATGAAGTTCCCGGAAGCGGCCACAAGATCATCTCAGCCTCAAAACAGCCCGCACAAAAATCTCTTTTTAAGAGATTTTTATCTTTTATTAAAAGATTCTTCCGAACCTCTCTGAGTCTTCGCGCTTTCTCCTGACAGGGACGGCGGGTAAGCTAAATCTATTGAAAATCTCTTCTAAGGAGGCTCGTTCAATATGCGGCACACATGGGAGGATTTGGTGGAGGATTTCCTCGAAGTCGCTTGCCGGATGAGTACCAGGCAAAGGGAACTTGCTTTGGAATGCCTGCGTCAGGAAGGCGTTGACGCGCAGCATCTCGAAGTGCACCCGGCCTTTTCACTCGAAGGCAAATTGATGGTCATTCTGCGGGGCGCGGCGGTTTACCGCTGCTCTGTTTATTTCGTGGAATGCGGAAAGATAGAAACACTGGATATCGGGAAGCCCGTTTACCGGTGATCGAAATCCGCAAGACAGAAGTTTGAAAAAGCAAAAACATAGACAGAAACACCGGGATCCCGGGTCATAAGTTTAATTTCATGAAACTCATGATCCTCCCCGGCAATAAGGTAATAAAGACGGGGTTCATCCAGAATAAAAAATGTTTCCCCTGTCTCGTCACTATTAAGGTCGACGCCGCGTGTCTCGGCCGGCACGGGGGCATCATCGCGCCGCACATAAATGCGCGTCTCCCGGCCGCTGTCCTGCTGTTTGGCCATGACGGCATAAACTTCGGCGCCCAGATAAATCCCGCCGAGATGACCGGTCCAGTCGTCAAGGCGCTGGGTATGCTCCATATATTCTTCCCGGTTTCCCCATTCTCCGTTAAGAAAAATGCCCCTCTCCAAACGGCGTCCCTGGTCTTTGTAACGCAGCACTTGATCCGGAAGCACGCCTGTGCGGTTCGCAATTTCAATCCCCCACCAGCTGGCACGTTTGTACCCGACGTAAAGCTCGGTACTCATCTCACCGCAGTCCCAAACATTAAAGTTATCCTTTTCCGTTTTAATAACAGGGTCCGGAAGCTTGGCAGAAGGATTCATTTTGAGGAGCTCTTCACGAATCCGGATTTCAAAGGCAATGTTCTCACCTTCGCCGATCCTCGTCTCGACAATTTTCCCATCGGAATTCACAAGGTGTCTCGCGGGCCAGGAACGGTTGGCGTACGCCGTCCATAATTTACTGTCATTGTCGAGATAAACCGGCTGCGTCAATCCGAAACGCCGGACGGCCTTTTCAACGTTTTCTTTCTTTTTGGCAAAATCAAACTCGGCATCGTGGATCAAGACAAGCTGAAGGCCCTGCTCCTGATAGGCTGCGGCCCAGTTCTTCAGCATGCGAAGTTCACGGATACAGTTAATCGTGGTGTAATCCCAGAAATAAACAAGCGTCACCTTATCCTTCCACGAATACCGCCCGCCCGAAGGCGCGTTGATCCATTCGCCTTTTGCAGGAAAAGCCGGTGCTGTCCGAAGGGCTTCTTCAGAAGTATTTTTCGAGGAAGGCGCGGCTAAAAGAAAGGCCGGGCAGGAAAAAAGAAGCAGGGAGAAAACAGCCGCGGAAAAAATACGGTTTTGATCTTTCAAAAACACAACCTTTCTTTCGCGATTCACAAGCTTATGATGCATAACAAAAACAGTTTTATGAATCCTAACAAAGCGGGTTCCTAAAAGCAAGGCGCCCCGCCGCAAGCTCAGTCGCCTTCGCCAACAGCATCCCGCAAGGCCTGAACCTCAGGCTTGCCTAAAAAACGTCCCTGACCAAGTTTCAGGTCTCCGATCAGGATAGGCCCGAAGGCCAGACGAACAAGGCGCTCCACCTGATACCCCTGCGATTCAAAAAGACGCCGGACTTCGCGTTTGCGCCCCTCGCAGATTCTGAGGTGAACAATACGCCGCGAAATCACACGAAGTTCTTCGGCTTTCGCCATGCCGTCCTTGAGACGGACGCCCGCCAGGATTTTCCGGGCGTCTTCCGGCGCAAGGGCGCGCCCAAGCCGGGCCTCATACCATTTGTTCACCCGGTAACGGGGATGCAAAAGCTTATGCGCCAGCTCACCGTCATTAGTGAACAGAAGAACCCCCATAGTGTCCTTATCCAGACGGCCCACGGGAAACACGCGGGATTTGTCACCGCCGGGGTTACGGGTGCTTTTTACGAGCCTCCTTGGGAGCAATTCATAAACGGTTTTTTTTGCATGCGGATCCGAAGCGGTCGTCATAAAGCCTTCGGGTTTGTTCATCACGTAATAAACAAACGTTTGAAAAGGCAGCGCGCGGCCGCGGAACGCGATTTGGTCCACTCCGGGTTCCACCTGACGGCCGAGATCGCGCACCACTTCCCCATTTACCTGAATGGCGCCGTTGCGGACATGCTCTTCGCATTTCCGCCGGGAATCAATACCTGCAAGCGCCAGAGCGCGGGAAATTCTCATTTGATAAGCTCCATATAATAAAGAGGCCGTCCTTCTGCTTCATACTTTAGCTCATAACTGGTCTTGAAAGCTTCACAATAAAGACGCTGGTTCACGCTTTCACGGCGCGAAGCCCAAACAGAGCCCAAGGCATCCACTTCCGCCTGGATGTCAAGGTAGTACGGGTGATTGTCCGTTGCGATCTCAATGCGCCCCCCGGGAAGAAGCTTCTCTTTGAGGAGAAGAAGGAAGGAACCTTTGGCAATACGGCGTTTATGATGCCTCTTTTTCGGCCAGGGGTCAGGAAAATAAATATGCGCCACGGAAACGCTTTCGGCAGGCAGGTATTTTTCGACAAAAATCCGCGCATCAACCCTGACGAAGCGTAAATTATCAAGCAGGCGTTTCTCTCCGCGCCGGGCGCCGATTTTCATCCACTTGCCCGCCGTGTCCACGCCGATAAAATGAATTCCCGGCTCCGCAGTTGCGCGGCCGACAAGGAACTTGCCCTTCCCGCAGCCAATCTCTATTTCCAAGGTTTTAGGTTTCACAGGAAAAAGTTCCGTGAAGGGCGGAAGATCCTCGGGCAAATCCCTTTTCTCCCAAAAAAGAGGATCCTTTTTTTCAACCCCGGGCTTTTTACGCCCGATCAGCATCGCGGCACTGACCTCCTCTTTCATCTTTAAACTGCGTCCGCGGGTCATGACTGTTCCTCTCTATCCCCCGGACGCAAAAGGGCCAGGGTCTCCAGATGCTGAGTACGCGGAAAAAAATCAAACGGCATAATCCGTTCCAGTTTCCAGCCCCGGACCATGAGAAACTCAAGATCGCGGGCCAGGGATTCAGGATGACAGGAAAGATAAAAGAGCTGCTCAAGACGCCGGGCTTCGGCCAACGTCGCGGCAGCGCTTTCACTCAGCCCTTTCCGGGGCGGATCAATCATGGCCACCGGCAGGATTCCGGCATCAAGCTTTGAAAGGACCCCCGGAAGAACGTCCTCGACACGGCCTTCATGAACATGCACATGGCTAAGCCCGTGGGCCGCACGGTTGTAATGCGCCATCTGCACGGAAGCCGGACACTCTTCAATCATCATCACCTTTTTGAAAAGATCCGCAAGCGCCACACCAAACAACCCCACGCCGGAATAAAGATCGAGAAAAAGTCCGCGCGCGCTTTCGGGAACCAGGGATTCGATCTTCTCCATCAAAACCGGCAAAATATAAAGGTTGGCCTGAAAAAAAGTATCGAGGGAATAATAAATCTTTCTTCCCCCGAGTTCGGTCCACAAATAATCCTGCGGTTTCATTTCAAGGGATCTGCGGCCGATACCGCCCCAAAAAACACGGCCGTCATCACGGGTCTTCACGACAAGGTTCGCTGTCCGGTAATCCCCGGGAAGAATCGACGCGGCCTGCTTTTTAAGCTCCGGGATAAAATCTGAAATTTCTTCGCGCGCGATCGCGCAGCTTTCAACAGACAGAATTTTTTTACTGCCCGGGGGCATAAAGCCCACTTCAATGCTTTTGTCTTTCCCCCGCGTCAGGGTCAAATCAAGACGGCTGCGTGTGTGGTAGTGCCGGGGAGATGCCGCCACGGGTTCTACCGTAACGCCGTCCAGAGAGATTTTTGAAAGCAGGACTTTCCGGAGGGCCTCGCCTTTCACCTTGAGTTCAGACGTGTAAGTCAGGTTCTGATAGGAACATCCGCCGCAGACCCCAAAGACCGGGCAAAGCGGTTCTTCCGTTTCCAGTGTTTCGGTTTTATCAGAGAATGCAAAGGGCATGAAAGGCTCAAACTCCATGAGAGTCCCGGCGCTTACGCTTTCCGGGCGGGGCTCAGTATGCCAAAAATGGACAGCGGGTCAAGTGAAATGCTATACTCCGGCCGCTTTCAAAGCTCTGTCCCATGAGGGTTTCCGCCCTCTCCCGCAAACTGCCGAGGCCTTGATGATTCCTATGAAAGATAAAATTTTTCTCGAACGTCTCGAAGTCCCCTGCATCATCGGCATTTACGACTGGGAACGCAAAATCAAACAGACTGTCTGGATTGATCTGGAAATGCCGGCGGATGTCCGGAAGGCCGCGGCAAAAGATTCGATTGAAGCGACTCTGGACTATAAAGGCCTTGCCAAGCGAACGATCCAGTTTGTCTCTGAAAGCAAATTCCAGCTGATTGAAACTTTGGCGGAAAAACTCGCGGCGCTTCTTCTCCAGGAGTTCAAACTTTCAGAAATCCGGCTGCGAGTTTCAAAACCCGGCGCTGTCCGGGGGTCTAAAAACGTCGGCGTTGAAATTCATAGAACGCTCAGACGCCGTCAGCCAAAGAAGCGCGCCTGACCTATGAGTGCGCCCCGCGCCGCAGCTCATTACATAAGCATTGGTTCCAACGTTAAACCGCAGCATTACATCCCGCTTGCTCTGGAACTTCTTACGGATCATTTCGGCTTGTTAAAAACTTCCCCCATTTATGAAACTCCCCCGGAAGGTCCGTCGGGCGACAAACCTTTCTGGAACCTCGCGGTCCAGATCGAAAGCAGCCTTCCCCTGGAAGAGATTCAGCAGACCCTTAATTCAATCGAAGATGCTCTCGGGAGAAACCGCGATCACGCTGATAAATACGCGCCAAGGACCATTGACTTGGATCTCCTGCCAAGGCCGGGCTATCAGAGACAGTCTTTTGTGATGGTACCGCTTTCAGACATCGCGGGAAGTGCGCGGGATCAAGAGACGGGAGAAACTTTTCAGGCTTTGGCGAAAAAACATGCGGTCACGGCTGCGAAATTCCGGAAAGTGATTCCGCGCCTCGAAGGCCTCAAACCATAAAAATCATGTACTTCGCATAGGGTGCGGCCCCCCGGGCTATATCCACGGCCCCGGAAAGGGTTCCTGTCACAGCGCGCGCTGTGCCCCCCACAGCCCCTGTAATCAGCCCAAAAGGAAAGGCCTGGCCGCTGCTAGCCAGCATGCCCAGAGGCAGCTGAAAGACAGATCCGACCGTTTTAGCGACCCCTCTGAATATCAGCCCTAAGTTATCAGCATAGGCTGATTTAGGGGCGAATATCAGAAGAAAAATCACGGTCAGAAGCAGAATGGGCTTGAAGGGTTTCATCGTTTGATTAACGGCGCCGGACGCTGGAAAAGTGACCTTTTTTTTGAGGTTGCACTTTGCGGGGTTTTGACTATTATGGGGCGCTATGAAAAACATTCTCGTGACTGGCGGCTGCGGCTTTATCGGGGCCAATTTAGCTTTTGAGCTTGAACAGCGGTTTCCCGGCGCCAGCATTACGGTTCTGGACGATTTCCGCGCCTCCAGCTTTAAAAATCTCCTTGGCTTTCGGGGCGACGTCCTTGCCTATGACGTGGCCGATAAATCCTGGCTTCCTATTTTTGCCCGCAAACCCCTCGACACCATTTTCCACATGGCCTCCATCACAGACACCACGGTTCTTGATGAAAAAAAGATGATGTTCGACAATGTGGAGGGCTTCCGGAACATCCTTGAACTCGCCCGCGAAAAAAAGGCTATTGTGGTGTACGCCTCTTCCGCAGCGACTTATGGAAGTCAGGATACTCCGATGAAGGAATCCGATGCAGGCCGGCCGAACAATATTTACGGCTTCTCAAAATGGGTGCTTGAAAATGTGGCCCGCACATATGAAAACGACCTCAGGATCGTGGGCCTAAGGTTCTTCAATGTCTTTGGTCCGCGTGAAACATTCAAAGGGCACGCCGCCAGCATGATTTATCAGCTTTATCAGCAGATGCGCGCCGGAAAGCGTCCCCGGATTTTCAAATACGGCGAGCAGCGCCGTGATTTTATTTATGTTAAGGATGTCGTGGAAGGAATCATCCAGGCCCGTGACGCAAAAGAAAGCACTTCGGTCAACATCGGAACCGGCCAATCGACCTCTTTCAATGAGGTGATTGAAGCGATTAACGAAGCCCTCGGCACCCGCCTGGAGCCTGAGTTTTTTGAAAACCCTTACAACTTTTATCAGAACTTCACGCAGGCTGACATCAGCCATACCCGGAAAGCCATTGGCTTTAATCCCCGCTTTACGACCCGCGAAGGCATTCTGGATTATGTCCGGAATTATCTCCTGAAAGACGGCTCTCAGCCCGCCGCAATCAAATCCTGATTTTGAAAAGATTATTAGAATAAGAGCAAGGAAGGACCTGCTTTTTAAAACGCGGGGGCTTTCGGCTTTTGCTGGCGGAATTTCCGGGGTACGCGAAAAACAAAGCGGCTTCCCTTGCCTTCAGCGCTTTCGACCCAAATACGGCCGCTGTGCAGTTCAATGATCTCTTTGGTGATGGTGAGGCCAAGCCCGGTACTTGAAACTCCTGCGGGCTGATAGAGACTCACCTGAACGAACTTTTCAAAAATCTTTTTCTGATCCTCTGCCGCGATCCCTATGCCTGTATCACAGACGGCAAGTTCCACGCAGTCCTCGCCGAGGCTTTCATCCCGGACACCGCTTTTTATTTCGATCGTAATCGTTCCTTCATCGGGCGTGAATTTAATAGCATTCCCAAGAAGGTTGGTCAGCACCTGCGTCAGACGGTCCGCGTCCGCTTCCAGCTCGATGTCTTCGCTTGAGTAATCCATTTTCATTTTAATTTTCTTGTCCTTGGCCCAGGTCTCAACGGTCGACAACACATGCTGAACAAGCCCTGACACAGGGAAAACAGTGGGTTTAAGATTCAGCTGCCCCGCCTCCAGCTTCGAGACATCCAGAAGGTCATTAATCAGTCTTGAGAGACGGTCGATGTTGCGGTGCGCGATGCTCAAAAATTTTTCCTGATCCGGCGTAATCTCACCGACCTCTTTCTGGAGAATCAACGAGAGTGACTTTTGAATAGCGACAAGAGGCGTCCTGAGTTCGTGCGAGACATTGGCCACAAACTTCGTCTTAAGATCATCCAGTTCTTTTTGACGGGTGATGTCCGTCAGCACGGAGACCATACCGACCGTCTGCCCGTCTTCATTTTCAATGACGGCTGTACTCGCCTTCACGATACGTTTCGTTTCCTCGCTTTGCCCGGCCAGCTGAACCTGTTCGGAAAACATGCCCGGCTTGTCACGCAAAGGCCCTGATGCCATGGCCACGACATGCTCTGAACTGAGTCCTTCCGCAACCTCTTTTCCCGCCTTCTCGCTCTGCTTCACGCCCAGGAGTTTTTCAGCCGCCGGATTCATCAGCACGACCTTGCCCTCTTCATCGACCACAAGAAGGCCTTCCGCAAGATTGCGGATCACGGCATCCATCCGCTGCTTTTGGTGGGAGACGATTTTATTCTCCAGCTCCAGATTCTGAATCTGCTTATCAATGGTTCCGTCCGCCTGGGCCTCATAAAGCTGGGCCTTGCGGCGAAGCTCTTCCAGCTCCTCAATATCAATAGACGTTTTTTTCTTTTTCTTCTCGGCCTGACCTTCAATCTTGGCAAAAATAGTCTCGATGGTCTCCGCGGAAAGACCTGTTTCCCCCAGCTCTTCCTTAAGGCTGGCGCCGAGACGGTCACGGATTTCTTTATCCTTAAAAAGTTTTGAAGCGATCTTTTCCAGAAGCTTAACGTCGCCGGGGTTTTTCTCGACGGTCTTGCGCACCATTTGAATGCGGAGTTCGTCGGAGGCTTCTTCAAAAATGCGCGGGATCTTTTCTTTGAGCTGCTGGTATTCCCCGCCATCGCTTTCAAGCCGGGAAATTCCCTTTTCAAGCTCTTTGGCGAGTTTCTCAAGGGCCTTGGTAATGTCCTTGCCTTGTTCGACAAGAAAACCCAGAAGTCCTTCCATCAAAACTTTGACCATCTGCCGGATCACAATTTCAAGGCGCGCTTCATCGGCCGCATCCGTAAGCGCGGCCTCCACAAGGTCCTTGGGCGTTTTTTCCAGCTGTCCTAAAATCTTTTCCGCGTCAAGGATAACGGGTTCCGACCCGACCACTCCGCCCGGCGCCTGCTGGCGGATTTTTCGAACAATACTGGCCAGATCGGTTAAGGGCACGCCTCCGGGGACTCCTCCAGGCGTTCCGAGAGAGCTTTCCCCGGAAGAAGGACCGGAGGATTCTGTTTTTTTCTCGCTCCCGGAAGTTTCCGCTTGCGAGGAATCCACAACTTTTTCACCTTCTTCGACGAGGTGAAATTTTCCCTGCGACAGACGCACATGGGTAAGGTTTAAATCGTCAAAGGCCTTTCGGAAACCGCCTTTGTCGGAAATCATTTTTGCACGCATCGCCATCAGGCGGACAAAAACCGTGATTTCCTCCATCGACACGCCCTTGTCAATGACCAGGCCTTCAATCCCAAGACGCTCAAGGTCCTTCGCCAGCTCGTGCGCCGCCATTTCCTTGTCCGGGACCACGGAACCGTCTAAGAGCAGGCGGTGGCGCATGGCCCCAATCGAGAGCCGCTCCTTTCCAACAAAAAGGGCTTCAAGCTCAATATCCAGTTTTTTAAGGGTCTCTTTGGTGATCGGATGGTTGTCCGAATACAGGCGGATCTGTTTCAGGGAGAAGGAAAGCGTTCTGGCAAAAGCAAGAGCAGGGCCGAGCGAAGCGTCCATCAAAACGTCCTAATGTAAGATCAGGCTTTCTCCTGGAGATGGGCCTGAATCGCCGCGAAAAGCTGTTCCATATTGGCGGATTTCACAAAATAATTTTTAACCCCTTCAAGCTGAAACATGTCCTTCATCGGCTCATAGGATGTGAGCACAATAAGCGGGGTATCCTTGGTTTCATTTTCTTTTTTCAGACGCCGGACAAAAGTATAACCGTCGACTTTGGGCATTTTGATGTCCAAAATGATCAGATCCGGTCTTTCCTTCAGCGCCCGTTCAAGGCCTTCCTCGCCGTTGTGCGCGATCACGGTTTGATAGCCTTTCTTTTTGAGATCGTATTCGAGCAGCTGCGCAAAGTCTTTGTCATCATCCACAATCAGAATTTTACTCATATCTTTCGTGTCTCCTTACAGCCAGCACAGGTTTTTACCGCATTCCCTTAAGGGTTTTCCCTACATTCGTCATGGGCGGCCCTAAAATAACAACAAAAAGCGCCGGAAAAATAAACAGCACCAGTGGAAAAAGAATTTTTACAGGAATTTTCTGGATCCGCTCCTTAATATTCATTTTGTATTTCTCACGAAGGGTGTCCGCCTGAACCCGGAAGGTCAACGCCAGCGAAGACCCCATTTTTTGGGCCTGAATAATGGCCGAGACAATCGTGTTCAGGTCTGAAATGTCCGTTCTTTTAGCGAGGTTCCGAAGCGCATCCTCTAAAGGAATACCGGCATTCACTTCGCTCGCGGCGCGCCGGAGCTCCTTGCCCAGCGGGCTTCCCTCCATCTCATTGGCAATACGGAGCAAGGCGGAGTTAATGGCAAGACCCGCCTCAAGGCATACCACCATCAGATCCAATGCGCCCGGAAGTTCACGCTGAATACGCTCAAGACGTTTACGTTTCCCCGCCAAACGGAAAATCCGAATCACAAGCACAGGCAGCAGTACCAGAACCACAAAAATTTGAGTCGGGTTCCAATGCATGGCTCGGAGAACTGCGAATCCAATGGAAAGCCAGGAGAGAGTCATAAGGATGGCGCCGGGAGAAGCAAAAATCCGGCTGATTTCAGAACGCTGCTGCTTGCTTGCGAAGTCGACTTTCGCGAGCTTGGTTTTAACCACCACCGGAGATGCCGAAAACCCCTCTTCGAGATGGCGTATGCGCCGCGACAAGGCCCTTTTCTCGGCAAAGTAGCCTCCGTAATACCAAAGAATCAAAAACAGGCTGGCAAGAAACAGAAAAAAGATCAGTGTCACATGGCCCTCTTAGGAAACACGGAATGTCGTAATTTTACGGATAAGAAAAGCACCTATAAGCTGCATCACCCCTGCAATAATGAGGACTCTTTGCCCCCCGGGATTATCAATCATCGGCTCAAAATACTTGGGATTCAGCATGGTCAAAATGGCCGCCAATCCAAACGGCAGCAGCATAAGCACAATTCCGGTCATCCGGCCCTGTGCGCTAAGCACTTTGATTTCTCTCATCATGCCAAGCCTTTCACGAACCGTTTTTTCGATGTGTTCAAGAAGCTCTACAAGATTGCCGCCGACTTCGCTTTGAATGAAAATCCCCAGCACAAAAATACGGAGTTCGACGGTCTCAATACGCCGGTAAAGTTCATTGAGGGCTTCGTTGACCGTGCTGCCTAATTCAATTTCACGCACCAGCTGGGCAAACTCTTTTGCCACCGGCTGAGGGCCCTCTTTTGCAACCATCTGAAAAGAGGCTTGAATGCCCTGCCCCGCACGAATCGCGCTCTTGATCAGCATCAGAGTGTCTGGGAACATCATGGTAAACCGGTTCACATACCGGTGCCTGTTGATGACCAAAAACCAATACGGAAGAATAATGGCCAAAAGCGTGATTGAAAGAACGAGGACAGCCCCTTTAAGGACAAGATTCGCGAGAAGAAAAACGGCGGATCCCCAGACAAGATCCCCAAGAATAAAAACACTGATCGGAATATTCCAGCCGGTAAAGGTAAGAAGCGTAAAAAGCTTTTTACTCAGATGCTGTCTTTTGAGCGTCTGGTTCAGCCCGAAAATATTGCTGAAATTGGAGGAGCGTTCAATTTTTGCTTTGCGGAGAAAGAGCCCTTCGAGGCGGTCTTTAATTCTCTGGTTTTCGTAGCTCGCCGAACCAATGGAACCCTCAAGAGCCAGGTAAATGAGAGAGGAAACACAAAACGCCAGGGCAACCGATAGGATAAATAAAAGCATAGAGGGCGCGCCTCAGAATCTTCCGCGTACTTTTTTCATCGCCTCGTCAAGAAACTTGGGACGGATGTCATGAAAAGTAAACTCCCCATAAACATTCCCTTCAGAATCAATCCCCTTCTGCTCATAAGAGAAAACTTCCTGAAGACTGATCACATCGCCTTCCATTCCGGTCACTTCCGTGAGGGAATCCAAACGGCGGACACCGTCCGCGTAGCGGCGGATCTGAATAATCAGATGAAAAGCTGACCCGATTTGACGGATGATCGCATGGTGCACAAGATTTGAATTCGCCATCAGCACCATGGTTTCAAGACGTCCAATGGCATCGCGCGGGGTATTGGCATGAACTGTCGTGATGGATCCTTCATGACCCGTGTTCATCGCTTGAAGCATGTCCAGGGCTTCTTCACCGCGGACTTCACCCACGACAATCCGGTCAGGACGCATACGCAGCGAGTTTTTCACCAGATCACGCTGGGTGACCTGCCCTTTGCCTTCAAGGTTCGAAGGCCGGGTTTCAAGCCGCACCACATGCTCCTGCTGGAGCTGCAATTCAGCGGCATCTTCGATGGTGATAATGCGTTCGTCGCCAGGAATGAATGAGGACAGAATATTTAAGAGCGTTGTTTTTCCTGAACCCGTACCGCCGGAAATCAAAATATTCAACTTGGATTTCACAGCCAGTTCGAGGATTTTAAGGACCTCTTCGGTCATGGACTTGCGCGCCACAAGGTCTTCCGGGCGAAAAGGGATTTTCTTAAACCGGCGGATGGACATGCACGGGCCGTCAAGCGCCAGAGGCGGGATAATCGCGTTCACACGCGAACCATCCGCGAGACGGGCATCCACCATCGGCGAGGATTCGTCAATACGGCGTCCGATCCTGGCAACGATGCGGTTGATGATATGGCGGAGGTGTTCATCGTCCTTAAAATGCGTGTTCGTAAGAAAAAGCTTTCCGAATTTTTCGACATAGACCTTATGCGCATTATTAACAAGGATTTCGTCGATGTTCGGATCGGCCAAAAGCGGTTCAAGAGGCCCCAAGCCAAAAGTTTCATTAACAACTTCCTGAATGATCTCTTCGCGCTCAGCGGAGGTGACAGCAACTTTTTCCTCTCCGAAAATGCCCCGGACAAGCTCACTGACTTCCTTGCGGGCCTGGTCAGGATCAAGCGCCATCAAAGCTTCAAGATTGAGCCGTTCGATAAGCGTCCGGTGCATCTTGATTTTGACTTCCTGCAAAAAACTCCGGCGTTTATCTTCAACGGTCGTGGCAGGCCCCTTGTTGGGCTGGAGCTTATTGCTCTCGTCTCCGCCTCCGCGGGTCCTCAAACGGTCGCTAAGCGACACTTTCCTCTCCCTTGCCTTCGACTAAAGGCTCTTCCGGAATTTTTTCTTCATGGCTCTTTTTCCTGCGTTCCCCGCCGCGGCCAAACAATTTCTCCATAAACGTTTGCTTCTTTTCCATGACTGTAAAATCGTGGACCAGAAGCTCCGCGAACTCCAGAAATTGCTTTGCGAGGATGGACTCGGCATCAAGCTCAGAGACTGGAATCCCTGAGTTTAACGAGCGGGAAGCGGTGACATAGTCATTGGAAAAACTGAACGCAATGGTGTACCTTAGAATTTCTTCCGCTTTTTGAAGGTCAAATTTTTCGTATTTTGAGTTGTAGCGGTTGAGAAGGATTCTAAACTTTCCATCCACATACCCCAGACGTTCGAAAACTTCCAGGCAGCGAAGCGTATTTTTTAAAACCGGAAGGTGAAGGTCCGTGGTCAGCAGAATGTGTTTGGATTGATCCATCACACTGATGACGGCATCCGTCAGGGCATGGCCGCCGTCAATCACAATGTAATCATAATATTTTCTCAATGCCTGCAGTAGCTGAGGGATTTGATCATTGCGGATCTTCTCGGCTTCCTCCGGCCTTTTCGGCCCGGGAAGAATCGAAACGCCGCTGGACAGTTCAGGCATAACGCCCGCAAGGTACTGAGCATCGATTTTATTCAAATTGTCCAAAAGGTCGGTTAAAGTCGCGACGGGATCATAATCAAAAAAGAACGGTACATCTCCGTTTTGAAAAACCATATCCCAAACAAGAACGCGGCTCTTGGTGGCTTCAGCCAGCGCCACCGCGGTATTGCAGGAAAGAAAGGTCGTTCCAATTCCGCCTTTGTAGCTGAAAAAAGTAAAGGTCTCGCCCAGCTGCTTCTCTTCCGAGTTCTTAGGCCTCTCATGAAGCAGCCTCTTCATCATGGCCCCGACTTCATTAGGCTTAACCGGATGCTGCAGGAAATCGCGGACACCTTTTTTGACGCACCCCAGCATGAATTCTGCATCAAGCGCCGCCGCGGACACGACCACGGGAATGCGTTCAGAGACCCGGCTGAGCTGATCAAGAAAAACGTTCTTCTCGCCTATGGTGTCGGGTTCAAAATGAATGACGATCAGGTGCGGGGCATAATGAACAACGGCTTCTTCCAAAGTGGGAAGCTTCTCAAAAACTTTCACTTTCAGGTTTCCTGCCGTGGCCTCATTGGCTTCACGGCTTAACTGAAGCTTGAGTTCACGGTTCCATTCGTTGTCGTTGGATATAAGTGCAATGCGAAGTTCCAAGGCACCTCTCCTTATTTTATTTCTTGGCCTGAAATAATCAGGACTTCTTTTCCCCGGAAACGGTTTGTGCTGAAACCGCCGGTATGGTTTTTTTATCAGTGCTAGAAGATACCGGCTGAGCCGTTTCAGACTTTGCGGCCGACGCTTGGTTCTGCCATTTCAATTCTGCCTCCAAAGCATCCAGCGATTTCGGCGCGGAAGCTGTCATCGCGGGTGCTGGGGGTGTCGTTTTCTTCTCTTCAACCGGTGCCGCTGCGGACTTAGGTGCTGACGTCATGGGCGGCGCTGGAGGCTGCGCTGCGGCCTTGACTTCCACGGTGGATTTCACAACGACCGCGGGCGGCAAAGTCTTCGGAAGGGCAGAAGGCGGCTCCACGGCAGTCTTGAGCGGCTCAGGCTTCGGAGCCTCCGCTTTGGGTGCCGCTTTTTGAACCGTACTCTCTACGGGAACGGGGGAACTCGGGGTCTCTTTGACTTCAAGTTTCACGGTCTGTATCTCGGGCAAGTTTTCCGGTTCAGGTTTATTCTCCTGAAATTTTTTGATCTGTTCTTGAAGGCTCTTGCGGTTTTCTTTCAAATACTTGTCGATGGCTTCCATGTTTTTGTCTTTCACGCGGTACGGGTGCTGCTTGGAAGCCTGCTCAATCAAACCATCGGAATCCGGATCCTCGGAAAGAGGCTCTTTTGTCGGGTTCACAATCGCCGGCGTAACCACGACCAAAAGCTCGGAATCAGAATAGCTGTTATTGGTGTTATCAAACATTTTCCCAATCAAAGGCATGCGGCGGAGAAAGGGAACTCCCCGCTCATCAACGGTGATCTTCTGCTGGAGAAGGCCGCCGATCATAAAAGTTTCATTGTCTTCAAGCTCCACAACAGTTTTTGTACGGACCGTCGTGAAGGAAGGAATGGTGACATTGTTAACACTGACACCATTGGCGAAATCGAGCGCACTGACTTCAGGGGCTACCGTAAGACGGATTTTCCCTGACGGCAGAATTTCGGGAGTAAAGGTCAGTCGTGTGCCAAACTCCTTGTACTGAACGCCGACATTGTCATTTGAGATTGCCACGACCGCGGCTTCACCGCCGACCAGGAAACTGGCTTCCTGGCCATCTGTCGCAAGGATGTTCGGCCGTGCAATAATTTTTCCAATCCCGCGGGTTTCAATCGCTTTCACAAAAGTATTAATTCCATAATCACGGGTAAAATACGGAAAGTAATGAACCCCGGAAGCCGAAGGGACCGTACTTAAGGTGTTATAACCGACCACACTGTTTCGAGGGGTGAAGGTTGAGGAAGTATCAATAGTGCCCCCGGTTCCTCCCGGACGTAAAAGCGGCCCCATATTTCTTCCCAGGTATTGAAAATCAACACCGAAGTCATAATCCTGCGTGTGATCCAGCTGGATGAACCTGGCTTTCAAAAGAACCTGTTTTGCATCCTGAACCCGCACCAGACTGACACTGCCTTCGGCAAAAGCGTTCGCGGCCTGCTCCACCTCTTTCTGCTTGGCAACGCTGTCCACATCTCCTTTGACAACATACACATCATTCGACGGATAAATATCAAAGTGAGAGGTCGGAGAAATTCTCTGCAGCACAGCCTGCAAAAGGTTCGGATCTTTTGTCACCGTGATGTCATACACCCCCACGCGATTCTGATGGTCCCAAAAAATAATATTCACAGCACCTTCCCCTTTGGCATTAAGAAGAAGCTCATTGGGGGAAATAATAACGGCATCAACAATCGCGGGATTGGAGACCGAAACACGCGCAATCGGCCTTTCAAGGCGAAGCAGCTGGGAGCGGCCCGCGACCAAAGCCAGCTCACCTTTTTCGCTGTCTGTGGGCTTGAGCCATGCTGAATCTTTAATCTCATGAATAAAGGGCAATGACTGATTAAGCCCTGTATCCGCCTGGGGCTTGGATGCCGCTGATGCGTTAACGCGGCTGGAAGCATCCACAGGCGCAGCGGGTTTTTCCTGCGCTTTTAGATTGTCTCCGGGGAAAGCCAGCATGACACAAAGAAAAATCACGGTGGGTAATTCAAGCCTGCGCTTCCGAGAGTCTTTCATTCGCTTATTCCCAGTCTGTTGCGTACTGTTCCTTGTTCACACCACGAATAATTTCCACGACATTGCGGGGAACTTTTGGTTTTTCGATATCGGTCATCG
Source organism: uncultured bacterium (assembly GCA_964434115.1). GTDB lineage: Bacteria > Omnitrophota > Omnitrophia > Omnitrophales > Aquincolibacteriaceae > ZLKRG04. Next base: position 30,423 of record CAYSSX010000008.1, read on the forward strand.
GATTAATCACGTTTGAATCAACGCCCTCTTTTGGAAAAAAAAGATCTTTGAGGGTGAAAAATTTTTCGTCCTCCCCCTCATCCAGTGAGCGGATTGAAACATTGAGCGTCCCGCGCTTCATGGCGTAGGCCAGTGTTTGAGCGCCTTCCGGAGTTACCGAGAGTGTAATATCCATGCGTTTATTGCTGTCACCTCCGCCGCCCGTGGACTGCGGGCTGGAGACGCCGATCACGCGCGCATTCTCAATGAGAGTGACGCTGTTGATTTCGCCGCGGCTGACTTCGTAGGTCAGAAGCACATCAACCCGGTTGCCAATCTGGAGAAGCGCCGTAATGCTTGAGGGCAATGTCACAGGGATCGTGACGGCTCGATACCCCTTGGGAATAAGCGATGCCAAATTATCACCATCTGAAAGGATGTCGACTTTTTTGACAACTTCTCCCTTGGGCACATTGCGGCGAACGACTTTTCCAATCACATCGCCGGTGTGTTCAAAAACTTGTTTGGAGTTTACTTCGGTGGAAGGGGGCAAAAGATCAACATCATCTTTTTTGATAATGGCTCCAATATTAATGTCTCTTACAGCCACAACGACTGTGTAAGAAGCCTTTGGCGCCGCGGGCGCCGAGGCTTTAGGCTTCATCACCTGCAGGCTCAACAGAAAAGCAAGCACGCCGCTTCCAAGAGCGAGAATCAGAATAAAAGGGTTTTTTCCTCTGGGCATATCGCTTCTATCTTTCGATGTTGTTGTTTTCGGAACTTATGTATCGTCCAAACTGGACAATACCTAAATTGCGAATCAAAAGGCATAAGCGATCTTCCTGTCCGCCCAACAGGGCTTTGCTGGCAATGCCTGCCAAAAATGCAGCAAAGATACAGCCAGGCAGCCCCCTTTTTGAGAAAGGGGTCATTACGCTCCACCCCTGCCTGGCGAACCCGCCCGGCAAGGGGCAACGGACTCAGAGCGCCTGGCCGAATCCCTTCTTAACTGTTCGCACCGGTGAGTTCTGCTGATACACGCGTCAAAATTCCACGGATATCTGTGCCCATCGTGGTCAGAATAGCTGCCGCACCGATCACAACAAGAGCAATGATCAATGCATATTCCGCCAAGCCCTGGCCTTTCTGATCTTTCAACATTTTTTTAATCATCGCGACTCTCCTTGATTTAATTTTAATCTTTTGGTTTCTTTGACATCTTCTAACTAAAAATTACACACATAAAAGGCATTTGTCAAAAATTAGATAAAAAAATTATATTTACTATTAAGCATAAATATATATACTTTTATGAAATAATTTTTCACCCCTTAACCCTTACGGCGTTCCATTCGTAATATTTATTGAATGGAATGGTTGTCATAAGACTGGAAATGAATAAACTAGCGCCATGAATCGAAACCAATTTCTCACGCTTTTTTTCCTCGCCCTTCTGGTTTTTATTTTTTACCAGGTCTTCCTTTTGTTTTCGAGTTTCCTACACCCGATTTTCTGGGCGGCTATTTTGACTTACGCTTTTTACCCTCTTTATCTTCCGCTCAAGAAGTGCTTTAAGAACAATGACAACCTGCCGCCTCTTCTGATGACCCTTCTCATGATTCTGCTGGTTCTGCCGCCCCTTATCTTTCTTTCGGTCAATTTGGCGGGACAAGCCATTGACCTTTATCAGACCGTCACGAGCTATATCCGGGAGGGTCAGCTGGAGAAGCTTATTGATCAGATCCGGAACCTTCCCGCGATTCAGAAAATTGAAGCGGATGTCCTTCAGTGGGAACCGATCAAGCAGAATGCTACCGCATGGCTCCTGACTTCTTCGCGCAGTCTGGCGAATTTCGCCATGGCTCAGGCAGGAACCATCACCAAAAATGTTTTTTTTCTCATGATGAATACCTTCATGGTCTTCTTCCTCGTTTTTATTTTTCTCAAAGATGGGGAAAAAATATACAAATTTGTTTATCAGACAACCCCCATGGAAGAAGAAAACAAGCACTCTATTTTCACGCAGATCAGCGGAACCTTTGCGGCCGTGATCCGGGGCCAGCTGTTAACCTGCATTACACAGGCTGTCGTCGCGGGGATCATCTATTGGTGCCTCGGGCTTCCGGCCCCGATCTTTCTCGCCGCGGCAACTTTTTTCGCGGCCCTCATTCCCTTTGTGGGAACGGTCATGGTGTGGCTGCCCCTGGGCTTGTACCTTTTGGCAACACAAGCCTATGTAAAAGGCGCTCTCATGCTCGTTCTGGGAATTTTCGGCATCAGCCTTATTGATAACATTGTGAAACCCGCCATTATTGGAGAAAGAACCAAACTGCCTTACTTCCTTCTTTTTTTCGCGATCCTCGGCGGCATCAATCTATACGGGATTATGGGAATCTTCCTGGGCCCCGTGGTACTTTCTGTTTTTTTTGTCATCGTTAAAATCTATCAGGAAAAATTTGTCTAAAAGATGAAGTCCAGAACGATCGCCCATTGCTTTGGCTTTCTTGCGGTATTAATTGCGGTCTGCTTAATTGGCGAGTTCCTTTTTGCTGTTTTCTCGGGTCATTCTCCGCAAAGCCTCCATAAAAGCTTTCCGCTTTTTTCGTTTCCCGCAGCCGTTAACAAATTCAATGCTCCTCCAAGCAGTTTGTCCGAAGAAGAAATATTGCGCCGCGAAGAAAACCCGAGACTCCGGCTCATCCTGAAAAATGGCCGGCAAATGGAAGGCATCCGGGTTTCTGAAGACGCCGCCTGGGTCACGCTTAAAGTAGACGGCAGCGAAGTGGGATTTAAACGTTCTGAAATTGCACGGATCGAGCAGGCGCCGTTAAAAAGCCCTGCTAACGAAGGCGGGACTGGATCTCGCGCTGATAGCGGATCCCGGTAATAAGGTAGTAGGCAATCATCATCCGAAGCACCGCTCCGGACACAGAAAAGGACAGCGTAAGAGCAACCGCTGAGTCCACCGCAAAAAAAACGAATGCGAATGGCATAGCCCTCTTAGACCCGGATAAAACTCTCACAAAAATCCACAGGTAAATCAACCCGCCAAGAAGAAGCATCAGCCGTGTTTCCAGACTGTCCAAATCGGGCACAAAGAGCGTTCCAATCACAGAAAAAAGAACATTGGAGATGGCCACAAAAAGCAGCGCAGCCGCGGCATCGTCGGCAGGCGTATCCGGGCTTTCAAACGGATGAACCCCCATCATGAGATCCGAGTCCTGGCCGTCGACGGTCACCTTGAGCACGCTTCCGAAGTAATCGAAAAGATTAAACCGGACACCCACAAGATGCTTTTCCTCGCGTCCCACCTCAACGGTGTGTTCGATTTTAAAAAAGAACGGGCGCCGGAAAACAGCTTTGCCGTCAATGCTCAAGACAAAAAGTCCCGTCAGCCAGCTGACGGAAAAATCCAGCCGGTGTTTTTCTTTTTTCCCAATTTCAAAAGTTTTTCGCATGCTTTAGTTCTTCCTCAATAAGGCCCCGGAAACCGTAACGCGAGCCGGTTATTTAGAGCGCTTTTCAAACTTTCAACTTTTAATTCCGGGCTGTCTTTTCGGCGCCGGAACAAGCCCTTCCTTCACAAGAAAATCCCGGATGGTATAAGCCGTCAACAAATGCCCCCTGCGGTCCCAGTGGCCATAATAATCCACGGGTATGGATTTTTTCCAATGCTGCAGAAACGCCGGGCGGACTGAAGTGCATTTTACAAAGCTCCGGGCTGCGCAGTAGTCCAGTAGAAATTTTTCGCGCGGCGTCGGGTCATCAAAAAAATGATTAAAATCAACTTCGTTTGGAAAATAAACGTACACGGGTGCGGCACCGATCCGCCGGGCTTCCTCCGCGATCTCGTCCAAAATCGCAGACCCTAGACGTCTCATTTTTCGGCCGTTAACCCCATTCTCCCAAGCCCAGCGGTTAAAAAAAATCGTCAGGAGATCCAGGGCTTTGGACCTGAAAAATTCCGTCCTCAAAAGAGCCTCGGGTTCCGGGACAGGATGACTCTCCAGTTTAAGGCCATGCGCCGTCTTTCGGAATCTTGGTTTCGCATAATCACGAAACGACAAAAGGTTGCGCTCCAGATCATAGTAAAGGAATCCCAGCAGAATAATGTCTGGCTTATACTTAAGTCCTTCTTCCCTCAGGTAGAGGAGCATTTGATCATGGCCGTATCCATGCACGCCAAGATTAATGACTTCCGTATTCGGCAGCAGGCGTTCCAGATAAGCTGAAAATGTTTCACGGTCCCCCACTTCTTCCCCAAAGGAAAAGGAATCGCCCAGAACCAGAATCCGTTTTTTTCCGGGAACCCGTTCGTACGGATACTCTGAAAGACCCCGGAGACCGCGGGAGTTCGTGTTCAGAGGGCGCCCATAAGCTTCGCGGTCGCGAAGCGACGGCTTTAGAGACCATCCCCGGTTAGCACTGTAAAGATCAAACAAATAATCCATTCCGGGCTGATGCTGATGACGCCGGACCCAGGAAAGGCGGAGAGATGCTTCGTCATTGCCTGAAAACCGTGAAAGAAAATCGGGGGAAGACAAAAGCAGGCGGGCCAGACACTCGAGAGACAGCAAAAAAACAAATACGGAGAAAACAAAGGCTCCGCCAAGCCTCGCCCACAAGGGGAAACGCTCCGCAAAACGGTTTTGTTTTTCAGGAGAAAGACTCATCTTGTTCCCTGATTTTCGGCTTCGGCCGGGAAAGGCCGGAGAAACTTTTGAGGGATCACTTCTTCCCCTGAACGGAGCTTCCACCAAAGACGGAGAGTTCCCACACCCCACTCATTATCATATTCCACCCGGATGCGATGCCAGCCCTCCGGAAGAGTTTTTTTTGCCGATTTGATCATGAGCGGGTGGTTTCCGCCGTTATCAATCACACTTTCATCATCCAGAAAGAGCCGGCTGCCGTCATCACTCACCAGATAATAAGTAATCTCTTCACTTTCCGGAATCCAGACCTCTCCTTCAAAAACAATTCCAAGCGGTGTTCTTAAAATTTCACGGCTTGTGTCATCCCAATGAAAGTCAATCGTACCCGCCATGCGTATCATCACGGGCTCCCCCTGAAATGTTTTGTTCCCGTAAAACCGGGCTTCCAGCCCCTGCCCGCCAGAAGGTTTGGCGAAAAGGGGTCCAGGCTTACCCAGGTCATAAACGGTTCCCCAGGATTCCGAGATGACTTTAGGAGCGACGTTCTCCCAGGGCCGCTTGGAATGACTGCCAAAGTCCCTTTCTTCAAGCGGTCCCCAAAAAAGGTAGCGGACACCGAGAGATTCCGCGAGCTGCCGCCAGTCTTTATCTCCGGAAAGCAGCCTGCGGAGATTTAAACAAACCGCTCGTTCGCCGGCGCCGTCGTAAAAAGCAACGTCATTATAAACCGAGACCACGGGAACTCCGCAGGCCGCCAGAGGGTGATCGATCTGAAGACTGGCAGCAAATCTTTCCCCCCGGGGCAGGCTATGAACTGCCTCGCAAATTTCATGAAGATTTTCACGGGATCCGAGCGTCACCTGATTGGAAAAAAAGTTCCGGAAGGCGGGCTTGTAAATCATCAGCCCCGGAACCAGGAGGAGCAGTGACAATAAAATCCTGAAAAACGGACGGCGGGGACGGATCACCTTTTCAAAAAGCACGGGGAGAAGAAAAACATAGCACCAAGCCATCAGCGGCAGACTTGACCCGACTCTTGCGTTGGTATCAAAACACAGAAAAAAAACAAACCCGCAGGCCGCGGGCAGCGTCATGCACAAAGCATTTCTTTTGTCACGGTCCCGAAAAGGCGTTATCAGGCAGGCCAGAAGCCAGGGGATGAACCAGGCGGCATTCCTTAACACGTAGGCTGTTCCGCTGCCTTCCCGGAAGGCATTTTTCAAATGAAAGGCTCCCAGGACATCCGGAACTTTGCCCGCGCCGGTCAAAAAAAAGGAAAAAGGAAAAAGGAAAATGCAGACCTTCAAAAAAGTCCAAAAAACGGGGGATGAAAATTCCCTTCTTCGCCCCAGACACCCGATTAAAAAGAACACCGAAAGAAGGATAAAGCTTTGTAAGTGATAAAGCGCCAGAGTTGCCCAAAGCAGGACCTCCACCCACGCGGGAAGAAAGCTTTCAGAAAAATCCAAACGCCTGCGCAGGGAGACCGCTAAAAGAATTCCCGCGGGAAAAACAAAGAGGAATTCGGGATGAGAAAGAAAAACCATCACCGGAAGGGACGAATAAAAAACGGTCTCCGCAGTGCCAAAGCCACGGACACCTTCCCAGAAATCCACGCCGAGCAAATAAAGCCCGTAAGTTCCTCCCAGCGCGAGAAAGGCCGCAACCCCGAGCCCTCCTGCCCAAAGCCATAAAGCCCCCATGAGAATCACCGCCGCAGAAACCGCGATGAGTGTCAGAAACGATGCAAAGGGAACCGCCAGTTTCTGAAACACCGCAAAGAAAAGAGGAAAACCAAAATCAAGGTAGTGTTCGGATGCATGCACCGGATTTTGCGGCCAGAAAACCTGACCTTCGGAGAAGTTGCGGATTTTCGCAATAAAAGCCAGCAAGCGGGGATAAACAAGTTCCGGGGCAGCCCACGATCCGCCCTTGTCAAAATAAATCCAGAGTAAAACGCGGAGGCAAACACTGAGGAAGAAAAAGAAAATTAGAATGTCGGCCAAAGAAGGCCGTTTCAGGTTCGCCGGGGAAACCGAAGACCTCAAAGACGCCAGGGAAGCCGCCATCCCGGCCCACACCGCAGCCCAGCACAGGTCCACCGTGAGGTAACCCCACAGCCCTCCCAAAATCAGAGCCGTCCAGGAAACGGCCGCCACGAAGACCAGACAGGTCGTCATGACGATCATCATTTTTTGTCTCCCTTGGGAACCCTTAAGAGTTCATCCGGGATAAGCTGCTCCGGCCCGTCCCCCACCTTCCACCAGAGGTACAGTGCGGCCCCGCCTCCGATATCTTGATAAAAAATACGCACAGGATACCGGCCGGGCTTCAGCCGCATTTCCTTTTCGCGCACACGCAAGGCGTGGACACCTTCGTTGGAAAGAACCTCATCGCCGATGCTCAAACGGCTGCCGTCATCACTGGCCAAATAGAACGTCACTTTTTCAGATTCGGGAATTTCAATTTCAGATTCAAAAATTATGCTGAAAGGGGGTTTATGCAGACGCTCACCCGAATCCCAATAAAACTCCGGACGAAAAACCTCCTCAACCCGGTCGGGCTGTCCTTGGGCATCTGCGCTGGAATAAAAAGCGGCCCTCCATCCAAGGCCTTTGGCATAGGGCTTCACCTCCCCTTCAGGTCCCTTAAAGAGACCCGGTCTTTCCAAATCATAGAACGTTCCCCATTTCCCGCTGGCCATCTTAAAGCTCAGCGCCTCCCAGGGCCGGTTAGAATCCGGAAACTTTTTTTCTTCCTCAGGCCCCCAGAAAAGATAACGCGCTCCGATTTTTTTCGCCATGATTTGCCAGTCCCACTCGCCTTTCAAAAGGCGGTCCAGCTTGGCCTCTATGTCCTGTGTGTTCAGCCCGTAAGCCATAAAGCCGCCGCCCCAGCCTCCGGACACTAGCTTTCGTCCGCAAAGGAGAACCGGGTGATAAGCCTTTTGCGCGGAAGCCACCCTCGCCTCGGGATGAATTTTCTGCACGACTTCGCAAACCTCATCCATCTCCTGCCTGTCGATAATCAAAACCCCGCGGTTTTCTTTCCCCATGGAGCTCGTCACACAGACAAACCCGGAAAAGAACAACGCGAAAACGAGCGGCGCCCGGATCATCCACCGGAGCTTTTGAATCACAAGGCTGTCCATCACAGGAAGGAAAAGCAAATAGCACCAAAGCATCATTTTGGTGTTGTCCCACTCCCAGGGCGCGAACATCACAAACATGCAGACCATGAAAAGAAAAAACGCGGGAAGAAAAAGACATTTCGCATTCCGGTCATTGGATTTCAAAACTTTCCAGAGCGTCCAGAAAGTAAGCGGAGCAAAAAGACCAAAGTTATAAAGAAAAAAGAAGAATGGATTTTCTTTGTCCATCATCCAGCCCGGCTTTAACCAGGTCATCGAACTTTTTTGAAAAAAATCCGTGATAATGAGCATGAAAGGGACAGCAATGGGAATCGCGGTAAAGTAAACGGCCAAAGACTCGCGGATTTTTCTTGCGGCCAATGTCCAAACAACAAAAACAAGCGTCAGCACCATGAATGTATTGATCTGAAAGAATGGCATCACGCCCCAAAGCAGGCCTTCCACCCAAAAAGGAAACCCCGGCTTATTTTCCAAAAATCTCCGCCGCCAGCTCCACAAAACAAGAAGCCCTGCGGGAAGCGCAAAAAGGTATCCACGCTGCGGCAGAAGCATGGTCAGGGCAATATTTTTCCAAGCGATATCGGCCTGATAATCTTCAAAGGTGCCTGTGACAAAAAAAGCAAACCCGGCCAAGCCTCCGGCAAAAAGAAAACCGGCAACGGTGAATCCTCTTCCCCACCAGAAAAGGAATAGAAGAGAGAGCACACCGCAGACAACGCCCGTGACAGGTAAAGACTGGGTCAGGGGCATACCTGCTTTCACTAAAAGGGCCGAGAAAAAATCCATCCCAAAATGGTAGCGGAGAAGTGCCCCCGCAAATAAAGGGTTTTCCGGCCAGAAGCGGCTGTTCGCGACAAAGTTGTTAATAAGTTCCAGATGGAAATGAAGGTCAAAATAGGGGTAACGGTTCAGGGTAAAAAGCCCGGCTCCGTTTTTGTAGTAAACCCATAAAAAATTACGCAGGCAGAACAGCAGAAAAAAAAGAATGACTGCCCACTCAAAAAATCCGGGTTTGGATTCTTCATACCGGACCTTCCGGCTTGCAAAAAAAACAGCCGCGCCGCCCAAAAGTCCGGCAAGCAATCCGCCCCAGGCAGCAAGCACGGTAAGTGATCCGGCCCAGACAGCGAGAAGAAGGCCCGCCAAACTGGAGACTGCAATGAACGCAAGTGCCGCCGCGGCCAGAGCCATCAGGAATTCCTCCACCGGAAAAAGCGGGCTTCTATTTTTTCCTCGGTGCCGCCAGGGCGTTTCCACCAAAGCCGAACCGACGCCGCGCCGCCCACATCAAAGTAACGGATTCTTACCGGGTACCATCCGGCAGCATCGATCTTCCGCACCGCACTCTTCAGGGTATCCACATGGTTCCCGCCGTTGTCGATCACAAGGTCATCTCCCATGAAAAACTGGCTGCCGTCATCGCTGGCAAGATAAAAAGAATATTCTCCGGGTTCGGGAATCAAAAGATCGCCTTCCATGATAATGCCAAACGGTGCGGGCATAGGGCGGTCGGAATCTTCCCACCCGAAATCCACACCTGAAATTTTTTCTTCACGTGACGCATCACCCGTCCATTCCGCATTGGGATAATAACGGGCCAAAAGCCCTTCCCCTTCTTTAGCAGGCTCCATAAGCTTGGGTTCAAAGCGCTCCGCGTCCGGGCCAAAGATCTCTCCGAAGACACGCGTATCGTAATAAACCGCGCCGGGGTCCTGGGACGGGTTCAGACGGAATCTTTCAACAAAGTAAGAATTCTTTAGCCTCAGTTCCATGCGAAGCCGCCGCTCACTATCACAAAAAATAAGATCCGCGTCGCCTTTCGGCGGATATTCATCCGTGTAATAGCCTTGGTGCGTAAAATCCAGAAGAAGCCAGGAGATCGGCCAGTAGGCTTTTTTTACCACATGAATGCTCATGTGCTTTTGAAGGGGGTGCTTGGCCACAAAAGCCTTCACCTTCCGGTCAATGATCATGAGATCTTCAAACGTCTGAACATGCGGGTACAGTTCCTGGTCATCCGAGTAATGAAAAAAATTAAGCGAGATCATCTTTGAAAGACTGCTGCCAGCAAGAATCAATAGGATTCCCAAGGCCAGCGCTTTTGCCTTGGTTCCGCGCGCGGCCAAAGCCGCAAGCCCGGCCGAGGTCATAAAAAGAAACGGCCAGATAATCTGAAGAATACACCAGGGGGTTTTATAAGGAATCGCGCTGTAAACCAGAAACACGGAGACCCCATAAACCATCAAAAGCCTGTGCCAGCGGGGGCACGCAGCCAAAAAAGGAAAGCAAACCAGAAATCCCGCGGCCGCAGGCCACTCATACCGCAGGAATAACTGCACCCAGTAGATAAATGGTTTCCAATGGCCCTTTTGCTCGCTGGTGGGCAATGCACCCGTGTTCGCCCATTCCGAGAAACTTTTGAAGATTCCGAGGAATCCCTGCCAGTTCAGAAAAAAACCCGTGTACAGCGTAAGCATGATCAAAAAGCAGATCCCCAGGATACTAAAGACATCACGAATTTCAAACTTCCGGACGGCTGCTGAAAGCGGCGGTTCAGAAGGGGAAAATCTTTCGTAGAAACGAAGGGCGTAATAGGCGCCTACAAAACAGACAAGATGAATCACGAGGGTCTCTTTCATGACCATCATGCCCGTAAAACCGGCCGCCAAAAAGAGGACTGATTTCCGGTCTTTTTCCGCAACATACCGGAAAAAACCAAGAATCATAAGAAGCGAGAAAAAAAGAAGCCCTGACTCATGAATGGCGTAGCGTGAATAAAACGTCATTCCGGGCGAAACGGCCATAAGCAGCGCCGCCGCATAAGCGGTAAAGCGTCCGACATGAGGCGCCATGGCTGTCATAACATACAGGGAGGCCCAGCCAAAAAGGACAGCGCTTAAGCGCAGCGCCCACAGGTTGTCTCCGAGCAAGATTTTGAAGAGAAACAGAAGGTAAAAGTGAAGTGGTCCATGATAATTTGCGGGATCATAAGCATAATACCCTTTTACGATCAGGTCTTGGATGATCCAGCCGTTAACGCCTTCATCGTGCTGCGGCGGCTTCCAGTCCAAAAAAAGGAAGAGTCCGACAAAGCCCAATGCCAGAATAAGGCACCGGACCCAGTCTATTTTTCTAGACAGGTCTTCGCTTGTTTGCCGAAAGCCGGCCGGATTTTGACTTGCATTCATGGTCTAAAGTATTACGGCAATTATTGATAGAAGTTGATTCTTCAAAGCCTTTTTAACTTAAAAAAGATTTATCATGTTAAGAGCCTTGTGTTATCTTCTTTATATGAAGCGTGACACCGCCCGGAACTCCCGCGGGCAGGCCATGGTTGAGTTTGTATTACTTCTACCCATGCTGCTTGCGGTAGCGAGTCTAGTTATTGATATGGGGAATATGATTTTTGTGGCGCACCGGCTAGCTGCGGCGACTCGCGAAGGGTCACGCGTGGCTACAGAGACCTCGGTTCCGGCGCCGGAAAACCCAGGGGCCGGAGACAGCTGTGAACTTGGAACTTGCGGCGACGGGGTTACAAGTATCTGCTGTATTGGAATTAACCGTGCCAACCTTGTTCTTTTTAATTCGGGCATTAACCAGACCGAAATAGATGGTGAATGGATTTCGGATGTTCGAGACGGAAGGCGTTATGTGCTTTACCGTGTGACGGCAGCAACCACTGTCGATTTCTTTTTTGGACTGGGGAATCAGCGCTTGAGTTCTCAAGCCACCGCTTACGGCGATGATTTCCCGGTCAGCTAAGGGCCCTGATGAATCAAGAACCGAGGAACCAGAAGCGTAGACGATCGCAGCTCGGTCAAAGCCTCGTCGAATTTTCGCTTATGATCCCCTTTTTCCTGGCCCTTGTGTTCGGAGTCATTGAGTTTGGGCGAGCCTTCTATCAGTGGCATCTGGTCTATCAAGCCGCGCGGGAAGGCGCAAGAACTGCGGCGATGACTCAGGACGAAGACAGGATGGAAGACGTGGCGATTACGACCACCCTGAATTCGATCCCGGCGGGATTGATGGATGTTCAACGCGATGACATCAACGTCAATATCCCGGCCGATATGCAAAGAGAACCCATTACAGTCACGGTTCGTTTTGATTTCAACACTCCGATGAATGCCTTTTTCAGCGGCCGCTTCGGTTTCACGCTGCCGACCCGGATCACAGCGAGGGCGAGTTCCTTTGCTTCCACGGTTGGAACGCCTGAGCTTCCTCCGAACGTTTCCGTGGCTTACTCGGTATCGGCTTCCGCTTCGGATTATCAATCAGCTTCAGCTTCGGATTCCGCCAGCCAGTCGCAGTCGGCATCAGCATCAAACTCGACTTCTGCTTCTGACTCTCAAAGCCTTTCAGCATCAGCTTCTCTTTCTGCGTCCGGTTCGCAGTCTGTTTCAGAGTCCGAGTGGCCTTCGATTTCTGAATCCATCTCAACCTCAGCTTCAACTTCAGAATCCACTTCAGGATCTATTTCCATGAGCGATTCTGAATCAGCATCCGCGTCGGGCTCTGTGTCGGGTTCTACTTCTATATCGGACTCTGCAAGTGTTTCAGTCTCAGGCTCCGCCTCGGCTTCTGATTCCATCTCAGACTCAGCAACCGTTTCAACCTCGGCATCAACTTCAGGCTCATTGTCGACATCGGGTTCTCTTTCAACTTCTAAGTCCGCTTCTGCGTCAACGTCTGAATCCGAATTCCCCTCGGTTTCAGCTTCTATTTCAGGTTCCGCCTCCGGGAGTCAATCAAAGTCAGGATCAGCTTCTACGAGCGGGTCCACTTCCGGCTCCACGTCCAAGTCGGATTCAATATCCGGTTCAACGTCCGGCTCGATTTCCGGATCCGGTTCTAAATCAGTCTCTATGTCGGGCTCTACATCCGGGTCAATCTCAGGCTCAATCTCAGGTTCCGAAGCTAGATCCACTTCAGGCTCAATTTCGGGGTCCAATTCCGCGTCCCAATGGCCGTCGGTTTCCGGCTCCATCTCGATGTCGGGATCCGGGAGTCAATCCAAGTCCACTTCGGGTTCTACGGCTGGATCGGTTTCTGGTTCGGCATCTGCTTCCGGAAGCAAATCTAAGTCAGCTTCGGGTTCCATGGTGGGATCCACCTCGGGATCCATCTCTGGATCTCAATCGGGTTCCCAATGGCCTTCGACATCGGAATCCATTTCGGAAGGTCAGTCCGTTTCAAAATCCATCTCCAGAAGTGTTTCAAGATCCGCTTCACGGTCAGCAGATGACTCCGCGGAAGCCTCAGAAGATGAATCCAGAACGGCCTCGAGATCGGCATCGAAATCGACTTCAAAATCCGCTGAACAGTCAGAATCCGTTTCGGAATCGCAGTGGCCGTCAACATCGGCTTCCATTTCAGTTTCAGCATCCACTTCTAAATCAATATCGAAATCTTCTTCAATTAGCAAATCAGAGTCGCAGTCACAATCCAAATCGGCTTCAACGTCTCAATCCACAGACTCTTCTGTGAGCGCTTCAGGCTCCAAAATGCAATCAACCTCAGGCTCTCAATCGAAATCATCTTCACAGTCCATACAACAGTCCTCTTCGGCTTCTGACGCGAGTTCAAGGTCCGCTTCGACCTCTCTTGTTGAATCAGTTTCCGCCGTAGAATCTGCCGAGGCTTCTGCCTCAAGCTCTGCTTCTATCGTTCAATCGGCCTCGGCCTCGGCTTCTGCCTCCAGCAGCCGTAGAAGCTCCATCTCCACCTCAGCCTCTGCGAAAGCTTCCGAGGAAATGGCAAATGTAGGCGGCGGCTAAACCGCCAACAAATTGCCCATTTCATAAATTCTAAAAACTCACCTAAAAAAACATAAAAATGATCTATTTTGATATTTAATGATCTTTAAAATTTAACTTTTGTTGCTTTTGTCTTTAAAAGTTAATAATTAAAATTACTAAGTGCCCTGTGATGGATGTTTAATTTATGGGATGCTATATTTCTATTGTCTATGAAAGCTATTGATAACTTCATTTTTGCATTGAAAGCCCGGTTAGGAACCCGCAACCAGCGGGGAGCCTTTCTTGTAACTAGCGCCTTAATGATGACACCGATCGTGGGTATGGCTGTTCTTACGACGGATGTCGGCATGGCCTTTCTTGTAAGAACAGAGGCCAGCAACGCGGCTGATCTTACCGCTTTGGCCGCTATTAAAAAATTTGGAAAAAGCGGCGGCAGCGTCGACTACGCGGCAATCCGGCGCGTAGCGGAAGTAACCGCTTGGCACAATGCGACTCGCAACAATGAGCATGTCAACATTGACACTGATCCTGTGACAGACCCTGACAATCAGGATGGCGACATCATGTTCGGTTTTTACAATCATGAAGACGGAACATTCACCGGTTATGCGGATGCGGACCTTGATAATGACGATGTCATTGTGAATGCCCTCCGCTCACGAATTTCGCTCGCGGGCAGCGGAAACACTCCTTTCACTTTTCAATTCGCAAACTTTATGCACAACCTGGGCGTCACATTCTCCTCCATGAGCATGACTTCAGAGTCCATTGCAAGTTTCGGGATTATGAATATTGTTCTGGTCATGGACACCTCTGCTTCCATGGCCTGGCGGACTTACAAACCAACGGATATGTGTCAGTACTCTGCGATGCCTTACAATCAGGACCGCTGGTTTCAGCGTGCCGCACGCACGGATGCCATGGGCGATTGTGAAAATACCCTGGAAGCGGATCCCGTGATCGGTCCCGTGGATGACACAGCGGGGGTCGTGTTGCCGCAGCCCATGGTGGACATTTTCAATGTTACGAAGACCAGCCTCCTTCAGAATAATGCTCTTTTTCAGAACCTTTACCGGGGCGGCATGATTACCTATGACACGACGGCTTATGTACCCTTCAGCCCCACAGGAAGTGTGGCCATGACCACGGCGCTTGAATCTCATAAAACAGACATGGAGAACATGATTGATTTCTCCGTCGACCAATGGCGGCTGTATGCACAGGATGGAACTGACTGGAACCAGAAATTGGCTACTCTCAGGACGACTTACGCTTCAGGAGACATGCTTGTTTTCCCCGGCGGGCTGTACCCTCCGGAAACAACTTACACAAACACGGGAGATGCCATTTACCTTGCAACCAACTGGATCGCAACCGCCAATGCCGCGACACGAACCAAGAGCAAGGACTTGATTATTCTTCTTTCTGACGGGGCTCCTAACTGCTACCGGCCCTTCTCCGCCAGCGACCCCGGATCCGCTAACTTTGGTGTGCCGCCGATATGTCCGAGAAACGCGGATGTTCAGCAGCAGGTCATGGATCTTGCGGATGAATACCGGCGGGTTTTGGAAGAGGGGAACGGAGATGGCAGCCTTTCCGATGAAACTATTGAGGAGATGGTAGCGGCCTATCGCACTTCCGCGCTAGATCAAGTTTACTCCGATTATGACACGGCGGGAGAAGGCTGGAGTTACGCGAATGCGGTCATGGCGGCGACTCATGAAATCCAAATTGAGGCTGTTTATTTTGCCACGGATCCCAATGAGAGCTGCGACAGCGCGTCCCCCTCAAGAGGGCTGCAGCATCTTGAGCAGGTGGCTGAAGTCACAAGCGGACACGCTCATTGCGCGGAGAGGGTGAACTGTGCGGATGACACCTGTTTGAGTACTATCTTTGAAAAGCTCGCAACCGAACGCAACTTTGTTTTGATTCATCCCGATGCTTCGGAGCCGCCCGCGGATACGCCCCCGGCAGATGGCGACGACCCAAGTTAAAACTTCAACTGTTCAAGCGCCTAAAATTCTTCCTTTAGAACCGTCGAGTTTAATACCCTTCATCTGATTTTCCATTTCCTGCGGACGTTCACTGGTTTTGAGGGCTTCTTCCGCCGTAATCACACCTTCTTCCCAAAGCTTGAGAATGCTTTGGTCAAAGGTCACCATGCCTTCATTGACGGCGTTACGCATGGCTTGCGGAATTTTGTCGAATTTTTTTTCACGGACCAGCTGACGGGTAGTGTAGTTGCCCACCATAATTTCAAACACAGGAACCAGACTGCCGTCCTTGCCCATGATCAGTTTCTGACAAACGAAACAGGTGATGTTGAAAGAAAGATGGCTCAGGATCTGGTCTCTTTGTTCCGGCGGGAAAAAACCCAGAACGCGGTCGAATATCTGCACCACGGATTTTGCGTGAACCGTTGCCATCACAAGACGTCCCACCTCAGCAGAGCCAAGAGCAAATTCAAAAGTCTCACGGTCGCGCATTTCGCCGATCAGAACACAATCGGGCGATTGCCGGACCACATACCGCAGCGCGGAAGCAAAGTCATTGGCATCTTCCCCCACTTCCCGCTGATTAATAATGCATTTATTATCCCGGTGAATGTATTCCACGGGATCTTCGATGGTGATGATGTGCCGCTCCACGTTCTGATTCATCATGTCAATCATGGCCGTCAAAGTCGTTGTTTTACCAGACGCAACCGTACCGCCGATCAAAATCATTCCGGAGCGTTCAAGCGCCACTTTCTGAAGAATCGGAGGGATTCTTAAGGTTTCAAAAGAGGGGATGTTCTTCCAAAGGGTGCGGATGACAAACGAATAGGTTCCCTGCTGAACAAAAACATTGGCACGGAAACGCTGGTTTTGCCCAATGAGCGTAAAAGCAAAGTCCACGCTCAGATTGCGGGACAACTTTTCCTTTTGCTTGGGATGCAAAAGGTCTTCCACAATGGCTTTTGTCTGCTCTTCGCTCACTGCCTCAAAAGGAAGCGGCTTAACGGTTCCCCCAATACGGGTCCGGGGGACACTGCCGACTTTTAAAAATAAATCCTGGCCTTTAGCTTCAAGGACTTTTCCCAGGCAGGCACTCAAGAAAGCTTTTGAATCCACGGACATAAATCTCCTGTTTAAATAGCTGTTGAAGAGTTATCGGATAGATTCGGGAGGAGTTTGAATGAATTTTATGCCTGCGGAAAAATAAAAAGGCGGCTTTGCCTTTTCAGCAAAGCCGCCGTGGAGGCTCATCAAGCGGGCTTCAGCTTTTCAATGCCGCATCAATCATTTTCTGCAGCTCTCCGGAATCGCGGAGTTCGTGCACAATATCACAGCCCCCCACCAGCTGCCCTGAAATAAACAACTGCGGGAAAGTGGGCCAGTTGGAGTACGCGGGCAGTGCCTGCCGGATGTCGGGATTGGCCAAAATATTCACCGCCCTAAAAGGCGCGTTCAGGCTTTTTAAGATCTGGACTGTGGCGGCTGAAAATCCGCACATCGGGGCCTCGGCTTCGCCCTTCATGAAAAGCACGATTTTATTTCCTTCGATTTCAGACTTGATACGCTCCATCACATCGGCCATACAAAGATCCTCCTGCGGCCCGTAATTACGGGACCATGGTTTTAATTTTAAGGGCGTGAATGCTTCCGTCTTCGAGCGGCTCTTTCAGAGCCCGGTTCACAATCTGATGCTGCTCAATAAGCGATTTACCTTTAAACCCAGACCAGGACACACGCACCTCAAAATGATCAGCGGTTCCGGTTAAGTCTACGGCGGCCACCACAGCATCCGGAAGAACCTGATTCAAAACAGCTTCAATTTGTTCAGGACTGTACATGATTCAACCTCGGTTTAGGGCCGCTATTAGACCACACGGTTGCGTTTACGGCCACAGGAAAAGGCTTTGATGTTCTCTGCGATTTCATGGACAAGACGCTTACGGGACTCCAGGCTTGCCCATGCCATGTGCGGCGTCAATAAAAGGTTCGGGGCCTTTAAGAGTGGTTCCCCCGCGAGCGGCGGTTCCTTTGCCAGCACATCCGCAGCCGCGCCCGCAATCCAACGCGCCTTAAGGGCCATGAACAGGGCCTTTTCATTGACAATACCGCCCCGGGCCATATTGATCAGATAAGCAGTGCGTTTCATTTTACGAAGTTCTTTTTCGCCGATCAAGTCTTTGGTTAACGGGGTCAACGGGGCGTGAATCGTTATAAAATCTGCTTTTTTAAGAACATTCGCAAGAGGCATCCTGCCGTCACCAGACTTATAATTTCTTCCTGGAATCCGCGCCTTCAGAACTGAAAGCCCAAAAGCTTTGGCCACTTCAGAGACCCTTTGTCCAATCGTGCCGTAACCAATAATACCCAGAGTTTTCCCATGAATTTCTGAAACAGGAAATGCCGGCCACATAAAAAAGGGCGACTGGCACCACCCGCCCCGGCGGACTTCCCTGTCATAGGCGGTCAAATTTCCAGCGAGAGCCAGCAAAAAAGCGAAGGTGAACTGGACGACGCTTTCAGTGGAGTACCCAGCGACATTGGTCACGGCAAGTCCTGAGCTGCGGGCAGCTTCAAGATCAACATTGTTGACGCCCGTGGCGGCGACATGAACGGCCCTCAAGCGCCCCGCGCTCCTCAAATCATTACCCGTCAGGACACACTTGTTGGTAATGACCTGATCCGCCTCCTTGATCCGGGCAGCCACCTGATCCGGTCTCGTTTGGAAATAAGTTTTCAGACGGCCCAGAGATTGGAGCTCCGCAAATGAAACATCCCCGTAGTCCAGGGTGCCTGCGTCTAAGAAAATGATGTTTTTCGGGAAAAGTCTCTTTTTCATCGGGACAGGATTATAACATGCAGGAAAAACATTTGGATTGGTGGATAGGGTGGGGCGCTAGCCTTGAAGCACCGTGCCGCCGGCACAGCCTGCGCCGCCTCCGGCAGGAGCGCCCGCGCCATTGACTGAAGCCACCAGAACGCCGGTGTGATCAATACAAAAGGTGTTGAATCCTCCATTGGGCGTCGGCGAAGCAAGCATCGAATAAGAAACCCCTTGAGGCCCGACCACATACGTAAAGTTATACTGGTGCCGGGGTGTATTAAGCCATGTCCCGTCAATATAGGCAGGCACCGCCCCCGCCAGCTCCGTGACATCGTTTGGAAACCGTAAGGGATTTTGGCCGGACCGGAAAATTTCGCAGGCGGAATTATAACTTCTCAAATCTTCTTTAATGGTGGATTCATTCGCATTCATACGGGCCCGGATAAGGGTGGGGATAGCAATGGACGCCAAAATGCCGATAATGGCCACCACAATCATGATTTCTACAAGCGTAAACCCACGGGCATTTTTTTTCATGTTTAGACTCTGGTTCCTTTCGGCCAAAAAACAAAAAGCAATTGCCTTTTATCCGGCCATCCTTAAACTGCCTTCATTATCGGTCGTTTTTCCAAAAGAATTAAAGCCTGGATTCTAAATGCCTCCGACCCCTCGCAAAAAAACCTATATTTTCCTCGCTTCCCAGTCGCCGCGCCGTTCTGAGATTCTTAAAAAAATGAATCTCGCCTTCGAGATAACGCCTTCCCTCTATAACGAAGCGCATCATCTCCGGATCCGTGAAAAGCCTTCAAGCGCCGTACTCCGGCACGCCAAAGGTAAAGCCTTGCAGGCCACCCCCCCTTATTCAAAGTCTACCCGCTGGGAGCTTATTCTGGGAGCCGATACCCTTGTTTATTTTCAAGGACAGGTTTTAGGGAAGCCCAAGAGTTATAAGGCTGCGGAAGAGGTGCTTATGCGGATGGCCGGTAAATCGCACACGGTTTATACGGGGATAGCCCTCATCGATAGGGCAACGGGAAAACTTTTTTCAGGGTATGAAAAAACACGGGTTACTTTTCACAGGTGGGACCGGGGACAAATTAAACGGTATGTGAAAGTCATTCAGGCGCTCGACAAAGCGGGATCTTACGCCATTCAAATGAAACCCTGTATTGCAAAGAGCATACAGGGGTCTCTGACCAACGTTATTGGCTTGCCGGCGGAACTTCTGGCAAAGAAGATCCGGGAAATCCAGACAACCGCGTGACCCGGCCATTTTCAAAAATTAGGATCCGTGAATAAACCAGCCCTTAATATGGCCCCACAAAAGAAAAAAGAGGGCGTAAAAAACCGCGATTCCGGCCACTGCCGCAATTAAGTACCAAATCATATTCCCTCTTTGACCCGAGAGAGTTCCCTTGACCCCGGCGAACTGTTTTTTGAGAAACTGGAAATCCGTCACAAAGATTCCTTTCTTTTGAGTTCACTTAGTATCGGCGGTCTTTAAAAAAAATTAATTTTTACCGGACTTTGAGGGCGTTTTAGCAGGCGGAGTGACTTGTTCCTTCCATAACGCCCGCCCTGAACTTTTCGCCTCTTGCTCAAGCGTCATAAACTTACCGCCAAATGAAAAAGGCCAGCCGGTCTCGACTGAGGAATATCCTGCGCGGACAATGGAAGCATTCAGGAACGCATCATACCGGTAGCGGGTATTAACGGCCGTAGGATCCATCACGAGCCAGTCCGGCGCGGTTGGGAAAATAGGTGCCGTAAACCAGACATACGCCAAAACCCTTCCTTCCCGGTCGCGGTTTTGAAACTGGGTTTGATCAGGGTCAAGCTCAAGGCGGACAGGTTTGCCTTCAACCAGGTATTTGACAAACTCTTTGGCATCGTGCGCAAAGGCATCCATGGACGTACTCTTAAGGCTGTGGTCACGCGCCAACGACTCGTTCCAGGCCTTATCGTAGGGGGAAGGTGCCCGGACACCGATCAGGCGGACTTTGGTGCCGCTTTTAAGAAGCAGCGTATTGGCATCAATCACACGAACCACAAAGTCAGTAGGTTCTCCCAGATCGTCCGCCGCAGCCAAGGGCCGCCCTGGAAAGAACAGTGAAAGAGTAAGGATCCAAATGAAAGGTTTTATTTTTTTTATCATCGTCTCAAATTTATTTGAAGAAGGTTTCTCGAACTGCGTCTTTTATACTAATGCGGTATCCTTCTCTTTGCACGAAGAAATTAGCTTGCAGGGGTCACTCACGGATGTTAAATTTCGTCCTTTAGACCTTTATCCATTACGGTCACTTTGAAGAAAGCTTTACCTTCCCGGCAAAAAAGACCGCCCCATGTGTTATGCTTGGGAAAAATGAGGTTCCTTAGATGTCCGCCATTAAGAAAAAAAGAAAAACCGTAGGTCTTCTCACCGCCTTCACGCCTGAAATCTTCCGCAGTGAATATTTCACGCGTATTAATGCCGGGATCATCGACGCACTCCGCAACACGCATTACGACCTTAAGCTGATCATGGTCAAGGACGAGGAGTACGCGGACCCAAGCGAAAAGATTCTCGAGGAACATGACCTTGACGGGCTTCTGCTTCTGACCTGGCGCATTCATCCGCGTTATATTGATGAAGCCATGCAGGGCTCTCACCTGCCGGTTGTTTTAATCAATGACTTCCAGCCCGACATCAAAGCCAACATCGTCTACTGTAACAATAAGGTCGGCACCGTACTCGCCTTCCGTCATCTGATCAGCAAGGGGTTCCGAAAAATCGGAATGCTTCAAGGCCCTGATCAGGACTCCCTTGACGCCCGCGAGAGGTATCAGCTTTACCGCGACCTTCTTGACCAAAACGGCATCGCGTTTGAACCTACACACTTCCGCAAATGCGACTATTTTTTTGAAGAAGACGGCTATCTGAAAATGCTGGACATGATTCAAAAGGAAAAATCTCTGCCCCGGGCCATTCTCTGCTTCAATGACGATATCGCGATTGGCGCCATGCGCGCCCTCAAGGAATGCTGGATCAAGGTTCCGGAAGATGTTGCGGTCATTGGTTATGACGGTTTGGAACGGGGAAAATACCTCGAGCCGCCGCTCACCACCATCCGCCAGCCCCTTGAAAAGATGGGCCGCGAAATGGTGAATATGCTCATTGCACTCATTGAAGGAAGCGAGAAGGGACCTGTTCAAAAAGAATTTATGCCGGAGCTGGTCATCCGGCAGTCCTGCTAGACTTTCGAGATTTCAACGCCCGCAAGCTTAACACCGGCAATCATCCCGCCTGAAGACCATTTGGCAAACCAGTTCATCAAAGGGAGTTCTTCTTCCCCCGCCTTTTCAGCGAGGACTTCACAGACTTCCCCCAAAGACCTGCCGCTTCTAAGCAAATCAAGGCACTCATATTCAAGGGCGGTTACGGATTCGGATCGAACCTTCCATTCAAGCCTTCCCACAACAATCCACTGAGGACGGTTCTGAAGATCGATTTTAATTTTTTCATGCGGGGTTTTGCGTTCACGCCAGATGTCGAGAACAGGCCACGAGGATCTTACGAGCCTGAGCGACGGCTGAAACTCAAACGACACTTTTTCCCAGTCTTCAAGAGCAAGCCCTGACAAGGCACTCAATTCCTGCGGCGGCCGGTCAAAAGAATGAAAGGCTTCTGTCACCGCCCATTCAAGCCCGGCAAGATCAGACAAAAAAGGCCATTCTTGCAGAAGAGAAGACTTTTCAAGAAACCCGGGGAAATGCCGTCCCGCAAGGCTCAGGTTGTATTCCTGCGAGGGGTATGCCGACGCATAACTCTGCGCCAGCTCCCAGAACCGGCCTTCACCGATCACGTGCCGGACAGCTTCATAGGCTTCCTTGAGAGCTTCATGAATCCGGATGCCGTAGCCTTCTGCGTAAACACCCATGCGTTCAACGCCCGTGGCCTTCCCCTGCGGATTCAAAAGACTTTCACTGCCCGCAAGCCCCTTTTCCGGAGAAGGCTGAAAAAAGACTTTCATCCACCGCTGAACATCTTTCAGCGGAGGCGCAGAAATTTCCGGGACCGTTGAAAAACTTGAAACCGAGGCTGTTTTTTGAGAATTCCTTTTAACCGCTTCCGCCTTGCGGTAATAGGCGCGGGCTTTTTCAGCTTCCTGGGCAAGACGTGAAAATTCCGGAATGGCTTCATCCCATTCGATTAATGTAGAAACAGGGCCATAGAGTTCCAAGGCTTTGCGGTACAAACCCCAGACGGGTGCGATCACTTCCCCTTTGTGCGTATCAAAAAGAAAATCTCCCATATCGGTGTGCCCGGCGAGATGAAACTGTCCTACTTTTTCACCCGGAATATTTTCAAGATACGTGTAGGGATCAAACTTGTGATTCTGCGCGTTGACATAGACGTTATTGAGATCAAGCAGAATGCCGCACCCGGACCGGCGTGCCGTCTCAGCGAGGAATTCCCACTCCGGAATCACAGAGTGTTTGTAGGTCACATAAGAAGATACGTTTTCGAGAAGGATCTTCCGACCCAAACATTCCTGCACTTGCTGCACGCGGGAAACAATATGCCGGAGGGCTTCCTCCGTAAACGGAAGCGGCAAAAGATCATGAAGCTGGTTCCCGTCCACACCTGTCCAGCAAAGATGGTCGGAAACAACAAAGGGCGCGATGCGGTCATTCAGATTTTTCAAACGCTCAAGATAACGCGGGTTCAGCGGATCCACAGAACCGATTGAAAGTGAAACGCCGTGAATGGCAACAGGATACCGTTTTCTCACCTCTTCCAGTATTCGGAGCGGGCGGCCGCCGGAATCCATGTAGTTTTCCGTGATCGCCTCAAACCAGTCCATTTCGGGCCAATCGCGCGTAATCACCTCATAGTGTTCCGTGCGAAGCCCTACCCCGCATCCTCGGGGCGCCACAAAAGGAGCTGAAAAAACGGTATCCTGCCGCATTCTAAATCAGCCTTATTCCTTGGCCGTAAGGCTGCCGCCTTCGGTCGCAAGACACTTATCCTTGTCCATGGTCACGTAGCCCTGCCCTTTGCAGGCATTCTGCCCGGCACAGGAATGACCTTTACCCCCGCACTCGCCCGTTCCTTTGCATTTATTGACGCCATAGCAGGCGGCATCTTCAGCATGGGCGGCAGGCATGGCAATCGTACCCGCAACCACCATAAGACCGGCAACGGAAGCAGCGAGAAGAGCTTTCTTTTTATGAGCTTCTTTCATTTTGAATCCTCCTGATTTTCTGGTTTGTACTACGGTGATAAAAATTAGACAGCGGGTTCAGCCGCGGCTTCAGGTTTCTTTTTCAGCCCTGAAACTTCAAGGGAAATGACCACTTCTTCCCCAACAAGAAGCTGGCCCGTCTCAACGGCTTTATTCCAGGTCAGCCCGAAATCCGTGCGGTTGATTTTCGTGGTCGCGGAAAACGCGGAAAGTTCATTTCCCCACGGATCTTTAACTTCCCCCAGGACTTCGACATCCAGCGTCACCGGCCTGGTCACGCCGTGTATCGTAAGGTTTCCGTCCACTTTCACGGTGGTGCCCGTAAATTCTCTCACGCCGGTGCTTTCAAAAGTAATCGCGGGAAACTGTTCTACGTCAAAAAAATCTTTGGTGCGCAAGTGCTTGTCACGCGGGGCAACCCCTGTATCAATACTCGCGGCTTCAATGGTCGCGTTCACCTTCCACGTTTCGGGCTTCGCGGGATCATATTCAAACGTCCCGTCAAACGTCTTGAAACTTCCATTGACCCATGAAAGCAAATGCCGGACTTTGAAACCGACCGTGGTGTGGTCCTTATCTAGCGCGTACGTTTCCGCGTGAGCCAAGGGAACGGCCGAAAAAAACATAAAAATGGAAACAGCAGCGAGCAAGTGACGCATGGTAAAACCTCCGAAGGGTTGAGAATTCACATTGCAGAATCTGGAAGAGGGGAAATTTTTCAGCATGAAATCAGCGGAGAATTATATCGGATGTCTGGAATATTTACTAAAACCATCACTCTTTTTCTCTCATTTTCCGGGGACTCCTCCCCTGTTTGCATATTAGACGAGAGCTCCCCCTGAAAAGATTCAATTGAAGTCAGGTTTAAGTAAAATTAATTTTAAATATCATAAAGTGTTTTAAATAAATGGGTTGCGGAAAATCCGAGGCGCTTGGGAGCGGTTTTTTGGAAAGCCCGGCAAAGGGCTGTTCCCATCTAACCGCAGATGATGAGGCGGATGCCCCGGGGAAGATTATGCGTGAGTGTGCGGAGGACATCGCCGCGAAGCAGACTGATAAGCGCAGTGCGGCGCGTAGTGCCAATGAGCACTGTGTTGACTCCAAGATCCCGGGCAGCGCGGGCAATGACTTGGCCGGGCTGTGTGCCAACCTGCCAGAGAGGAACGCCGGTCATCCCGGACTTTTCCAGCTCCTTTTCGGCTTCATCCAGCAGAGTCAAAGAGGCCACGGAAGGACTGATCTCTGAAGGAAGCCCTTTTCCGAGCGGCACTTCTTCAACCACCATAATGTAAATACTTTTCTCCCCCAAGGCCTTGGCGCGCAGGACCGCTTCTTCAAGCAGGGGAAGATTCAGCGTCCGCAAAGCGAGAAGAAAAGAACAGGAGTAAAGAGGGGCCAGTTCCTGCACTTCGGAAACTGTCAGAACATTGACATCAGGAATAGTTTCGGCAGGCGCCGCAGGAGCCACTTTCTTTGTAATAAAGCGCAGGCTCAGGCCGACCGTCAAAACAGTCACCGCAAAAAGTAAGGCGTTGTGTTTTTCAAAGCAGATGGTGATTTCGACAAAAAAAAGCACAATGGCGGCCACCGATAGCAGCGCACGTTCCGCAAAAGGCAGCCGGATTTGAAAATTCGTGGCACATGCGCCAAGGTTCAGGGCGATGGCACCGACAACACCAATGGCATAAAGGGCGGCAAGACCCACGACTTCGTGTTCAAGAATCAGTACCAAAATAGGAACACAGGTCGCGATGATCAGCGGAAGCCAAGGCATGCCAAAACGGTTCAGACGGCTGAGCACCATCGGGAGTTCACGGTCTTTGGCCAGCAGGAATTGAACGCTGACCAGCCCCGTGATCGAGGAGTTTACTGCGGACAGAAGAAGAAACCCGAAGACAATGGAGATCACAGTTCCATACCAGGGCCCGATATAATGTTCACCCAAGGCGCGCAGCATGTCTTCGGTGTGCCCGGTGAGATTAGGAATCGCATTCATGGCCACACCAAGAAGGAACGTCAAAATCGAAACTTCCAGCATCACCGGCCAAATGGCGCGCCGGGCTGTTTTTTCAACCGGTTTCACCATGATCCCGGTCATGTTGGCAACAGCCTCGACCCCGGAAAGAGCAAGTACAATACCGACAAAAACACTCCAGTTTTTAGGGATGTCATGAGAGGGCCATTTAAGGTCCACATGCGGAAGATGCGGAAGCGTGGAAAAGAAAAGGATTCCCGCTGTGGCTGAAGCCGTGACCGCGATCCAGGTGGCGATCGTTCCGCCTTTAGTCGGACCCACCCAGTTAATGGCGCCAATGATAAAAATGGCGCCCATGGCCCAAAGCTCCGGATTCCGGAATTCAAAATAGTGGAAGGCATCAAGCGCACTGAGTGACGCGGTAATGACATAATCCGCAACCAGGAGCAGCGCCCCGATCACCGCGAAAAGTTTGGAGCGGTGCTTGACGGAAGAATAAACGCCGCCGCCGTCCGGATACATCCGGCAAATCACCATGTAACACATGCCGACAACCAGAGTCAGAAGCGACATCATTCCCAGGAAGAACCACGAGGCATGTCCGGAAAGGGCAAAGGCAATACCCAAAACGTAGGCCTTGCTCGTACCCCAGTCGCCATAAAGCATGGCCCCCGCATGAAACCACTTGAGTTCACGGGGGCGATCAACCTTCTTAATCAGCATTTGGGGTTCCTATACAGCGGTTTGAACTAAGGGAGACACTTTAAAAACCAGCGCTGCTGGCTTAGGTAAAAAAAAACTGGCCGGTCATCCAGCCAGGCTTTTAAGGGAGTTTCCTAATCGTTTGAAGGGGTCATACTAGCCCGAGCTTCTGCGGGTGTCAACCTTCGGCAAGAGTCCTTTTTCCGGCCGCTTTTCAGAAATTTTTCCTTGAAAATCAAAGGTGACAATTCCCAAGCCCGCGCTTTGACAAATACTGCTGATGATACTCTTCGGCACGGTAGAAATTAACAAACGGTTTGATTTCCGTGACCACGGGATCACGCCAGATTTTAGACTTGTCAACTATCGCCTTTGTCTTCACGGCCAGGGCCTCTTGTTCGGCAGACAGGGTAAAAATCACGGACCGGTACTGATCACCCACATCCGGCCCCTGCCGGTTAAGAGTTGTCGGATTATGGCAGCGCCAAAAGACAGAAAGAAGTTCGGCGTAGGTAATAAGAGACGGATCAAAGGTGATCCTGAGCACTTCAGCATGGCCCGTATCGCCCCCGCAAACATCGTCATAGGTCGGGTTATTCAAACGGCCGCCCGCGTAACCGACCTCCGTATTCAGAACCCCCTTCAGGACACGGAAGGTTTCCTCAACGCCCCAAAAGCATCCGGCGCCGAAAATGGCTGTTTCTATTTTCCCACTGTCTGCATTTTTCATAAATATCCCCGAGAATTTAGGAAGGCGCCTCTTTATTCCGGCCCTTTTATCCGATACATTAAAATGGTTTCACAAAAATTCAGGAGAGCCTTCTATGCCTATTTATGTTTACGAAATCATACGCCCTGACGGCAAGCCCGGAAAACGTTTCGAACTTTTCCAGAACGTTTCTGAAAAGGCGCTGACCCGGCATCCCGACACAGGGGCCTTGGTGCAGCGGGTTTACTTTGCCCCTCACCTTCCCAAAAACCGGTATGAGAAAGCCGTTAAACAGCTCGCCAGGGAAGACCGTAAGGATGCTTCCCAAAAAGCACAAAAGAAAGAACTCCCGCTCAGCCGCAGGAAACGCTGATTATTTTTTCCGGGCTGTTTTTTCTTTCGCTTTCGCAATAACCGATGGATCTTTCAGCATCCTCGCCAGCACATCACTTTCAGAAACGCCTTCAAGCGCGTACCTGCGGCCGACCACGTTATTTTGATAATCCATAATGTGATCTGCCTCTGTGTTCTTCCGGGCGCCCTCTTCATGGGCGTCCGTCACTTCTTTTGAGAACGCCGGGTCATATTCCTTCGCAAGCAGAAAACTCCAGAGAACATGCTTGTAGGCGTCCTCGGAAACCTCCGGATTTTCCTGTGCCGCCTCAGACGCTTTTTTCTTAGAATACTCCTTGATCGCAAAAAGCCGGGGTGCGCGGACCGGATTGCGCGAAATCAGCAGAATCTCAGCCGGTGTTAATTCTTCATCGAGCTGCATGGCGATTTTTTCAACATTCTCCGCGCTCATCACGAGACGGACTTCGGATCCCTCGCGAACCGTATAAAGCTCGGCAAAAAAGCGGGTCCCTCGCAGCGTAAAATAACTTGTTCCCCGGTACTCCAGACGCGCCTCTGAGCGGCCTTCACGGATCAACCGGGACAAATCCCCTGCGGCCTGACGTATCGCTTTGACAACCCCCTGAGAGGAAAGTGTTTCCAGCCTGAATTGATAATGAAACTGCCCTTGAATGCTTTTCGTTTCTCTCGGCTCCGGCTTTCCCGAGACCAGCGGAGGGGGAAGCTGGGACAAGCTCATATTCGAACCTTTAATCGAGAAATTCCCCTCCAGGAACCCTCCAAAATCCAGCTCAAGGCGGTCAATAGTAAGGGAATATTCCCCGCCGCCGGGCTTCGCGGCTTTGAGCGGTTTCAAATGCGCCGCTAAACTTTCCCATTTGACGGAGGTCAGCGAAGAAAGTCCCGGCTTTTGGAATGTAATTTGTGAAATTTCAACTCCCCGCTTGGCTCCGCTGCGAATAATCGCCGGAAGGTAATGCTGCGAAACCAGATCTGTAAGAATTCCGCAAATTCCATAAAAAGAAAGGGCCAGCAGAAAAAGAATGAACAGCCCTTTTCCTTCTTTCTTCCGGCTCTGCCTGGGGATTTTAGCCATGCAAACTCCAAATCCAAAACTTGCGAAAGCAACGGGGGGATAAATCGCGAGCGATGAAAGTTTTTTCAAAAACCTGAAAAAATGAATTCAACCATTGACCCATCCCGCTTTATTTCTTACGATAGATAGGTTTTTGCTGTTAAAAACGTAAACTTTACAAGGAATTTACTTCTTGATCCTTTATTTCTCTTTAAAAAAAGCAACAATTGCCGATAAAGATGCAAACCTGCGTTTAAGCCTTCTTTCCGTAACCCCTTGAAAGGAAATGCACGGATGAGAAAAGTTACACCCCCCAGCGCTTCAGCATTGTTGATCCTTCTGCTTTTGTCTTCAAATCTTTTTGCTTCAGAAGTAGCCGTTCCACAGCCCGCTGCCCCGGGACTTCAGATTCCCGATCCGATTATGCAAAGCCGGGCTCTTCAGCGCTTTCAAAACCGGCCCCTTTCGGAGTTGTCCAAGCTTCTTTACCTTGTCGACCGTCTGGGCGAGACTGACGTTCAAATTGTTTATGAAAAAAACACCTATTATTCCAAGCTGGTGCTGCCAGTGGCCCGCTGGTACGTGAGTCAGCACTATGACAAAAAAGACTCTGCCGAAGACTGGCTTTCAAAGTGGTGCTACCGAAGCCTTGGTTCCGGTGAACCTGTTTGGGTAAAATATAAAGACGGCAGTCTTCGTTCCGCACGTGATCTGCTTCTTGAAGAACTCGATCAGCTGGATTCCATCTGCGATGGCTCCAGCCAGCCTTGAAGCTCCGGTCAGCTAGTTCTTCTGGGATCCCCAGGTTTTCTTAAGAAACCCTTCTCTCCCTGACGCCGCGCTGTAAAGCCCGTAGGCCAGCGGATTCTTTTTATGGTAATCCTGATGGTAATTTTCTGCGGGGGAGAACTCTCCGGCGGGCGCTATTTCAGTTTGAACCGGTTTTTTAAACTTCCCTGATTTTTCCAGCCCAGCCTTTGCCGCTTCCGCCGTCCGCCTCTGCTCTTCCGAATGATAAAAAATGGCCGTCCTGTACTGGGTCCCCACATCATTGAACTGCTGATTTGCGGCCGTGGGATCAATATTTTTAAAAAAGGTATCCACAAGCTGGGCGTAGGTCACCTTGCCGGGATCAAACACAAGCTCAACCGATTCGGCGTGGCCGGTTGTTCCCGAAGAAACCTGTTCATAGGTGGGGTTGAGAACAGCCCCCCCGGTGTAACCGGAAGTGGTCGAAATCACTCCCGGGGTTTTGTCAAAAAAGGACTCCACACACCAGAAACACCCGCCGGCAAAAGTGGCTTTTTCAAACCGCCCAGGGGAAGAAGACTGGTCATCGGCTGCTTTCGCAGGATCGCAGGCCGCGGAAAAGAAAACCCAAAAAACAAAAAAAACCCGCAATGCTTTCTGAATCATGCGGGCTCCTTCACTCCGTAATGGCAGAATCGGTAAGGCCGCCGGCCGCCGAATGCTGGTAAACATGGACTTCACGCTGCGGAAAAGGAATATTGATCCCCTTTTTATCAAAAGTTTCTTTAATCTTCTCGGTAAGCGCAAAATAGACATCCCAATAATCACCCGCCAGAACCCAAGGGCGGACGACAAGATTTACACTGCTGTCCGCCAATGCGGAAACTGCAATCACCGGAGCGGGGTCTTTAAGAACGCGGATCTCCGAGCTAACGATTTCCTGCAAAACCTTTTTGACCTTTTGGAGATCATCTTTATAGGAAACACCTACGGTCAAATCAACACGCCGGCGGCCCATGACGGTGTAGTTTTGGATAATGGTTCCTGTCACCTGGGAGTTTGGGAGAACCACTTTTATGCCATCACCGGACAGCAGGACCGTGTTAAAAATTTCGATTTCGATGACTTTTCCTGTACTGCCGCCTGCCGTGATCACATCGCCAACGCTGAAAGGCCTGAAGAGAATAATCAAAATCCCCGCGGCAAAATTAGATAAAGAGCCTTGCAGCGCAAGACCAATGGCAAGTCCTGTCGCCCCGATCACCGCTACAAAAGAAGCTGTCTGAATACCCAGCTTGCCAAGAACAGCAACCACCACAAACGTCATCAATCCGTAATAAATCATTTTTTGCGTAAAAACAGCCAGCGTTTCATCAACCTTCTGCTGCTTGAGAACGCGCTCAGTGAACCGGGAGATGATTTCCACGGCCCAGCGGCCGACAACAAAAATCGCAACTGCGGCGAGCAGGTTAAGACCGTAAATTGAAATCAGCTGGATAACCTTGTCTGCCTTTTCTTCCATAAATTAAACTCCTTGTATTGATAACGGTGTCTGGGTGCGCTTAAACTAGCACAGCCTGCTTAATCCGTCAAAAGGACGCCTTGGGAGCCATGGGAATGCTTTTTTTGAGGGGGTATTAAATTTTTCAGAGGGGGCTGATTTTACAGAAAGGCCTCCCTCAGGAAAGGATCCCTGAGGGAGAAAAACTATTTTTCGACAACGACTTTCTGAAAAAACATGCCATAGAAATGGAAAATCATAAAATAGGCAAAAATAGCAAAAACAATCAAAACAACAATGCCGGCACCAATCATAAAAGCCTTATTGTCGGGTTCTCCGGTTTCAATATACTTGCGTTCGGGTTTTTTGGGAACTTGTGGCGATGGGGATTGTTCGTCGGGCATTGCTTTGCTCCTTCGTTAGCTGGCTGAAATTCGTTCCAACATAAGTGTGTCCATCATTTCCAACGCTTGCAAAAATGCCGGTTATTTCTTGGGCGGCTTCGGATTCAACCTGACCTTAAAATCAGGCAGATTGCCTTCAATAAAAACAAACCCTTCCCGGGCCAGCCACCCGACCGCCATCATAATCGTATCCTTCGGCGCCTTGATATCCGAGTAAAGCGTCTTCAATGAGGCCTCACCGTCACGGCGGTCCAAACTTCTCCAAACTTCACCGGCACAAAGTCCAATCCAAGTTATCATAACGCTCATCTTTACAGTTAGAGACGCGCTGATGCGCGTGTTGTGTGTTAAAGATTTTTTCCCAGCGCCATACCACCGCAGAAAAAAATATACCCTATAATCAGGCTGATGAAAAGGTTCGCAAACGCCGCCAGCGCGTTTCCGCCCTTCAGCAGCTGATCTGTTTCGAGGATAAACGCAGAAAAAGTTGTAAAGGCCCCGCAAAACCCCGTCATCAACAGGAGCTTTCCCTGAGGGCCAAGCGGAATTTTTTCTTCCGCAAGCGCCGCAAAAAGCCCGATTAAGAAACACCCCGTGAGATTCACCGTCACAGTCCCGTAAGGAAAAGCACCGCTCCCGAGACGGTTGCCCCAGCTGGCAAGGAAGAAGCGGGACAAGCCTCCGGCAATGCTTCCCAAAGTAACGCAGAGGACTTTTTCAAGCATGGAAGCGGGCCCCCTTGGAAGCCAGGTCCAGCAGATAATTACAGGGCGCAAAACGCTCAGCGTTCACGTCCTTCGAGAAGCGCTGAAGGTCTTCAACAATTTTCGCGGCACCCACGGAATCCGCGTAGCACAGTAATCCTCCGCGAAAAGGCGGGAACCCTGTTCCCATGATCATCCCGATATCCACCGTTGAGGCAGAGTCAATCACCCCTTCCTCAAGACAGCGCGCGGCTTCATTGATCATAATAAAGATCATACGTTTAAGGGCATCTTCTTCAGAAACAGCACGCGGTTTTGTTCCGATAGGCACTTCGGGATTGAGCCGTTTTTTCTTGCCTTCATAAAGGTAAAAACCCTTGCCCGATTTTTTGCCGAGCAGCCCCTTGCCCTTGACTTCTTCAAGCATGGGCGACACCTGCATCCTTGATCCAAAAGCGTCCTGCAGGACATGGGCGACTTTATAGCCGACATCAATGCCCACCTGGTCCACAAGCTCCACCGGCCCCATGGGCATCCCAAACGCTGTGGCGATGCGGTCCAGCACTTCAGGGCTCATCCCCTCTTCCATTAAATACGCAGCTTCATTCAGGTAGGGCAGAAGCAGGCGGTTGACAAGAAAGCCGGGGGCATCCTTGGTCACGATAACGGTTTTTCCAAGGCCCCGGGAGAACTGGATAATGCGCTCCATGGTCTCGTCAGAGGTTTGCGAAGCACGGATCACTTCCACCAGAGGCATACGGTGAACCGGGTTAAAAAAATGAAGCCCGACCACCCGTTCAGGATGCTTCGCAACCGAAGCCATTTGAGAAACAGAAAGAGAAGACGTGTTGGAGGCAAGGATAGCGTCCGGTCTTGCCGCTTCACTGAGGTCATGAAAAACACGCTGTTTGATTTTCATATCCTCGACGACGGCTTCAATAATCACATCGCAGTTCTTAAGCCCATCGTTTGTGAGTCCCACTGAAATGAGACACATCTTTCTCTCAACATCGGACTTTTTCAAACGCCGGCGCTTCAAGGCCCCTTTGTAAATCGAATAGGCTTCTTTAAGGGCCCCGCCCAACGCTTTTTCATTCAAGTCCTTTACGCGGACAGGCATTTCCTTGGCGCTGACCAGCTGCGCGATCCCCCCGCCCATCACTCCGGCGCCGATCACACCGCATTTCTTGAACTCAACCGGGGGTACCTTTGCCGAAGTCCAAGCAAACTTTTTATACTTTTCACTCAGAAAGAACACCTTGATCAGGGACTTTGAAACCTCCGTGGTGCCGAGATTGGCAAAGTGTTCACTTTCAAGCCGGTAGGCTTCCCGGTTTGAGTGCCCGTAGGTTTTCTGGATGAGGGAAAGGACTTCCAGCGGTGCGGGGTAAAAACCTTTGCTCTTTTCCAGAACGTCCCGGCGCGCGCGGCGGAACACAAGCGAACGGCCCATGGGCGTGTCTTCAAAAAACCAATCCAGCGTTTTCTTCTTGGCCGTCTTGCGGGCATCTTTTCCGCCTTTGGAAAGTATTTCCCGGGCATACCGGAAGGCCTCTTCCCGAAGGGTTTTTTCCGGAAACAAGCGGTCCACCATGCCGTTTTTTAGAGCTTCTTCAGCCGAAACCACCTTGCCTGCCAAAATCAAAGGCAAGGCCCTCATCAGGCCGATCAATCGGGGAAGACGGATGCTCCCGCCAAACCCCGGAAGAATTCCCAGGTTTACTTCCGGCAATCCGATTTTCACTTGGTTGGAAAAGGAGGCAACACGGAATGTACACGACAGCGCGAGCTCATACCCGCCGCCGAGGCAGGCGCCGTTAATAACCGCAACCGTCGGATATTTTAAATCTTCAAGAAGCTGCAGAACCTCTTTGCCCTGCTCTGCTTTTTGAAAAGCATCTTCCTTTGTCGCGATACCGTTGATTTCCTTAATGTCCGCGCCCGCGATAAAAATGCGTTTCTTCGCGCTTGTCACAAGAAGGGCCTGAAGATCCGTCCGTGCAGCCAAAGCGCCCAGCAGCGTTTTTAATTCCCCGAGGCCTTCAGAAGTCAGCACGTTAACGTCTGTGCCTGGCACGTCAAGTTCAAGGTTTCCAATTCCGTCCTGGACTGTCAGTTTCCAAACGCTGCTCATACATTCCTCTCCAGAAGAACGGCTCCGCCCTGACCGCCCCCAATGCACAGGGACACCAGCCCCCGTTTGAGCGAACGCCTCTTCATTTCTTTCAAACACGTGAGAATCAGACGGGATCCGCTTACACCAACCGGATGCCCCAAGGCAATACCGCCGCCGTTTACGTTAAGAAGTTTTGGGTCAAGTTCACCGATTGCCTGACTTTCGCCAAAATTTTCTTCAGCAAATTTCTTGGAGGCAAAAGCATCCAGGCAAGCCAGCACTTGAACCGCAAAGGCTTCATTGATTTCAAAAAGCTGAATGTCTTTCATGGAGAGGCCGGAGCGTTTGAGCACCCGGTACGTTGCAAAAACAGGACCCAGTCCCATTTCGCTCGGCTCAAGTCCCGCATAGTCGTAATCCGCAATCGTTCCCAGGATTTCATACCCCAGAGCTTTGGCTTTCTCTTCCGGCATTAAAAGAAGCGCGCAGGCGCCGTCGGTAATCTGCGAGGAATTGCCCGCGGTCACGGACCCGGACCGGCGGTCGAAAACGGGTTTTAGCTTGGTCAGCATTTCAAGGGTTTGGTTCTCACGCACCCCGTTGTCATCCTGAACAAATTTCTCAAACTTGGGCGGAATATAAACCGTCATCATTTCTTCGCGCAGTTTTTCCCTGGCCGTGAGTACTTTATTATTGCTCTCAAGGGCAAACGCATCCTGCTGTTCCCTTGAAATCGCGAATTTTTTCGCCAGGACTTCCGCGGTCTGCCCCATATTCAAGCCGCAGACCGGGTCGGTCAAAGCGCTTTGAAGCGCCGCCTGAGGAGCGAAGTTTTTAGGCCGGAACTGGAGCATAACCTGGATTTTTTGAAGAGGGGTCTTGGCTTTGGAAAGTTTCATGAAGAGCCCTGCCGTCTGTTTGCTGAAAACAAGCGGGGCGTTTGACATGGATTCAGCGCCTCCGGCAACCACGATCTCATCAAGCCCGCAGCGGATTTTCTCCACGCCGCTTGTCACAGACTCAAAGCCGGACGCGCAATTACGGTTTACGGTATAGGCCTTTTTATCTTTGGGAACACCGGCATAAAGGCTGATCACACGCGCCACATTCGCGGCATCGATGGGCTGACCCACGCAGCCCATAATGACTTCATCAATAAGCTTGGGGTCTATCCCCGTTCTCTGGAGCAGCTCCGTAACGCAAAGGGCTCCAAGTTTTTGGGCGGGCAGCTCATCAAAAAGGGTCCAGGCCTTGATAAAAGGCGTACGGACTCCATCCACCACAGCAATTTTTTTCATACTTTTTCCTTCTCCCGCCGCTTAAAGTCTTCTGAATTGCGGGATTAATATATCGGCGCATACCCCTTTTGACTGAAAGCCCTGTCCTAGTTTAGCAGAAACCCGGATCCGGCGCTTTCAAAGCCTCGAACGACCTGCAAAAATCGGGCTTTAAGAAACGCTTGTTAAAAAAGCACGCCTTCCGCAAAAAAAAAGGCCCTTTCGAGAAATTCGAAAGGGCCGGGAATACTATGACGGATTTAAACGGTTTTTTTTCTCCGCAGAAAAGCCAGACCGGCAAGGGCTCCGCCAAACATCAAAAGTGTCGAGGGTTCGGGAACAAAAAGCTGTTTTTCATAATTAGGCAATGCCGAGGCATTAATGGCAAAGGCATAAAAATTACTGCTTCGGACCGCGCTAAAGTCATTGTCATTCAAAATCCAGAGCAGATGGCGCCCGTCAAAAAGATCAGGACCAAACGCAAGCCCTTCGATTTTTTCGGGAAACCCAGCGCCGGCAAGATTGAATTCGGGATCCAGCATATCCAGAAGCAAAGTTTTTTGAACAGGAACAATTCCCGGAGGAAGAGCCCCTTTGGGAAGGGACGCAACCGCGCTCACATCCGTAGCCCCCGTGATGTCGATCCAATAAATATTTTTAACAGCGGCATCGGATCCGGCTTTTCCATCACGTTCAATCACCAAGAATTCATGATCATTCACAGCCACGATTTCATTGACCCCGAGGCTTTTCGATGCGATCTGATAAACGTATTCTTTAGTTTGGCCGGTTGCAATGTCGATTTCCAAGATCCGGTTATTCAGCCCCACACGGCCGTTGGAGGCATCTAAAGCATTGTCCTGGATCAACGCATTCTGCATAATTCCATAGAGTTTGCTTCCATCGGGAGAAATGGCGAGGCCTTCCATCCCGCGGTTCACTTGACGGCCTGAGGTGTTGCCGGGCGGCAGTTCATCGTTGGCGGCAGCACTCGGGTTAGTAATCTTGAATTTTTCAGGAACATCAAAGGTCCGGACACGCTCGCCCTCCTTGTTAAATTCATAAACAAAAGGGCCGTACTCGTCGGAAATGAACAAGTGTCCGTTATGCGCCACGCGCACACCCTCCGGGTCAAAGCGAAGGCTGTTTGTGGAGTTCGTGGCATCAAAAGCCGCCGATGATCCCGTGTAATTCTGTCCTGAGCCGTTAGACAAAAGAGTCGTATTCAATAGCGTTGGAAGCACGCTGCCTCCCTGCACAACAAGATTGATTTCATAATAGCGGTCGACGTAGGAAGTCAACCCATCCGCAGGGCCCCGGTCAGGAACTGCGACGTACCTGTTGTCCACGCCCGTATAAGCAAAGGCTGAACCAAATCCCCCCATGCGGTTCTTCGGGGTTCCATCTTCAAGGTTTCCGCTGAACCCGGAAGTATCAAACGCATCCCCGGCGAAACTTCCAACGCCCAGCAAATCAACGGTGACACTTGCCAGAGAGAGTCTTTCCCCGGCAGAAGCCATCAGCAGCAGCAAAAACAAACCCTTCAAAAAACGAAAGCGCGCATTCATAGGAATCCCCCTGATCAATAGATTGTTAGACCCGAAATTTGAGGCGGATTGTTACAAAAGGATTTGTCCAAAAGAGGAGAACAGCGTAAAAACCATGTAATGTTTTCCAGATCCGTTTTCTAAGACGCTGGAACAACCGCCAAGGGTTTGATAGCATCTTGCGGACTTAAGCCTTCGCACAACCGATCCTGGAGGTCATCATGCGTTTTTTTCAAATCAGAAAATCTATTGCCCTCGGGCTGTGTTTTGCCTTTGCGCTTTCATCCTCCGGCTGTGCTTCTTTAAAACCCGAAGAATTTGCGGTTCACGGTTACCACGGAACCTCGACCATGAAAGAAGGCAAAAAGATCCTTGTGCTGGATTGGCTGGGAAATATTTTCGGGGCTTTTGAAAAACTCATCCTCTGGAACTGGAAAGTCTCACGCCACAAAATCACAGAAGAAACCAAGGCTTCCATGCAAGCCTATATTACGGACAATCAGGAAACGCTTGGGGATGTGGAAATTCAGCTAAACCGCTACGCTCCGCAGGATGCCTGGCGGAGACTCTTCAAAAACAAAGGTGTGAAATGGCCTTACCGCGTGTTCATGGGAAGCCTTGTTGTTTTAATCGCTGACACACTTTGGATCAACCGCCTCTTTGGTTTTGATTATTACAACCCTTACACCCACACCGTGAACCTCTATTCCGACATTCCCTCTGTCGGCCTACATGAACTAGGCCATGCCGAAGATTTTGCTGAACGCCGGTACCGGGGTTCCTACGCTTTCCTGCGCCTGATTCCGTTTTTTGATTTGTACCAGGAATACATCGCGACGGATAAGGCCTTCAAATACATCCGCGGAAGGCGCCAGCTGGAAAGAGAAATCGAGGCTTACAAGGTTCTTTACCCTGCTTATGGAACCTACGTGGGGAGCTACCTTATTCCTTATGGCTCGGTCGCGGGCGCGATTGTAGGGCATATCTGGGGACGTTCTGACGCGAGGCCCTTGGAACGGGAACTAAAGGCCCGGCAAGCGGCCGCTTAGCAGCTTAAGGTTTCGTCTGAGCACCTTGCTCTGATTTTGAATTCCATTCGCGGGAGAGGGGTTCTTTAATCTGCTCCGCCACCCATTCCCCAAGGGCTTTTTGCCCGGCATCATTCAAATGAACTTCATCGGTAAAAGACTGTCTCAATTCCGGGGTTTGAAAAAGCGGGGTCGTGTCCCGAAGATCCAGCTTTCTGATCTGCGCTTCTTCCAGCATTCTGGCGTGAACATCCGTTTTAATTTGTTCTTCCGGCTGGATATTTTTTTCAACCACGGACCGGAAGGGCTGAAGAAAAGAAAAGATCGGGATATTTTCCTGCCGGCAGGCTTTGATCATCCGCTCCTGATTGTCCGCATACACAGCGGCTTGGGAAATCCGGTAATTCTCACGCTTCAAAGGGTCGCTTAGAATTTCACGCCTGGCCTCGCGAAAAACACGGCCCACCCAAAACTCCCGCGCGTGGTAATAAAAAGCGCTGTGCTGCCAAAGCCATTTCCTCACACCGCCCAGCGCGGACAATACGGTGTCATAGAGAATCCCCTGATTAAACGGGTCACCGGGGCGGCCTAGGGAATAACTTGCGGCATCGTTATAGCCGTCGAGAACAATCACGGCATCCGGCTTTCTTGGAATCACCATGAGTAAAAGCACGAGGTATTCCTGGGTGGAAACCTGGGCATTCACTGCTGCCGGAATGACTTTTACTTTCTCCTGCAGTTCTTCAGAAAGCCGTTTTTCCAGAAAAACAAACCACCTGGAACCCCGCGACGAAGCGCCAGTACCAAAAGCTGCGGAACCGCCCAAAACAAAAATCCGTTTTCCCGGAAAATCTTTTGCGTCCGCCAAGGCTGAACGATCCTGAAAAAGCCAGGGACCGCCCCGGTCCGAGATCGCCTGCACAGGCTTCGCGTAATTGAAAATGTAATACCCGTTTCTTTTCTCATACCCGAAAGCTTCAGGGCTTTCAAGGTCCCCTGTTTTGCCCATCTCTCCCACAAGCTTTCCTCCGGGCCGCTTCGCATAAAAGTCGCCGTTCATAAAATAAGGTTGAAAGGCCCTGACCCAGACGAGGGGCTTAGGAAGGAAAACTCTGGCTCCGATTTCTCCCAGCAGGAACGCTAGGCCGATCGAGGCCGTCAAAAGAAGGATGGTTTTAAAGAAACGCGGCCGCAAACAAAAGGCTCCGTTGATTCGATTTTCTCAAGGGTTTCTTTTAAAAACCCAGGGAGGTTAGGAAGTTTTAGACACCGCAAGGGACAAGAATCAGGCTTCGGCCTGAGTGAGGTAAGCCACAAGGTCCTTAAGTTCCTTCACCGTCATCGTTGAAGAAAAATCCTTCATCGGAGATTGCACGGCGTCTTCGGCAGACCCTTTTCCAAATCCGGGAGCTATGGAGTGCGAGGGCGCCATAATGGACGCGGCATAAGACTCCGCTGTGTAATTGGGTTCAGGTATACCGGCCGAGGCGCGCAAGCCCTTCATCTGCGCTCCGACCAAAGACAATGGGCGGTCAGAATGCGGTGCCAAATCGGGTCCTCTCGTTTCAGAAGGCGCAGAAGGAAGCGGCAGCGCGGAGTCGTGTTTAACGTTGTGGCAGATGAAACATTCGTATTTTTTAAAAACCTCCCGTCCGGCTAATTTGTCCCCCAAAGGAAATTCCACTTCCTTGCCGTAATCAGGTGCTTCGGCCGCTAATACGCTGTTTGAAAAAAGGACCATCATCACCAACCCGGCACAGGAAAAAGCTTTCATAAAAACTCCTTTCGAGCGCTTTATTTTTTTAGAAACTCCGTCAATTCGGCATTGAATTTTTCAGGATCTTCAAGGTTTAAAACGTGTCCGGAATCCCTCATTTCGGCAAACTTTGCGCCGGGAATTTTTTCACAGAACCCTTTGGATTCCGCGAAAGGAATAAACAAATCCTCCGTCCCTGCCGCCACTAAAACAGGGACACGAACCTTGGTCAAAAGATCCGTGGAATCCTTCCGCCCGGCCATGGCCAAAAGTGAATCCGCCACGCCCTCAGAAGAGTTTTTCAGAATCAGCTGCTTCACCTTTTCCACCACGGCAGGTTTTGACTCCAGCGTGGTTTTACCAAGCAGGTTGGGAATCACGGAAGGAACAAAAGCCCCAAGGCCCTTGGCGCGGATAAACTCAATGGTCTTCATACGCTTTTCACGGGCTTCCGGACTGTCGGCCGCCGCGCGGGTGGAAAAAAAACCAAGCGCCCGGACACGGCCGGGAAATTGCCGCAGAAACTCCATCGCAACATACCCGCCCATGGATAGGCCGCCGACAAAAACGGGCCCGGGTATTTTCAGATGATCCAGAAGTTCAGCCACGGATTGGGCCATGCCGGGAATGGACGGCTCCTTTTGCCTCGCGGATTTTCCAAAACCAGGAAGGTCCGGCACAATCACCTGGGCAAAAGAACTCAGCGCCTCCATCTGGGGCTGCCACATTTTTCCGCACAACGGAAATGCATGCAGAAGAACCACTGGATTCCCCCGCCCTTTTAATTCATAAGTCAGCATTTTTTCTCTCCCGCCTTCTTTACTTGAGCTTGATTTTCAGCAGCTGGTAACGGCCGCCGGGATCAATTCCCTTTTGAATCTGGGAAGCCGTCACATACAAAGTTCCGTCCGGGGTAATCGCCAGGCTATCCGGCCAGCTCAAACGGGCGTCCGAAATCACAGGGACCGTCTCTTCGCCCTCCAGCTTGCTCACGGCACCGTTTTCAAGATCCGTCAAATAAAGCGTTCCATCCGCATCAAACTCCATACCATCGACAGGCCCTGTCTTCGAAACAAACTCCACCTTCGCGGCAGCCTCTTCAAGAGTCAGTGATGGGTCGCGAAGCGCGGAGGTAGAAATCCTGTAAAGGCTCGATCCTGTTAAGGCATGATAATACAAATAGTGCCGGCTCGGCGTAAGGGCGATCCCATCACTGTGAACATCAGGTTTTTGGCCGTTCATCATCCAGGGTTTTCCATCAATGACCACCTCAAGGCCTTCTGACTGGGTCGAGGTATGCCCATCCAAAAGCCTCCGGCTTTCTCCGGTTTTGAGGTCGGTCACCACAATACCGCCGCGTCCCGAATCCGTCAGGTAAGCGAAACCGTTCACGGTGTCAATCCGCACGTCGTTCAGGTAACTTTCGGGAAAAATAACCTTTTCGCCGTAAGAAATCCACTGCACGACTTCGTTTGTTTTTAAATCAATCTTCAAAAGCTTTGCCGCGCCAGGAACCACCCCCTGGAACTCCGGGTTAGCGGGGTCAAGCACCCACAGAAAATCCTGATCATCCACAAAAACACTTTGAACACAAACAAACCGCTTCGCGGGTTCGAGTCCGGAATCTTCACGGTTCATTTCCATATTCGGATAAGGCGTGACTTCGCCGGTCACCTGATTCAATTCTCCGACCGCAAAGGGAACCGCGGGCTTCCAAAGCGGGAAATTAACAAAAATTCTTCCTTCACGGGAAACCGCAACACCGGTCCATTGAAGTTTTGAATCCGCGACTTCTTTTAACCGGTTTTGAGAGTTTTCTTCCTGGGCCTGAACAGGGCCGGGGATAACGCCCGCTAAGACCACGCTCATCACCAACGGCAAAAATCTTTTCATATCCGCTCCTTTGGCTTCAATAAAAACATACTTATCTTAGCACCGTTTCCACAGCTGTTTGAAGGGTATTTAAAGAAGACGCAGAATAAGGGGATTTTAAGCAGGCACAAGCGCGGGTGGAATAATTCCGAGCTTCCGCCGGTAGCACA
The DNA here is from genome assembly GCA_964434115.1 of uncultured bacterium. Classification (GTDB taxonomy): domain Bacteria; phylum Omnitrophota; class Omnitrophia; order Omnitrophales; family Aquincolibacteriaceae; genus ZLKRG04. The sequence continues at coordinate 71,950 of CAYSSX010000008.1, forward strand.
GACGGTCCCGGGCTTCTGAAGCGACCGCATGCGTCTTGGAAACATTCCAGGAAGAGAAAGCGTGCCTGGGTTTTTTGCGGTGGAAAATAACCTTGGTGAGCTCCGGGTGTGTCTGGAGGAATTGATGGAGCAGTTTCAGCGGGTCGGTCACCCTTTCAAAGCGGCTGATAAAAAACGGGATGTAAAGAACGCTTCCTTCTTCCTGATCCGGCAGGTGCTCACGGTATTCATCCCGCCATTCCGTAATCCGGAACGCCCCGGCCACAGCCATCAGCCTTTCCCCGGCAAAGGCGGTATGCAGCCAGCCTTTTTTTTGGAGCCGGTTCAGCCGTGTGATCCATTCAAATTCGGATTCCCACTCAAAAAAGCCGGAGGCCTTCACCAGTTCGTGCACCTGGATCAGGAGTTCCACGTCCGACGGTTTGTCTACCCGCACATTCATGATGAGATCCTCTCCGAGAAAACTCCCTCTATTCAACGGAAAAAATCCCTTAAACTGAAGCGGAAGATAAAGGCACGGAAGGTTTTGGAGCAAAAGGGCTTGAGACTTCCTGCTGGGGGCGCCTCTAAAAAAGAGGACTAGGCGGTGCTTTTTTCCAGCCAGATGCTTCCGCCCTTGTCCTTAAGGCAAAGCGGCATCTGTTCGGAAAACCGTTTTTCATGGAATTGTTCGAGGTAGGTGTTAAAAAAAATAATCTTGAAGGCCTGATTGTATTGAAGAAAGGCACGGAGCCCGTACGCCTCATTCCAGCCATACCCTTCGTGAAGCCATTTTGGGAAATATTCAAAGGGCCACATCACATCATGGAAATGAACCAGCACCCCGCTCTTGAGACGCGGAAGGATCCGGAAGAAAAGCGCCGTGACATCACTCCCCGCTTTAAGCACATGTGAGGAATCCACAAAAAGAATATCTCCTTTTTCGAGGCTGTCAAAAACCGCGGGGTCCACGCTCTGGAGTTTTTGCTTAAGGATATTCAACCGCTTCACTTCCTCTTCGGACATCCTATTAAAAAGATGCTTCGGGTAAGGCTCTATAAAAAGGCATTCGATTTTTCCTTCAAAAAAAAGATCGTTTATGTCCAGCATGGCGCAGGAAGAAAACCCGCTGCCGATTTCAATAATTCTACGCGGGCGGAAGTGACGCATCATGCTGTAAAGCACGATAGCGTCTGAGTAGCTGAAAAAATCGTTCTTGAAATAATAACGGCGGCCCTCTGTTTTCTCGTCTGTGAAAGGCTGTTCCGCATACAGCTTTTCGAATTCCGCAAGAAGCTGCAGCTGCGCCCGTTCATTCAAATCCACCCCGGGAATTTCCGGGCACCAAGGATCGAGCGTCTTTTCGTAGGCCTGAACCTCTTCAAGATCCGGAAGGGGTGAATAGTAATGGCCGGGGGCCCAGCGGGTTTTAAACCGGGCAATCTGTTTTTCAGCTTCTTTAAGACGGCTTTTGAGAATGTCGCGCTCCCGCCGGACGACTTCGAGAGGCTCTTTGCCTTTGTTGAGGATTTTTTCGAGGAAGGACTTCACACGCCACCCTGAACCGGGACTGCGCCACAAAAAATTGCGGAGTGTTCTACAATTTTTCTTTCAAAAGATACAACAGGCCGTCTTCAACACGGTAAATCATCGGAGCGATCAGGATCTTGGGGTATCTTTGGCGGAGGCGATGGGCCTCAGTGGCCACAAAATCAATCTCATTACCGATTTCAAAAAGAGGGGAAAACTGATGGAAATAAGCTTCTGCTTGGGAGGGTTCCCAGCCGGCACCTTCCGTGAGGCCTTGCACAAAAAGATCTTTGCGCGCCTCGAGGTTGACCATGCCGCACTGCGTATGGCCAATAAGGGCGATGTAGCGGACGCCCCCGACCGCGATGGCGTAGGAAATTTTAAACTCTGAGTACCGCATATTGCCGCCCCCGGCCCTCAAAATAAAAGCGAAATTCTCGGGGATGCGGAGCTGCTTACGGCTGTCCATGCACATCCCCACAAGAAGCTGGGCATTATTAAAAGAAGCGTCCATGGGTTTGCCAAGGTTGTGATACTCCAGCAAATGCCCGATCGGTGTATCGCGGTATACGGGAGGAATGTCCTCCGAAGATTGTATAACTTTTAAGCGGTCCATTAGGAGGGCATTATACGGAACCGCTGGCGGCCTTCAATAACTAATCTAAAAACAACATTCGGCCTTTGGCAAATCCCCGAATATGAAGCGGTTACGCGGACTGCTTGACCTGCTGATAAGCCTCAATAAAGTTCACAATCTCTCCTACGAGAATGGCCGGACTGCCAAGCTCCAGCCCCCCGAGAAGCTGGGGTGCTTCTTCGAGAATTTCACCCAGCGGCCGGATCAGGGCAGCTTTAATGTCATTCAATTCACGGATCACTTCGGCTTTCTGACGCCCTGAACTCTCAGCGTAGGCAGAGAGCACGGCCTCCGGTGTTACCGCCTCTCCCCGTCCCTTCAGGGCCTCGCCGGCAGCTTGAAGCTGGTTCAAAAACTGAAGTTGTTCTTGTTTCAACTCATTCTGGGCGACGTACCCGAACACAAACTGCATAAACACGGCAAAGGTCTCTTCATACTGGGACGCGTCCGTGCGCTGATAGGCCTCCGGGTAAAGAATTCCGATCTGCATGAACGGTGTTTGTGAAGTCACCTCCCGATGCTGGCTGTCCTCGGTCAACAGCGGAATAAAAGGCACATCATCCGTGGTCCGGATGCGGGATAGGCTGCTGACAGGCTGAATATGCGCGCTCCCCGCTTTTAAAGCGTTCTGCAGAATTTCATTATCAAGAAACCCGTGATAATAAATCGCATTGATAAACGGTTCCGCGCGGGTGAGCGCGTCTTTAATAGAAAGGGTTGTAGAGCGGTCCAGCTTTTGCCGGTCCGCCGACGGCGACAGCGCAAAGGTTCCCCGTTTATCCGGATACCGTGTCTTAAGACTGCCGGCAATGTCCGCCATCACCGCGGTGATTTGCCGAATGTAATTCCCGGCGCCTTCGCCGAGAGAGCTTTGCACCGACGCGGTAAAGGCCTGCAAAAACGCATCAAAATCAGCCGAGGCCCCCTGCATGACTACCGAAGCAACGCTCTGGCCCAGATCCGGATTCAGCCCCTTTGAATCGCGGTAAAAGCGCACCCAGTTCACCCCCGCATTCTCAGCAAGCTTTTGAAGCTGTTCCGCGGGTATGGAAAGATCTCTCAACTCTTGACGAGATTCTCCCGCGGCCTGTTCTGACGCTGCAGCAAACTGCCGGGGATACGCGAAATTGATCTCCTGAAGTCTAAGGGTAAAATCGGAGTCAACAGCATCCACACGGTACTGGTCGAAATCAAGCGCCGGGTTATTTTCCGCCAGGTAGTCAGGAAATTTTTCAGTCAAAAACTCGGCTCCCCGGCCAAATTGAAAAACAAACTGGGCGGTTTTATAGCCAAGACTTTTTAAGTACTCCAGTGAAACTCGCAAGAGCTCAAGCTCGAGAATCTCCGGGTTAACAGGGCGTTCAGCCCCTCGATCCCAGAAGATGTGCCCATTCTTCAGCGTTAGATTAGAGACATTTCTGTCTTGCGGTTCAACACCAAAGACAAGCTCGGCGCGGGCTTTTCCATCAAGATGAATCGTAAAGACATTCTCACCACCGGCTTTTATCACGGGCATTTCAAAAAGATCCCCCAAAAGCGGTGATTGTTTCAAGGCCTGAAAAAATGTGCCTTCTTCAATACTTTGAGGCGCGGGTTCTGCGCGAAGCTCGGCCCGGCCTTCCGGGAGTTCGTCAGTCCGTGCCTGCAAGGCAATTTGGTTTGTGATCCAGCGGTTCATGACGCGGCTTGTGAGTGCATAGAATTTTGGGGTCCGGGTCGGAGTTAAAACGGGTTTGCCTTCCTGAATCTGCCAAACCGATTCATAGCGTTTGCCCAGTAAGTCGTCAAAGAAATGCGCGGCCGCCGAAAACGCGTTTTCATTTTGAGCGTAGATGCTGCTGACTTCGTTATAGCCGATACCAAGGGGCTTACCTTGCGGAAAGAAATAGCTGAGCAGCGCCCGGACTCTTTGAATTAATCCCGGAGAGGGCTTAACATAACAAAAAAGACAGAACTCGGAGTCACCGCCCGCGGTGTTCAAGGCTGACACAAGAGGTTTTGCAACCCGGCCGTAAAAACCTGTGTCCACAAAGACTACTTTTTGATCTTGCGGCACCTTGGATGTCCGCAGGTAATTCAAAAGTTCCGCCGGACTGTTGTTCCGGATCAATTCGCTTGAAGCCAGAACTTCGATGATCTGCGCCTGGTAATCTTTCAGGCGGCCGCCAAGCAGCCCTTCGAGCGTTTGCTGAACCTGTTCTGTCCCCCTTCCCAGAAAGACAAGCGTGTTTCCTTTTTCGAGGTGTTCCGCGATGAGATAGCGGGTGAAGTCCGCAACGGGAAGCCCCAGCTCATCAATCTGGTGATTCATGTACTCTTCCAAAAAATATTCTATCCGGGAAATGGTTTCGCTGTCGGAGGTTTCCATCATGGCGGCCAGGCGATGAACGGTCACATTGAGCACCTGATGCTCGCCTTCCCAATCGAGCCTGGCAATATCCTCTCTCGCTGCTATCCGGTCCCCCATTTCGGAAGAAACGTTCCAGACAATCGAGTGAATCATCTGGAGGTCCTTGTCAAGCTCCGGATCCAGCGCATGCTGCCGGGCTTTAAGATAATCGGCGAATTCATAATCAAGGTCCTGATGATGCAGGGAAAACTGCCGGAATTCAGGATGGCTTACATGCGCCTCCTCAAGTGCTGTTTGAATGTCCGATAGATTCACGGTGTTTTTATCGCCGCCCTCACTGCTCGTCCGGATAAGTCTTCTGACCGTCTCCTCAAGGATGGGAAACAACCGGGACTTTTCATCCTGAAATTCCTGAATAGAGCCGGAGGCGCGCAGCTCCGAACGGGGATTTAACTGCTGATCATAGAGATCTTTAATTTGTTCTGGGACATACCAGAGCACCTCAACCCCATCCTCTTGAGTATGTCCAACCTTGATCAATTCCGTTTTATCCGGCACCAGCGGATGCCTGCCGTGCTGAATATTTGCAAAGAAATATTTTTTGATCAATTCCATAATTTCTTCCCGCCGGTTTTCCGGAAAAAGCGGGAGAAAGGCGTCTTTCAAATCGCGATAATTGAAATAGTTTTTAAAAAATAAGATCCGTATCTGGACGGTCTTGTTTCTTTCAGCGTATTCTTCCTGGCTTAAATCATCCCTTTTGACGGGGATTGAATAGCTTGAAGCTGTGGAACTTCGGGCGCCATAAATGCGCTGCGACTCTTTCATTTCTTCGCGCGTCACAACCGAAAGGCTGCGGCGGATGACCAGTGTATCCTTCTCCCATAAATCCCGGTATTTACCATCCCAGTCTTTCCGGGTTAAATTAGTGCCGTGAACAAGGAAGGTCATACTTTCGGGAATCTCCGGCCCGGGTGACAAAGGTTCGGGAATTCTCAATTCAGACCTGTCAGGACTCTCAGAGGATGCCTGGTTTCCCTCCTTCAGCTCTGGCGCCTCGGCGGGCTGGGATGACGGAGGCTGTGCCTGCGTCGGTGAATCAATGGACGGCAGCTGCCCCTTCAATGCTTTGATGAATTTAGAGGTGTCTCCATTGGGGCTGAAGGCTTCAAGGACAAGGCGAATCGACGTAAGGACAAAAGCCAGTGTTATGACAGCGCCGAGCAAAGCTGCAATCCAGCCCGCTGGCTGAAGAAAAAAAACTGCCGCTAACGCAGCACCACCCACGATCAATTCTGCACCAAAGCCTGCGATGCTGATGACAGCCTGTTCACGGCTCTTGTACTGATTCTCCTCAAAAATAATCGACGGCTGCGGAATAACTCCGCGAACCCAGCGCCCGACCAGCGCAAGACCCGGCCGGTTATCTTCGATTTTCTGGTCGGTTCCCGCTTTTCCGAATCTTTTTTCGTAAAAATATTTTGCAAAGACATAATGCCCAAACTCATGGACAGGCATCATGACAACAAAAAGCGCGACAAGTGAGTATCCCAATGCGGGCATAAGAAATAAGGCTGTTCCAAGAACGGCCGAAAACCCCAGCATGGCACGGTAATTCGTCAGATTCTTTTTTGCATCCTGAAGGACTTCACGAACGGTTTTGTCTGCAAAGAATGTAGCCCCTTGCGGTACCTGCACCTGAGAGGAAGGCAGCTTGGCCTTCTCTGGATTATCTTCATTCCGCAATTCGGAGCGGGCAGGCCCGGCACCACGCCAAAGAATCCGGCCGTCCAAGCCAATGATCACGGCTTCGGTGCGGTTTTCATTTTCAGGCCGGTAAGTGACGCGGATGCCTTTTTCGGCTCCCACACCGGCAGAGACCGCAGAAAGAATGATCGGGTAGGCACGCCTGCTTTGAACCTCTCGATTTACAAACTGACGCAGGAGGAAGTACAAATCGCCCATGGCAACCCCCTGCGGAACATTTGCCGCCAGCGCCGGTGAATCCGTAATCAAAAGCGGCATCAAGGCATTTCTCAGTCTTCCTTCCCGGGCTTTCAAGGCCTGCTGAATTTCAAAATCCAGATTGAGAACCTCTTCCGCCTTTTCTCCGAAAATGGCCTTGAACCCATCGACAGTTTCCTGCCGTGTTTCAATTTCCTCTGTCAGCAGGTCATTCCTGGCCCAGCGGCCTTCCTTTTCGCGGATGTAATGCGTCCCTTCGTGAAGAATCAGGACCGCATAATCTTTAGGGTCCTTGGTGCTTTCAAAATAGCGGCGATTGATTACAATCCTGTTTCCCGAAACCTCCGCATCGTGCGTCAAATCTTCGACAGAGAATGAGAACTCAAGCTTGTCAGCGCCAAGTTTATCGAGGAATGCGCGGGTTGCCTCGTGGCTTTTTAAAATCTCAAAAGCTTCGTTAAGGATTCTCTGCTGCTCTGAGTTAACCGTTTTCGAAAAGAAAATTTTATAGGCTGCGGCTCCAGCGATGGCTGCCGCGGTCACCCCCACGGCTGCCTTTGTCAAAAAAGCTCTTCGGCTCAAGAGGGGGGCATTTTTTTCATCCAGTGACCGGAGTTCAGAGCGCTGAGCGTCGGATTCCGCGATCCAGGCATCAATATTTTTCTCATAGCCTTCCGTGTTCAGGTCAATAATTTCGATATCAATGGGGTAGAGTTTGCCATCCTCCGCCCACCCCCAGTTGTCCCAGTGAGAGGCCTCCGCAAAATTCAACATATGGGCGAGACTGTGTTCAGAAACACCTCCCGCCTCCTTGAAAACATCGAATGCCGGCTCAATGCGGTGATACCACTTTAAAATATGGGAATCCGCCTCGAAAATTCGATCATACCAGTCACCATCTTCCATTTTAGGGGGCCGCGTCAGCATAGGTTCGGCATTTTCTAAATCTTCGGACGGGACACCGGATCCGCCTTTAGGAACAGCGGCAGCCCGGGGAGACACTGCAAAAACTTTATACTCGGAACCTGTTTGATAGACGCCCCAGAGAGTTCCAGGATAAAAAATCCCTTTTTCAGTCAGGTACCGGAGAAGGCGGAGATATTTTTCAGCCTGCTCGGCACTCGAAGTTGTAAATCGCGACTTATCATAATAAAGATAATAACCTGAGGGACCGGGTTCCAGACCGCCCTTACCGGCCGCCTTCGAGCTGAATAATTTTTTAAAAGATTCCAATTCTCCGGTGGATAAAATTTTGCCCTTAATTTCAGTCATGGCTTTGACCACCGGATTCTCTTCGCTCCGGAGTTCAGAGCGCGCAATTCCCTGAGCCACCCGGACCAGAAGATCCAGCATTTTTTCATGCTCCGGAAGATCTTCACTAAAAACACTTGCGACAGCGGCCCGAACATCCTCTGACCTTTCAATGAACGGGGTCAGGCCTTTGGACTCCGCAAGCTTTCCAAGCTTGCCGACAAGCGGCATTGGGTTAAGGCTCCAGCCATCCGGACCCTCTTGGCGGAAAGCTTCACTGAGGGCCTTTTTGAAGCGCGCCGCATCGGTCTCTCCCGGTGCTTTCTCCTTGGGCTTAGCGGCTTCTGCGGAGGCCTTTTTTGAAGATTCAAACTCGGATTGAAACGCTTGGGTTGCGCGCTTCGACTCTTCAGAGGCCGCAGAGGCGGCCGTCACAACGGAAGGTTCCTGCAGTTGAAAAACAGTATCGCCATTCTCTTTAACTTCGCCAAAATCAAAATAGAGATCCTTCCAGACAGTCACTTGTTTGGTGACCTGGGCGCTTTTGAAATCCTTCGCGCCTTGTTCATCAAGCGCCTTCTGCTGCTCAAGAAGCGCCCGCCCTGGAGATGTCGCTGTTAGAAAAATCCTCGGCGACTTTGCTGCTAATTTTTTCCACAGTTCAGACCAAAGCGCGTCCAGGCTGAGCCCGGAGCCGTTATACTCTCCGAACACCACGACCCCTTCTTTGGCAAAGGCAAGCACCACGGTGGAAATCGCTTCCCCGTCCGAGTTATACGCGATGGCAAAAACAGAGTTGGCTTCGGTTGCGTGAAGAAAAGGCATCTCCCGGTGAACCCCCGTGTACGGGTTAAAGCACCCTGATCCATTGCACAGCCCGGCCCGAACTTCTTCCAAAGGATCTTTTCTGATAACGATCCTGACCACCTCGCTCCTGTCCTTGCGGACTTCCGACAGACGGGCCTCAAAATCATGAAAGTACCGCAAAATATCAAAAAGCGCATTCCGATAGCCTTCCACGATTTCACCGGCTCTTCGTTTGGCGTCGCGGGGATTCGATTTTTCTTCACGCATCAGATCTTCGGCTAGAAATTGCTCCGCCGTGCCGAGTGCTGCCTCCGTCAAAATATTCGCTTCAAGAAACTCCTCGGCTTCGCGGGGAGACAAAAGCTGCTTGTCCGCGAACTCTGGCGTTAGCAGCCCCATCCGTTTAATAATTCCAAGAATCTGCCTTGAATAAGTACCCCGCTGGGCATCCTGCTCAGCTTTGGAAAGCTTGTTTTTGACAACCCCCGTCACCTCGATGCCGTCTTTCCATATCTCCGCGTCATACCCTTCGCCAACCAGCTGCTCAATGACTTTTTTATTGGTTTCAAAAGCATGGGTGCTTTGGATCTTTTCAAAATTTCGGGCACTTTCCAGACCGTTGACCGACACACGTCTTAGCAGCTGCCTCACTCTCGCCTGGAAGGCCCTTTTCTCATTAAAATCAAAGTTTTCACCCCCCACGCTGTAATAAAGCGAGACCAGAACGGAGATGCCTGGATGGTCAATCATTTCCGGAGTGATGGCTCCGAATTTCGCTCCGAAAGACGCGGCACGAGCGAGAACTGCATCGGATTTGAGTGCCTCCGCAGAGGCCGCACCCTTTATAAGGCCGGCTTCGAAAAGATATTCCAAAAACTTGCCTTCGCGAAGAGCCGTGTCCATAGCGCTGCCATGAGTTTGCTGGATGCTTTCAGAAGGCTCAGTCAGCCGGCCCTGGCGCTCGAGATAATCCAAAATTTCTTCCGGCGAAGCGCGTACAATTTCCGTCAGCAGGCTTCTCTTGGCATCCTGAATTTCTTTCGCAGCTTGATCACGAAGGGTGTCCCAGCCCTTCTTAGTCTTGCTGCCCATTTCCCCTCTCAGAAACTGCCCAAAAAGCTCCCCCAACTTTTCCTGCACCGGTCGAGAAATCTCATAAGGGATATTCTTCTGCACCAGCAGCCACTCCACAAAGGAAGAACTCATGTCGGCCTTCTGGCGGTAGCGCACCTGCGGGTCGCTCAAAAAATCCTTCACGAAACTCCATTCCGGACGGCTTAATTCATGCTCGCCGAATTCGCTGAGCGCGGTCACCGTGGAAAGGTCGCGTTTCTTGAGCATCTCAAGGGCCAGCTCTATGCCCGCTTCCCCGAACGAAAGAGATTGAAACGTTTTCACCAGCTCCTGAAGCCTCGAAAATTCAGGGAGATGATCCTGCCACCTTAAAAAATCTTCCGGCGTCAAACTGAGGACCCCGGTTTTGTCCACGCTCGCAGCTTCAGAACTTTGTAAAAGGGCGATCATCATTTCAAAAAAGTGACTCTGCTGGGCGGCGGAAAGGGCGTTCCCAAGAAGACCGATGCGGGATGTTTCGGAGTCGCTCAAGCCCGTGATAAACCGCGCCAAATCTTCGCTCGACCTCAACGAGTAAGGAAGAAAGACTTCCATTGGGCGTCCCCCGGCAAGACCTTCTAAATTTTTTAGATACTTCTTAACCGTTTCGTCATTCTCTGTCAGCATCCAGCGGATCACCGGCTGTGAGAAATTCATCAAGGCCCGGGGTTTCCCGTCCTTTGTGACATCCAGCAGGCGGATGAGCCTGTTGAGATCTTTCAATGAGAGCTGCCCCAGAAAGAAAACGTCGGTTAGACCAAGTGCCTGTCTTCCCTCTTCAGGAATCTGCGATAGCCTTTTTAATGCGCTCGGGGTTTCCGAAGGAGTTTCAGCGCCCGTGAAAAGTTTCAAAATGCTTTTGGGGTCTGAACTCAATTGCTGGCTGAACTGAAGAAAAATTTCCGGGAAATACCTTCGAAGCGCCTGCAGAATTTGTTGGATCTGAATCTCGCTGACTTTTTGAGCCGCATTCGCGCCAGCAGCCATATCCGGAAAAGCCCTGGTTTCCAAGAAAAAGATTCTTTGATAAAAGCTCCGTTCACTCCGGGTACTTTGCTGGGCTTTTGCGGCGGTATGGACCTCGGTAAACCGCTTTTGAAAACTCTGAAGCTCAAAAACCTGAGCGGCCAGCAAACGAGGGTCCGCACCGCCGGACTTCAGCAGAACTTTCCAAGCAGTGACCGCTTTCTCGCGAAGGCTGCGGAGCCATCCGGCTGCCCGGATCCACAACACTCTCAATTCATGCCCAAGCCTTTTAAAATATGAAAGATCCTTGGTTTTTTCGAGGTTCATCATGGCGAATACGCCTAAATTCTGACGGAGAATATTAAAAAGGTTGGGATTGAGCGCATAACGGCGAAGGTCCGTGCTCGTGATTTGATTTAGATATTTAAGAAAGATTTCACTCTGACCGGCGTCTCGAATTAATCCCGGAAATTCCGCCAGCTTCACCATCGCCTTAAGCTCTTCTAACTCAAGCTGATTCAGCAGCTTGACAAGCAATCCCCGTTTTTCATTATCCTCAGGAAAGGCTTCGATCAAAGCCTTAGCCTGAGATTGATTCACGAGCTTCAATTCCAGCCAGGCAGCTCCCCCAAGCAAGCTTGCCCAATCCGAGTCAGCGCCCTCGGTGCGGAGTTCAGAGCGCCGGGCGCCGGACTCCGGACTCTGTTCGATCCGGAGATCAGCGTTTCCTTCATCAAGAATTAATTCGGTAACGCTGACCGCCGCTGGCGCTTGCGTGGGTTTCGGGAGGCTGGTCGGGATCGCGGGAACTGCCCGCCGGCGGGCAAGGGTTTCATCGGTGGACCGCAGTCCGGGACGCGCGGAAATATTGACGGGTTTCGGCACAAGCTGGTTCGCCAGAACCGGGGCCGCAAGCGCGGCCGGGCGGAGAAGCCCGAGAATATTCCTTTCGGTAAGCTGACCCTGCGAGTGAAGCTCTTTAAGACCCGCCACAAAAAGTTCGGCTTTTTGCAAAAGCTGGGATGACCCGAATGAGGCCGGACTCTCCCCGGCGGCTTCATCCATGAAGCGCGTGTATTGTGCCGAGTCTGCAATACGTCCCTGTTCAGAGAGATCACGAATCACCTGATCCCGCCAATCCTTAAGAATGGCCGTCCGAGGTGTCTGAACGTTTTGCTTTTCCGAGGCTGCTTTTAAATGGTCTCGGGCCGCCCGGACGAAGGCCTTATAAACATTCACTTCACCGCCTTCGGTCTCGAAATAATCTTTCCAGGAAACATTCCCCCGCATGTGATCCTGGTAATGAAGCGTTTCTGGAAGGGATTCGATTTGAGGCATCAGCAGGACATAAGAGATCCCTTTTTGCCGGAGCTGACTGAGCACGCCCTCCGTGTGAAAACCTCCGGCAACCAGCATGACCGCTTTTCTCGCCCCGGAGGCCTTCTCCGGCTTTGCCGGGCGCGCCAGAATGCCTTCAAGATTTTTGGTGAAAACCCCGTCACGCATTTCGGCGTTTTCGTAGAAACGCAGATGCGCCTCAAACAAGGAACGCAAATCCTCTTCCGGGATCAAGCGGTCCAAGTCGCTCTGATCGAGAAAAATATTATTGGGGCCTTCAAAGGTTCCCCTTCGGGCGTAGCTTTTGAGCTGATGCCACTGGTCGCGGCTCACCTCAAGGTCTCTGAGCCTTTCAAGCAGATGGAGTCTTTGGGATTCTTTATCGATCTCGCGGTCTTCGGGACCTTTGAAAAGGTGCTCTTTGACGGACTCCGAATACCGCTCAAACTGATCAAAAAAGCGGGTCCCCTCGATGTCTTCTATTTTCTTCTGCTTTTTTACGCGGCTCTTAAAATCTCCGGAAAAAATCACGGGAAGATTCAGGTCGTCGGCCACATCCTTCAGGAAAACCGCAAACTGTTCGGGACTCATGCTCGAGGTCTGGAACGCCTGGTACTTTTCATTGAACTCGGACACCGTGCTGGACTTGCCGATGGCTGGGTTCGCTTGGAAATGCTTGCGCATTTTTTCCGCAATTGATTTCACTTCCATCTCAAGCGGGATTTGGCTCATCACGGTCTTTGCATTCTCTTCAAGCATGAGCGCCAGCTCGCTTCCTGCGGGAGGCGCTTGAATCGACGCCAGAAGTTCCAATATCTCCAGCAGATTCGCGGTGTGATTCCGGAAATCACTCAGAGCTGAATCAATCGCCAAAAGCTCGGGGCTGTAACTTTCCTTCTTGCGAATTTCAAGGGCTTCGTTTTCCACCTTGAGCCTTGCGGAAATTTCGTTTTGCTTTTGCAGAGCCGCCAAATAATAGCCGTATCCTTCCTCATAAAGATCCCAGTCCTCGATCTCCTCATACACGGCTTCTTTTTTGTTGAAGATCGCGGCAAGGGTTGTTCCCGTAAGTTCACCGTTTTCCAAATACTCACTGAAAACGCCTTTCAGCAATTCACGGTCGGGAAAACTCCGGAAAATTTGAGGGTCCAGGCGGCCGCGGGCGCCCTCGACGGCAACCGCCTCAAGTCCGTGCGTCTGCTGAAAAAAATCAATCAAGTTGCGAATGTTCCGCTGGGCATTGGGAACAGAATGCGCGTCCTGCAAAAGAATGACTAACCGCGGGCCGCTCCCCTGAAAAACCTCTTCAAGCTTGCCAATGTTCGCGGGTACTTTGAGGCTGGTCAGGTCGTCTGGAAATACGGCTGCGGGAAGAGAAGAAGATTGGGGCTCAGGGATGCCTGCAGAAAAGGCCGTGCCCTGAAGCTGAGTCAGCACAAAGCAGCTCAGAGTCAGCAAAGCGACCCATTGTCTCAAGACATGGTTTTTGACTGGTGACATAGTCATCCTGTCTTTTTAAAGCGTTCCGTTTTTTTCTCTCCTTAAAAGTTAACACAAGAAACTGCTCTTATATATTTATAGGTGTCCAAAACTAGCGGAAACACTCTTTAAATAGCTTTAATTTCAGTTTAAAGGAAAAAATGAGGTTTATCGGGAGAGAGGACTCTGTTGGGATTTATAAACGCAGTGAAAAGCAGCGGCTTGTCGGCTTAGTCTAAAACTTAATCTTCGCCGGCGCGTTCAAGCGCGGTCAGGACAACCGCGTTCATTTTGGCGCGTCCGCCCAGGCTCTTGCAGACCTTCTGAACGGTTTCTTTCAAAGGCATTTGAAGCGTCCAGGAAAGCTCGCCGACAAGCCCTTTGGCCGAGCGTTCCAGCATTTGCCGTTTTCTCTGGTCCTTGATTTCCAGGCCGTTTTTGGAAAGCGCACGGATGGTTTTCGCAAAAGTCCGGAGGCTGTAATCGGTGGGAAACGACGTCAAAACATCGGCAATGGCTTCAGAATGATCGGAAACATCCCCTGCCTTAAGGTAATCAAAAATCTCATTGGCGCCTTTGACTGAAACAGGTTCGTGAAAACCGCTGTTTTCAAGGTCAGCAACAGGCATGACATAGCGAACCTTCATCTTGCTGGCAATTTTGGGAACCAGCACACACTTCAAAACATCTTTTCCGCCTTCGCGCTCGTTCAAAACACGGTCAACGCGGCATAATCCATGAACGGAGTGATACAGTAAAGTTCCAGTCGAAATAGTTTTTTTCTTGCTCATGGGTTCTCTTTTCCCGCCAGATTTAGAAGCCTTACGGCGTTGGAGTGGGATTGTAGACTCGCTTGAAACGGTTGTATTATAACGGTTTTTAGGGTTTTCCGGCGATTTATTATTGGCTTTTTTACAGCATCCTTTTGCCTGGAATATTGACTCTCAGGGGACCACCATTCATAATCCGCCGTAAGCAACCGGCTTTAAAACGCTCGCGTAAGGAGATGCTCGTGAAATCAGGAACCCTTTCTATTCCCGCTTTTTTTCTGATCCTCTTAACTCTCGGGGGCTGTGCATCAAGTACCCTAAAAGGCGTAACCCCTCAAGGACAAAGGGTTTATCTTGGACCCACGCCCATTGAAGAAACGGCCCCTTACAAAGAATTTCTAAGCAGTCCCCGTTCTGAGGTCAATGTTCAGACTTATCTTTTCAGCCGTCTGAAATCAGCGCAGGACCTCTCTTTTTACCACGATGGCAGCTGGTATAACTGGCTTGAGGCTTACCGGGGCGGGATGTGGCTGATGCGCAACCGCTATCAAAAAGGACAAGACGCGCGCACTTTTATCAAGAATCACGTATGGCGCTCCGAGGCCACGGGGAAACCCCATCTGGTGAAATACCCGGACGGGTCAATCCATGAAGCCTACTACGTGCTCTTGAATGAACTGGATCTATTGGATGAAACTCTGAAGCGTGATCCGGAAGCTGTAAAGAAGGCGGCCTGAGCGGTCAGTTCTCGTTTTTTTTCTGATGTCCAAACGGATGCCAATAACGGAGCGCAATAAGCTCCATGACAGCAGGAACAAACACGACAGAGGCGAGCATACAGGCACCAAATCCCAGAAAGCCAATAGCTCCCATGGACGACATCCCTTGATGGTGTGCGAGAAACAAACTTCCGAAAGCGGCCATGGTTGTAAGGGATGAAAGAATGACGGCTTTCCCGGTCTTCTCAAGGATTTGAGACATCGTGGACTTGTTCTCTTTTTTGAAGCGGTGAAAAATATAAACACCGCTGTCAATTCCGACGCCCAATACCGTCGGAAGAATCGCCATATTCATATAATTGAACTTCACTCCAAGAAATGCCGCGGCCCCAATCATCCATAGCATGCCTGTTAATACCGGTGACAGCACCCAGAGCACATCGACTGGGTTCCGGAAGTGAAAGAACAAGAGAAGAATGATGACACCCAGGCTGATGCCAAGCGCCACGGGGGTGTCGTGCTCAAGCATATTCAGAATATCTACATAAATCATCGGTTCTCCGGCAAGCTCAGCATCCTGAGGAAGCTTGAGTCCCCGAAGCTCTTTCACAAAACTCTTCCCCACCCTTCCGTCCATAATGCTCTCGTTCGGATAAACAAACACGACAGAAAACTCACGCGTCTTTCCTTCATACTGCTCAAGAATCGACTGCGGCAAATCATCCACGCCAAAGGCCTCGGGCTTGAGCTGCTCGCGGAGTTCCCGGATCTGCTTCTGCACTTCGGGTTTCAGCGACTTGATAAGCTGGTCATACCGCAGGAAAGTCTGCTCGATCTGGTTTAGAACCTTTATCTTTTCTTCCTGGTCACGCGGCACCTGCGTCATCAGAGAGGCGGCAAAATCGATTTTGGTTTGCGGGTTTCTCGCCGCCTGATCATTGATGAAGTCTGCAACTTCCTTTGCGCGCTCCCGGTTCGGTGTCAAAACAGCCACAGGATTCAACACAACTCCAAAGTGGTCGCCGATTCTCGCCGCTAAATCAATCGCCTTGGAGTCCCGGCTTTGAAGGGCTGCAAAGCTGTACTCAAATTGAATTTTGGGCGCATAAAAAAGCGCCGCCGCAGAAACCAGAATTCCGCCCAGAACCATTGCGATCACAGGTCCCGGCTTCGGCTCCGCAAGGTGGAAAGCTTTGCCTGAGGGTTTCCACGTGAAGATCTTCAGTTTTTCCCCGGCCACAATCATGCTTGGAAGCCCGTAGAAAATAATCACCAGGTAAAGAACAAGACCTGTCCCCGCTATCAGACCAAAATGCCGGTAGCCTTCAAACCCGCTGACACAGAGAGAAAAAAAGGCAATGCCGGTCGTAAGCGCGCTGGTGACAAGCGGCATCCCGATGGATTTGATCGTTCGTTCGAGCGCTTCTTTTGAAGACGCGGAATGCTTTCGCTCCTCTTCAAGATCCACCAGCATGTGAAGGCAGTAATCGATCCCCATCCCGGTCATAATACCGAGCAAAAAACCTGAGATAAGATTGAGATATCCGACTGTATAGGCGGCAAAAGCGCACATCCAGACCATCCCGATCGCAAGCGGGACCAAGGATAAAACCAGCGAGCGAATATTCCGGAAACCCACAATCAAAATGACAATGATCAAAACAACCGTCACTATCGTCGTCAGCTTGAGGTCTTCTTTGATTGTCACGTATTCTTCGTACCGGGTTTTGTAGGGTCCCGTGATGCCGTAAGTAATCGGTTTCGGTAATTCTTTTGAAATTTCATCAAGCCGGTGTTCGATGGTCAGAAACAATTCCTGCGAAGGCCCGAAATCTCCGACCCGAAAGGACGGCTTCACGAGGACCACCCTCATAAATGTGTTTTTTTCCTTCCGCGCAAAAGCCCCTATCCCATAAACCTTCTGTTCAAGTTTCAGCGCATCGACGTCAATCTTCGGAGCCTCTTCTTCGACAAGCCCAAGGGAAAAGGGGTTGTTCTGCCGGCGGTAATGCGCGATCACATCGCGGATGTTGGCTTCCAGTTTCTTCAGGCTTTCAAGATTCAGAAAAAGGAGTTTGCGGCTGGCAAATTGCGGGCTGCTTGTACGGTTATCGACGGCTTCAACATCCTTAAAGGTCACGGCGTCTTTGGTAAGCCGTTCGGCCGCAAGCCGCGCGGAATCTTCGTCGGGAGATTCAATGGCCACAATGACATAACTCGTACTTCCCACCTTGGTCACAAGCTTGTTAAGGCTGATCGCGCTTGGCTGGTTCTCAGGGAGAAGGCCGAGAAAATTGGCTTTGAGTTTGAGGCCGCCTGCGGCAGGAAAGAGAAGGGCTGTGACGACAAGGATCAGCGCGAGAATGCCGAAAGAGTACTTCCAGATAAAGCGTGCTTGTCTTGTTCCTTTTTCAGCGGGTTCGAGGCTCATGCGCCCAGCGTTTCTTTTTCAGCCTGGGCAAGGCGCTCCCGCATGCGGTTCAGCAGGCCTGAAAAACCGGAATCGCGGATCAGCTTGTCAAATTGATAGCTCAGATCTTCGGTCATGGAAATACCATCAAGAAAAATGTCGTAAATTTTCCACTGCCCGTTTTCTTCAGCCACGTGATAGACAATCGGCACATTGAGCTCGGCCTGGGCGTCTTTTACGGTGCTTTCCACTTCAAAGCCTTTATCAAGCGGCTTGGGTTCCAGGTACTCGACCGTCTTGGTGTCCAAAAACTTACGCGTCCGCGGATAGGCAATGTTTTCAATCAGTTTCCACAAAAGCTCCATAAATGCCTTCTGGTCTTCCGGGGAAGCGGAATCCCAGTTCGCGGCCAGTCCTTTTTTTCCCATGGCTTCAAGGTCGAGATAGGCATCCGCGCGCTGGACTTTTTCCTGATGCGCCGCAGCATCTTTGACCGGGAATTCCATGGACTTCGCGGTATCCAGAAAAGCCTGCACGGCCTGGGCGGGAGTGCTTTCCGCGGCTTTGAGCGTGCCGGGGTTCGCGGCCAGCAAAAGGAAAAGAAAGAAAAAGGAAACAATTTTCACTCGAAACATGGATCAGCTCCTCAAGGTGCGCTTACTGTAAAAGAAACGAGACGGCATCATACACTATCTCAAAGGGACTTCCCAGTCCCGCATAACGCCTTGCGAATTCAGGGGTTTTCGGGGCCCAGAAGAATGAACGGCATTACAAAAGCAAAAAGAACCGAATTAAAAACAAACAGTGTGAAGCCGGTCTCCCAAACACCCCAGCCGGAATAGACGATCGATTTCGCGACCGCGAAAAAGGCGAGGTAAAAAGAATACCCAAGAAAACTTCCAAGCAGTGTCTTTTTAAGAAGATGGCCTGAAAAAACAGCTGCGGGAGCTGCGCAGAAATAAAAAAACGCAGCGGCGAGAATCAAACACCCGCCCCCGATCAAAATTGCCGCAAGCAAAGGCTCCGGGGCCGGCGGAGAAGATTTAAACCATTTCTGATAAACATCCCAGGTGTTAAACGCGCAGATACCCGTAGTGAAAAAGATAAACCCAAACCGCTGAAACTCCGTCGAACTCAAAAGCACAGGCGGGTTTTTTTTATCAAAAGCCCTCCACGCGGCAAGACCGAGGGCAAGCCCCCCGGCACCGCCCCAAATCTGATCCCGCAAAGTCCACCAGTCCGGCGGCCCGGGCAGATACCCTTTGTTGCCCCAAAAGAGAATCATAACGGCCCCCACAAAACCAAAGCCGAACCCGGTGAGACCGGAAACACCCATATCTTTAACGGTCTGTGATTTCACAACAAGCGTGTTGTATAAAAAAAGAAAAAGAATCAGCACCGTAAAAATAGCCATGACCGCTGCCGTACTGTTCAGGAAAAAAGTCAGCGCGATGAGCGCGATCCCGGCGGCGCTGATCAGAAGGTAATCGCGAAGCGAAAGGGGTTTTTCAGAAATACCGAACCCCAGGTAGAGCGAACCCACACATCCCCAGGACGCCCCGATAAACAAGAGCTCGAGAAGCTGCGGAATTGCGGCTAAAAGGCTGGGCTGCTGAAGAATGTAATCCACCGTGGCGCCGTACGGAAGATTTTCACTGCCCAGAATAAACCCCAAAGTTCCAAAAAAAACAGCCTGCGCAAAAGCCCTGCGAAAAACCGCTGAGGGGATTAAAAGGGCTGCCAGAGAACCGGCCATGCCGCCCGTAATCGCGGCGCCCCATTCATGCCCGAACTGCCCTCGAAGAGGCCAGGCAAAACTCATCGTGATTGCGGCAAGAGCAATCATCCTGTAACGGTACGCCGGAGAGTTAATATCCAAGAGTTTCCCTTTCTATCGATGTAAGCGCAAATCCTTCATCGGGTCATTCAAAGGAAATCTTGAAAACTGAGGGCCGCCTGAACGCAGGAATTAAAAGGCAGGTTTTTTAATGAATGCTTGTGATCAATTGATCAAAGGCCCCAGCTGCGGGATCTAAAATATCCGCAGGACCGGTGGCTTTAAAAAAAACGCTTCCCCCGGGCGCGGAAACAATGGCCCCCATCATCGCGTAATTTCCGACAGGCTCTCCCTCGGCAAGCATCATGGCGCCGCCGGACATTTGATAAGTTCCTTTTAAGGAAACCACGGTAACGTCCACTCCGTTGATCTTTTTCTCTTCAACCTTTTCACCGGTCAATTGTGTGAACTGTGCTTTCCAGCGATTCACGTTTGACTGGGTGTCTCCGCCCATGCCGGGACCAAAGTGAAAAACCGCCACCTCGCCCTTTTTTCCTTCTTTTCCGGGAAGACTAAACTGAAAAGCCCGCATTTCGGAAGAAGGCGGAGTTTCCACCCACCCTTCCGGCACAGAAAAGGAAATGCCTGCCAAAGATTTCACGGGAGCTTCGGCAAACCCGCGGCTGGGAATCAAAAAAAGGATTGCCATTAAAAGGACGGCGATTTTTTTCATCTTAAACTCCTCATTAAAATGCCTTCGCAGGCAACGGCTACCAATCAATCGGGAAATAATCTTTCAGGAATTTTCCGCACCAGTGTTTACCCGTGAGGATGCCGTCAAAAAACGGGTCACAGACACGCGCCGCGCCGTCCACAATATCCAGCGGCGGTTGAAAATCATGCCTTTCCTGCTTCAGTGCGGCAAGCTGCGCGGGATCCTCGTCTGTCACCCAGCCCGTGTCCACGGCATTCATATAAATACCGTGCTTTGCCAGACCGCCAGCCGCGGTGTGCGTCAGCATATTCAGCGCGGCCTTGGCCATGTTGGTGTGGGGGTGGCGGTCCGCTTTTTTAAAGCGGAGGAATTTTCCTTCCATGGCCGAGACATTCACAATGTGCTTTTGCCCCGTGTTCTCGCGCATCATCAGGGGCGTGAGTTTATTGCAAAGCACAAAAGGCGCAATGGAGTTCACGAGCTGAAGCTCGAGCATTTCGGAGGTTTCAATTTCTCCGAGCCGGAGACGCCAGCTGTTCGTGGTCCTGAGATCAACCTGCTGAAGGTCCTGATCAAGCTCGCCTTTGGGAAACACTTTTTCCGGCGCAAGCGCGTGGTCATAGGCGTAAGGAATCTGGGAAAGTTCGGCGGACGCACGGATACCGACACCCGGTGTTTTTCCATTCCATGTAATCACAAGCGCGGACTCATCCACAAGGGCAGGCGGCAGCTCCTGACGGGTAGAAGACACCAGCTTTCTTTTGCAGCCCTCAAAATCACTGAGCAGGCCTCGGACGTCTTCCGGGAGATCGTCGAAAGAACGTCTCTCGGAAGCCATCAAGTGCGCGTAAAAACCCGGAGGACGGCGCACGGTCTGAGCCGCGTTATTGATCAAGAGGTCCAGCCGCCCGTATCGCTCTTCAAAGTACCGGCAGAAAAGTTCGACGCTTGGCGTATGGCGGAGATCCAGGCCGTAAATGTGCAGGCGGTGCTTCCACTCAGGAAAATCTTTTTCTCCCGCATAGCGGAACGCGGAATCCACGGGAAAGCGGGTTGTCGCGATCACACGAGCACCGGACCTCAACATCATCAGCGCTGCCTGGTAGCCGATTTTAAGGCGGGAACCTGTAATCAGCGCAACCTGCCCGTGAAGCGGTACGGTCTGAAAACGCTTTTCATAATTAAAGTCCGCGCAAGCCGGACACATAGCATCATAAAAAAAATGCAGCTTGGTGTATTCCGCCTTGCAGACATAACAATTACGGGGAGATTTCAGTTCCGGTCTTTCTTCCAAGGCGGGGGTGCCGGGCAAACGGGCCGGCGCGGTGAAAACCCTTGCCTCGCGGGCACTCCGGATTCCAGTCGCGGCACGGGCCTCACGCTCGCGCATTAC
Source organism: uncultured bacterium (assembly GCA_964434115.1). Classification (GTDB taxonomy): domain Bacteria; phylum Omnitrophota; class Omnitrophia; order Omnitrophales; family Aquincolibacteriaceae; genus ZLKRG04. The sequence goes on from CAYSSX010000008.1 coordinate 93,149, forward strand.
AGACTTTTTCCGGTCTAGGCCCCGGATCTCTTTTTTTCTGCGGATATCTTCCTCACGGTTCGGACGTGAGATCTGGCCGGCGGCTTTTAAAAGTTCAATCCTCTGCTCTTCGGACAGGGCCGCAAAGGCAGCCGGGTCAGAGGCAAGAGATTTCAAGAGTTGAATACTTGCAGAGATCTCTTCTTCGCGGACTTCCGGTGAAGGGGTTTGAACCTTTGAACGGAACATGTCCGCATTCTAAGTCAGACGGGCACTCCGGACAATTGCCATTTACAGGTTCAAATAGGCCCCTAGGCCGCGGTTTCTTTTGAAACGGAAACATCACGGGCATCAAGCCTTCTAAAAACTTCAAGGACTTTGCTTTTCTCTTCACCATTTTCCACATGCACTGCGATCAAGATATTTCCCTTCAGGATTCTTCCTTCATAAAGCTTCGCTTCATACTCAGGAATCCCCATTCCGGCAAGGGCGCCCACGATGCCTCCGACCCCGGCACCCACGGCAGCTCCGCTTAAAGCCCCTAAAAGAGGGCCCGCTGCGACAAAAGCTCCAAGTCCCGGGATCGCAAGCGTTCCCAGCCCCACCAGGAGCCCGAGCACGCCGCCAAAAAGACCGCCGGCGCTGCCCCCCGCAGCGGCACCCTCGGGTGCTTTATTGTTTTTCTGATAAGCCAGCTCCTTGTTTCCCGACAAGTCCGGAAAAACAACGGAGACATCATCAATCGAAATCCCCGCCTCCATGACATCTTCGACAATAATCCGTGCTTGAGCGTTTGAATCTGCGATCCCAAAAATGGCTTGATGTGACATAGGCCCTCCTCAGAGTTTCTAATTCAATGCTAAACATTGCAGCCGGATCGGCGAATTCACACCGCCAATTAGGGCCGAAAATGAACGCCTTGTTTTAAACCAACAGTCTTTAAGACTCAAAAGACGTGCCATTTTTTTTGCGTCTCATCCGGCCCAAAAGCAGTGCAAAGTGTCTTAAAAAGTACGGGAATTGCGGCAGGTGTCCGAGTTTCCAGCACAGAACCGTCGCACGCTGGCGTCCCTTTTGCTTCTGTGTATAATGCGCTTCATGACAAACTTTCCCAAAAGCAGGCTTGAGGCTTTCAGCGACGGTGTCATCGCGATCATCATTACGATCATGGTGCTGGAAATGAAAGTCCCTCACGGCACCTCGCTTGAGGCGCTGCGCCCCCTGCTTCCGGTCTTCCTGAGCTACTTACTGAGTTTTATCTATATTGGCATCTATTGGAATAACCACCACCATCTCCTGCATGCGGCACGCCCTATTAACGGCGCCATCATGTGGGCCAACCTTCATCTTCTTTTTTGGCTGTCGCTGGTTCCTTTTACCACAGGCTGGCTGGGAGAAAATCACGGGGCGGCGTGGCCCACGGCGCTTTATGGCCTGGTTCTGTTCATGGCGGCCCTCGCTTACCTGATTCTGCAAAACTGCATCACCGCGTCACAGGGAAAAGATTCATCACTGGCAAAAACACTCGGGTGGGATTGGAAGGGGAAATTGTCGCCTGTCTGCTACCTTACGGCCATCGCTCTTGCCTGGGTCAGCACAGCGCTCTCGGATGCGCTTTATATTTTAGTGGCCTGCATCTGGCTCATACCCGATCGCCGGATTGAGAAACTTCCCGGCTGATTCGGGGAAAATTTTTTACGCCGACCACTGAATCGTATAATCAGCCTGCATTTTTGCCCACAGGGATGCCGCAAAATCCGCCGCAAGACTCCAACGCCCGTTTGCGTTCCGGGTGACAAAGGCCTCCCCCGCCTGCTTAAGCAGCTCCGCCGCGCCGAAAGATTCGGCAAGGTCCAGGAACCCTTTCAAAGCACCAGGCTGAAGATATTCCACGGGAATGATCTCGCTTTTGACCTGGTAGCGTTCACGGAGTCCCTCGATCGTTTTACCGGTTTGCTCCGCGCTCTCACCGGAGCTGCGCAAAGAGACCTGCAAAACAATTTTCTTTTTTGTCAGATTGGCCCGGCTTTGTTCCCCGATATGAATTCGCTCCGGGTATTCGTTCAAAAGTTTCTGCAGTTTCGCCAGAGGAAGGTTATGCACCGGATAACGGTCGCCATGATCAATGTAAACATCAAAAGCAGGGTGCTTGTCGAGAAAAGTCAGAAGCTCATCGAAACGTTCATCCGCCTCGCCTTCTTTTAAATTCACAAGTTCAAACGCATCCAGAAAAACCGCTGCAGGCGCGGCCATCTCTTCTACGGCGAAGTTTTCCTTCACCGGCTTATCGCGCAGTTCGGAACGCGCCGAGAAAACTCGCTCCTGGAGCAGCTGGCGAAAAAAATGTTCCCCCATGGTGCCGTTTTGTGAATTCACCGGAACCTCTGAGTATTCTCTTCCGTTTTCGAAATAAAAGGCCGGGTACCCGTTACGGATGAGAAAGAAATTCATCAAAAACCACGCAAGACGGTGGTGGCCGTCCGCAGGTGCATTTTCAAAATGAACGCTGCCTTCGTCCTGACGCGGGCGAATTCGCGTAAAACCCTGTTTACCGATCAAAAGCTGCCCGTCTCTGTCACCTTCGCTGCTATAGCGATAAATCCTTACAGCAAGAGACTCGGCTTCTCCCGCGTTATCAGCCCGCTGATTAATCAAGGAAAGCCATTCCTGAACCCAGGGTTCACTCTCGTGAGAAAGCCGGACCAGGCGTTCCTCCTCTGTATAATCGGGATTTTCTCCGTCTCCGCGGATTCGTTCATAAAGGGCCATCATACGCGGCCAATCCAATACGGGGACTTCTCCCGAAGACTCGCGTTCCAAAATGTGTTGATTGAAATAGTCCACGGCCCCCAGGAACTCCGGGCTCTGGTGCACGCTGTACCTGTCTTGCAGCGAAGGGAGAAAAGATCTCTTGGAATAAACCTTTGCGGGATCAATGAATTCAGGGGCCGCACCGCTCTCGCCAGAGCGAAGTTCTGAACGTTCATGGAAAACCCTTTGAGCTAAAAGTTCTCTAAGCCGCTCCCGGCCTTCGTCCTTATTGTAATAATCAATGGGGATTGTCAGGTACTCCTTTTCGCTTTCAAAATAAAAAGGTTCATATCCATTTCGGATCAAATAGTAATTCATAATGAACCAGGCCAGCCGGTGATGCCCGTCGGCCGGGTGAGGATCAAAAGAAGCACCTTCCTTTTTTGGCGGCCGGACGCGGTTAAAGCCAGGCAGCCCCACAAACATCTGGCTTACACCTGAACCTTCACTGCTGAAACGGTAAAGGCGGAGAGCGGAGTCCAAAGCATCCGCGGAATTTGAGGCCTCAGCGTTCATCCTTTGAAGCCAATCCAGCACCCAGGGTTTGTCACCATGAGAGAGCCTCAGCCTGCGGTCTTCTTGAGTGTAACCGGGATTAGCATCGTCCCCCCGGATAAGTTCATAGAGAGTGATGACATCCGCCCATGTCACCGGCGGAAGAACTTTTGTCTGACCCGCGGCGGAAAAATGCTCATTAAAATAAGCAACGGCCTTAAGAAAAAGCGGGTCCTTCAAATATATCTGTTCAGGATCCAGCTGCGCAGGCTTCGCGGCCCCTTCATGGGTTCTCAACTCTGCGCGGTTAACACTGCCGGCTTGCGGAAAGCGAAGGGTGAAAGTCACCGAGGGATCACCGTCAAGCGTTCCGGCCTGATACGAAATCGGTTTTTCAGGGTCGATATTCTCCATAATTCTCCAGGAAAGTTTGAGACCAATCCCCATTCCCCCCATCAAATCGGAACGCTGCAGCCCGATCCGGCTCAGATTTTCATCGCTGCGCAGCGTCAGGCCTTTGACATGGAAAAGAAGCGTTTCATCGGAAAGCGCCTCGACCTCGCTGACACTGAGCCGCCGGTAAGGCATCGGCTCGTCCGGCATCTTGGATTCCATAATGTAATGGTAAGGCCATGCCTCGGGCCTTGGAGCATCCGTCCTTAGTTTCCAAACGCCTTCCTCTTTGGCTTGATTCCTCAATTTGTCTGTCGCGACAATGCCCCGGTTCGTAATATGCAGGGAAACCCATTCCCCCATTTGGGACGCCGTAATCAAAACATCAAAGGCCGGGTCTTTGCCGGATTTCTTTTTAAAGACGCGGCTGCCGTCTACCGCGTTTTTCAAAAGTTCAAAAACCGCGGTTGACACATCCGCCTTATCCATCGAAACCTTCAAACCGGGATCAATTTCCACTGTGATTTTATCGGGCCACGTATGTCTGTGGACAGCAGCCTCTACGAATTCCCGCAGATTAACCCCGCTCTCGGCAGCACGGAGTTCGGAGCGCAGGGAGTTTTCAGCAAGTCCGGCATAGCGGGTAAAAATTTCCCGGACTTTCCCGTGCAGCTCCTGGGCCAGGGCCTCATCGTGCGCCTGAAAAAAGTGCCGGAGGGTCAAGCGGGTCTGCATAATAGGAAGCTTCTTGAGATAAGCCGAATCTTCAGGATCTCCGGTACTTTCAAACCAGTCCGCATCTAGAAATTCAGCGGTACGATATTTCTCATCCCGGTAGACGCCATCAAGTTCGCGGCGGTAATTTTCCCAGATCCCGGCAAGCAGATTTTCACTTTCAGATCGAAGAGAAGCGTCTTTACCTGATGCTGCCAAGGCGGCGGCCATGGCCTGCATCCCCGGCAAAAAGATTTCATAAGAATGATTTAAAAGCTTCTGCGCCGGATCTTCATAATCAAGCCGTGCCGTGCGGAACTCCGTATGAACGCCGGGGCTTTGACTGGCCGGGTCAGGTTCACGGCTTTCACGATTGCGGTGAATCAAACCTTTACTCATCACACGCGTCTGGCGGGAAAACCAATCGTCATCACTGTCTATTTTCAGGCGGTCGTTTCTAAAAGAAAGCAGCGGGAAAGCAAGGTAGCGGGAATCTTTCCCAAGGTCCCCGGCCACTGAAATATGAAAAGCGCTCTCCTGCTCACCCGTTTGGTGGTAGCCAAGCTTGATCAGAATCGGGACCGCGAGAAGAAAGGCCTTAGGACTCCAGGCCGGAGGAAAAGCCGCTTCCACAATCCGGTAGTACTCGGGCCTGTAAGGACTTGGAATCCCAAGAAACTCCAGCGCCTGTTTCCAGGAATAAATCCTGTCTTTTAGAACATCCGTGTTTTGCAGTTCGATCCCGATGCTGGGCGAATGCTGTTTAAGGATGCGTTCATCCGCAAGAATTTCCTGAAGTTTGGGATCAAATTTCTCCTCCGCCTGAGGAAGCGTGAGAGCCGGCTCGGAAGAAAAAAGACTATAGGCATAAAGCTGCAGCGCGGCCCTTGCTCCGTACGACAGTTCTTCCCATGCCGCCCGCCCCGTGACATTTTCCATAAAAATACGGGTCCTCCAAACCGGCTCGGCATCCAGGACCCCATACATCAGAACTTCCGCATACTTTTTATCTGAAAGCCTGGAAACAAGCGCAGCCGTTTTTTCTTCATCAGAAACGCCGATCGAGGGTGCGAATATTGCCGGATAAAGGGCATCCAGAACACTCCAAACGCGGGGCTTGAACGTGATCCGAACACTTCCTTCCGTTCCGGTATCGGGTTTTTTGAGAACCAGAATTTTTGCGATCGTGCGCCAGCGGCTGCGGAAAATAGACTCTTCATTGGCCCGGGCTTCGTTTTGCGTCTGCGATTCCAGAGTCAGAAAAGAGGCCGCATAATAGGGCAGAAGAACCTCTTGAAGTTCAGGCTCAACAGCTTCCGCATTAAAGGCTTCCCGCCCCTGCCGAAGCCCTTCCTGATAAAGCTGCTCGAAACGCTCAGCCGCGAGAAAGAAATACCGGCCGGCAATCCTTTCGTTTTCCTTGCGGTCAAAAGGGTTCACGTTTAGTTTTTCATCCACGTTATGAAGGTCATGCTCGCGAAGGGCTGCGAAATAAAGATCCCGTTCCTGCCGGGAATCCGGACTCTCATCACTTTTGAGCGGCAGAATCTTCTGTTTGTCAAAAAGCCGTTCCGCCTCAAAGCTCATGCTGAATTCCATCATACGTGAACGCCACACCCGAACGAGGTCGCTGCGAAGAGAAGGGTCCTCAACCTGATAGGCTTTAAGCAGTGTTTCCGTCACAATCCCCACGCCGTTTAAAATTGTCCGCACACTCTCCCATAATTCACCCTCTGCAGAAGGCTCTTTAAGCGCCTCGTAAACCGGACGGTCAAAATAGCCAAACCGGTATGCGGCGGTGAGCACATTTCTGTCTTCCAAGTGAGCTGCCACCCATTCTGGTGTTATCAGGTAGGAAAGCTGGTATGGGATTTTTCTTTCTTCGAGAAGATCCTGGCCCTGCGATTTTTTTGCGCGGTCAAACAAAGGTACTATGTAAGCCGGATCGCGCGTAAATCCGATTTCGGAAAGCAGTTTAAACTCATCTTCAGGCGCCGTGGTTTTCATTTTTTCAAAGAAGGCTTCTCTGGCAGCCGGCCCATTCAAGTAACGAAGTGCTTTAAAAAGAGCGTCCGTCTGTTCAGGACGTTTCTGGAAAAGCGGTATTAAGAGCTCTGCAATTTCATCCTTGATAGGATCCTTTTCTTCCCTGAAAAGATAGCCCGCGGTAATGATGGCGGCAGAAACCGCGTTTTTCCCTTCTTCGTCCACGGGCGCAGAATTTATGAAAGCCGTCAAAGCAGGAAGCATTTCATGACGAATATCCTTCATCAGGACAAGAACCCCTTTACGGATCTGCAGATTGGTCTCGCGGAAAAACCCAAGGAGTTCGAGTCCTTTAGCCGTTCTTGTTTCACCCTCCAGGCTCCGAAACTCTTTTTTGACGGCCTTCATCCGTTCAAAAGTTTTTTCAGCCTCGCTTCGCGGCCTGTCGTCTTCAGCAGGAACATCTTCGGGAGAGCGAAGTTCGGAACGGTTTGCAGGCGCCCCCTCAAACGGTTTTTCATTACGCTTATAAAGGAAAATCCCTTCGTCTCTGTTGTGATCCACCAAATCAAAATAACCGCTGTCGGTAATGATTCGAATGAAACGCCCAATGTTTTTCGTCACAAGAAAGCGGGCGCCGCCGCGCATGTGATTTGCCAGATTTTGAAGCATCGTATCTTCAGACCTGGCTCCGGATTCCCAATAGTTAATCAGATCTGCTTTTTGAATATCCTCCACAAATTTCGGATCATTAAAATCTCCCCGCTCCAGCCGAATTCGCCTCTTCGTATCTTCAAAGAAAGAATTCCGGACCTTGACGCTGTCATTGAAAAGTTTTTCGTCATACTCGATTCCCAAAACTTCGGCGCGTTCATTGGCCCGGGCAAAAGCAAAGACCATGGCTCCCTGCCCGCTTCCCATGTCAATAATCCGGACAGGCTCGTAAGACCCTGCGTACTCGGCAAGCGGATCAATGTGACCGCTCAAGGTCGGACGGAAAACCCCGGCATCGGTAGGGATGTGTTCATCGAGAAAGGGAACTCCCGCAATGGCAAACTGCTGCCGGACCAGATCGTTAATGAACATACGCAATTCCGATCGGGATGAGGGGGGCTGCTCCAGCCGCTTTTGAATTGTTTGTTTCATGGCTTGAAGCTGCGCTTGATCTACGGCGGCAGGATCAGGCTTCAGAGCAAGCCCCTCTTCGATTCTTTCAATAAACCAGAGGATCGCTTCCGCCGAAGAATCCGCCAACAAAATGTCTCTCTGTCCTTCGGCGTCCGGAGAAGAAGCCTCTTGGAGATCCTGCTCCAGCGCTTTGAACGCGCTCTGCACATACTGCCATTTTCCGGTAACGCCATAGGACCCAGCCTGAAACTCGACAAACGTTTCGCCATAATAGCCCGTAAGGCTCAGTCCAAACGCCTCCAGATAGGCCTCCGCTTTCGCTAAATAACTCCGGACATCATTCCGGGCATCGGGAAACTGATCCAGATTCATGCGCATCACGGCTCGCTTCTCTGCCGAACCCTTCAGAAGAGCCGAGGCCTCGGACAAAATCTTTTTAAAATCGGATTCTTCCATGAGAATGGCACCCGTGCTTGGCAGCAATCTTGCGGGAAGAGAAAAATTCGCAGGCATGAACGTTGTCCGCTGGCCGTCCCGAATAACAACCGGGGTGTTAAAAAACAGGGTCTTGATGTCAGAGCCCGACGGCAGACCCTCCTTGCGTTCGATCACGATGGGTGTGTTTTCAGGAATCAGGTCCGCCTCTTTGGCATAGTTGATATTCAATTCACCCAGAATCTTGATCAAAGCATAGAGTTCGGATCCTCTCACGGATTTTGCTCCGTAGAAAACGGAAAGCAGGCTGTCTACGCCTGTTCCTGACCCCGCTATTCCGACAGTGCCGTCAAAAAATTCGGGACGCTGTTCTTTTAAGCGGAACAACAGCCTTTGAAAATCAAGGCTTCCTTTTTGGTCGGGCCGCAGAAAAATATCTGATTTTCTCTGCCAATCCTGTATTTCTGAAATAACATAAAGAGAAAGGATCTCCTGGTTCAGTTTCTTTTTACGCCTTTCATCTTCGCTCATCCAGCGGCTCTGCCTTTCGGAGAGTTCTGTCAGAGTGATACGTTCAAGCAAGTGGACCTGTCCCAAAGCTCTTTCATAAAGACCCCGGGAAATTCGGTCTGCCCTGCGCCAGGCGTCGAGATGCTGACCGTCAAGCGGCAGTCCGTCATAATCCGGATCCGCAAGTTCCACAAAGTCAAAGAAAATGGGCAGGGCTCCAAACCGGTAAAGAATGCCCAGAGGAATGGCTGTTTTCTCATCCCTGACAACATAAGCCCCGGAGTCCACGTCCTGTTCAGTAAAGCCATTCATGGTCTCGCCAAAACCTGCCGCTAAAGACGTTTTGAGGGTTTCAAAAAGGAACTTTTTTCCTTCCTCCTTCAAATTCAATTGGAGATACGGGGAGCCCGCTGCAGCAGAGAGCGTTCCAAGCGTGCTGAGAAAGGCTGCGAGCGTTTTAGGAAACTTTGCGGTCTCAATAAGGCTCGCGGGAAATTCCGAAGCTGTGATGCTGTGAGCGCTTTCCTGGACCGGCTCCCGGCCGCCGGAGCGGAGCTCGCTGCGGGGACCTTGATAGTTCTGCAGAAAAGACACTGAAAGATCGCGGATTTTCTCGAGCTTTTCGCGCATCACTTCTGGGTAGCGGTCAGCAAGAACACCTTTGACTTCGGGCAGAGGAGAAATAACCACGCCGTCCCGGACATCCACTTTCAGCGCACCGCTGTCAGACAGCTGCTTCAGCGAAAACGGGCCGAAGAAAAACTGACGGGGCGTTTCATCTTGAAGAAGGTCAGGCTTGATCTGAACGGCCATAACGCCGAAAGTCGCGTTTGCAGCGCCGGGATGAAACTCCGTAAAGGCAGAATGATCTTCCTCCAGAAGCAATTCAAGTCGGGTCAAAAGCGCGGTCAGATTCTTTTGAAAATCTTCAAATTGATTCTTCGCTTCCGGCAAATTCGCGCTGAAGGAATCCTCTGCCTCCCGATACTGAAGCAGGAGTTCTCTGAACTTCCGTAAAAAGCCTTCCTCGGCAGCCAATTCATAAAACCTGCTGTTTTCCGTCGGATAAAGCTTCAGGAGATGATCCATCTGCTCTTTCAGCGCCTTCCAGGTACCTGGCTCAGAGGCCCGAAGCTCCGAACGGACGTTCTCGGCCAGAACTTTGCCCTTCATGCTGCCAAGTAATCTGTAACTGAGATTAAAGGTTACGACAACATCCGCGTCGGGATGTTTTTTCAATACCGATTCGACCGGCTTCCGGCTATGCGGATAAGGTTTACTCTGCGCGGCCCGAATCGCCTGGTCGGCGGCCGCCTGATCCTCAGGGCGAACACCGATTTCCGGCAAGGGACTTTGAAGACTGAGGGAGTCTATTCTGCCGCCCAGCGAAAGAAGCCGCCAGTGCCAGCCGTTGATGCGGCCCGAACCGCCGACATGCGTGCGGGCATAGGTCAGACCATTTGACAGCCCCCACTCAAGGCGGCTGATTAAAAGACGCGCGGCGAGACCTTTGCCCCGGTAGGGCTTTGCGACACCAGAGACCGCAAGCCCCAGCATTTTTTTGCCCGGATCAGCAAAGGCCCACGAAAAGCCCGCGATTTTATTTTCGGAAGTCCGGACGACAAAAACTGCATTCTGATTTCCCGAAAGATTCCGTCTTCCGGCCATCAGATCCCTGTAAAAATCACGCAGATTATGCGGACCGTAGATCTCAAAAATCTGACTCCAGTCACTGTGGCTCAGGGATGTCAGACGCTCCACACGCAGTGTTTCTTTCCTGCGCCCCGCGCGGACGGTGAACGTATCCTCGTACTTCAGTGTCGCGGCAGCCGAAGGAGCCGCTTCCAGCTTCGTGATATCTTTGCGCAGGCGCCCGCGTTCATCGTAAAGATGCTCGTGAAGGCGGCGGTAAACAGCCCGCTGTCCTGCGGATGTCTCACGCTCACGCGATCCGATGGCCCAAAGCGCCCGCTCCTCAAGACGGTTATCAAGAAGCTCCAGCAGAACCCTGCGAAACTTGCCCTTTACGGAAGAGTTCGCTTTTGTCAGACTGCGTGCCACCGAGTTAAAAACCGCGTTTTTTTCTTCAGCGCTTTCGGCTGTCATCAACTTCAGCAGAGAAGCTTTGAGACCTGCGAAGACATCGCCTTGGGGCTGCGCCCTCAGTTCGGAACGAGGCCCCGGATCCCTGCGCTCCTCCACTGAACTTTCCGCATCAATTGAAAAAAGCTCCGCTGGAGTACTCACCGGCTCGTGGACCCGGGGAGCCTTCTTCTCCATGAGCTGTCTGCGGAAGGCGGCTAGCATCGCGGAGCGCCCTTTTTTGTAATGAAAATTTTTGAGGGCCTGTAAAAACTCGACAAGGTCATGCCTGCCCGCAGCTTCGAGCCGGGGGGCGTAGGCATCCCAAAAGCTCGTAACACGGATGTCGAGAATTTCAGGGTGCGCCGCCGAAAAAGTCTCTTTGAACTTTGCGATTTTCTGATCCAGATTAGCTTCTTGATTGGAACCGAGGTAGACGAGTTCGAAAATGACCTTTTTTACAAAATCGTCGGCGGAAGGATTTTCAACATCCACCTGCCACTCTTTTTGAAGACGGTCCCGGATGATGGGGAGGTATTCATCAAGAGACCTCCCAAACAGCATATTAAATTTAGCATCAATGTAGTGAAGCGTCTCATTGGCGAATATTTCTCCGGCGGTATTGGTAAAATCAGGAACGTGGCCTGTAGCTTCCGGTTCATCCCAGGCATCTTCGTGAAAATGCTTTTGGTACTCAAAAGGCTCTCCCAGAATTTCCAGAGTCCACTTCAATGCTGCTTCAAAAACACGCCCCCGCTCGCTGTAATATTCCATGCGGCTGCGCTTCTGAGTCAGATCGCTTCCTCTATAAAGATAATCGACGGGATTTCCTTCGCTGTCTTTCACCACATGGACTTCATGGACTTTTCCCTCAGCAGCATCGTAGACAATGTCAGCTGAGGCATTGGAGAAATTGCTGTCGGCATAAATCCGGACGCCTCCAAAAAACAGGGATCCGCCCCCATTGAATTTAAGACCCTCAACGCGGACTTTTCCCATTTTCTTGAGCTGGGCAGGCAAAACCGTGCCATAGAACACGCTCACGACTTCGCCCTTCATGTTGAGAATCCGTTTTGCTTTATGGGTTTCTAAAACACTTCCGTCCGGGTTTGAAATCCGGACTTCCACAATCCGCTTATCTTTAATGTCAATTTCGATGGGTGCTCTCCGATGATCGCTGAAAACCCCCCAATACTGGTTAGCAAAGAAAAGAACGCCGTCTTTCGTAAGCCTTAATTTTTTAATGGTGACGTCGCGCGCAAGGATATCCAGTTTATTTTGATGCCCGTGCCGCATCACATCCACAAATTGCCCGTTCTCATAAACACGCGGCAATTCCACCGTTTTAATGACCTCCCCTTCAGGGTCGAGAACGCGGACAGTCACAACGCGCCCGCTTTCAATATCCGCCTCAGCCGCATAGCCGCGATATTGGGTTAAAGCAATCCAGCGCCTTCCCCCAACCCGCAAAGCCCCTGAGGTTCTGCCCAAGGCAAGCCCCTTCAAAACCCCTTGCTGTGTTTCAAGGAGATCTTTCTTAGAGATGTTTTTCCAAGGCCCCTCGGCAGGAAAGACCTCTCCGTCTTTGACCACTTTAACGGCGCGGTTCGCCTCACCGGCGGTCTCTGAGCCAGGCTTTTTCAGCTTCTCTTTTTTATGCGGGGTAAAACGGCTTGGAAAAACCTCTACGATCCTGCCGGACTCATCATGGACTTGATAAAACGGAAATGCTTTGAGGACCCCACCTTGAGGGTCGAGAACACGGACCTCCGTCACAAAACCCTGCCTGACATCCGCTTCGATAGGAAACAATTTATAGTTTTTAAGAACCACCCAGTTCCTGTCCCCCAAAGTCATCGCGCCGCGGGGGTCCAATCGTGTTTTGATAACCACGCCATCAAGCGTTTTGAATTTTTTAGGGGTCATTTGACGGTGATAAACGTCGACAAGCTTGCCTTCTTTGTAAATCCGTCCCATCGGGTAAGTAGCCCGGACTTTTCCTTTTCCGTCAATGACGCGTACTGTGACCACCAGACCCTCTTCAAAGTCCGCTTCAACCCTCTCACCCTTGTGTTTCTCTAAAGACGTCCAGTGCCGGCCTCCGCCAATCTGCAGTTGTCCGGTGCTTTTGCTAAGAAACAGGCCTTTAAGCGTGACCTGGTTCAGTTTTGCGAGCCTGGCGGATGTGATTTTTTCATAAAAGACTTCTTCCAGTTTCCCTTCGGAATTCCAGACTGTCATCATTGGGAACTCTTCCAGGACGGTGCCCTGATCATTGACAATCCGCGTATTTGTGATCAGTCCCTGGTCAATGTCCACTTCCACGCTCGCGTTCGGATACTTCGGAAAACGGGCCCAGTGACGGCCGCCGATCATAAGGCTTCCGATCTTGTCGAGGCGATATTGGGTGACAGTAGCCTTTTCAAGCGTCTTTAACTTCTTGGGCGTCAATTCGAAGGGGAAAACGTCTGTGAGCCGTCTTTCCCCCGCGTCGCCGCGCGTGTAGATCCTTGAAAAGGTGTGAATCTCTTCACCTTCCGGTTTCAAGAATTTCAATTCGGTGACAAGCCCTTTTTCTACCCTGGCTTCCGCTGGCACTCCCATCAAATCATTTCTCGCATTGACGTAGTACCAGGATCTCTCGCCCATGCGGACAGCGTCACTGACTCTGAATCCGCGGACCGTGACATTGTCCAGCTTGTCAAAAACAGCTTTGGGAATTCTCTTCCGGTAAACACCGATTTCCTTGCCTTGAGCATCCACGATGCGGTAGACATTAATCTGCCGCTCATCCGAACGCAGTTCAGAACGAGGCTGCGTTCTTGTCATCAATTCCAAACGCCTGAGATCTTCACGAATTCCCGGAAGCACCTGAGGTTCCTGAGCTAAAGATCCGGCTAAAATCCTCACACGGTCACGCACACGGGCAAGATGCGTTTTGACAGCTTGATATTGCGGCGCCGCCCGGCCGATCGGCTGATAATGCGTTTGGTAAACGAGTGTCAGCAGCGCTTCCGCTTCCGCGTATGCTCGCTGGTCAAGAAGTTCGCGCACGGCCGTAACAGCGCGGTAAGTTTCCCGCTTGCGGATTTCAGCCGCAATGTATTCGGCGCGCGCGAAAACGCCGTCTCTTTTGCCTTCGATTTCTTTTAAGCGGTCCTGCAGGCGGAAGATGGCGTCTTGAATAAGGCCCAGAGGTTCACTCACGCGGTCCTGCCCAATCCCTGCAAGAGCGGCCTCAACACTCGCCGCCGCTTCCTGCTTCTGGGTCGTTTTACCGCGCCTCAGCCCGCCTTCTCCATAAAGAACTTCCGCAAGTCCTTCCGCAATCTGACTGCGGACATAGGCGGGTACATTTTCCGGATTCGCTTTCAATAGATCCGCCGCGTAATCCAGCGCGTTGATATGAAACAAAAGCTGTGAATAATCGTTTTCCTGACTTGCCAGCGTATGGAGCTGGCTTCGGAACTCCGCGTCTTCATCTCGGAAAGCAACAACCACCGGTTCCAGGCGATAGGCGGCTCGCCCGTCTGGATGTTCGTAGCGTTTCCATCGGTTTTGAACCATGACAACGGTTTCCCGCTCCCCGTCTTCGGCTGGAACCCTGAAGATACGAAATGTTCCATAATCATAAACCGTCTGAACGTTTCCGGTATGCCCAACGACACGGATTCTCTCTGTCCCGGCTTTCATCACCGCACGCCGCCACTGCCAGGCATACTCCTGAGCAAGTTTCTGATAAGTATTATGAAGGGCCATCAGAAGAGCCAGAACAGCCGACTCGTTTGGACTCTTGCTGCGCAGATGCATGACGGTCTGACGCACCTGAGTAATAATTTTTTCCTTGTGGAGGGCTCTCGCCTGACCATTTAAGGCTGCGAGCCGCGCAAAATCACGCGCTCCGTAGGCTTCCACAAAGCCCGGTAAGAGACCCCTGATTTGCGCATCCAGTGCGCGGGAGTGATCCCGGAGAAGTATGGGATCCATGGCCCTAACCGCTTCATAACGAGCCTTTTCGCCTGCCTCATCAGAACTTTCCGCTCCCGGAGAAACACGGCCGGAAAAGGCCTCAAGCCCGTCAGCGTATTTCCGGATGCCCTCAAGTGCTTTTTCCGACGCCTGGGGATCATCCTGAGGCGGCGTCTTTTTGAGCGCTCGGTACTGAGGGAACAGCTCCAGCAGTTCACGATTCATTTTTTTCATATGCGCAGCCCGGACTTTTGCCGTCTCTTTAAGCTGAAAGAGACGGTCAATCTCCGCTTGGGCTCTCAGCTCACTTCTCGCTGGACCGAGTACGCGGTCGAGCCAGCCTTCATCTTCGGGATCAAGAGCACTCTCCCGGATAGCCTCCTCTTCATAGGTTCTGGACAGCCAACTGCCGCGGTCAAATGAACTCTTGTAAGGCGAATGCCCTTTCTTATGAAATTTATGACTCATCTGCGCGGGATATTTAGACTTGTCGCCAAGACCCATGCCGTACTCGAAGAGATCTCCCAGCCAATAAACCGGGCCGTTTAATCCGAACGTGGGGCGGTCAAAATGGGCCGCGGTGAGACGCGCGTACATAACGCCCTCGTCACGCATTGCCGCGTGCAGGTATTCAGAAAGACGGCGGACGGCCCGAGGGTTGAGATAAGGTTCAAGGTTATGGTTCAAAACAAAATCCACGCTTCCGCGGTTTAACCCCAACAGGCCGTAATCCCGGTGCCTGTTAAGATCCAGAAACCGGAAACTCAAACGTTCATGCGCCTCAGGGCGGATTCGGTAGCCGCCCGGAACGGCTTCCAGATAGCGGTCCCGGACTGTTTCGGAAAGAAACGAAACATCCCGCGAGTGATAAACAAGATTGTTCGACTCATAACGCTCGGCAAGCTCACCCGGCTGGTCCGCGACTATAACTTCCAAACGAAGTTTCGATTGATCGGAAACAGCGAGCGCTTCGATCGAAGCATCTGCCGCGGCGAGAACTTCAACGGCTTCCTGAAGATAACCGGGTCCGGCCACCAGAATCCGCACAGGCTCAGGATTCTCCTCAGCCGATCTCTTTTCAAATAGTCTCGCAAGTTCAAGACGGAAATCTTCCTCGCCTTCGGCAGCATGACGTCCAAAGCGGCTCATGGAGAGAAACATTGGACGGATTCTCTCCAGAACGTCGCGCCCCCGCATACCTGCCTGGATGCCTTCAAGTTTTTCGGGCCAGACTTTCGGATCATCAGAGCCGATTAACGCCGTAACCTCCGGCCAGAAGTTAAGGAGGAGATTCTTCATGGTGACTTGTTCAACATCAGGCACGATCGTAAAGCGGTACCCGATTTTTGAAAGTTTTACACCGCTCTGCTGGCCAATAAATTTCAGCAGCACATCCGCGGCAAAATCGACTGTTTTCTCCGGAGGAAAACTTCGCAGCTCCGAACGCGCACCGCCGTCTTCTTTTTCCTGGCGTTTCTTTTCCGCCGCAGCACGGAGCTTGGCAATGTCCCGAGAGCTGCGATCAGAGGCGTTCTTGGAATCCATAATACTGCCCGTATCCACACGGCGGACGCCCTTGATCAGTGCATAAGCCAGAATTGCGAATAGCCCAAGCGCCGCCAGAGGCAGCCAGGCCAGCCATTCACGCACCTGCGTCACGGCCTGAATACGTCCTCCGCTCACGGAGTTTCTGACAGCTTGAAGATCTAGGGGATTAATTTTTCCGCCTTGCGTTCTACGCAATGTCACGTCCTCAAATGCTGGGTCCACAGAGGACTGCGGATGGGCCTCAACGTGGAAGATGGATTCCACAGCCCCGCTGTCAGCGGGCCGTTCACTCACTTCAAACTGCGCAATCTGGCTTCTCCTGACACGGTCTGCGGCTCCAGCGCCTTCCGCAATGGCATCAATCAGGTCAGGCTCCTGAGACAAAACGCCTTTGGTGCTGTCTGAAATATGAATTCCCCGTATCGTTCCAAAGCGCTGGCGTTCAAGAACATCTTCAGAAGGTGCTGCCGCAGCAGGAACCTCCGGAGCTTTTGGAATCATCCAGTACACAACTGCGGCTGTTGAGAGAGCTGCCGCGACAAACCCAACAAAAACCATTCTTTTTCTAAAAATTTCTTTTGCCTGCCTGAGTTTCTTTTCTGCCTCAGCTCGAAGTCTCCTCTCCGCCCTTTTTCGATCGCGTCCTTCTGCCCCTTCTTCTCCCCCCTGGGCTCTTAACTCCGAACGAGACGAGTCCTGCACGGCTCTGCGAATCAATCGCGCGGCTTCGATGGAAAGCTCGGTAATCACTTTCTTGTTCTCCGGCGAATCGATTACAGCAAGGTAAGCCGGCCGGAAGGCTGTCATGTCGCCGCGGGCCTTCACGCGCTCGGCAGCTTCATCCGCAGCCTTCGAGATTTCATGAAATTTTTTCAGATCGAGCCTGGGGAAAAGAACGGCTGCCGCGCGGACCGCTGCCGTAAGGTTGCGAAGAAGGAAAAACCCCCGCGTCACATCGGAATCCGCATGCTTCGAAGTCATAAAGCGTTCAAGATCGTCCGGGATGGGCATGATCGCGCCAAAATCATGAGCCTTCAGACGGAACATCCCGTCCGCATCTTTAAGGGGACGGCCTTCCCGGTTTGTCACAAGAAGATAATTCCGACGGCCGATATCCAAATCGATCCAGCCGGCCTTCCAGAGTTTCAGCGTGAAATTCGCCAGCGATTTATCGGCGAGACTTTTCTGATCCGGGTTTTCACGCACGAACTGATTGAGCGGCACGCCCTCTTCCTGAAGGTAAACGCTGACACCCGTCATCGAAGGCGAGACTTTTCCGTACATGTCCGCGAGTTTTTTCTGATCGGATCGGAAGACATCCTCACCCTCCGCACCCGACCAGTCCGGATGCATGTTTCTCATCGGAACCTTTCCGGCATAACGCGTGAAAGGCGCCAGACCGAGTTTCTTCAGCGCCTTGTAAACATGCCACTCTTCCTGTTCCGTCACCTGCGGACTGCGGACAGCCTCGCCCTGCCGGGGCTTCATGGCAAACGGGTGCCTTTTGACCAGGATAACGTAACCGGGGAGATTCGCATGCTTGAGAACATGGGTATAGGAACCACGTGCGATGTAACGCGCTCCTCTGGAAAGGGCCGAACGAACCCGGTGCGCTATCCATGCCTGAAAGACCTTGATCGCGAGAAAGTATCCTCCGCCAAGAACCGCCGGAACTGCAAGCACCAGCGCAGCGTTTTCAAAAGAAAAAATCCCCTCGCCGGCCTCACCCAAAACATGCCCTGAAAAGGTCTCGCTCTGAGTTCTCAATTCAGAGCGTCCGCCAAGATTTGAAAGAGTTCTATTGAAAACAAGGTCTGTTTTTTCCTCCAGCAAAGACTCGCGGAGCTCAGAACGGCCGGGGGCGGTGTAAATCTGCAAATTAAATCCCACGCTGAACTCCGTCATGGGAAGAGGCACGGTAGCGCCCTGGAATTCCGGAATGCCGCGGAAAACAAGTTCAGACCCGCTTGCGGATTCGGTCGCGAGCTGTTTTTCCGTGAGCAAAAGCGCGAGCTTCGCCCCAGGCTTCATCTGGGAGCGCATTTTTTCCTGGAGCTCTTGACGAAACGCCTCCGCTTTCTGTTTATTGTCCGGTTCCGTGTAGAAAAAGAAAAGGATGTCTGCGGATTGCCAGTACGAATCTGTTTCAGCAGCCAAGGCATCGGCTTGGACAAGCTTCACTCGTTTAGCGGCTTCCAGGCCGGCCGCGGCGGCATCACTCAAAACCTGCTCCGACTCATAGGCAATGTTGCTGTCGCGTTCAATCGCCACGGCATTCATCCCTTGAATAGCGGCAAACAAAGAATTACGTCCATCACCGGACCCGATTTCCATATAGTTTTTCCCTTCAACGGGGCCGAAGGTTTTGAACACATCAAACATGAGGGACAAAAGAGGCAGCGGCGTCGGAACATAAATCGCGTTGTCCTGAACGCGGTGATACGGGATGGGATGCGCCGCCAGAACTCTCTCCAAAATCTCCATTTGCTTACCGAGATCTTCAGGATCTTCGGCTCTCAGTTCGGAGCGGTACCTTTTCCACGTTTTTTTGGGAGCAGCCTTTTTCTCAGGCAGAAGAATATCCAGGCGCATATAGTTCTGATCGGTTCTAACATCTTGAAAATATCTGTACCGGTATTGCGGAAAACGCTTTTCCAAACGCGCGGCAAGGGTGCGCAAAAGATCATGCTCATGCCTTTTTTCAGTGGAAACCGCCCACCCTGCCGCGGGCGTGCCGCCGACTTCAAGGCTGCTTCCGGAATGCTTCCGGACTTCTTCTTCCAGAATCTCCTTGGTAAGAACCTCCGGCGCCCTTAACTCAGAACGGGCCACAGCCTGCTCCATCTGCCAGAGGCTTTCCTGAAGAGGCTGTCCGCTTATCTCAATTTCCTCCGCAATACGGCCAAGGCTCTGCACCTCTTCTTCGAAACGGCTGGCATAATCGTTTGAAATCCCGGCCACGCCGAAATCACTCATGGCGCGCGTCGCGCGGCTCACGATTTCGGAAAATTCAAAGCGCCTGTCATAAGACAAGGTCATCAAATGCCGGTAAAGATCCCGCTGTGTTTTCTTAATCTCCGTGATTTTCGGAGACACAACGTAATAGGAAAGGCCCTGCTTTTTAAGAATGTCTTTAATGGCGCTTTGGTGAAATCCGCCAAACACAAGCACCGCGGTCTTTTCTTCAGGGTTGTTTTTGAACTCGATCATCTTTTTCTCGATCATGGCATCGCGAAGATGGGCTGTTTCGTAAAACTGGACGGCATTCCGGAGATTCTCTTCCCAGCGGCGGGAAACAGCGATTGATTTTTTCTCCTGTTCTGAAATGAAGACCGCGAACTGTTCCGTGGAGAAACTTTGCAGGGAGCCTTTTAAGGCCTGGTATTCATCGCGGGAAATTTCAAGCGCGTTCAGACGTTTGAGGAGCTCGAGGCCCTTATAAAAAAGGAAGATTTTCCGGTCGCGTTCCGAATTCAGCAGCCTTTCCGAGATTTCATTTTCCAAACCCTCAAGCTCACGGAAAATCTCTTTGGGGTCCATGCTCCCCGCATCCGAAACACCCGCGCCTGGCGATTGATACAGCAGTGCCAGCTGCGGATGCTTTTTTTCAAACTCCGCCCGGTTTAACTCTGAAAAAAATTCAGGGGCAATATCTTTAAGCCTTTGAAGATAGTCGCCGAAGGAAAGCTGGTTTTCATCCCTCCGCTTTTTAATCTTCATCCATTCTTTCAAGGATTCGGGGAAACAACGGTCCGCGAGAAGCCGGATCTCCTTTTCCAGCGCTTCAAGCCCTTGCGCGGACTCTTCCTGAAGCGCCGCCGCGCGCCGGTACCACTCGATGTTCTCACGGTGCAGCCGGGCATCGTCACTGCCCATCAGGGTGAATTCTTTTTTCCGGTTGATGTGCGCATACTCCGCGCCGCCGATGCGGAGTTTATCCATCAAATAATAGGAAGCGAGTTCGCGGGCAGAGGCGTCTTTCAAGGTGCCAAAATAGCGGTCCGAAGGAACGGGCCCTTCGTAACCTTCTTCAAAGACGGTTTGAACGCCTTCGCGCTCAACGAAAAGACTGATCAAGGCCGCGATATTTTCCTGAGCCTCAAGAGAATCGTGCGCATCTTGAAGATAGATCACTGTTTTGGAAGAAGCGGAATGGGACTCTTCAAGAATGCCCAGGTTTTCCGGGACTATTAAAGAAAGGGCCTTGTTTTCTGGGGCGGGTAAAGGCGCTGCGTTCCCGGCCTGAGCGGGCGTGCCCGTGAAGAGGATCGTCACGCACAGAACCCATGCGGGAACCTGCCGCAAAGGGCCTCGAAAAGCGGAATAAAATGGCCTCGATTTCATGGGGGGGTCCGGGTTCTTGGGCATAAAGTGTTTAAAAGATACCGTCCACTTTCCGGAAATTCAAAATTGCCCGGGGATACTGAAAGAATGGGGCCAGGATGTTAGTTGTTGCTAGAAAGAACTACCCTGAAAAACCGCTGCTGGATTCGAGTGAGAACCATTCCTGGGAAAAAAGATGAAAAGGCGGATTTAGGAGGCCGTTTCCAGATCCTGTTTAATGACGATCACTTGCCCGCCTGAGGTTTCAACCGTGAGGTAATCCTTGTCTTCATAAGAAACAACACCGCTCACCGTCCGGCCGTCCTTAAATTTAAAGGACCTTTTAGGCCCGGAGACCGCGGCAGTCTCGACTTTCGCCATGACTTTCTGGGCCGCGGCCTGAACTTGATTGGGCGCTTTGTGAACCGCGGCGGTTCTTGGGGAACGGTGCCCGGCAGAAGCTTTGGCTTGGGAAATATTCTTCATGGCAATCGTCCCTGCGGCCGCGAAAATCCCAAGGGCCGCAGCACCCAGAAAAACCTGTTTGATGATGACCGCGGTCTTGGAGGGTTTTTTGACTTCGGGTGCCGGCGGAGGCGCTATGGGAATACCCATGGCGTTAAGTTTCGGCTCACGGTCAGCCTTTTCGCGCGCGGCTTTCATGGTGTGATAATCAAAAGTCGCGCGGACCCCGCTGATAAATCCGAGCGCAATAATAACCGGAAGAATACTGAAGCGGTAACCCTGGGTCTGAATCATCACCGCCTGCTCGACAAAATAAAGTACAAGGCCGGCCACCGCGGCCAGCCGGGAACAGCGGAGAAGAAAAAAACCTATCACGGTAAAAATGGCTGCATCCACATAGGCCGATTCATCCACGCCTTCCAGAAGCTTGAGCCCATGATGAGTTTGTAGGTAGGCCACCACAGACGTGACGATCGCAATAAAAAAACAATACCCAGCTGCGGTGTGGGAAGCCTTCTTCGCATCTTCCAGGGTATTGATCTCGGGCCAGAATGGATTTCTCATAGGGCGGAATTCCGCGCCGTAAGAAAATCAAGGATCAGAGGATTCACCAGCTGCGGTTTTTCCTTAAGTAAACTATGCCCCGCGCCGGGCACAATCGCAAGCTGCCCCTTCTTGAGGTTCCGGAAAAGTTTCAGGCTGTGTTCCGCGGTAATCATGTCTCGGTCGCCCGCGAGAATGAGGCCTGGGGCCTTTATTTTCCGGATCAGGCCCGTGTTCCAGCGCGGTTCCGTAAGCCAAAGCTTACGGCATTTCTCGAAAACAACCCGGTAATGGTCCCGGCCATCCGGAGAATAGGCCGCATAACGGGGATCGATTTCCGTGAGCTTTTGCTTTCTCAATTCTCTTTGAAAATCAGGTTCACAGCCGGAGGTGTGGAAATTCCCTCCCACTGAAACAAACCGGTCCACAAGGTCCGGCCGTTTTGCCGCCAGCCAAAAAATAAGGTTCGCGCCGTCGCTGTAACCCAGAACCCGGGCCTTCTTGATTCTAAGTGAATCCATAAATGCCGCCGTTTGACGGGCAAGGGCTTCATATTGATAGGGGCCAGCCGTATCCGCCGTATGGCCATGGCCCGGCCGCTCAGGAACAATCACTTTGAAATGCTTCGCAAAAAAAGGAATCTGATACCGGAGACCGTCGATGCAGGAAAGACCGCCGTGAAACATCAGGAAGGGCCGGCCGCGTCCATAAACTTCATAATAGAGGTGTATTTGCCGCCCGGCTGGGGCATAGGCGCCGCGGCGGCGGCGTTTGAGGTTTTCAAAATCGCTGGGGGTCATATTCTTTCGCGCCTGACCTTTTAAGAAACAGAATTTGCGGCTTCTATAAAGTTAGAACGATTATAGAGCCCCGTTAAGCCCGAAACAAGCAGGAGTCTTCCTGCCCCTTCTCATTTCGCCCCGGATAGGCTACAATTTGACCAAGTATGCGTCCCGGGTTTTTGACCCTCGATTAATTTTTATCGCAGAAAAGCTGCGATCCCAACTTTTGACCTGGAATTATGAAAAAAAGAATTTTGATTTCGGATGACGATCCTGAAATTCGTCTTATTCTTAAAACCCGCCTGGAAAAAAACGGCTATGAAATTTCAACCGCGGAAGATGGCGCTTCCGCGCTGGAAAAAGCCCGGAGTGAAAAACCTGATTTAATCATGATGGATGTCAATATGCCGCCTCCCAACGGCTATCAGGCATGCCGCCAGTTAAAAGATGATCAGGAGCTGAAAAAAATCCCCGTGGTTCTCCTGACCGCCAAGACTTCCGACAGCGATAAATTCTGGGGCCTTGAGTCCGGAGCGGATGCCTATCTGACAAAACCTTATTCATCCGAAGAACTGCTGAACAAAATCCGGTCCTTGATCGGCCCTTAAGGCCTTCAAAAACCGGCTTCCCGAATTCGTCTTTAAAGTCAAAGGACAAACTTGCATCCAATCCGCTCGTCAGGAAAATCAGGCATCCTGAGCGTTTGTTTTTTCCTTCTCCTTTCGGGATGCCTCTCAACTCCCCCTTCCCGCGACTCCCGCCTGGGAAAAGTCCGCAGCTGGTCTATTCTGCTGGACTACCGCGAAGACCGGATTCTGAACCGCGCCCGCGCAAAAAAACTCGATCTGGTGATCCTTGATCCCTCGCATCACCCGCCTTTCACCTGGTTTAAACCGGAAGTCATCCGTCTGGCTTACCTGAGCGTCGGAGAAGCCGAAAACTACAGGGCCTATTGGCCGCGCGTTCAGGACCAGCCTTGGGTGCTTGAAGAGAACCCCAACTGGAAGGGCAATTTTCTTGTGGATGTCCGGAACCCGGCGTGGCTTGAAACCCTGTTTTTAGAAATTGAAACCACCATTCTGAAAGGCGGATTCCAGGGGCTTTTTCTGGACACACTCGACAGCGGTCTTTACCTTGAGTCCCTGGAAGGAAACCGCTATCCCGGAGCGAAAAATGCCGTTATTGGAATCATCAAGGCGATCCGGGAGCGGTATCCGGACCTTCTCCTGATCAGCAACAATGGCTTTGAGATGCTCGAAGATTTGGGCCCGCTTCTGGACGGGGCGCTTGCCGAGGACCTTTATTCCATGCCCGACTTTTCATCGGGCGGCTATAAGCCCGTGCCTCGGGAGGACAGGGATTTTAAAGTGTCACACCTGAGCGCAGTCAAAAAACGCTTCAAGCTTCCGGTTTTTACTCTCGATTATCTGGAGGATCCCGAAAGTCCCGAGGCCGCCCGTATTTCCCGGGAATTAAGAAAGCTCGGGTTCATCCCGCGCATCACGGCCAAGGATTTGACGGATTTTTAAACCGGAGAAGCACATGCATCGTTTTTTTTTCATCCTCGCGGTTCTTTTGCCCGCAGTCTTTTCATGTCCGGTAAACACACGCGCCGCCGGTGAAAATCTTCCGCGCGTGATCGCCGCTTTTTATGACTCCTCCGAAGAGTTTAACCGCAGCGAAGACAACAACCGGATTCATAACAACGCGGAAATGGTTCTTAACTATCTCGGGTTTAAGGTGCGGTATTACGATGTGCAAAAACCCCTTCCCTCCGATGCGGATCTCAAGGACGTCTACGGTGTTGTGGCCTGGTTCCGCGATGACAGCATCCCGCACGCCGCAGAATTCTGCCGGAAGGCCGTTGAATGGATAGGGTCCGGAAAGAAAATGGTTCTCATTAAGAACTCCGCGCTTTTCAGGGACAGCGAAACCCTTGCCCCGGTCGATGAAAGCACGCTTGAATCCTTTTACGGTGCGCTGGGAATTGTTTACGAAGGCTTTGAAACAGAAAATGCGCTTCTCATTGAGCTCGCGGAAAAAACTCCGGGACTCACGGAATTCGAAAGAAGTTTTGACGGAGAGCTTCCTTTTTATGAAAAATTCAGCGCCGGACCCGGAACCCGGTCCTGGGTAAAAATCCGCCGCACAGATCTTGAGAACTCAGAAAGCCCCGTGGTCATGACCACACCGCAGGGCGCCTTCGCGCTTGAACCTTACACCCTTTTCATGAATCCGTTCAACCTTAAGCGGCAATGGCGCATCGACCCTTTTGTTTTCTTTGACGAAGCGCTGAACACACCCGGGCTTCCCCGTTTTGACACAACAACCTTGCTGGGCAGAAGAATTTTTTATACCCACATTGACGGAGACGGCTTCCGTAACCTCACGCTTTTCAATTCGAACCGTTACTGCGCGGAATCTCTCCGCAGGGAGATTCTTGAAAAATTCGGGATCCCGTTCAGCGTTTCGTTTATCACTTCAGAAATTGATCCGTCCGCTTTGGGGTCGGAGCGGCTCGTGAGCGAGGCGCTGGCGATCGCCGCCCTTCCCAACATGGAGGCTGCTTCTCACACCTTCAGCCATCCGCTTAACTGGAAAAAGAAACTCACGGCCTTTGAAATTCCGGGTTATTCCACGCGCAGCCGGGAAGCGGCCGAAGAAAATGAACATACGATGCGCGATTCCCGTTATCCGAACGCGGCCGCGATCCTGGTTCCGGACAGCGAATACCTGGACCGCGAAATCAAAGGCTCAACGGAATACCTCAACCGCCTTTTCGAGCCGCTCGGAAAAAAAGTCAAAATTCTCCAGTGGTCCGGCGACTGCCTGCCGACTTCCGGAGCGCTTGAAGAAGCAAAACGGCTCGGCCTTAAAAATATCAACGGAGGCGACACGCGCTTTGACAGCCGCTTCCGCTCCTACACGGGAGTCGCGCCGCTCACCCGCCAGATCTCGGGATCCGTTCAGTTTTACGCGAGCAGTGCGAATGAAAACCTTTACACCAATGCCTGGCACGGCCCCTTTGACGGTTTCACCAACGTTCTCGAAACTTACCGGGAAACGGAGACCCCCTCCCTGTTCCCGGCCCCGCCGCGGCGGGTCGCGCCCATCAACGTTTATTACCATTTTTACAGCGCGGAAAGAGAGATCTCGCTGAAGGCACTGAAGACTGTCTACGAACAGGCGTTATCTCAGGACGTCATTCCTGTTTTCACTTCTGAGTACCTGGAAATGGCGGAAGGTTTTCTTTCTGGAACCATCACGGCCGGTGACAACCAGTCGTGGATTTTTGAAAACTACGGGCCTTTCGGCACCGTCCGCTTTGACTCTGAAAAAATTTACCCGGACCTCAAGCGTTCTCAAGGCATCTGGGGTTTCCGCCAAAGCCGGGGCGTCACGTATTTTCATCTTGCGGATTCGGGCCGGGCCGTTCTCTACACGGCCGAGACCCCGCCGTCCGAACCTTATCTAAAAAGCGCCTCAGCCATTTTGACAAACCTTTCGCTGACCCCAGAACGCCTGTCTTTCAGCTCGCGTGGTTTCATAAAAGAAACTTTTTACTTTTCAAATTTAAAACCGGAACAACGCTATGAAGTCACCGTGACGCCTGCCGGGAGCGCCCCTGTAAAATCGGAGTTCCGAACCGATTCCGCCGGAGAGCTTAAACTTGAACTTTCCTTAAAAGGACCGGCCGCCATTACCGCGGAGGCTGGAAGCTAGCCATGGGCATCCCTCTTTGGCGGTCGATTCTCTTTTTCCTTCTCATTCTCGCTGCCGCCTTCAGGCTTTTCCCAAGCGACCGGCAAATGGGACTTTATTTTTCGCGCTCTCCGGTTCTTGAAAATGCAGAATTTCATCTGGCGCGCCAGTACCACAATCACCCGGAGGATACTTCCAACACGCTTCGTTACTTTCAAGCGCTCGCGCTTTCCGGGCAGTATGAGATTCTGGACCGCCTTGCCGCGCCCTTGCTCCGCCGCGATCCAAACAATCTCGTCCTGCTGAAGATTGCCGCGGAGTCCCGCGAGGCCCGGCTGGACATGGCGGGCGCAGCTCTCTACTGGCGCAGGATCCTTGAACTTCGTCCCAAAGATACGGATTTAAAGGAACGCCTTATGGGTTTTTACATAAACCGGAAAATGTTTCGCGAATCCATCTCGCTTCTTCAGTTTTTCATTCTCCAGAAATCCGTATCCATGGATGAAAGGCTTTTCCTCGGAGATCTTTTTTTTCAAAACCGCCAACCCGATGAAGCGCTGGCGGTTTATCAGGACCTTTTAAAAAACCATCCGGGGAACGCTGACGCCCTGATCCGCTCCGCCCAGATTTACGAGTATCAGAAAAAGCCCGACGATGCCCTGGCGGCCTATGCCGCGGCCGCCCGCGAAAATCCCGGCCAGCGGGAGCTCGTGAAACTTTACGCGGATCAATTGCTCCTTAGACAGCGCGGCAATGAGGCCCTGGAAATTCTCCGCCCCCTAAGTGACCGCTTTCCTTTGGATGCGAGTCTCGCCGCGGAGACAGCCCGCCTGCTTGAAAGGCAGCCTCTTTCCCCTGAAAATCTTGCCTGGCTGGAAAATGCCTCAAAGCGTTTTCCAGATGAAGAACCGCTCAGCCTTTCACTGGCCGGCGCTTACCTGAACTTAAACCGGCCGGCTGAAGCCATCGCGGTTTTAACCGCCGCAGCCGCCCGTCAGAGCGGCCGCTTGGAAATTGAAAAACGCCTGGCCGATGCTTTTCTGGCCTCGGGACAAAATGAAACGGCCGCCCAGCGGTATCAAGCCCTTTTGGGGAGCCTCGAAAGGCAAAATCACCTGACCTTGAAAGAGCAAGTCCTGCAGATTCAGATTCTTGAGGCCCTGGGCCGCGGCAAGGATGCCGTGAACCGCCTGGAAGAGGCTCTTCTCGGGTTTCCCGGGCAAATTCCGCTGCTTGAAACCGGTTCGTCCCTTTACCGGGCCGAGGGACAGCCCGACAAGGCCCTTTCGGTTCTGGAACAGCTCCGGAAAAAACAGCCTTCGAACCACAAGTTGCTGGTGCAAATGGCCGAAATATATCTGGATAAAGGCGATTATGAAAAAGCGGGCAAAAAACTGGCGGAGTACCATGAAAAAACAGGCGGTGATTACCACTCTTATCACCTTCTGGGGGATATTTATTCTGCCCGCGGTGACACGGTCGGAGCCAAGCGGCAATACCAGTCAGCCCTCGAGCTTCTCCGGGGAAAAGAAACTGGAGAAAGACCAGCGCCTTGAGGAAGTTCAGCTTCTCTCAAAGCTTGGCAAAACCGCTGAAGCCCGTGAACGTCTCGAACAGCTCCTGCGTGAAAACCCCGCAGAGCTGAACTTAATCGAGGCTGCGGCTTATTTTTATGCTGAGCAGGGCGATACCTTCAGGGCCCAGGATCTCTTTTCTGAACTCGCCGCCCGGAACCCTTCACGCACTTCTTATCTGAAAACACTTGCGGAACTCTCATTGGCCCAAGGAGAGCCCGGGGAAGCCTTGAAAAAAATCGACGCTTACCTTCTTAAAACTCCGGACGATTACCGCGCCCAAGCCCTTCGCGGCGACTGTCTTTTCTCTTTGGGAGAAACCCGCGCCGCGGCACAAGCCTTCAGAACCGCGCTTCGCCTTCTGGAAGCGAAGCAATCTGAAGCCGTGGAAGAACAAATCGACAAGGCGGATCTCCTTTCCAAAACCAGGCAGAAAAAAAAGTCGCTCAAATTATTTCAGAATCTTTTCCGTGCCCACCCGCAGCATCCCAGACTGATCAAAAGCTATGCGTACGCGAGTCTGGACCAGGGGCGTTTGAAGACGGCGGAAGAATTACTGACAGCGCTGCGCGCCTCCTCCGGACAGGAACGGGAAGCGGGCCGGATTGAAACTTTAATTGAGGTGCGGAAAGAGCACTGGCAGAAGGCCCGCGAAGCGGCTGAAAAAGTCCGCGGCACCTCCGCCCAGGACCGCGACTTTGAAAGTGTTTACGCGGACATTCTTTCCCATCTGCATGAATGGAAAGACGCGGACGTGATTTACCGGAAACTGCTGGAAGACGCTCCTCAGCGGAACGATTTGCTTTGGCAGTACCGCGATCAGGTGGTTATGGCCGGTCATCCGCAAATTGAATCCGTTTTTCGCTATGAGCATTTTCCCCAGGGGCAAAGGAATCATCTTTTTTCGGAATCTGCGGCATTTTGGATAGGCACCCGCACCGCCGTGGATTTAGGCATGACTGAGGAGTTTTACCGCCGGAGGACCGGTGACGGAAACGGCGAAGTCGAGGAACCCCTTTTGGGACACAAGGCGTCTGTGAAATTTTATCCCGTGTCGTTTCTTGAAACCGCTTTAGGCCTCAGGACCACTTACAACGGGGGCGAAACCTCGCATGAAATCCTCACTTCTACAGCCTGGCATGCGGGTCCTCTCAGCGCCGCTTATGCCTACGCCTGGAATCATTTTGTCCGGAATCCCGTGGAAGCCATCCAGCGCGGAGGGCGCGTGAACACACTGATGCTGAATCACCGCTGGGAAATTTTAAACGGCCTGACCGCCGGCCACCTTTTTCAAACCGAATGGTTCCGGATGGACGGAAGCCGCAATGAAATCAACGGGGCTGAACGCCTCGGCACAAAATACGTCAATGACGCGTTTGCCGAGTACCGTCTCTGGAGTAAACCGCTTTTGTCCATCCAATACCATTTCCGCCAGGGGTATTGGGACCAGGCCTTTGAAAACGCGGATGCGGCGATCGGCTTCCTGCCCAATGAGCAGTCTCACTCGGGAGGACTTTACGCGGAAACGCGCGTGAGTTCGTTTGCGGAAATTGCCGCGAGCGTGACCCGCGGGTGCGATCTGAAAAGAAAAACGGATACCGTGGTCTGGTTTTTTGAAGGGCGCTGGTGGATCCGTGATGACGCGCGGATTTCTTTTTCCTATGAATATAATGTCGGTGACAGCGGCACGGCCGGCAGCGGCAACTCCCAAGTTTTCACAACCTCGGCGAGGATTTTCTTTTAAGCATGCGCATTCTTATCTGCGATTCAGATCGTGACATCGTACAGCCTGCGGCTGATTACCTGCGCTGGCAGGGACATACGGTCGACCTTACGGAGGATTCGTCATCCGTTTCCGCAAGCCTTGAAGCGCTCGCTTATGATTTGCTCATTTGCGATTCCTGGTGCGGTCCGCTTCCCGCGCTGAGCCTGTGCCGGAGAATCCGCCAAAGCGCGGTTCCTGAAGTCAGGAACCTTCCGCTCCTCATCCTTGTAACGGAAGCTCCCTCTCATGAGCTTTTCAAAGTTTTCCGAAAAGAAAGCATTCACTGCCTTCTTAAATACCGCGGTCCGTCTCACTGGCTCGAAAAAATCAGCACGCTGCTCAAGAAAGAACCCGTATGAAAAAACAAATGGCTTCGCTAAAGAAACTGCCGCCTTCCCTTCTGGAAACCCTTGCGGGTCTTGCCCTGATCATACTGGTTAATTTTGCTTTTTTTCCGGGCGATCCGGGTTTTCTTCACACTCCGCTCCACCCCTGCTGGATACTCGTCCTACTGATCGCTGTCCGTTACGGCATGCCGGCAGGTTTGTTTGCCGGGGCTGGAAGCTCAGCCTTTTATCTGGTTTTTCTGTTTCAAGGTTTCCCAAGCCGGACCCAGCTTGAAAGCTCGGCGGAACAGGGGCAGCTCTGGCTCGCCGTCGCGTTTCTTATGACCGGTTCCATTCTTGGAGAAATCCGGCAGAAAAAAATCGAGGCGGAGAAGGAAACCGGCGAAAGCCTTGTTCAGTTTTCTGAAAAACTCCGCCAGATTGAATCTGCTTATGAGACCAGTGAACGCTCCCGGAGAATTCTGGAGGCGAGGATCGTGGGGCAGGCCACAACCATCCGAACTGTCCATGACGCCGTCCAGAAACTTCAAAGCCTCGACATGACGGACATCTACCGCGGTTGTTTGGACATTCTCGCCAACCATTTTCAAGTTACGAAATCCTCCTTCTATAATCTGGAGGATGATTTTTTTCTTCTCAAGGCATCCCGCGGCTGGGACAGCGGCCATGTCTATGAAGGGAAAATCGAAAAGACACGGACCCTGATGCAGTTTGTTTTGAGCGAGAACCGCATGCTGACGGTCCGTGATCTTTTGTCCTTGAAAGAAGCTTCCGGATTAAGCGACCAATTCGGAGATGTTCTCGCCATGCTTCCTGTGCGCGGCCAGGACGGAAAAATTAAAAGCGTCATCAACCTTGAGAAAATGGATTTCCTCGGATTCAACAAATCCAACCTTGAATTGATCGCCCTTGTGGCGGATTGGACAAGCCAGGCCTTGATCCGCATCAGCACGCTTCAAAGCATCCGCTCCCGGATCATCGAAGACCCGGACGAACAGGTCTTCACTTTTTCACATTTACAAAGCTGCGTGGAGCGGGAAGTCCTGTTGAGTCAGGTTTCAGGCCGCTCGTTCGCATTATCGCTTCTCCAAATCAAACAGTTTGGGTTTTTCGAGGACGCCACGCAGAAAATTCTTAAAACCAGCTTTGTGGCTGCCCTCCGTAGGACCCTGCCCAAGACATCCGTAATTTTTAAACACCGGTTTGACGGAATCTACGCGGTCCTTACCCCGGAAGCGTCAAAAGATATTCTGGCGCCCGCCTTTGAGGAAGTGGAACGCATCATGAATAAGTTTTCCGCCGCGCTTAAAATTCAAACCGTTCATCCCTCGGCGGATACCGCAAGCGCTCAGGAGCTCATGAAAAAAGCCGGTGAACTGATCGGTCTTCCCGCATGAGACTGCCGAATCAAGGCGCCGGCCTGATCCTTTGCGGTTTCTGCCTGGAGACCCTTACGGGAGCAGTTTTTCTAAGCTCGGGAGCCGGTCCTTTTTTTTGGGCGGCCCACGCGGCCGGTACAGCGGCCTTTCTCGCCGCGCTGAGATTCTCATTTCATAATGTCCGGCGAACCCCTTTGCACCCGGTCCTTCTTCAGGGCTTTTTGCTTGCGGCCTTTTTCCCGTTCTGGGGATGCTGGACCGCCCTTTTGTTTTACCTGGGAATCCGTTTCTTCGAATCAAAACCCTCTTCTTCGGATCTTCTCGAGGACTACCAGGAAAGCCTCCGCCCTGAGAAATTAAGACTTGAATTCACTTCGTCTCCCGGTGAAACCATGCGGCGTTTCCGGGCAGAACTCAATTTTGAATCCTTCGTCGATGTCCTCCAAAGCGGGACCAAAGAAAAAACCAAAGCCGGCGTGATTGAAAAGCTTTCCAAAAACCTGACCCCGGAAAATGTCTCCCTGCTTCATCTGGCCCTTCGCGATGCCTCCGCGGAAGTCCGCATGTACGCGGCGGGAGCCTTGATCCAGCTCGAAGCGGACCTCAACCGCCGCATTCTGGAGAGCAAAAAAAATGCCCGTAAAAAAGGCACGGCTTCGGCCTGGTCTGAAACCGGAGAGATTTATCAGCGCTATGCCGAGTCCGGGCTTCTGGACGAAACCCTGGCGCGCTATTACCGGGGACTGGCGGTGAATGCCTACCGCAATAGTTTGGATTCCAACACCAATCAGCCTGAAATCGTGGCCCACTACCTTCGCTGTTTGTATGCCTTGGAGGATTTCAAACGCGCGGGCGCCGTCATGAACCACGCCCTTGAGACCTGGCCCCAGGATAAACAGCTTCTCATGCTCGGCGCCGAATTTGATTTTCAAATGCACCAGTACGAAGCCTGCCGGAAAAAACTGGCCCGGGTCGACCCCGCTTCGCTGGACACCCATGAAAAAGAGGTCCATTCATTTTGGCTGGAAGCCCTTTAGACGATACGCTCATCCGAAAACGGACAGACCGGTTCCTCGCCGCGGACGAACAAGTCCGCAAGGAACTCTTTGCCTCGCTCTGCGCGGACCTCAGCGATGAAAATGTCCGGCATGTTTCCGCGGCCCTGAGTCAAAGGCGTGACACGGAAAGCCTTTACTGGCTTGTGGAATTCCTCGTTCAGGTCCAGACCGAATCCGCCCTCGAAAAACTGATGCAGATGCTCGGCAGTGAAAACGAAGTGGCCCGGCTGCAGGCACGCGCGGGCCTCGAAAAAGTGGACCCTGATCTCCAGCTTCGCTTTTTGATCAGTCTTTTAAGTTCCAACGAACCTGACAAAATCCTTTTTGCCGCGCCGCGTCTCGGACAGCTTGGCTTTAAAAAAGCGGTGCCGGATCTTATGACCGTCTTAAAACAAACCCAGGATGAAGAAAGTTCGGCCGTCATCCTCAAGGCTTTGGGAAAACTCCGCGACCCGCGGGCCATCCCCCTTCTTGAAAGTTTTGCCTTTCAGGGTTCTCCGGAAACCCAGGAGCAGGCACTCGCGGCCCTCTTTCTGCTCAGGCCCGAACTGCCCGCGCGTTTTATTTTAAAAAGCCTGAAAGCCCAGAACACACGCACCCGGCGGTTTGCTTACCGCGCACTCCTGAAACAGCAGAACACGCGGTGGGAACGCGTTCTCGCGGAGAAACTCCCAGGCGAAAAAAACGACGCCCTGCTCCATGAAATCCTGTCTTCGGTCCGGAGCATCCGCAGGCCGGAACTTTTCAAGGTCATTCAGCGTCTGGCCGTAGAATCCCCCTCGCGGGAAACCGTCATGCGGGCCACGTCGCTTCTGACGCGCCTTAAGACCCCTCAGATGCTGGAATGGCTTCGGGAAGGCCTCCGTTCAGACAGTCCTGCCCTGAAAATCCTGAACATCCGTCTTCTCGGAACGCCTTCTTTTCTGCGATCCTGCGCTTCTGACATCCTCGAACTTTACCGCTCGGAACCGGATCCAAAAATCCGCCTGACTGTGCTGGCCTCTTTCGAGGGCTGTGACCTTCCAGTGGTCCGGGAATTTCTTTGGTCCACGGCTCTCGCCGGCGGACCGTTTTCAATGGCGGCCGCGTCGGCATTGCCCGAGGCGCTGAATCCCGGAGAGTGGCCAAGGATCGAAGCCTGTTTCGACGCCCAGTCACCGGCATCCGCCGCCCTTCGCAGAATTCTTCTCTCGGCCTTGTGCCGCATCTCAAACCCCGGAAGTATTCCGGACAAACTGCAGGCCGCGATTCAAAATTTACTGTCCTCGCCCGACCCAAGGCTGCGCTATGACGCGGTCCGGGCTTACGGACGCTTTTCGGCTTCGAATAAAATTCAGCGTCTTCTCGTGCTTTCCGCACGCGACACGGAAACCATGGTCCGCAAAGCCGCGTATGATGAACTCCGGGCCATCCTGACCCGATCCCCGGAAAAACTGTCTGAAATTCTTTCCACATGTTTTTCCGTGCGCGAATTGTTCCGCGTGGCGTCCCGGCTTTTCCGTGATATCTCCGCCCGCGACCTCGCGACCACCCGGACACTGCTGAGTGAAATTTTTGAAATGATCCGCAAATACGAAGGCTTTCCGCGCAAGCCGATGCCTATCGCCCGGCTTCATGTGCTCATCCGGAACCTGGCGCTGAAGGAAAGAAGTCTTTTTGTTTCCGCCGTGGCCCTTCCGGAATGGACCCCGGAACAAAAGGGGCTTTTGATCCGGGCCATGAACAAAATCCGGTTATTTGAAATGGAAGGACTTTCAGAGGATTTTCCGAAAGATGAATACGCGGGAGCCGCTCCCGACATCAAAAAAGAAATCCTGCTCTTCATCAGCCGCCGGACAGTTTGCGGAGAGGGTTTAAAATCCGCGCTCTACAGGGCTTTTGAAACCGAAACAATCCCGGAGATCCGGGACCTTTTGGAAGAGGTTATCGCCGGATGGATCCGTGTCAGCATGCTCGCACCGTCCCCCGGACCGAGGGCCGTCTTATGAACAGCGATGTCTGTTTGATTCTTGAAGGAACTTATCCTTACGTTTCCGGCGGGGTTTCAAGCTGGGTGTATCAGCTCATTCGAGAGCTCAAAGACGTCCGGTTTTCGATCGTCTATATCGGCGCTTACCGCGACAGCACCCGCACGCTTCATTATGAACTGCCTTCCAACATTGTGGAGTTCCGGGAGCTCTATCTTTTTGACTACCGGGTGTTCCCTGAGAAACTTCCGCCCGCGCGCAGTGAAGATTTTGAGATTGTGAAAAAATTTCTCATGGCCTTGAAAAAGGGACACTGCCAGCATTTCGACGATCTCGTTCGCGTGGCCGGCGATAAAGAGACCAGGACCATCAGCCTCTATGACATGGCCCATTCCCAGGCCCTTTGGAAAGTCCTTGAAAGCACTTACCGCGAAGAGGGCGCGGAAGTTTCGTTTGTCGATTATTTCTGGACCTGGCGTTTTCTTCATCTGCCGCTCTTCTCTATTCTTCGCGCGGAAATCCCGCAGGCCCGGGTTTATCACACGGTTTCCACGGGTTATGCCGGTGTTCTGGGCGCGCTTGCCGCGAGCCGCACCTCCAGGCCGCTCCTTCTGACGGAGCACGGCATTTACACACGTGAACGCAAAATCGAAATTGCCCGCGCCAACTGGATCTATTCCGAATCCGCCGAAACCCCCGCAGTTTCCGAAGGACAGGATTATTTCAAGGACTGGTGGACGCAGTTTTTTGTGGGGCTGAGCCGTCTGGTTTATGACCGGGCTTCGGAAATCATCACCCTTTATGAACGTAACCGTGAAATTCAGATTCAGGAAGGCGCCGACCCGGCCCGGACCCGCATTATTTCCAATGGCGTCTCGATTCCTCCGGCCTTGCCGCCGCGGAATCCGGATAAAAAAAACCTCCGTATCGGGTTTGTCGGCCGTGTGGTACCCATCAAAGATGTCAAAACCTTTATCCGCGCCTGCCGGAAAATTTATGAGGAATTTCCCGAGGTGGAGATTGATATTCTCGGCCCCACGGATGAGGACCCGGATTATTACCATGAATGCGTTCTTCTGACCGAACTTCAAGGCCTTAACTCGGTGATCCGTTTCCGCGGCAAAGTCAATCCGGCGGATTTCTATCCCGGGTACGACGTCGTGGTCCTGACCAGCATCAGCGAAGCGCAGCCGCTTGTGATTCTTGAAGCGCACAGCTATGGGATCCCCGTGGTGTCAACAGCCGCCGGTTCCTGCAATGAACTGCTCAACGGCCGCTCGGATGATGACCGTCTTCTCGGGCCTTCGGGCCTGATCACACCGATCTGTGACCCCGCGGCCACGGCTGAAGCCGTGATCCGTCTTTTAAAAGATCCCCGCAAGGCCCAGCGCATGGGCGAAACCGGGCGCCGCCGGATCGTGACCTATTATCAGGAAGATGATTTTCTCGCGGCTTACGAAGAACTGTACAATCATTACGGCGAGAGGATTTCATGGCAGGCATAGGCTTTCATCTTCAGAAACTCCTGAAAAAGGACACGTACTTCAGTTCCTTCAATGCCTATTTTTATTCCACCCTGATTTCTTCAGGCCCCTGGATTCTCAGCATCCTCACGCTTTTCAGTTTGGGCTACTTTGCCCCGTCCACACTCGATATTTTTGAAATGACTTATTTCCGCACCCTGATCATTTATATTTCCGCGTTCTCGCTTATCGTTACGGGGCTTTTTCAATACCCTGTGACGCGCTATGTCGCGGACCGTCTGTACGGTAATGAAGACGATGCCCTGGTGCCGGTTTTTAACGCGGCCGCTTTCTGTATGCTCGGGATCCAGGCTGCCGCGGGTTTTCTCTTCTTTCTCGTGGCCGGCGGTTTCACGCGCACGCATGTGCTGGCCTTAATGGTCTACCTCTCCCTTTCGTTGATCTGGATCCTGATGATTTTTCTGACGGCCCTCAGGGATTACAAAGCTATTGCCGCGGCTTATGTCGCGGGTTCAGCCGTAACGGTCATCACGGCTCTTTTTCTCGGTAGCCGCTGGGGAATTGACGGCTACCTTACGGGCTACCTGGCGGGGCATTTGGTCATTGCGGGGTTATGGACCCTGCGTCTTTTTATTGAATTTCCAAGCCGCGATCTTTTTGACTGGGCCTTCCTTGATTTCATGAAAAAAAACCGGATCCTGATGTTCACGGGATTCTTTTACAGCCTGGCGCTATGGATCGACAAAATCGTTTTCTGGCTTTCGCCTCAGGCCACGGTCATTGCGCCAAACCTGCGCATCTTTCCTTTTTATGAATCCGCGGGTTTCGCGGCCTTTCTTACGATCATCCCGGCGATGTCTATTTTTCTGGTCCAGGTGGAGACCGATTTTTACAGGCGCTACCGGAATTTTTACACTTCCATCAATTCCAAGTCGCCGCTTGATCACCTTCAGCAGCTCCGGGAAAAAATCAATCACGCCCTGCGGACCAGCCTTCAAACACTGATTCTTTACCAGGGGCTCGTGACTTTTCTGGCCATTGTTTTTGCCCCGGAAATCCTGACCGCACTGCGCATGCAGTGGGCCCAGGTCCCCGTCTTCCGCGTCTGTGTTCTTGGCGCGTTCCTGCACAGCCTTCTTCTTGTGACGCTCCTGATCATTCTCTACTTTGACCTTAAAACAATCGCCCTTCAGGTCTCTTTCACTTTTCTGATTTTAAATGCCGCCTTGACGCTCATTACCACCTTCCTTCCTTTGCCCTTTCTGGGCTATGGCTACCTTATGGCCTGCTGGGGCAGTTTGATTTTCGCTTTCTCTGCCCTGGACAGAAAGTTAAAAAATCTCGTCTTTCTTACGTTTGCGGGCCAGCCCGTAGGCGGACAAACCCAGGAATAAATTTTCATTCTGATTTGACTGCTAAGGAATAACGGAGAAGGAAAAACGCAGCTGCGGGAATTTCGTTTACAGCGGAATAGTGGTTTCGAGGTTCAAACGGTTTTCGGTGTAATCAAGCCCCGTGACATTGGACTCACGCACCGTAAGGTTGTAATCCACGTGGAAGATCAGCCATTTGCGGACATGGTAATCAAAGCCCGCGTTGAAACCCGCAATGTGATCATGGCGGTAAACCGTGCCCGCGGTTTGAACAAACAAGGCGTTTCCAATCTGAAAACGCTGCCCCTGAAAAGTCCTCTCGTTAAAATCGCGCCGTGAATAATAAGACCCCAAACGGCCGCGCAGCTTTTCGGTAAAAAGATGCTTCACGCCTGTATAGAACATTTTCTCATCATAGGTCGTGGCATTTTCAAAGCTGGATTCCACGGGACGGCGGATAAAACTTCCTTCTACCGAGGTGCGGCTCTTTTTAAAGGTCTTCTGCAGATTCAGCGAGGTCACGACATTGGTCCAGTCATGGCGGTCGCTGACATACACATTGCGGTGATGAAGCCCGACCGCCGCGCTGGCTTCAATTTCATACCACGGAAGCGTTCCCTCAATCCCCACCGGCGTTTCAAAATAAACCGTGTCGCGGGAGTGCTGCTTTTCAAAATCCACAAAACCAAGGCGGCCGCCGGCAAAAACCCGCATCTTGTCATTCAGTTTGCGGTAAAGGCGGTAGTCGTATTTGTTTTCGTTGTAACTGTAGCGCTCGGTCAGGTCCTGTTGGAAATTGCGGTCAAAATTTTCATACCCCACTTCATGCGTCCAGTCCCCTTGATGGATTCCGGCCACCACATTGACCGTGTTGTCCCGGTAATCCACGGGTTCAAACGACGGGTCACCGGCGGTATCGCCCCGCTGGTCGAACTTGTCACTGACTCGCAGGTACGTGCTTTCGCTCGGGAAAAGGTCACTGTAAACAAGGAAGGACTGGTCCTGCGTGTTCTGCGAAGAGAACTTGTCGAAGTACTTGAACGTGGCTTCATAGGCCGCGCCGATCACGCCGTATTTGTTCTGAAGAAGCGTCTGAAATCCCGGCGTAAAAGTCCACGCCGTATCGGTCTTGCCGCTGTGCGCGCTGAAAGGGTTGCTGGAAAGCTCAAAGCCCTGTTTAAAATACGGTTTGAAAAGCACTCCGTATTTTTCAAAAACATGTTTTTTTAGATCGGGTAATTTTGTGGCCTTCACCAGGTCTTCAACCCCGGTCAAAACAGAGTTTCCAAAATTCTCAGGCGTTTCCGCTTCCGCGAAAACAACCGGGGCCGTAAGGCAGACACCCAGCGCCAGCGCTGAAAGCATTCCCGGAATTTTCAGATCCGTTTTTTTTCTCATGAACTCTTTCATCATTTTTACTGTTGATCGTTCTTGAGTTCGACCACAGGGCCAAGACGCTGCGACAAGGCGTCAATCGTGTCGGAATAGCCGACAAAAATTCTCAGGTCATCACGGCGCTCCGTGTGCATGGGCGTAAAGTGAACCCAGCTTCCGACCGGCGGGCGGAATCCCCCGCGCTGAACACAGCTCGGTCCCAGGCAGTCGCCCCATTGGTCGCCCGAATAACGGTAAATAGAATCTAAGGGTGACCCGCCCCACCAGGGTTCTGAGGGGTAAGTCGCGTAAGAATCCGAAGCCGCGGGAGGCGCCCCGATCAAAACAAATCCGGGATACGTGTCAAGGCGCGGGAGGTAATAAGGATCGATGAAGGTTCGGGGAGCAGGCAGAGGCGGCTGGTCTTCTACAATTTTAAACCGCGGAGTGTAGCTGGCCCCGATTTGATAAGAGTGAAATTTATAGTCAACGCCTGTGCCGATGCTGTTGGTTTTGGTTTCGGAAGCAGCTCCGTGCACCGGATGAGCCTGGCGCCCATGATAAGCCTGCTGAACCGGCTCTTCACCTTTGGGTTCAGGGGCGGGTTCTTTTTTCTCGGACGCCTTGGGTTCTTCTTTCGGAGCCGTGGGACCCTCGGTGATTTCCCGGGTCGGATCGTAAAGCTTGTTCTTCATCTGCAGGCGAAGCAAGGCCTGACGTACTGCGGTGTGCGGGTCTTTGGCATCAAATTTATGGCCGCGGATTTCGTTACGCTCTTCCGTGGAAAGCCCGTCTTTGTCCCAGCCATGCCCTTTGTCGGATTCCAGATAGTCATCCGCGGAGGCCCCTGAGCTGCCGCTTCCCGCAAGCTCAACCCGTCCGTCATACTCGCGGTAGATCTTGGCCCGGGCGACCCAGGCTCCCTGCCACTGGGTAATCGTAATGCGAAGAAGCTGAACCTCTCCGGGCGGGGGCGTCTGCCCCTTGCCGTAAATCTTGCCGTCCGCGCCAAGGTTATAAGAGTAAGTGTCGGAGGGAAATTTTCCGCTCTGAAACCATTCGTCTTTGATCGGTTCCGAAGGTTTAAGGGGATCCCCCGCGCCGGAACGGCGGACACCTTCACGGGCCGCGTCTTTCATGACCGCGTGATCTAAAGGCGCGTCCTCTTTGTTTACTTTTTGGGCAACGCCGGGACCGAGTTCAGCTTCATCATCCGCGGCAAGCGCAGAACAGAGGGGAAGAATGGATAGAGTTATTGCGAGAAGGAAGAAACACGCCGGGGGAAGCTGTTTCGGATTCATGCGCGGAATTTATCACCCGCACACAACCGGGTCAACAAAGTTTTTATTGTTTTTCAAAAAACCTAGGCCCTGATCAAAAAATCATCCACAAAAAACTCAAGGGCCTGCGGGCCGGAATTTTCAAAACCGACCCCCCGGATATCCGGAAGGCTTATCTCCGTGATCCCCAGGGATTTCAGGGGCGCCCGGTACTGCTGCCATCCCGGAATCAAGGCCATCTTGCGCTTAAAGACTCTCCGCCCTGTCTTCACCGAAAGATCCACTTGCGCGGGCTTCTCAGAAAAAACCCATAGGTCCAGACTGTCCGAAGACTTAACACCATTATCTTTCCAGTGCGCGGGAATCACCGAACGGAAAATAAATTGCCCCGCCTCAAGCCGGATGCGCGCCGCCGCGCGGGACTCCAGTCCGGGAGGAAGCACCTCTTTTTGCCCCGTAATCACACCCGTTCCTGTCCAGCGTTTTGAAATGCCCGGCTTGGCCTGGTCCGGATTAAACAACAATCCCGAGGCGCCATCCCGCGGAAGTCCCTCCGGGTCCAGGGCTTCAAAGGAATCAATTCCTGACGCTAGGTCGCGCAGGGCCGAGTAGTAAGGTGTGGGGCGGTCTCCCCGCTTGTGATCGAGAAGGAAAGTAAACCCCTCCGAGCCTTCAATGCTCCCCGCCCGCCAAACATAAAAGGCTTCAAGGTCCGGCACCGAGGCATTTCCCTCGCCCTCATAATCGTAAGCCGCGTCATAATCAAAAAGCACCGGCGATTCATCCGCACCTTCTTCCCAGCGAGCCTTGACCTCTTTCATATCGCCGGCCTTTTTCCAGGCTTCGAGAAATTTGTAGGTCAAAATCCCTTCGGTGCGGACCCGGGAACGGCCGGGATATTTTTCCGCGGACGCCCTCAAAAGAGGAATGGACTGACCTGCAATCCTATCCAGGGTCTCGGTCCAAAAATAATTCAGGTCCAGCGTTCCGTTGTTTTCCCAAACATATTTTTCATACCCCTCTTCGGAACTTCCGTTGCCGATCATGAGGGATTGAGAAGCCCGGATCTGGCGCATGTATTTTTTAACTGACCGGCTGATGCTTAAAACACCTTCCCACCGGCTGTCAAAATCGGCCCTTCCTCTTTTGTCTTTGATGTACCAATGCGTTGCCGCCACGGGTTCATTCAAAATGTTGTAGCCAGTCACCGCGGGATAACCATGAGTCGCGTCCACAAGCCGTTTCAAGTAAGCCGTGTGTTCTTCCCGGATGCCCGGGTCTGTCAGCGCCGACACCGCGGAGGTGAAACCGCTTCTCAGCCGGATCCAGGGCGGAATCGTCCAGTTTCCGGAATGCTCCCAAAAAGAACAATGACTTGAAAGAATCACTTTGATCTTGTGCGCCTCGCAGTAACTCAGCACAGGCGCAAGCTGGTTTTTGATAAACGCTTCGTCGATCCGGCCTTCCCCGCTCTCCCATTCCGCCCACGGAAGCGCGATCATCACGGTGCGGATTCTGTCTTTGTTAAAACGCCTCATGTCCGTCAGGACTTTCTCCGGATACTCCGCCTTGGTGCGGTTGTATTTGATTCCGGCTTCGGCCGCGCGGCTCTCAGGGCAGAACACGGCAAGTAAAAATAAAACCAGGGCAGGCAGAAGAAGGCATTTTGAAAACCGAACGGGAATAAAATTCATAAGAGGGCGTCCGCCTTGCGGGATGATTCCTTGGGTTTGGAAATCCGGTTTAAAAAACACTGCTCTTTTATCGGCATCCGCAGGCGGTTCATCCATAAAGAACATCCGCGTAAAAAAAGAGGAGCCGCCAAAAGCTGGCAGCTCCCCTTCAAAGCTTGTTCACCACGGTCTTGTTTATGTGGTCTTGTGTGTTCGTAATGACTTCAAGGTCACAAGATCCCAGACGCCGTTAACCACTGTTTTCGTGGCATCTACGGAAGTCTTGAGAACCTTATCAATCGGATCAAACAGCATGGGCCGGATTTTCACGCCCGGCATCTTGTCCAATGAAGTGTCGATACCGTTGTTTACCGCCTGGTAAACTTTTCCGGTATCCGCCACGGGTTGAATCCCGCTTTGCGTATGGCTCACCACATAACCGTCAACTGTGGGTAAGAGACACCACCCTGGAGCTGCTCCTGCCACCAACATCACCATGAGCAACATCGCTATTTTTCTCATAACCGCGCCCCCCTTTTTCCGAAGAGAATCTCTTCTCTTCAAAGCTTCTTATCCACTGCATTCCCACCCAATTCAACAGTACTCGAACCAGGTCCCTTTACAATGAGCTGAAAAGTCTCATTCCGGCCAACACCAATGTTTACAGAGGGTTAGCGCGTCTTAATAAAGTTGAGAAAAAAAGCTTTCCGGGGCATTTCCGGGGTTTTTAGAAACATGCGGGACTTTTAAAAAGCCCCCTTAAAAACCCTTATCTATCAAGGGTTTCAGAGGTATCTAAAAAAACATGTCGGGGAAAAATGGGACGGGCCAGGACTAAAAATTCAGGTTCCGGGTCCGCTTAAAAAGTTTCAATTGCAGGGGGGCTCGGGGATCGGTCATCACATAATAGGGAACCTTCCCGTAAAACGACGCCCATCCGGCATAGGTGCTGGGCGGGCTGATCATAAAATCACACAAAGCGAGCGAGTAGCGGTTTTCCAAATCATGTCCGCCGCGGAAAACAAAACGAAACCCTTCAAAAACGCGCTCGTCCTGCGCCTCATCCGAGCAGATAAAAAACCCGGTTTTTTTTTCCGGAAATAATTCCAGCGCCCGGCGCATCACTTCAACATATTCGCCGGTCTCAAAAAAATATTTTCCGTTCCGCCATTGCCGGTAATCCCCCTGCCGGATAACCACCCCTAAAACAACCTCGCTCTGCTCCCTCAATTTTTTGACCGGTGCCTCAACCGCGTCCTGAAATTCCCGGCCCGGACGAAAGCGGGCGCGGATGCTTTCGGAATGCTTTTCCATGTTTTTCGGACTCATCAAGGGCCATCCCTGAAGAAACACGGTTTTCTTTCCGCGGATGCTTTCCAGAAAATCCTCGCTTTCCAGATCAAGAATCTCCTGACAACTTTGAAATTGCACGGTTTTTAAAAAGGGGTTTTCCGGAAAATGCAGGACAGCGCCCGCGGTC
This sequence comes from uncultured bacterium, assembly GCA_964434115.1. GTDB lineage: Bacteria > Omnitrophota > Omnitrophia > Omnitrophales > Aquincolibacteriaceae > ZLKRG04. The sequence continues at coordinate 135,768 of CAYSSX010000008.1, forward strand.
TCCCGGACAACGTCATAAAAAACCCCGGCAAGAAAAGAGCGGCGGGGAGCGCCCCGGGTTTCAAAGTAATCCGCATACTCATGAAAGGACGGATTAAGCACCTCAAAATCATTTTCCAGGGCAAACGCCAAAGCATTGGCGTAAAGAAACAGTCCGTTCCCCATGTTCCCGATTTTCATGGCAATCACCAGGATTTTCTTTTTTCTGACCGCGGCCCTTAACACAAAGAAAGCGAGGGCGGCCGTCACAAGGGGCAGAAGAAGTATCCGCAGAAAGAGCGGCGGTCTGGGAGATTCAAATTCAGGTGGATGGGACAGTCCGGCTGGCGAAGAGACCTTTTTCGGCGAAAAAACGGTTTTCTGAAAAGTCTGCATTCTAATTGACGGAAGAAGACGGCGAATGCCTGCGGCAAAACCACCGGTAATGAAGCGGCGCGCCAGCCACAAAAACGACCGAGGCTGAGGCAAGGCCAAAAGGCAGGTTCACGAAAATCCACCCTGCCATCATCACGGCAAGCTCCACGAACAGAAAATACCTCCACTGCGAAAAAGGAAGGATCGTGTATTTGGGGTATGTGATTTTGCTGCCCATGAGCGCGGCAAAAGAAAAAAGGAGCACTTCACAAAGCGTCTTGCTGGTTTCCTGCCGGATTCCCGGAACGCTGAGAAAAGCGACCATGATCATCACAAGCGTAAATGCCGCCGCGGGTGTGGGAAGACCTTCAAAATGGGGGTTGGTCTCATCGCTATGACAGTTATACCGTGCCAGGCGGTAAGCGCCGGCGCCAAGAAAAAGAAGCGCGCCCGCGAGAATTTCCCAGCCTGTCACCGCGCGGACCGCGAGCAATGACGGCGCAACCACAAAAGAAACAATGTCGGAAAGAGAGTCCAGCTCTTTTCCAAAGGCGCTTGTGGCATTCAAAAGGCGGGCAAGGTTTCCATCCAGGGCATCACAAAAAAGCGCCGCCGCCACAAACATCGCGGCGGTCATGAGCTGATCATGCATAATCATGTACAAAGCAAGAAAGCCGGCCCAAAGATTGCAAAGGGTAATAAAGCTGGGGAGCCAGCGGATGTGACGGGGCATGGGCGGAATCATAGTGGATTTCGAGCATGGATAGCAAGCCTGATTTAGCCTTGTGATCCGCTTTATCTCTTGCCGTCAATGCGGCTGAAAACTCTTACTTTACGGCGGTCATTGCGGAGCGGACCGTCATAAACTGAACCAGGTCTTTGGAAAAAATCAAATCCAGCGACCAGTCAAAAGCCACGCGGATTTTCTTTTCAAGACGGGGAAGCTTACTGAGGTAGATAGTCCGCCACAGCCACCAGGCAATAAATCCCGAAAAGTTCATGCCCATAATATTGGCAACGCCCGTCCTTCTTCCGATCGTCGCAAGCTGCCCCAGGGTTGAAAATGAAAACGGCCGCTTCTGGTACTTTTCAGGGTAAAGCCGGGAAAGAATATTATACGCAACGATTTTTCCCTCACGCTGCGCGTGCTGCGCCGTAGGCGGATGAAACTTTCCCGTTTTGGGGTCGTGAATCAGCGCGGCATCCCCGACCGCCCAGACCCCGGGCCATTCCGGAAGTTCCAGATACTCATTGGCCAGCAGCCGGCCTCGTTCTGATTTGCAGGGCAGCTTTTCTAAGATGGGATTGGCAGAAACTCCCGCAGTCCAGATTAGCGTATTGGTTTTGATCACATCTCCGTTTTGCAGGGTCACGGAGTCTTCAGACGCGGCGGCCACACGGCTTTTACTTAGGACCTGGATTTTTCTTTTTTCCAGCTGCTTCTGCGCGTAAGCGCCAAGCTTCGGACCCAGTTCCGGTAAAACCAGTTCTCCCGGATGGACAAGGATCATGCGAAGCATCTCTTCCTTGAGATTGGGATAAAAACGCAGCGCGCTCCGGGCAAAATCATTGATCGAGGCCAGTGTTTCCACACCGGCAAAGCCGCCTCCCGCAACGACAAAGGTAAGCAAGGCTTCACGGTTTTGGGCAGCGCATTCCGTATCCGCTTCTTCCAAATGCTGAATGACGCGGTTACGCAAAGCAATGGCATCCCCCAAACTTTTCATCGTGAGCGCGTAATCATTCAGTCCCGGGAGATTAAAAAAATTGGTGACCGACCCCAAAGCCACGACAAGGTGGTCATAGGTCATAACATGGGTATGATGGTCATACCCATGAGCCACTGTAACTTCTTTGCGTTCAAGATTGATTTCTTCCACCTGACCGACAAAGAACTGTACCTTTTTGAGGAGCTTGCGCACCGGGTTGACAATGTGCGTCATGTCCAAATCACAGGAGGCCACTTCGTGAAGCATCGGCGTAAAAAGAAAGAAGTTATCCTTGTTCACCAGAGTGATCTGCACTCCCTGCTCTCGGGCTAGTTTCTTCTCAAGCTCCATCGCAGCGTACAGCCCCGCGAACCCTCCTCCGAGAATCAGAATTTTTTTATTCGCGCCCCCGGGAACACAGCTGCGGTGTAATTTTTCCATTTTAAATCACGGCCGCGGGAGAAATCTGCGCCGCGGTCGAGCCTTTCGTTTTGGCATGCGTAATGACGAACTGGAATTCGTAGACACCTTCTTTAGCCAGCTCCTCTGTTTTAAGGTTTTCAAGAATAAACACTCCGTGTTTTACGTTCAGGATCTGCGGGACTTGAAAGGGCCGCTCCGGATCTTCACCGGGCACAGCCCCAAAACTCCATGTGTCGCAGCCCGTGACAGCAATGGCCTGGTCCACGATCCATTGCGCGGCTTCAAGCCCGGGTCCGGGCTCACTTTTGGAAAATTTTTCCGCTTGGGTCCACAGCCCGCCCCACCCGGTATGAAAAAGCAGTGCGTCGCCCTTGCCAACCTGAAGTTTATGCCGTTCAAGAAAGTCTTTGATCATCTTCACCGTGACAACTTCGCCCGGTCCCAGTCTTTCGCCCTTCCGCTCCTCCGTAAGATCCACAAGCACACCGCGGGTCACAATAGGCGGAATGGTTTCCACGCCGAGCTTGCTGGTTCCCCATTCCTCAACAATGTCTTTTGTCTGGTAGCCGTTGTAAAAGCGTTCTCCAATCTGCAGATGATTCAACCCGTCCATCTGTGTTCCCAGCTGGTAAGTCCCGGTCACGATTTCCGTGATCCAGTTAATCTGGTTTTTTCCGCGTCCTTCCCCTCCGGAATCCGGCCCCCGCTTATTCAGAATATGCGCGCTCGAAACCAGTGTTTGCCGCCAGTAGCGTCCGGGAAATGCCGGAATGTTTTCGTCAATAACGCGGCCAAGGTCATACACCTTTCCTTTCTTCACAAGGCGCGCCGCTTCCACAACTTTGTCCGATGTGATTTCATTCAGCGTCCCGATTTGGTCCTCCGGGCCGTATTTGGAAGGCCACCATGGAGTTTCCTCCTCCGCAAAAACGTTACCGGAAAGGACGGCTAGGAGAACCAGAAAAGTCATTGTCTTGTTCATCTCGCCGCCGCCATCTGTTCGGCCAAAACGTGTTTACGGATATGTTCCCCCACGCGAAGAGCCTGAGCCGCGATCGTCAGCGACGGGTTCACGGCTGAAGAGGACGGAAAGAATCCCCCATCTACCACAAAAAGATTTTCGTGGTCATGGGCTCGGCACCAAGGGTCCAGCACGGACTTTCGGGGATCTTTTCCAAACACCGTGGTTCCCACCTGATGCGCCACGGCATTAATGGGCATGGTTTTTTCAAGCAGCACGCGAAACCCGAGATTCCAAAGTGTTTTCTTGAAGGCCTTGATGAGTTTGAAATGCGGTTCGCGGTTGCTGGGTGTGTAGCTCAGCTTGATGTTGCCGTCTTCAGTTAAGGTAACACGGTTCTCAGGATGAGGGAGGTCCTCCGTCGTAAACCACCAGTCCACGGAATGATCCGCCATCCATTTCAGGATGAAGCGCGGAGCTTCCGGTTTGTCCGCCTTAAGAAGCCCTTCCGTGGCCTTGCCAAGAAGCTGAATATGGCCGATGGGCGCGTCTTCAGCCCCGAAGTAATAATCATTCACCCCGATGGTTTTCTGAAACAGCGTCGGGTTTTTTTTCACCGGATGAATTGCGAGCATAGCGGAGTTGTTGTGGCACATGTAATTTCGCCCCACAAGGCCGCTTGAATTGGCAAGCCCCTCCGGATTTTTGGAATCCCTTGACCTGAGCAGAAGCGCGGCTGAATTCACGGCTCCTGCGGAAAGGATAAAAAGGCTGGCGCTGAACTCAAGCGTTTCACCCTCCCTCAGAACCTTAACGCTCTGGATTTTCTTTCCGCTTTCGTCCGTTTCAAGACGTTCCACAAGGGCCCTGGTCAGCAGCGTCACGTTCGGATGTGCGAGCGCGTGCGTCAGACAGCTGATTTCAGAATCCCCTTTGGCATTGACCGCGCAGGGAAACCCGTCGCAGGTTTCACAGCGGATGCAGGGACTTTCACGCAGGTTATCTTCAAAGCGTTTGATTCCGATCGGCAGGTGGAAGGGCTTGTGTCCCTGCGCCTGGAGTTCTCCAAAAATCTCCTGAATCCGGGGCTCATGAGAAAGTTTGGGGTAGGGGTAGGCTCCACGCGGCGGCTCCGTCGGATCTTCCCCTTTTTCGCCATGCACAAAATAAAGTTTTTCCGCTTCATTGTAATAAGGTTCAAGATCGTCATACCCCACCGGCCAGGAGGGCGAAATACCGTCTTTGTAATGAATTTCCCCAAAGTCTTCTTTACGCAGGCGCAAAAGGGCCGCACCATAAACCTTGGTCTGCCCGCCAACCATATAGGCCTGTCCCGGACGGAAAGGTTTACCTTCACGGGTAAGCCAGCGCTCCTGGGTGTGATAAATTTCCTTTCCGAAAACTTTGGCAGGATCCCAGTTGTCTTTGGACCGCACCAGAAAATCACCGCGCTCCAGAATCAGAATTTTCTTTCCCGATCCTGCGAGTTTGTAGGCAAGCGTACCGCCGCCGGCGCCTGTTCCGATAATAATGACGTCGTACTGTTTGGGATTCATGGGGTCACCTTGGTTTCTTTAGCTCCGCAGCCGCTGACGCCGCCGCACTGATTGACTTCCTTGGTTTGGGAATAAAAAACAACATCTTTCGAAGGCTCGGGGCGCGTGCCGGGATTTTTACCGCAGCAATACTCTCCGTACTGCTGGATTAATTTTGCGACAAGTCCGGTCCAGCCTGTTTGATGGGAAGCCCCCACGCCGGCACCGGTATCGCCGTGAAAATACTCGTAAAAAAGAACATGATTTTTCCAGTTCGGATCCTGATTAAAGACCTGCTGCCCGCCAAAAACAGGCCTTTCCCCTTTTTCGTTTTTCAGAAAAATTCCGGTAAGGCGCCGGGAAAGTTCCTGCGACACTTCCCAGAGGTTCAAAAAAATTCCTGAACCCCGGGGACACTCCACTTTAAAGTCATCGCCCAGGTAATAATGAAATTTCTGAAGCGCTTCCAGAAGCAGGAAATTCACAGGGAACCAGACAGGCCCCCTCCAATTGGAGTTCCCGCCAAAAAGCCGTGAGGTGGAGTCCCCCGGGTCATAACTCACGCACTTCTCGACGCCCTCCCATCGAAGGGTATAAGGGTGCTCCCGGTGAACTTTTGAAACAGACCGGATGCCGAACGAACTGAGAAACTCATTTTCATCCAGCATTTTTTCCAGAACACGCCGGAGTTTCGCCCCGTCCACAATCGAAAGCAGGCGCCGGCCGGAGGTGCCCGGCGTCATCATGCAGGCCACCTTGCCGCACAAATCCTTGCGGTTCTGGGTAAACCAGTCAAACCGCTTTTTAAACCCCGGAAACATTTTCAGATAATCGGGGTCCAGTGTCTCCACCGCAAGGAGCGGGATAAGCCCCACCAGCGACCTTACTTTCAAAGGAAAACTGTGCCCATGCGGCAAATGCACGACATCGTAAAAAAATCCGTCGCCTTCATTCCAGAGAGGGATGGAACGGTCACTCATGTGTGAAATCGCTTCGGAGATGTACAAAAAATGTTCGTAAAATTTACTGGCGATATCTTCATACACCGGATTCTCACGGGCTAGCTCCAGCGCGATGGTGAGCATGTTCAGCGCGTACATCGCCATCCAGCTCGTGGCGTCCGATTGATCCAGGTGTCCTCCATCAATCCGGTCATTGCGGTTAAACACGCTGATGTTGTCGAGGCCCAAAAAACCGCCCTCGAAAATATTTTTCCCATCTCCGTCCTTACGGTTAACCCACCAGGTAAAATTAAGAAGCAATTTCTGGAACACGCGCTCAAGAAATGCACGGTCGGATTTCCCCGTCATTTTGGCTTCGATTTTGTAAACACGCCACGCGGCCCAGGCATGCACGGGAGGATTCACGTCTTCAAAGTTCCATTCGTATGCGGGAAGCTGGCCGTTGGGGTGCATGTACCATTCACGCGTGAGCAGCATAAGCTGTTTCTTGGCAAACTCCGCGTCAATCATGGCGAGCGGAATGCAGTGAAACGCCAGATCCCAAGACGCAAACCAGGGGTATTCCCATGTATCGGGCATGGAGAGAATGTCATCGGAATAAAAATGCGGCCACCGGTGGTTACGTCCGCTCTTTCTTTCCTGCGGCGGCACGGGGCCCGCGGGGTCCCCGTTCAGCCATTCCTCGATCACATAATGATAGAACTGCTTACTCCAAAGCATTCCGGCAAAGGCCTGTCTCTGAACCCGCTGATGGTCTTCATCCACACCTGAAGGAATCAGGTCTTCATAAAACCTCTCCGCCTCTTCCTGTCTCTTTGCAAACATCGCGTCAAATCCGGCAAAAGGCGAGGCCGGCAGCTTTTGGCTCAGCCGGTACCGCAGCGTCTGACTGGCGCCGGGTTTTAATTTTATGACTTGGTGGAAAGCCGCCTTGGATCCTTTTCTCCCGGGGTTAACCGCACTGCGTCTGCCGTCCACGACATATTCATGAAACGCGTCCTTGACATACAGTCCGGCATTTTCACTCCCGAAGATTCTTTTAAAATTGGTCTCATTCTCAGTGAACAGGGTTTCGCCCGCGCTTTCCGAGGCCAAAAAATACGAACCCAGGCCGTGAATATCGGCTTCCAGAATCCCGGCTGTCTCCCGGATCTGCGGCTTCTTTGCGGACGGATCCCAGGACCAGGTGTTACGGAACCACAAGGTAGGGAGAACATGAAGGACCCGCTCTTCCGGTCCGCGGTTAAAAACCTGAATCCGGATCAAAAGGTCTTCTGCATCAGCTTTTGCGTACTCAATAAAAATATCAAAGTAACGGTCTTCGGAAAACACACCTGTGTCCAGAAGTTCGAATTCCGGAACATCCTGCCCCCGCCGCCGGTTTTCCTCTGCCAGACGCTCGTAAGGAAAACGAGTGGATGGATATTTATAGAGGCACTTCATGTAGGAATGCGTAGGCGTGTTATCCAGGTAAAAGTAATACTCTTTCACGTCCTCCCCGTGATTGCCTTCCGAGCCATTCAAACCAAAAAATCTCTCCTTGAGGATCGGGTCTTCTCCGTTCCAGAACGCGGGCGCAAAACAAAGCCGCTGATGATTGTCGGAAATTCCGGCAATCCCATCCTCGCCCCAGCGGTAGGCGCGCGAGCGGGATTGATCATGGGAAAGGTAAGTCCAGGCTTCACCGTTCGCGCTGTAATCTTCACGCACGGTCCCCCACTGGCGGTCGCTGACGTAAGGACCCCAGCGTCTCCAGCGTTTCTGCTGTTTCGCGTCTTCTTCAAGCCTTGTTTTTTCCGCGTTCATAAAAAATTCTCCGGTTTGAGAAATAGGTTAGCCGCCGGCCTCAAAACCGGGGTAAAGGGTCATGCCGCCGTCGACAAAAAGACTGGTCCCAGTGACATAGTCCGCGTCATCGGAGGCAAGCCATACTGCCGCACGTCCGATCTCCTCGGCCTCGCCAATGCGTTTGTAAGGAATCAACTTCATCAGGTCCCGGTAGGCTTCAGGGGTTGACCAGGCGGACATATTGATCGGCGTCCGGATTGCGCCGGGGCAGACGCTGTTGACGCGGATACGGTAGGGTGCGACTTCCTGCGCGATGCTTTTCATCATCATCATGACTCCCCCTTTGGAGGCCGCGTAATTGACGTGTCCGGCCCAGGGAATCACTTCATGGACGGAACTGATGCAGATAATTTTGCCCGCGGAGCAGGAAACTTCCTTGCGCACACCACGCTTTTTAAATTCCCGGATGGCTTCACGTGAGCAAAGGAACTGGCCGGTGAGATTGACGCCCAGGACCAGGTTCCATTCTGCCAGGGTCATCTGGTCAAGCGGTGCGTCTTTCTGAATGCCCGCGTTATTAACCAGGATGTCGATGGTTCCGAACTCCTTAATCATTTTCTGGAACATGGCCTGCACCTGGTCTTCTTTTGAAATGTCCGCTTTGTGCATATAGCCCTGCCTTCCGCAGCGATTGACTTCCGCCAGAACTTTTTCAGCCTCTTCGTCACCGCTCAAATAATTCACCACAACGTCCGCGCCTGCGTGCCCCAAGGCTATCGCAATACCTTTTCCAATGCCCGAACTAGCACCCGTCACAAGCGCTTTCTGCCCTTTCAGAACCTTATTGATGGGACAGGTCGGCATCACCACTTCTGGAAGATCAGCAGGGACTGTATAAGGAGGTGTCATGATGATTCCTTTCAATGATTAAAATTGCGTTGTTTCGAATGATTAGATGCCTCGTGGACAGAAAAAGATTCAAAAAATTTCAAGGTTTTATTTTCCCATAGCTGCACCGGAAAAGACACCGGGCTTCCGGGCTATGGACCAGTTTTGCGCAAAAAACTTTTTCAAACCCTTCCCGGTGCGCATAAAGTTCTCCTGCCAAAAGCATCCCAAGGAGAGGTGCTGTAAAATAAATCCAGAGCCCCTGCCAGTTTCCAGCCGACAGGGAAGAGGCGAAAGTACGCGCAGGATTCATGCTCATACCCGAAACCGGGGCTTCGATCAGGATGTAAAGGGCCACCAAAGCACCGGCAAAAACGCCTGTCCACCGGTTGAATCGGGAATGGTTGGAGGATTTCAAAACCACCGCCATCAGCAAAAATGAGATCAGAAATTCTGCGGCAAAAGCAGCCGGCTCTCCCCAGACGCCGGGCCTTGTGACAATCGACAGAACCGGAGCCTCACTAAGGGCTTTTCCCAAGACTCTTCGCGCGGCCCAGAGCCCCGCCACGGCGCCCCCGAATTGAAAGAACACATAAAAGAGCGCATCCTCGACTCGAATTTTTCCGAGACGAAGAAAAGTCAGCGTCACAGAGGGATTCATGTGCGCTCCGGACACCTTCCCCCACGGCGAATAAATATTAAGCATGGCTGTAAGCCCCATCGCAATACCGATCCCGGCCCTTCGCATCCATTCTTGCGGCAGAGCTTCCCTGCCCGGGTATCCCGGCGCCTCCAGCAGCACGGTAAACAGCGCCGCAGAAAACATGAAAAGCCCCAGAGCAAAGCTTTCCATCAGGTAAACCGGCCAGTTTTTCTTAAAGGCTTCCATAATGAACTTTCCCTGGCTTAAGGTTTTTCAATGCCCGCGCAGCGTTTGCAGATAAAACGGTCCAGTGAAACCGCTCCGGCTCCGCTGACAAAAAGCATCACCAGCAGAACAATGTAATCAAACTCCTGGGTCCCGAAAAGATCCAGGACACCTGTAAACTCTTTAAGTTTGGCGGTCAAGATCGCCACAACCATTGTCCCGATCAAAGGAAGCGCCGCCAGCCGTGTAAAAAGTCCCAACAAAACCAAAAGTCCTCCCGCGAGTTCAACCGAAGCCACGAAAGGCGCTTGAAGTTCCGGCGCAGGAATCCCCAGCGACCGGAAAAACTCGATCACATGGTCAAGGCTATGCAGCTTTCCCCAGCCCGTTTGAACAAAAACAACGCCGATCACAAGACGCGCAAGAAGCGGCGGCAGCCATTTCAATTTTGAAGCTGTTCCCAATACCAGTTCTTTTACTTTCTCGATCATACAAACTCCTTATTTTAACAAAGGTGAAAAAAGTGATTTCGATCTTTTAGATGAATCCGCCCCAAAAAAAGATTCGCTTTTTAATGGTCTTTTTCCTGATCAGGGGGCGTCTGTCCGCCTGTTCCAGCCATGTCCGCCTGCGGCTCAAATTTCAGAGACACGGAGTTAATACAATAGCGCTTTCCCGTCGGCGCCGGCCCGTCGTCAAAGACATGCCCCATGTGCGCGCCGCAAACCGGACAATGCACTTCGGTACGCGTCATAAAAAAACTGGTGTCGTTTTTTTTTCCAATACTTTCGGGAGTCATGGGCGCCCAAAAACTCGGCCACCCGGTACCGGAATCAAACTTGGTGTCCGAACGGAAAAGTTTCGCGCCGCAGGCCGCGCAGTGGTAAACCCCTTTGCCGTGTTCATGGAGATACTCCCCCGTAAAAGGGGCCTCGGTTCCGTGTTTTCTCATCACCTTGTACTGTTCCGGTGTAAGTTCTTTTCTCCACTCCTGTTCGGACTTCTCGATCTTGTTCATCACTTTCTCCTTATCAGACGCAGAGGCCGAAAAAACGCCGAAGCACGCTGCGATCATTAACGACAATAAAATAATTTCAAATTTGCTTCTCAAGACCTCTGCCCACAGCCGCTTAAAAGGCATAACGAATCCTTATCCCTTTAGGCGCTGCACCACCAGCCGAATCCTGGACCGGCGCTTCGGGCCTCGAGTATTGCCAAAGTTTTCCGGCCGCAGACTTAAAAAACCCGTAGGTCTCGCCGGGCGAATAAAGGCTCCGGGGAATGCGGCTGATCCCGGTACCCAGCTTCACAATATCCCCGGGGAGATGTTCAATCGGTTCAGCGGCTGGATAGGCGGGCCTTTCCGTCAGTATGACGGACGCCGTCCACACCACAGCAATAAAGAACAGTTTTAAATAGTTATTTTTGTCCATCTTCTTCTCCTCTCCAGGGCTGTTTCCAGCCGCTTTATTGGATGCGGAAAAAAAGAAAAGGATTCGGAAATTTAAAAACGTTTTTGGACGTTTTTTAAACCGGCTTTGTCAGAAAGCGGAGGAGGGTTTTTTCGAGTTCGGGCGGAAGTTTTTTCACCGAAAGCTTTCCCGTAAGCTCAATGGTCTTCCGATAGGTGTTGATGAATTTCACGCAGTTATTGCACAGGCCAATGTGATAGTCCATTTCCTTCTGAATGTGCGGAGGAAGCTTTCCCTCCACATAATCAAGCAGCAAATCATTGACCTCTTTACAGGTATAAAGTCTCATAACATGAGCATTCCGAGGAATGCGCTCCAGGGTTTTTTTCCATATTTCTTTTCGAGTTTTTCACGCACAGCCATGCGCGCCCGGTGCAGCCGCGTTTTCATCGCTGCTTCATTAATGCCGAGCATTTCGGCGGTCTCTTCACCGGAAAAACCTTCGATGTCCCGCATCACAAGCACTTCGCGGTATTCTTCGGGAAGGCTGTTCACGGTTTTTTCGATTTCACATTTCAGGGCATTCTGATCTGCTTCTTTATCGGGCCGCTGGGACCAGTCGGCGAATTCTTTTTTATAATGTCCGTCTTCGATATATTCAGGCATCAAGCCGTCAATAGACTCGGTCTTTTCCTTTTGCTTTTTGGAAGACCGGATCCGCTCAAGACACTTGTTGGCCGTGATGCGGTAAATCCAGGTGCCCAGTTTACAGTCTCCGCGAAACTCCGTGAGTTTCTGGGAAACCAGAATCCAGACTTCCTGCACTGCGTCTTCGGCTTCTTTTTCATTGGAGAGAAAGCGGAGGGCCATGCCGTACATTTTTCCGCCGTATTGATCGAGCAGAAATTTCCAGGCTTCCGCATCGCGCTGGATCGCGGCCTGAATAAGGGCTTCCTCGGTTTGGAGCGGCATAGGTGAAACGGCCTCCTGCACGGGGTGGTGTGGACGAACGGCCGCTAGAGTAAAACCAAAAAAAGACAGTGTCCAGCATTTTATTTGAGCCAAGGCAGCGCTCAAAAAAAACACTGATAACACCTCCAGCGTCATGGGACAAGCCGCTAATCTCATACTGAAATCCCCCTTACCAATTCCTTCTTTGCCCCTTGATTCCGAACCCGAATCCTTTAAAGAAGCGGAGCGGAGGCACCTAGGCCCCCGCCCCTTGAAAGAGCTTATTCCTTAGGTGTAAGACTTCCACCTTCGATGGCCAGACAGGCTTCCTTGGAAACCTTTACAAAGCCGTGTCCTTTGCAGGCGTTCTGCCCCGCGCATCCGTTCTTGCCGCCGCAGGCCCCAGCCCCCTTGCATTTGTTGACACCATAACATTTAACATCTTCCTCCGCATGGGCGGCCGGTGAAAAACCAGCGCCCGCTGCCAGCATTAATCCTGCCATGGATGCTGCCAATAAAGCCCGTTTCTTGTTTTTTGATTCCATTTTTAAGTCTCCTTTAAGGTCATTGGTTTTTTCCGGAGCGCTTTAAAGTCTCCAGATTCATCTAAACGATTGGATGCAGGGGGGAGAAAAAGGATTCAAAAAAATTCTACGGGGAAGGCCTCAAGCTTTTCAACCCTCCTACCGGTTCGCTCGGTTTTAAGCATAAAGCCCCGGGACTGTCGGCAGGACGACATTCGGATTAAAAGTTTGTCACTTTGGCGGAGCGGTCATCAGGCTGGCTGAATTCGAGACGACTCGAATCAGGCGCGGAAAACTTTATTCGTCGTTTTAACCCGGATCTGAACCCCGTGAAAGACTTTTCCATTTAACTTGCTGATCGCTTTTTGGGCTTCGTCCTTGGAAGGCATTTCCACAAAACCAAACCCTTTGGACTCCCCGGTCTTTTCATCCATGATAAGAACGCAGGACGCAATCACGCCAAAAGGTTTGAAGAGTTCGTGAAGCTGGGTTTCCGTGGTGGTGCGGTTCAGGTTTCTGACAAGAATTTTCATGGCTCCCTGGTTTTCTTTTAAAAAGCGCCTAAGCTGGCCGCGTCAGCCGCCCGCTGCTTCAGCTCTGATTGATTTTCAAGGACATCCGCCGGCACTTCGTAATACCTCTTCAAATAAACCCTCTTCCTTTTTCCTGAAGTATCCTTTTTTTCATACGAAAAGGGCTGCATGCCGGCAGACTTATAAAAACCTTCTGTTTTGTCCGACGTTTTAAAGTAAAGCTTCCCGTCATCCAGGATTCCAAAAAAAACATCTCCAAGATAAAGCCCGAACCCGCCGAACATGCGCTTGATTTCAAGGTTCCCAACCCCCGCGAGCTGATCCCGGACAAACCCGGCGAAACTCGCCTGCCCGCCTCCGGCTTTCTTTTTTACGCTCATAGACAGGCCCTTCTTCGCGCCTATTGCCCGCGCCTTAACTTCCGCCTGATTTCTTCAATCTCCTTGCGGTGTTTTTTCCCCGCCACAGGGTACTTCATCCGCAGGGTCCTCAGGGTATCCACAATAATTTTTGAAACCATCAGACGCGCATTTTTCTTGTCGTCAGCGGGAACAACGTACCAGGGCGCATGCCCGCTCGCGGTGGCTTGCAGGCAGTCTTCATAAGCGTTCTGAAAAGCATCCCACCGCCGGCGCGTTTCAAGGTCGGAGAAACTGGCCTTCCAATTTTTTCTGGGTTCATCAAGACGCGCGAGAAGCCGCTTTTTCTGCTCCGATTTGGACACATGCAGAAAGATCTTCACAATTCTGGTGCCGTTGCGATGAAGGTAGCTTTCCAGGTTCACAATATCGCTAAAACGCTCCCCCCAGATCTTCTTGCGGCGGACAAATTCGGAAGGAATACGCTGTTTTCTCAACACTTCGGAATCAACGCGCGCGATAAGAACCTCTTCATAGTATGAGCGGTTAAAAATGCCGATCCGTCCGCGCTCCGGCATACGGTGGTGGGCGCGCCACAAAAAATCATGGCTCAGTTCTTCTTCGCTCGGCTGCTTAAAGCTGAACACCTGGCAGCCTTGCGGGTTCACGCCCGACATCACATGTTTGATCGCCCCGTCTTTACCGGCAGTATCCATGCCCTGAAAAATCAGAAGAAGCGAGTAACGGTTGTGGGCGTAAAGAACATCCTGAAGAGAGCTGATTTCTTCCCGGTACTCCGCAAGCATTTCGCTGTAATGATCCGGAGATTGATAAAGCGCGCGGATCTTTGTCGGGCGTCCGGAAAGTCGGACCCTCTTTTTGGAGTCCAGGCGGTAGGCCTTAAGCTCACACTTCAATTTCATAAAAGCCCCTTAGCTCTAATGTTTCCTATACCTTAAAAGCCTGGCCTTATTCTACGGCCAGGCCGCAAAAAAGCCACCCTGTTTGTTCCCGGGTTCCGGATTCCGGAGCCCTCGGGCGAAAAGCCGTTAAACCCCCGAGGTTTCCCTTGCTTTCCCTGACAAAACACGGCTAGTATAAGCTATTCTTTTTTCTCCCCTGAAAGAATCATGACAACTTTTTCTGAAGCGACAAAAAAAAACTTTATTCCGCCCTGCGGCTTCAGCTCTAAAGAACTCTCTTTCCAGTTTTTTCTTCAGTTCAGCCCTTCTCCCATGTTGTTTTTTGACCGCAAATCACTGGCCGTTCTTTTTGTCAACGCCGCAGCCGTGCGGCATTACGGCTATTCGGAAATCGAATTCTTAAAATTAACCGTGCCTGACCTTTACTCTCCTTCTGAAGCCCAGAGTTTTATCAGCGGCTTAAATGAAACCCTCAAAGGCCCAGAACCCGCTGAGACCGAATGCCGGCACAGAAAAAAAGACGGCACCCTCTTTCCGGCCAATGTCCTCTATTGCCCGGTTGCTCTGGATGGACGAGAGGCCGGGTTCAGCATGGTTATGGATGTCAAAAACCATGAATTTATTTTAAGCGCGTTACGCAATACGGAAGAAAAATTTCATTCCTTTATGGAACACAACCCGGCCACGGCCTGGATCAAGGATGAAAACTTCCGCTACATCTATTGCAACCCCAACCTTGAAGACCTTCTTCGTTCTCAATACGGACCACCCTTAGGCAAAAACGATTTCGACCTTTTTCCTGAAGAGGTGGCGCGGCAGCTTCGGGAAAATGACAACGCGGTTCTGAATTCGGGAAAGCCATTGAAGACAGTGGAGGCTGTTCCTAACAAAGACGGAATCCTCCGCTATTGGGTAGTCAGCAAATTTCTCATCCCCGGGCCCAACGGAACCCGCATGATTGCCGGCGAAGCTTACGACATTACGGAGCAGAAAAGCGCGGAAGAGAAAATCCGGTTTCAAGCCTCTCTTTTGAACCAGGTCCGGAATGCGCTCATTGTCATTGACCGGGACATGAAGATCATTTATTGGAACCGCTTTGCTGAAACCTTGTATCAATGGCGGTCTGAAGAAGTGCTGGGAAGGCATGTTTTTGAAATCATGGTTCCTGAAAAGTCCTGGCCGCTGGCTTCCGCCATCATTGCGGAATTAGAGCAGACCGGCCATTGGGAAGGTGAATTTATGGTGCAGCGGAAAGACAAAAGCTGCTTTTCAGCTCTTGTCACAAGCGCCGGACTGAAAAACGAACGGGACGAGGTCATAGGCTTTATCGGAATCACATCAGATCTCACGGATTACAAGGCCTCTCAAAAAGCGCTTCAGGAGAAAAATATCGCTCTCAAGGAAATTCTGAGTCAGCTCGAATTGGAAAAACGTGAAATCCGGGACAGGCTTGCGGGAAACATTGATAAATTCGTATTTCCTGTCCTAAAAAAAATGCGGCGAAATCTCGATGCCCTGGAGTCCCAACACCTTGATAAGCATTTTGAAATGCTCGAACACAGCCTGCAGGAAGTGGTCGCTCCTTTAAACACCCAGCTGGCCTCCAAGCTCAAATGCCTCACGCATAAAGAACTCGAAATCTGCAACCTTCTCAGGGGCGGCTTTTCCAGCAAGGAAATCGCCAAAATGCTTGAAATCTCGCCCGCTACCGTTGAGACGCACCGGGTACGCATCCGCCGGAAGCTAAAAATACAGGACCGGAAAGTCAACCTCACCTCCTACCTCCAGCGCTAAAAACCTGTAGTTTTAATACCGATTAGATACCGATTCTTACTTGGTTGATAGATGACATACCTACAGGCAATATGGGTTGTCACTTTAACCTCAGTTAACCGCGTCTTTTTAAAATGCCATCTGATTTGTCGGCCCCCCAGTCGCAGGAAACATTTCGCCTCATGGTGGAATCTGCGCCCACTGCCATGATCCTGGCCGACAAACAAGGCAAAATCATTTTCGCAAACCTTCAGGCTGAAACACTTTTTGGCTACCGTAAAGCAGAAATGACGGGGCAGCCCATTGAAATCCTGATTCCTCCGCGCTTTGAAGAAAAGCACCCGGCCTACCGGGACTCTTTCTTTTCAGACCCCGCGGCAAAGTCCATGGGCGCAGGCCGCGATCTGTTCGCACTCCGCAAAGACAAAAGCGTGTTTCCTGTAGAAATTGGGTTGAATCCGATTCACACTCCGAAAGGCCTCATGGTCGTCGCTTCCATCATCGACATCACCCAAAGGAAAAAATCGGAAAAGGATCTCCGCGACAGCGAAGAACGTTTTCGTCTTACGGTTGAAAGCGTTAAAGACTATGCCATTTTCTTAATGGACCCTGAAGGCCGGGTCATAAGCTGGAATTCCGGAGCTTCCCGCATCCACGGTTATAACGAAAGCGAAATCCTTGGGAAATCTTTTTCCTGTTTTTATCCGCCCGAAGATGTTCACCAAGGCAAACCAGCCTACCAATTAAAAACAGCGCGGGAACAGGGACGTTTTGAAGAGGAAGGCTGGCACATCCGAAAAGACGGCACGCGCTTTTTAGGCAGTCTCCTGATCACGGCCATGTTCGGCGACAACGATGAGCTCCGGGGTTTTTCAAAGGTTACGCGTGATATCACCGAACGCAAGCTCGCCGAGGAACGCTTCCGCCTCGCGGTCGAAGCGGCTCCCAACGCCATGATCATGATTGATCGAAAGGGTTCCATCGCCTTCGCCAATGCGCAGTCGGAAATTCTCTTTGGCTACAGCCGCAGAGAGCTTGTGGGCCAAAATATTGAAATGCTTGTGCCGGAAAGGTTCCGGGGAAAACACGCGGCTTACCGCGAAGGCTATTTTGAACAGCCCAAAACACGGCCCATGGGCGGCGGACGCGACTTGTTCGGGCTCAGAAAAGACGGGACAGAAATTCCGGTCGAGATTGGCCTTAATCCTATTACCGCCGTGGAGGGGGCTTTTGTTCTCGCTTCCATCATCGACATCACGGAACGCAAACGGATGGCCTTTGAACTTCAGACCTTTGAAAAAATGACGGCGCTTGGCGTCATGGCTGCGGGGGTCGCCCACGAGCTCAACAACCCGATGATGGGCATTCTCAATTATATTCAATACTCCCTCAAGCATGTGGCCCCGGAACACCGGGCGCACCCCATTCTTCAGGATGCCGAAAAAGAGATCCGGCGCTGCAGCAAAATCATCGAAAACCTGCTCACCTTCGCGCATGTGGAAAAGCGCGAGGAAGCCTTTTATCAGCCCAAAGACTTGGGTGAACTTCTTAATCAAACCCTGAACAGGCTTGAAGCCCGCGTTCGCTTGGAAAAAATTCTTGTCCGCAAAGAAATCCCTTCGCCAGGCCCGGAAGCCCGCATTAACGCGGAAGGGCTCGAGCGTGTCTTTCTGAATCTCATTTCGAATGCCTTTGATGCGATGGAAGGCTGCCCGAAAAAAGAAATCCATCTCCGGGTCTTCGAAAAAAACGGCCTCATCTCGGCTGAAATCTCAGACACGGGCACCGGCATGAGTCCGGAAATCCTTTCCAAAATCTTTGACCCTTTTTTCACAACCAAACCACCGGGGAAAGGCACAGGCCTTGGACTTTCCATATGCCGTTCGATTGTCCGCGACCATCAGGGCAGCATTGCCTGTGAAAGCCAGCCCGGAAAGGGGACTACTTTTAGGGTCACCCTTCAGGCCAGCCCGGGAAACTGTACACGCTCATGAAAAACATTGTTAAATTCCTTCTCTATGTCGTCTCCGCCGATCAAAGCGAAGCTGTGGAAGGAGTTCAGAGCCTTCGGAGGTTTTTGACCGAGGAACTCACCAGTCAATTCGAGCTTGAGGTGGTGGATGTTCTTGAAAATCCCCACCTCGCGGTCAAAGATGCCATCCTGGCCACCCCGACGCTGGTCAAAGTTTCCCCGCCTCCGTCTTTGCGCGTTGTCGGTGATTATACGAACCGGAAAAAAGTCATGGCCGCCCTGGAATTACTGGAATAAAACCATGGGAGAAAAGTCATGTCAAAACTGATTTTGGTTATCGATGACGAGGAAGCCATAAGAAAATCCTTCCTCTTGTCGCTTGAAGACACGGGCTATGACGTCCAAACAGCCTCCTCCGGCCAAGAGGGGCTCCAAAAAATCCGGGCAAAAAAACCCGATCTCATTTTCCTTGATTTGAAAATGCCTGGAATGACGGGCGTTGAAACTCTACGGGAAATCCGCAAACACTATCAGGATCTGCCCGTGTATATCGTAACCGCCTTTTTCAGGGAATACCTTGATCAGCTCGGGCCCGCTGCCAAAGAAGGCATCCGCTTTGAACTCATTCACAAACCAGTTGGTGCCGAGCAGATTATCAAAGTAGCACAGTCAGTTCTGGAGGCACCGTCAAAAATCTAATGAAGGATTCTCTCTCTCTTTTCCGCGGGCAGCTTGTTACGGTACTCGCCCTTTTTTTCTCGCTGTGCGGTACTTTTTTCACCTGGCACTGGTCGAACCTGGCCGTCCAGAAAAAGGCCATCCTGGTTCTTCAAGGCAAAGCCGATCATCTCACAAGCAACCTTGATGCGCGCTATCAAATCTACACCCACGTACTCCGGGGCATGCAGGGACTTTTCGCGGCCAGCCCGCAGGTGGAGCAGAAGGAGTTCGAAACCTACTTAAAAACCCTCAACGCCCCCTTTCTTTTTTCAGGAACCCTGCGCGCGGCTTACGCTGAACATGTCAGCCGCAGTGACAAGGAAAATTTCATCGCTCAAGTCCGCACGGCTCCCGGCTTCCAAAGCCTGAAACAGAAGGAATTTTCCATCCATCCGGACGGAGTGAAGAACGACTACTTCCCCATTAAATGTTTTTTCCCTTCAGCCGAAAAAGAGTTTTTCTTCGGCTATGATATTTCCTCTGACGCCCCCCTCTGGGCCGCCGCGCTGAGAGCCGCTCAAACAGGTCAGCCAGCGGCCTCCGAATCCTTCCTAGTGCCCGGCGGCCCTGAAAAAATTCCTCCGCGCGAGATTATGATTTCGTTGCCTATTTATAAAAATGGCACTGATTTATCAACCCCCGAACTGCGCCGCACGGGACTCCAGGGGTTCGTCGGCCTCGTCTTCACAATCGAGGGGTTCATCCGCGACGCCATTGATCTCACCCAGCTTCCTGAGGACATTTCCTTTGAGTTGTATGACAACACCAACACAGAAAAACCCGTGCTTCTTTACAAGCGGTCTCCCGCGAAGGAATGGCCCCTTGGAGATGCGCCGATTTTGAAAAATTTGAAACTTGATATCGCCGGGAGAAGCTGGACCTTTTACTTCCGGATGTCTGAAAATTTCGGCTTATCTCCGCTGGACAAAATGATTCCCTGGCTCGTGTTGGCCGCGGGAGGTCTCATTTCCGCTCTTATTACGTCCATGATCTTTTTTCTGGTGAAGGCTTATCTTCTCAATGTCCTGGAAACTCAGGGAATATCCCAAGAGCTTAACCTGAGCCGCGAGCACCTCAGCCTCGCCCTTCAGGCCGCGGGAGTTTCCATGTGGGACTGGGACATTGAAAAAGACGAGGTCACCGTGGATGAAAATACCCTCCGCGCTTTCGGAAAAAACCTTCGCGGAACCCTGAAACTCGATGATTTTATTCAAACCCTGCACCCCCGCGACAGGGACCGTGTCCGCCAGGAAATCATAAGCAGCATAGAATCCGAAAGCGATTATGAAACGAATTACCACGTGATCCGGGCCGACGGCGCCATAAGATCCCAGGCCACTCATGGCCGGATCTACCGCAATGCAAAAGGAAAAGCCGTAAGAATGACCGGCGCGGCATGGGACATTACAAATCTCAAAAAGGCCGAGGAAGCGATTCACCGCAGCGAGATCAATTACCGGAACATGATCGAAAGCAGCCATGACGGTATTCTCATTGTCCGCGAGCAGGAAGGGACCATTCTTTTCGCGAACCACGCCGCAATCAAGCTTTTTGGGAAAGGCGCGGACTCCCTTTTAGGGACCCAGTTGGGCTTTCCCATCGTAAGCGAAAAAACTTCGATCATTAACCTGATTCCTCCCGGTCAAAAACGCCGCATTGTCGAACTCAATGCCTCACGCGCCGAGTGGGAGGAGAAGGCGGCGTTTCTCATCACCCTGCGCGACATCACGGAGCGCAAAGAGCTTGAAGCCCAGTTTATTCAAGCCCAGAAGATGGAGGCCGTGGGCCAGCTCACCGGCGGAATAGCCCATGACTTCAACAATCTTCTGACCGTGATCAACGGTTACTCCGAGATGCAGCTCATGAGAATGAAAGACTCCGGTCCCCTTCGTTCCACGCTGGAAGAGATTTTAAAGGCGGGAAAACGGGCCGCGGCACTGACCTCCCAGCTTTTGGTTTTTTCACGCCGGCAGATTGTCCAGCCCAAAGTCACTGATCTGAATACCCTGATCATGGACATCAATAAAATGCTTCGCCGCTTGATCACGGAAAATATCGAACTGACCACAACGCTTGCCCCCATGCTTTGGCCGGTCAAAATCGACCGCAGTCAATTTGAACAAGTCATTATGAATCTCGTCATCAATGCCCGCGACGCCATGCCTTCGGGCGGAAAACTGCTGATTGAAACCCAAAACACCCACGTCACCCCGGAACACGCGGAACAGTTTCTCCACTTTCAACCAGGGAGTTATGTCATGCTCTCGGTAAGCGATACCGGCTGCGGTATGACCGAGGAAGTAAAAAAGCGCATCTTTGAGCCTTTCTTCACAACCAAAGAACAAGGAAAAGGCACCGGCCTTGGCCTGGCGACAGTCTATGGCATCATTAAACAGGCCAATGCGCATATGAATGTCTACAGTGAACCCGGAAAAGGTACCTGTTTTAAAATTTATATTCCCAGGGTAAAATCCGATGCTGCGGAGCCCGCCGAAGAGGTTCCCCTCCCGGAAAAAATCCAGGGCAGCGAGACTCTTCTTGTCGCCGAGGACGAACCTCAGGTCAGGGCCCTTATCGTGAATGTCCTGACAGGCTACGGCTATCAGGTCCTCGTTGCCTCCGACGGCCTGGAAGGCGCGGAACTTTCCAAACAGAAAGCGGACACGCAGATCGCTCTGGTGATAACAGACGCGGTCATGCCCCGCATGGGGGGAACGGAAATGGCCGCCGAGATCCGGGAACACCGCCCCGGCATCAAAGTTCTTTTTATTTCGGGTTACACGGACAATATGCTCACAGAGCAGGAAATCCTGACAGGGAAATCAGCCTTTCTTCAAAAGCCTTTTTCCGGAACTGAGCTTGCGCGTAAAGTCCGGGAGATTCTAGACAACCCCGAAACTTAAAGGAGATAACTCATCATGAGCGGTGACCACTCCCCGGCCAAAATCCTTATCATCGATGATGAGGAATCCATCCGCGATATGCTCAAGCTGTATCTCGAACATCACGGATACACGGTCACGACGGCCGCGGACGGCGATGAAGGCATCCGCATGGTTAAAAAATCACCGCCCGATCTTATTATTCTGGACCTTACCATGCCCAAAAAAGACGGTTTTGACGTTTATAAGGAAATTTGCGAGGGGCATGAAAAAACAAAATTTCCCGTTTTGATCATGACGGGCCGCGGCGGTTTTCAGGAAATTTTTGACAGTCTTGGCGTCGACGGCTTTATCCAAAAGCCCTTTGAAATGAACGCCTTTATAGAAAAAGTCCAGTCCATCTTAAAAAAGGACCACTCAAAACCCGTGATCTTCCTCGCGGACCTTTCCACGAGCAGGCATGCGCAGAAACTGGCCGATACGCTCCAAAAAAACCATTACAACGTGATCTGGCTGAACGATCTCAAACTTATCAAAGAGTTCGCGCGCACGGATATCCAGGGCTTTGTGCTGGTCGAGTACATGCAGGAAGAAATGCTGGGCTGCGATTTTATCCG
The DNA here is from genome assembly GCA_964434115.1 of uncultured bacterium. Lineage (GTDB taxonomy): Bacteria > Omnitrophota > Omnitrophia > Omnitrophales > Aquincolibacteriaceae > ZLKRG04. The sequence goes on from CAYSSX010000008.1 coordinate 157,921, forward strand.
TGAGGTGGCCTCGGCCGTTTCCGTAAGAGGCCCCAGCAAGCAAATCCCGATATTCGTTTACACCCATTCCGGTTTTGACTATGAAGACAAAAGCATCAGTTCGGGAGCGACCAAATTTCTCGGCACGCCCAAGAGTTATGAAGACTTCGTTTCAGCAATCCAGAACTATGAATTAAAGCAGCAGCCCCCGTCTTAATGACAAACGGATCTTTTTTATGGAACCCAAAAAAATTATCCAGCCCCATATTCTGGCTGTCGACGACGAGCCCTCAATCCTCGCTTTTTATAAGAGCGCTCTTTCGGAAAGCTATAAGCTCACCTGCGTCAGTAACGCGGCAGAAGCCCTTCAGCTCCTAGAACAAAAACCCTTCGACCTCATTATCAGCGACATTTCCATCCCCGGCATGGACGGCATTCAGTTCATCACGGAAGTCCGGAAAAAAAACAAGCTTATCCCGGTCGTCCTCGCCACGGGACATCCCACGCTTGAAACCGCGATCAAAGCCGTGGAATTCGGGGCCTTGCGTTATCTGACGAAACCCCTCGATATGCGTCTTTTGCTGGAAGCGATTGACCACGGTGTCCGGATTTACCGGATGAGCGGCATCCGGGACGAAATTGAGAAGGTGATCTCAAAACAAACCACGTCCGAAAACCTCAGTGAGGAACAGGGAAAACAATTCGACAATGCCGTCGATTCCTTATGGATGGCCTTTCAGCCCATCATCTCCTGGTCCGGGCAATGCCTTGCCGGGTACGAGGCGCTCGTCCGTAACGACGAATCTTCATTGGCTTACCCTCCCGCTCTTTTCACGGCCGCAGAACGCTTTGGCCGAACCCAGGAGTTAAGCCGCAAAATACGCGCAAAGGCTGCGGGGGTTATAGCCGCCCTGCCGGACACCTCAAGCCTTTTTGTCAACCTCTGCCCCAAAGACCTGGATGATCCGGAACTTTATGCCGCCTCAGCACCGCTTTCACGGATGGCACCGAGAGTGGTCCTTGAACTTTCCGAGCAGATGGACATGAAAACCGCGGACAAAGTGCGGGCGCACATGGCGGACTTGCGGAAAATGGGATACCGGATTGCGATGGACGACCTGGGTGCGGGGCACAATGGCCTGGCCGCATTTGCGAAAATTGAACCGGACATCGTAAAAATCGATATTCAGCTGATCCGCGGCGCGGAAAAAGAAAGAACCAAACTCAGGCTCATCTCTTCCCTGATTGAAATCTGCAAAGACCTGAACATCAGCTGCATTGCCGAAGGCGTTGAGACACCCGAAAACTTCGCAGCCCTTCTCCGGACAGGCTGTGACCTTTACCAGGGCTATCTGTTTGGAAAACCTGACCGCGCGCTCCGGCCTTTTATCCGCCCCCTCGAAGAAAACGGAACTCCGTTTCTCTGACCGCTTATTTCCCGAGCTGAGGCCCGCGCAGCTCAACCGGATGAACCTTGGCTCCCCGGATCCGGAGATTGAGCATTTCCACAAACAGCGAGAATGCCATCGCGAAATACACATACCCCTTCGGAATATGCTGGTGAAAACCTTCCGCGATCAGGTTCACGCCGATCAGAAGAAGAAAACTCAAAGCCAGAATCTTCACGGTCGGATGGTTATGCACAAACTGGCTGATCGCGCCTGAAAAGACCATCATTACGCCCACGGCGATCATCACCGCGGCCACCATCACGGCAATCTGGTTCGACATCCCCACCGCCGTAATCACGGAATCCAGTGAGAAGACAATATCCAGCAGCATGATCTGAATAATAATGGGCCAGAAAGCAGCCCGCCCAGCCCCGGAACCGCCGTGGGCCTCTTCGCCTTCAAGCTTGTCATGAATTTCATGCGTGCTTTTCGCGAGAAGGAAAAGTCCGCCGAAAATCAAAATCAGGTCGCGGCCTGAAATCGCGTGGTCCAGAATCTCGAACAGCGGTTTCGTGAGGCTCATGACCCAGGACAGCGAAAAAAGAAGCCCGATGCGCATCAGCATGGCCAGCGCCAGCCCCACCGACCGCCCTTTGGCCTGCTGGTGTTGGGGAAGCTTTCCGGTAAGAATCGAAATGAAAATAATATTGTCGATGCCCAGCACAATTTCGAGTGCAGTCAAAGTCGCCAGCGCGACCCACGCCTCGGGATTTAAAAGCCAATCCATTTGCATCCTCCTGAAATTTTTGACCGCTGATAACCGTTATTTTTTTCTCAAATAAAAACTGCAGGCGCCCTTACCCGAAAAATCAGGGACCATGGCCCTGAGGCGTTCATCAAAACGCCGGGAAATCACATGATTGAAAAAGAGCACTTCCCATTCCTTGTTATGAGAAAGGAAGGCCCGCAAAAGATAGCTTTCATTCCAGTAACGGCCCTGCAAAAGCCAGTTATCCGGGTATTCAAAGTTTTCAAAGATATCATGAAAATGAACAAACACCCCGGAGCGGAGCCTGGGAAGCACTTCAAAAAAAAGATAGTTTACGTCGCTGCCATACTTCGACACATGGCTTGAATCCACAAAAAGCAAATCCCCCGCGTGCAGGGATTCGAAAACTTCAAGCCCCGCTTCCTGAACAGGCTTTGAGAGAAAGCGGTGCTGGGTAAAATCCTCCGCCCGAAGAAGCTTTTTCAAAGTTTCCGGATGCGGCTCGATAAAAGTCATCTCCGGTTTGGGCGAGAGAAATAAATCGCGGGTGTCGAGCATCAGCGCGGATGAAAAACCTGATCCGACCTCCACAATTCGGCGGGGTTTTTCCTGCCTTAGAAAACAAAAAAGGAACAATGCGTCCAGCCAGGTAAAGTAATCATTGTCCAAATAAAAACGGAGGTCCGGGGTTTTCTCTTTTTTAAACGGAAAGTCTTTGAAGTAACCCTCGTAAGCCGCGAGGCGGGCGGCCTGCGCTTCCTGCTGAAAGTCGATTTCCGCGATCATGCGGGGCGCTGGCTTGGCCTGCAGGCCTTTATGCACATCCCTGCGCGCGGGGATGGGGGAATAATAATGCCCCGGCCAATGCTTGCCAAAAGGGCTGAGGCGTTCCAGCCGTTTTAAAATCCTTTTCACCAGGGCCACTTGGAAAAATCCTCTTCTAGGCTTTTCGCAGAAAGCAGGTCTTGAGCACAAGGGTGCTTCTGCCTTCCCGGCATTCTACTTCTCCCTCTTTCGAGGTAAGCTGAATGTTCTTAAAAGTCTTTCCGCGCTTCAAGGTCATCGACGACCCGCCGACTTTCAAATCTTTGATCACCTGGACGGAATCCCCGTCTTTGAGTTCATTGCCGCTGCTGTCACGAACTGCCATAATAGCCTCGTTTCTGTTTTGAAGTACCGGCAGTGTACCGTTTCGCGGCGGGATGTGTAAAGAACGGCTTAAAAGACTTGCTTAGGGCAGATTGCGAGACTTTCCCTGTAAAATATTCCGCGGATTTTACAAGGGCGTGTATCCAGCTATACAAGCCCTGTCTAAGCTGTCCTGCAATAAACTAAACAAAGGCTTCCCGGCAGGGGGCCAGGATGCGCTCATGGCTGACAAGCACCCGATAAAAGCAATTCACGGGCTTACTCGCACGATGGATCAGGCTGCCCGGCAGGTGCGTACGGCCCGCAAAAAACTTTCGCCCGGAGCCATCCATAGCCTGCGCGTTTTGCTGCGGCGGTCAACGGCAATCCTCTCCGGTCTTTTGACCGAGCGGAAACACACGCTTCTTTTAAAGGCCTCGGAAACCGCGGACCCGCTTTTAAAAAAACTGGGCCGCCTGCGAGACCTGCAGGTTTTAAGGGCCCTTCTTAAGGAATTCAAATCCCTGAAACTTCCGCATGCCCGCTATGTGGAAAAAGAACTCAAACGCCTTGAAAAAAAGAGCCGCTCAAAAGCTGCCAAGGCCCTCCATCGCTTTCCTCTAAAAAAATGGGTTCGCTTGTCCAAAGAAATTGATTCAAACGCCGGAAAGATGTCTCCTCCGGGGAAAAAAATCCACACGGCTCCCCTGGCCTTCCTGGAAGCCGTGACGCGCATGCACAAAATCACGGCGCGCACACACTGCGCGCAGGATTTTCACCGCCTGCGCGTGGGCCTTAAAGGGCTCCGCTATGTGCTTGAGGACTTCCTGCCTTCCACAGCGCGCCGCTACGGTCCGGTCCTTGCGCGCATGCAGGACACCTTGGGGCAGCACCATGATCTGTGCCGGCTTCAGAAGTTTTTGGAGAATCACCGCGGAGAATTTTCCCGGAAAGAATTTATTTTTTGGGAAAACACACTCGCGGCAAGGGCGCAGGAAAAATTGCGCGGTTATACCGAACTTGTTTCAAGCCCTCCCGTCTTCGGACAAATTAAAATCTCGATCATACAAGGCACAGCTCCCGCAAGCCGCGGGCGTTCTGATCTCAAGAGTAAAGAAACACTGCCGATACGCATCAGGAAGAACTGGGAGACCTCATGAAAAAATCAAAGTTTGAAAAGTGGCAGCAGCAGAAATTTGAGGAACGTCTTTCCGTTCATAAGCACGAGCTTGAACAGAAATTCCGGATCGATGCCCCTGACCCGATCCGCAAGAAGCTTTTTCAGATGGGCGCGGTCAAAGGCGCGGCCGGCATTGAGCATAATGAAGTGTATGACCTCGACGGCCGGCTTAAAGAAAACAACCAGACTTTACGGCTGCGTTACCACGGCAAGGAGGGGGCCTGCCTGACCTTCAAAGGGCCGCGTCTCAAGGGCCATTTCAAGAAACGCCTTGAACTTGAAACACCGATTCAATTTGAAAGCATGAAGCAGATTCTATTAATGCTCGGCTACCGCATGGTGGGAAATTACCGCAAACACCGCGAGGAATACATTCTTGATGTTGCCAAGATATGTCTGGACCATCTGCCTTCCGTCGGCTGGTTCTGCGAAATCGAGGGCAAAGCCACCGGCATCAGGGCCACGGCAAAAAAACTGGGACTGAAACCCGCTCAGCATGAGAACCGCTCTTACCGGCGCCTGCTCAAAGAAAATCTTCAGCCTGTACCCGTCTAAGCACGTTTGAAGTAAGCTCACCGCCGGGGCGGTTTCAACGAGCGGGTTTCAGACGGATCAGAAAGACCGCGGCTAAAGCGCCCAAGGCATTGGCCACAAGATCAAGCGCGGTATTTTCATACCCGCCCACTCCGGTTTTGGGAACCGCGACCACGGCCGCGAACTCCACAATCTCATTGAGCGCGCCAAAGCCCATCCCGATCATCACCAGAAGAAAGCCCGGCACGCGGCCGTGAACCGGATCTTTCAAGAGCGGCCTGAGCAGATGATTCCCAATCAGCGTGCAGGTGCCGAAGCCCAGAAAGTGCACGGCCTGGTCAAAGCGCACAATCTGAAATTCCCCCTGGTTCACAAGCGGCAGTAAAATCACCTTGTACAGCACGCCGTCCCCAACGCGCACACTGCCGCCCGCCATATGCATCAGCCCCCAAAGCGAAAGCCCCCATAAAATCACGGGCCCAAACTGGGTGCGGGGCAAAGTCACCCACACCAGAATGCCCGCGGCCGCAAGCACCGCGGAATACCACAAGAATTCAAGGTTGCCCGACGCAAGGTAATAAATAGTGAACGGGAGAAAATACAGCAGGTTAAAACCCAGAATCAAAAAAGGATTGCGTGAAAGGTTCATGGGCGCCTCAGCTAAAGAGTTTCTTCGAGCCATTTGAGAATGTGTGTCACTGTCGGTTCGCGGTTTTTGAGAATCAGGTATTCCGCGTGCGGACCGCCCTCAATCATTTCAAGGCGCTTCTTTCCCTGGGCCGCTTCATAAAGCCGGGTCGAATGTTCGGGTTTAATCAGCCAATCCTTGGTGCCGTGAAGAAATAAAATCGGCGCCCTGACTTTTTCCACACAATGAATGGGCTTGTCTTTTTTCAGCCAGAACGGTCCCGGCCTCACGCCCTTGCCGTAACGCCCTTCGCCCACAAGGTTATAGAAAATATCATGGTCCGGCTCAAGTTCCCAAAACCGGTATTCGATTTTTTCAAATTCCGTGGGCGGGCTGACGGCCACCACGGTCTGCACATCCACATCCGGCATCGCGGCCGTAATAATACTCGTCGCCGCCCCAAGCGAAAACCCGATCAGCCCCACCGCCTGGTAACTCTGCTTCAGGTAGGCGATCACCGCTTTGAGATCCAGGTATTCTTTCGCGGTCCAGTAAAAAAGCCCGGGGCTTTGGCCATGCCCCCGGAAATCCATCACCGCCACGTCGTACTTATCCGAAAGGATCCCGGCCAGCTCTTTAAGAAGCACCGCGGATTTACTGTTAAAAAAACCCGGCGCGATAATCACGGCTTTGCCGTGTCCGCTTTTGTAATGGTCGAGAAAAACTTTCTGCCCGTCTTCGCTCATGACGTGAAGATTTACCATTTCGGTTTTGGGCTTCACGCTGAGGATGTCGCCAATCACCGGCGCAGGAGAACCCTCGACCTGGCATTGAATCGTGCTGCGTAAAAAATCCGTGATTTTTCTGCACACGGCTCTTGAGTCTTTAGAGTATTCTTCGAGAAACCAGCCGAGCGAAACAGGCTCACCCACACGCACCTGAACCGAGCGCCGCCCCATCGCGCCCGGGCGGCGGATTCCGAAAATCTCGCGTTCAAGTTTGATGACGCTTTCCGCCAGGCGCTCTGCCGAAGGGTCTTCCATGTGGTATTGCGGCGCCCAGCCCGCGAACCATATCGTTCTCTTGAGCGTCTCCAGGTCCCGGCGCAATTCGCGCAGGCGTTCTCCCTCGGGTTTCGGAGAAGCTTCCATCCTCTGACGGATTTCCGCGGCAAGACGGTTTGCGCGGTCCATTAAATGCCGCGACGGCTGCTCCCAGATCTGCGCGTATTTCTTTTCAAGATTCGTCACCGCCGAATCGCGCCACGCGCGCAGGTCTTCACCGAATTTCGCCCATTGCTGGGCAAGACCGCGGGCCTTGTCATTCATCCGGTAACGTTCCAGCACATGATTCATCAAGAGATTCAAACGCTCCTGAAACATGGCGGTTTTCGGCCTGATCTGGATCTTTTCTTCCAGTTTTTCAAGGCGCTCTTTCAAAACTTTCGCGACCGGTTCTTCATAACGGTATTTCAAACTCAGCGGCAGGATATACACCGAAGCCAGAGGGTTTTCGCGCAGCATGTCCTGAAGCGCCTGAAAGCCAAGATACACCGCGCCTGTTTTAAAGGCCTGCACCTCATCGTTGAGGTAATAAATTTCTCCTTCTGGGAACATGACCAAAGACTCCCGGCAGCTTTTCACCGCGTTCATGGCATACTCCCGCGACTCGGCGTCGCCCGCTCCCCGCTCAACGGAAAAACAGCCGATCCTTTCAAGCCAAAAACCCGCAAACCCATGCATCTCTTCAAACGCTTCCTGGTTCACCATAAACCGGAACCTCTTTTTTCCCCGGCACGCGACTTCCAGAAGCACGCGGATGTCCATTTCGTCCGTGTGATTTGAAACCACGATAAGGCCCGCGCCTTTGGGAATATTTCTCAAGCGGCGGAGCGACTCTTCATCAAGGTCCACGCGGCAGCGCCAGGCAAGCATCAGCGCGTTATACGGGAAATAAGGAATGCTGACCCATTTACGGGGTTTTGCGGGATAAAACCGGGGCATTTTTCACGAATTCTTTCTTTGTTAGAAAATACGGTTCATGCATTCTACGCCCGTAAAACAAAAAAGCCACCACGAGTTCATCGTGACGGCAAGGTCCCGGCGCGCCGGGAAACGTGCGGATTAACGTTTTGACTTTTTTGTTTTGAAATTCCGGAGAAGATCGCGGAGCAGATAAACCGCGACGGCCGCGAGCATAATGGAAAGGGTTTTGTCCGCGAGTTCTACAAATACCTTTTCCGCGAGCGCCGCGAAGGTTCCGTCGGAAGTGGCCTTCAAGAAAAACCTGTAGACCGCGAGCGTCCCTTCATACGGAGGCAGGTTCGAAAAATAAATAATGGCCTGCACGACAATGCTGTTCAGGCCGCCCGTGGCCATACCCGCGAGAATAAGTTCCAGCGGCCGATAGATATTGATCCATCCCCGTTTTGAAAAAAACCACGTGACAACCGCCACCAGAAGGCTGCTAAATACCCACACCCAGGAACCCCAGCCCCAATGCGTTGCCGCCATCAATAAATTGTAAAGAACCGCCGTGATCGCGCCGGCCTGCAAGCCGCCCAGCAGAACCGCCAGCGAGGTGCCCCAGCTGTCCAGAAAGAACGGCAGTTTCAAATGGATCATCAAAGAGGACGTCACAAAATTAAACATGACCGCGGCCGCGATAAGACCCAGCGGCCTTTCTTTGAGAGGCATTTCCGCGCTCAGGAGCTGATGCAGAACCTTCTCTTCCCGGTGCCGTTCAATGCGTTCCATATCCTCGCCCGCTTTTAAATCCATGGCGCTGATCAGCCTGCCGATCAAGACCGCGACATAAACCACTCCGATCAAAACCTCAAGCAAAGCCAGCGACTTGGCAAGAGGCGCGATAGCCACAAGGTCCGACCCGCCGCCCGCGAGCGCTGAAAAACTGAAATAGATATAGGGGGCGGAATCGGTGTGTCTCTGCTCATAGTTAAAATGAAACGACCCGGGTGCCGCGGTTTCAATCAAGAGATAAAAGGCCGCGAACACAATTCCGATCAGAATATAAGCGCAAACCGACGCGTAGATTTCATTCAAACCCACGCTGCGGGCACTGAACACCCGCTGAAGGAGCGCCACAAGCGCGTACGTCATAAAAATTGCGTCGGCAATCCTTGCCATCAGGTCAATGGCCGGACTTTCGAGAATCACATTGCTCCAGCCGCAGACAAGGATCGGCGAGGCCAGCAAAGTCCCGATGGCAATATAACGCGCGTCATAACTGATGGCGTAAACACCCGTGAGCAGCACGGCGGTATGCAGCAGGATCAAAAGAACATTCCCCACGCGAGAGGATTCGAGAAAAGGAGAAATCAGGATTAAAAGAAGCAGCGCGGCGAGAAGCGTCAGTGACTTGTTTTGTTTAAACTGCGTGAACATAGTCCTGGGGGGGCCGTTTCGTTTGTTCGGGTTTAACAATGCCAAGAGTATAGGCAAAACCCTTCCAAGCGGCAAGAGCGGTAAATACCGGATCCATCTAGGCCGGACGTCCCCACACAGCAAGGGCAAAAGACTTTATTTAAGCGTCGGCGCCCGTTTCATTTTCAGATCTCCTGCGTAATCCTGCCTAAGGTTCAAATCCGGGCTTTTTCAGAGAAGACGGCGAATTTTGAGCAGGAAGGTTTCTGCTCAGGCTTATGGGAATTTTAGGCCAGCGTCATCATAGGTGAAGGCAGACGGGACGGATATAGGGCATTTTCTTTTCATCGTGCTTAGGCATTAACAATTTCTCGCAGGCAGGCCGGGTTCATTTGAATCCCGCCCTTTTGGAAGGGGCACGAAATAGTGTATTATCACAGGCAAAAAACCAAGGGAGGCATTACGACCTTATGGAAAACATCCCGGAACTTCGCACGATCTGCCAGCCTGGCACACAAAAAAATCCTCTTCATTTATTAAGCGATGGGCCGTCGCGCTTTCTCAGTATTCATGTGACCCGCTGCCTTTTGCAGAAAAACATCTCGAGCACCCAGGCCTCTTTGGCCTCCCTCGCCGCGGGAATCGCCGCCTGCCTTCTGCTGCTTTCCGGGTCTTTTATTCTGACCTTCCTCGGCGCGCTCGTCATTGCGCTCGGGTCTCTCCTGCGCTTCGCGGCCGGAGAAATAGAAATTTACCGGAAATTCCACGGTAAAACCTCCGGCTTCGGGCTAACGGCCATTTACTTCGATACACTGCTTCAATACATGATGCACCTGCTCGTGCCCCTCTGCCTTTCTTACGGTGTTTTCCAAAGAACACACGAAAGTCTGTGGCTGCTTGCGGGAATGGGCACGGCCCTTTCGCAGGTATTTCTTTTAGTCATGCACCACGCGCAGGAAAGCGCGCTTCTGAGGAAAATCAACCATGAACGGGGCATGCATGCTTTGCGGGCGCCAGAAACAACGGCCGGTAAAAGCTCCGGCATGTCTTCGGTGCAAAAACTCATCGGTATTTTGAATCAGGCCATGCTGTATCCGGCCCTGGGGAACTTGCTGCTGATTTTTTCTTTATGCGCCCTTGTTTCAGCGCAGCCAGGATGTCTCAAAGCATTTCTGATTTTGACGGGAGCACTGTCTGCGGCTTTGGCTTTCTACACCATCGTGAGGAAACTGAAGAACAACGATCCGGATAAGCAGTTTGCGCAGCTGTTTTCGCAGGCGTAAACGGAAACAGCTTTTGTTTAGCCGAAATGCTTCCCAATTTCGGCTAGAACCCGGCACTTTTGGAAACGGTACCGGAATATTTACCGCTCTGGAGGTGCGCCCCTTTACTTAGCCGAAATGCTTTCTATTTCGGCAGGAGGTGAAAATTAATCCCGGCAATTGGGGATTAATGTTTCAACGACCAGAAGAAATGCTTTTTATTTCGGCTAGAACCCGGCACTTTTGGAAACGGTACCGGAATATTTACCGCTCTGGAGGTGTGCCCCCTTTACTTTACTGCTTTTAAAAAATAAAATGAACCGTATGCCTTTCATTCAAAATTCACCCCATACCTCTGAAGCCAACCGCCGTTATCACGCCCAAAAGCTGATTGAAAAATACGGGCGGAATTCTTTCTGCTGGCAGATTTTAAACCCAGGAATATCGCTATGGTTCAGCCGGGATGATCAATCGGTCGCAGGCTATGCCTCTCATGGGAACATGCGGATCGTTGGGGGCGTTCCCATTACTCATCCTTCCAATTTAAAACGCGCGGCTGCTGAATTCGAAGAGGATGCGGCCAAACAGGGACAGCGTGTCTGTTACTTCGGCGCGGAAGCCTGGCTGCAGGAAATTTTCCAAAATGAAAGAACGCACCGCTCTGTTCTGCTTGGCGCTCAGCCCACTTGGGACCCAAGCCGCTGGCATCAAACTATTTCGGATAAACCGTCCGTGCTGGAAATGATCCGTTACGCTTCCCGCCGGGGTGTCACAGCGGAAGAGGTATCCCTTGAGCAGGTGCAGAATCATCATGATTACCAGGTATGTCTGCATGAATGGCTGGCCAGCCGCAGGCTTCCGGCGCTTCAATTTATAATTAACCCGGCAAGTTTTAAAGACACACTTGGCCGGAGATTTTTCAGTGCGCGCAGGAATGGGGAACTTATCGGATTTCTTTGTCTGACACCGATCGCGGCACGCAAGGGCTGGCTGGTTGAACACATCTTTCGCGGACGCAGCGCGATCAAGGGGACGAATGAGTATCTGATCGATGCAGCAATGAATGCGCTTGCCAAAGAAGGGTGCGCTTATGCCACCCTGGGCCTCGCGCCGCTTTCAAAGCATTCGGGACTGTCTTATGACATGAACCCGGCATGGATCCGGATCGCTTTTAATTGGCTTTATTCCGAAGCCTCCGGTTTTTATAACTTCAGCGGTCTGGATATTTTTAAATCCAAATTTAAACCCGATCGCTGGGAACCGGTTTATGCGATTGTAAATAAGCCGCGTTTCTCGCCTGTGACTCTTTACCGAATTGCCGGGGCTTTTTGCCGGACATCGCCCCTTCTTTTCGGAATAACCGCGCTTGTAAGAACGGCCCTCAATCTGATCGATTAAAACATTAGGGACGGTTCTGAGAGAGACAGACTAAAAGGAAGTTGCGCGAGAGTCAAGGAAGTGCGGGGATTCAAGCTGATCCATCATGTTATTCACTGCTCGATTGACCTGTCCCCCTGAGGGACTGTCCCCTTTGCTAGCGGAAACAGTTTTTCTGTTTCCGCATAAGGTGAAAGTTAGTCACATGCTTCTAGGGACTAACTTTCATCGCGCTAGAATTCAACCAGGGCTCTCCCCGATTTTGTGCTTTTCTTTATTATTTCCCAGGCGAATACATTCCCAAAAAGGGCTTACCCCAGTCTTCGCCATATACTTCTTTGACCTTCTCAAAGTGCTCTTTCGGGGCAGCGTTTTTTATGTCATCAAGATATCCAATAAATTCTTCTCTGTTAGAAAATGAAAAGATACGCGTTTTGTGCTCGATTATGTCACACACGGGTCCTTCAGATAGAAAAGTTCTTATCTCGTTATCGATAAACATGGCGTCACAATAAGGTAAAATGGTGGACACTATGTCCACATCATTTTTGAACCCTTTGCCTGGAGGTTTCTTTCTACCAGATGCAGCTTTCCTTGCCATCGCTGCATATAGGAGGGCAGAAATCTGAATGTATGGTGCGGCTTCAAATTCCTTCGATTTCAGAAAATCTTCAAGTTTTGCATTGAGCTGGTCTTCAGGGACTCCTTTTTCCTTCAAAATTTCCTTAATGCCAAAGAATGTAGTTGTCGCCATATCTGGCATGAGTGCATTCAAAGAAATTGGCTTCAGCCCAAATGATACCGCTGCAAACTCAGCGAGCTGTTTGTGATACAGCTCAAGCAGAACACCCGCATTTGCCTTTCGTTCTTCATCGAACCAATAATGAAAATTCTTATCATTTTCACTCCGCCACCGCTGAAAGATAGGCGCCATATATTCGTCAATCTTGTCTTTGTTTTCGCGTAGTTCATTGATAAGTTCGGGCCATGACGCGTTCCCCATTGTGAGTCTGTACCGTTCTTGCCAACCGTGAAGGTCGCCATGAACAACATTTTTCAGGCTCAGCTCTAATTTATCTTCATCCTTCAACCAAACTCGTAGTTGCCGCATAATTTGGAATCTATGAATTGTTTCGTGGTCATAAAAACTTATCCCGTGAGATAACTGCTCGTACATTTTGTAAAGCGCACTATAGAAGGGCGATAAAAGGGATTCGTGCTTATGAAAATCGGAATCAGGACAGATAATCAATTGGTATTTGCATAGGGTATCGAGCTTTTCAAAAAGTTGCTTCCAGAATGGATCGACCCGACCATCCTGATTTGCTTTCGTTTTTGGGTTAAGGGCTTTCATCATGTCGCTTATGGCACATTGATCCAAATAGATGACGTTTTTTCGTAAATCAGGAAGTTTGTACGCTCCACCAGCTTCAGTTCCCCTGGGCCAAAAACAGGAGGCGCATCGCCGACAATAATGCCGAGAAAAAATCATCAGGACTCCGAAAGTATTTTTCCCGCATTTCGGGCAGGCAATATACGGGCCACGGATAAAATCTTTGGGACTGATACTTATATACTCATTGCTCGACATGAGATATTTTTTCAAAAGCGCGGGCTCTTAGCAAGGTCTTTGTGTGGTTGAACCATAAACGATAGGTTAGATAGCAAGGGGCAAAAGGTACCTAGCGCCGTCACATGTTTTATTGAGGTTTAACCGAGACTACTGCGATGCCAAGATGGTTCTCGACAATTTCATAGGCGGGGAAATTTGCCAGCGTGTGCACAGCATTGGGAACGGTTCTGAGAGCGACAGACAAAAATCAAAAGCATTGAACAAAAAACCTTAGAAGCGATCCTAATATTGTTCGTTTCAATTAATTCGGAGAGAGTCTGAGTGAGCAATGTTTAAACAATTACCGTTTTGATTTTTTCAGAACCTCAGCGTGCGATGCTTTCATTTCACTCTCAATCTTTTTTGCAAAGTCGTTAACCTTATCTTCAAAGTAGAACTCTTTTTGAATCGGCATTTCTTCGAGAATGTGTTTTGCTCTCTCGAAGTACTTCATCATCTTTTTGTCTCCTGGCAATCCCAACAAAAAACACATTTTAAATCCTTCCTTATACTCTTTTCGGGTGTTTTTAGGATCCAGGATAGTATGCCCTCGACCTAACCAAAGCGTCGCCTTGTCTGTAATTGATCTGGGGTCGACTAAATCAAAAGACACTGGCTGCAAGACGTGCCAGGAACCGTTCTTCCAGGCGTGTTTAAATTCGATTTCTTCGCAGTCGGATTTAATAGTTATGGGCTTTAGTCTGCCGATTAACCCGCGATCTTCCAGAGGCTGTCTAAAAACACGCCAAACATCGTCTTCACTACGACTATGTAATTGTTTTTCAGTATATTTCTCACAAAATTTTAAATACAGTTCCTGCAATTCCCTCTGTGGATTATCAGTGATGCCACTACCTTCGCGACCAAATTGAAAGGCGCTATCATCAAAAGGCAATACCTTGCCCAACAGTTCATTTACTCTAGAAAATTCCTCAAATCGAAACTCTGTTTTAAATCGCTCTCCTAAAAGTTTGAATCCGTGCTGAATATATGCGCCGACACGCTTGAAATGTTCCCCGTCACTTCCATAAAACATTTTTGAAAGTCGCCCATACTTAGCAATGCATATGGCATCCAAATATTTGGCTTCGGGAGCAAATAAAACCACTCCAACATTAAGAAATTCTTCGGTCCTGACGTCGTGGACATACCTTAGAACAGCATATGTATAGGCTGTTTTTTTCATAACATAGTCCTCCTGATGCCTTCTATAAATTTATCCGCATTTTTGCGGATAAGCAATAAGTGCTGTACAACTTTATCAATGTGCTCGTTGTGCCATTGTGTTGGAATAAATGTCACGATATCTCGAATTTTTTTTTCATTTAAAGCTTTTAAGCGTTTTTGAAAATGTTCTAGAGGCAACGCTGTCGCTTTCAATTCACGATAAAAAACATGTCCTCGCAAAATATCTTCAAATGCCTTTTGTTCAAACGGGGGCGTGCCAGAAAATATTGAGAAAAGAAAAGCAAACGCAGCCTCGTGATCGATAACAAACAGGCTCTCTCCTTGCCATAGCAGATTCGGCCGTTCACATTTTCTATCGGGATTTTGGATTAATGCGTCAAAGGCTAAAATAGCGGCAGCTTTTTCTCTCATTCCCCCAGAAAGAGGCATGCCAACCGGGATAATATTATGCCCTGTAATATGTCGGCATCCGAAATTAAGACCTATACATTTATCAAAGCGTTCCCTTTCGGCAGGATCCCTCAAAGAGGCTACAAAGTCTTGAGAAACATTGATTAAAAACGGTTCCGGGATTTGAAGATCCAATTGTTTCGCTAGAAAAGCGGCGAACAGCTCGGCCATAAGCCCAGTTTCATTTGCGTTAACGGAGCATCTTAACTTTACTACGCAATCTTCACGACCCGAAGAATCGCCAGCCGTCACTAAACAGGGTGCTGTGCGCCCATAAGTTAAAACCTTTTCAAAGCGAATCAATTCTAGCGTCCTAAGCACTTGCCCTCCGAGCAAAAGAACAGTCTTTCAGATATAGAGTAAGAGGCTCTATTTTAGTTCACCCGTCAACTACGGACAGATTCTGGCGAGATAGGGGTAGGGTTTACCAACTTAATAGCCTTAACTGCGGATCATTTCTAACCGCACCGGGTTCAAGCTACTTCCCCTCATCAGCGAGGAAAACCTTTGAGTATTTATTGTAGAGGAGGCTTGCGGCAATGAGGACACCGCCAAG
Organism: uncultured bacterium; assembly: GCA_964434115.1. Taxonomy (GTDB): domain Bacteria; phylum Omnitrophota; class Omnitrophia; order Omnitrophales; family Aquincolibacteriaceae; genus ZLKRG04. The sequence continues at coordinate 173,358 of CAYSSX010000008.1, forward strand.
GCCCATGAAGGAAATGATCCGATAGATGGTTTCGAGGTGTGAGAAGTCGTGGGTGAAGAGGCGCAGGATCACGACAGCGAAGATCCCAAGCCCGCACCAGCGGTAAACCTTGTCTTTGAAACCAAAGCCCGCGGAGAGGAAAGCCAAGCCCGTGACACCCCAGATGATCGTGACCCACGAACCCAAGCTTCCGTCGTAAAAATAACAAAGCACGAGAAACGCTGCGACAGCGGTCATGATGTTGGAGCATTTCACTTCCACAGCTGACGCCCCGCAATTCCCCCGCCTGATCTGATCTGCAAGACCCAGAATGGCAAAGGCCGCGGCGCCTGAGAAAATAAGCCGCATGGTGTCATGGGCATTCACAAACAGCCGTGAAAGCTCAATCCCATAATCCACGGACGAGAGCCTTGCCGCGGCAAAGAACAAAGCGATGAGCGAAAGCACACGCGCGGTTTTGTTTTTATTTATGATAGACCACATCATGAGCGGCATCGCGGCCGCGACCCACAAAACCGACGCCGCTGCGCGAGGCCCGCCAATCAGCCAGCTTGTTCCAAAGGTAAACACTACTGCAGAAAGAAAAATGTTCTGTAGAAGGTTTTTTGTTTGTTCAGAAACCGCGGTTGTTCTTCTATAAAGAAGAAACAGAAGGAAGAAGGCTATGCCCGCGGCCGTGAAGAGAAAGAAACATTCCTTGATGGGCACAATCAACCGGAAGAGGTCAGTCTGCTGCTTGTATTCCAGGCACAGCACACGACAGAGCACAATGCCCGCGAGCGCCACAGCAATGATTTGCAGAATTTTTCGCGCATAACGAAGGCCTGTCCACGCCAGCACCACGGCCGCCGCGCTCCAGCCATAGGTAAGGGCTGGGCCGTCAAAATACATGGGCAGTGTGAGGCAGAGAAGCGTGACCGACAGCGCGAGGTAAAGGTCCGCGAAAAGCATGCGGTCCCGGCGGCGCTCAAGTTCAAACAGAACCCCGAACACGCCTGACATCACGAGTGGAAAGAAATATTTAATCGCGGGGTAATAACCGTGCAGATGATCCAGATAAAGGCCCGTGAAAAGAAAACTGTTTCCGGCCAGCACCCCAAACACCAGAACTTCATCATCCTTGGTGCGGAGATTTTTGAAAAAACCAAGCGCGGTGAAAAGCAGCCAGTACAGAATTAAAAAGCCCTGATGAAGATAAGACTGCTGCGTGGTGATAATGGGGTAGAGTTTCCAGGTCTCCCCCGTCCACGGAAGATAGAACACCTCGAAAAGTCGGCCGCGGTCATGGTCGGGTAAATGGTAAATGCCCGGCTCAAGCCAGAGGTAATGAATGAGGTAAACCGCGACAAAGGCCAAAAGGCTGAGGGCCGTCCATTGTTTCTTCTTGAGCACGATCAAGAGCGAGCAGGCCAGAATGAACGAGGCCATAAGCGTGTATGTGCCGGCCGGCGCCGTAGTGAGCGCGAGAAAAGCCAGCAGGTAAGAGAAGACCACAAGCACCGCGGAATTGAAAGCCAAAGACTGCAGAATGGCGCCTGCGGCCACGGCCAGAAGCAGCACAAGCCCAAAGAAAGGGTTATGAATAATGCGCGTCATGGGCACCTGATAAGACGCGAACACTGTGAAATACACAATGGCCCACCCTCCCCCGATAATGCCCATGGCCCATTGCCTATCTTTTTCTTTTCGGGCCGCAAAATTACCGGCACCAATCATGCCCGCGCCAATCACAAGACCCATCAGAATTTTTCCGTAGGCATTGATGTACTGAAAGGAATAGCTGATCAGGAGCGTCACACCCAGCAGCATCGAAATGACGCCAATGCGCGAAAGCCAGTAGCGCCCGATATTACTTTCGGAGGTGCCGCGCTGAATCGCTGACGGGGCGGCGGGTTGTGACGGCGCTTTTTCGGGAGCTGCGGCCGATGCGGCTTCTTCTGATAATTGATAAAACGCGGGTGAAGCTTGAAGGTTTTCAGCCTTGGTAAAAGCCTGATCGGTTTCAAGGGCGGCAATACGCTGGCTTAATTCGCCCATCTGTTTTTTAACGGCCGCGAGTTCTTCGTGATAGGGCATGGCAAGGCTTGCCACATAATCGCCCTTCACAATATCCAGCTGAATCAAAAAGCCGGCAGCCTGAAGACTTTCAAGAATGGCTTTGCCGGTTTTAGGGTTAATGCCGTTGAAATTGATGAAGTCGCTTTTCGCGATGAACTGCTGGCTTTGTTTTTCGTCCCAGCCCGTGCGTTCACGCAGGACCGCGATAAGGGTTGGATGAAACCAATACTGTTGGGATCCTTTGAGCGTCAGCCTCATGCCCCACTCTCCAGATATGTAAAGAAAGACCGCCCGTTCCGGTAAATCAGCACATAGATCCTTTGGTCTTCAAGAATCTCCAGTCCCTTTTCCACCAGGGCATCGCCCTCTTCATACTGAACGTGATCAAAGGAAAGCAGCACGTCGTTTTCCTGAATGCCGGCCTTATCGGCTTTGCCGTTGTAGACCAAGTCCGCCACGACAAGTTCTCGTTTGCCGTTGATGTCGCGGATTTGAGGCACAAAGCCAAACCGTGTTTTGAATTTCTGAAAAAGGCCGAAGGATTTCTGATTGGTTTTCAGCGACTCAATAAGAGATTTTATTTTGTTCGAAGGAATGGCGAAACCCAGCGATTCACCATAAGTGTATTTCAAAGTGATAAGCCCGATCATTTCCCCCTTGGTATTGAGAAGAGGGCCGCCGCTGTTGCCCGGGTTCACAGGCGTATCGGTCTGGATCATGTCTTCAAAAATGACTTTTTTGCCTTCCGTAATGTCACGGTCGACCGCGCTGACAATGCCCTTGGTCACGGTTTGGTAAAGGCCTTCGGGGGCGCCCACCGCAAAAACTTCATCCGTGGGAACCGCTTTGGAGGAATCGGCAAACGTGATGGGCTGCATGGCGTCTGTTGTGTTCACACGCAGCAGCGCGAGGTCGCTCTCTTTATCAATGCCCACAATCACCGCGCCATAAACCTGGTCTGATTTTGTTTTGACCTGAAGCGTGTCGGAGTTCTGCACGCAGTGGTAATTGGTAAGCACCAGGCCTTCGGAATCCAGCACCACACCCGAACCCACGCCTTCAAGGTTCGTGGCAAAAGATTCGACTGGGTCATATTCATAGAAATGGCGGAAGAACGTGCCTAGAAATCCCGGGGTGTTCAGGTTCCGGTACATGCGGTACTGATTGCCCTTGATGGTGACTACACTCTGCTTGGCCGTTTCAATAATGCCGGGAAGCGATGTGTTCGGTGCTGTTTCAGTCTGCATAGCGGAATAAGAGGACTGCGGAAAGAAAAATGCGGAAAAGAAAAAAAGACCCGTTGCCAAAGCGCGCGGGCATGTGTGGCTTTTATAAAACCGTGGGGCTCGGCTCATTGAGTCTCTTGATCTCTTTAAAACAGTAAGAAAAGCGAACACTACCTTGACATAGTAGCGCCTGCCAAGATGTCCGAGTATAGGACATAGCTCACAAAGCGATCAAGGGGTGTTTTGTTGAGCTGTACCGTTTACCAACGCCGAAAGGTTCTTACTTTCGGCAGGCTCACTGAAGCTTGAGGCTTCAGTTTTCGCACGGGACACGTAACTCCTGCACAACAAAAAAGCGAACCTCACGGTCCGCTTTAGGCATTCTTAAGTTTCAACCAGGAAAATTCTCAACATACAACTCGCCCTTGCGGCCAAAATAAACAGCTTTTCTACCCGCAAGGAAAACAATGTACCGCGTTGTTCCGGCATTTAAAATGCGGTTTAAAAATTCCACATAACTAATCTCTTGTTTCTGAACGGCCCTGAGCGCCGACACCACCGCTTCTTGGGAAAAATTTTGGGCGGCTGCGGGTCCATTGTAATCGAGCTTTTCGGTATGAGTCTCGCCGTCCGGCATATAGTATGTTTTTTCCCGAAGCACCAAATCCGCATCATAAGACTCGACTCCAACTGCCAGAAGTTTTTTAACAACTTCGCCGAAAGTGATCGTTCCCTGTAAAGAACGGCTTGTCGTCTCTTCCATAACTTGTGTGTTCATTGCTTCCTCTCTTTTAATTGACGGGCGTTTGAGTCAATTGGTTTTTTGAAACGATTAATTTAAGAATCTGCTCAAGCGCTTCCTGCTCTTTACGGCCAAGGCATCCAAAAAACTCATCATCGTTACGATCAGCCGAGTGAGCAAGCTTTGGAACAAGAACTCGCCCTTCCTCTGTTAATGCTATTTCTTGAAAACGCTTATCATCTTTCGCGCATAAGCGCTCAACTAATTTCTTTGTATGCAATCGGTCAACCAGCTTTGAAACTGCGCCTTTTGTGAGACCTGTCTGCTTCACGATAATGCCGGGAGAAATTTTATCCTTATGCTCGTACATTTCCCTTAATATCACCCATTCAGCCACTGTCACGCCCTGTTTCTCAATTTTTCGGGCAAATGATTGCGACACATGGTTTGAGACGAATCTCATCCAAAACCCCAGATGACTTCTCAAATCACTGATTTTTTCTTTTTTCATACATCTCCGGTCATTGATAAATGCAATATAGTTTCCTAGGAAACTATTGTCAATAAAAATGTCTTTATAGCTCTTGAAGATACCGGGTATCGTTTCCGAAAGTGCGGGGTTCAAACAAAAAAGCGAACCTCGCGGTCCGCTTTGAACGTTCCTATATTTTATAAAGCCGTGGGGTTCGGCTCATTGGCCGATTATAGGCCACGGTCTATAAATTGATCAACCCCAGAGGCACTCTTTTCCCCAAGCAAAATCAAGGGCTCGATGCCCGCGAGTTTGCACTGCCCCACCACCCCCTTCATGACGGCCACACAACGCAGCATCAAAAGCAGGGTTCCCGGGAAGAACATCCGAGCAAATGCCGCCTGTTATTAAACCTTCACATTCCAGACCGGAATTGCCAGCCTTTGGCGGAAGGTTTCTCCTTTCAAGAGTTCAGACTTTCGCTGGGGCAGGTCTCCCCTTTCTGAAATATGCTGTTTGTGCCTCGCCAGCCAGAGGCTGGTGCCAAGGTGCAGTTTGTGCTTGCCGTAAAGTTCGTTCACTTCGTCAATGACACGGTCAATGGAGCGGAACGATTCGATCTTGGGCACATCGTCAAAGAGCGAGTACTGGGCTGGGCCATCGGGTTCGATTTTTGAAAGAATGATGCCTGTAAGGCGGTACGGGACAGCCTCGCGGAATATTTTCTCAAAGAGTTGATTGACCAGCGGCGCGGCTTCATAGATTGAAGAAGTGGCCCGGTCAAGTTCGGCCTCAGCGCCCCAGGATTTAAATTCCTGATTGCGCACAAAGACGCAGATCCATTTTGCTCTCAAGCGGTAGCGGCGCAGTTTGATAAAAGCGGATTCCATGTTGCGGATGAGCTGGGCGCGGACAAAGTTTTTATCGGAGGACGGAGGCGTGAATGTTTTTGTTTTTCCAATGGAGGCGTAATCGGTTTTCTCGGCCGTGACAATCGGGTACACGGCATCACCGCGGAGTTCATGCCAAAGCTCCACGCCGATTTTGCCAAGCAGTTGTTTAGCCCAGAGTTCAGGGCGAGCAACGTAATCCCAGCAGCCGTGAATGCTGTGCTTCTTGAGAAGCGCCACGGTGTTGGGGCCAAAGCCGCAGACACGATCGAGTTCAACCTTCGGAAGAAAGTGCTGAAGTTCATTCGCTCTCACCACAACAAAGCCGTTGGGCTTCTGATGTTTGGAAGCGATTTTGGCCAGGGTTTTGGAAGCACTGAGCCCCACGGAAACCGTGAGGCCGAGCTGGGCCTGAATCGCTTCCTTTATTTTCCAGGCAATATCCGAATAGCCCGCCCTGTAAACCCGCCTGAGGCCTGAGAGATCGGCAAAGGCTTCATCAATGGAATACTCTTCAACTTCAGGCGTAAACTCCCGGATGATCGCGAACATCCTTTTGGAATAAAGCGAGTAGGTTTCGTAATCGCTCGGAAGGCAGATGAGCTGGGGCAAAAGCTTTTTCGCTTCCCAAAGGCGCATGGGCCGCTTGACGCCAAGCGCCTTGGCTTCATAACTCGCGCAGGCCACAATGCCCCGTTCTTTGCCGGTAACCACGGGCTTCCCTCTCAGTTCGGGATGAAGAGCCTGCTCAACGGAAGTGAAAAAGGCATCGCAATCAATGTGAATGATGGGTCGCGGAAAAGAAGAAAGCTGAATGAGGCTATTTGTATTTTCGGACATTGGCGACCACAACGCCCCCAATCACGAGTTCACCTTTGGGTTCAATGGGCGGATATTTTTTGTTGGCGGCCCTGAGAATCATTTTCCCGTTTTTCTTTTCGAGAAATTTCATCGTCCACTGGCCATCGACCTGGGCAATGACGATATCACCGTGCTGGGCCTGGCGGCCGCGCTCGACAAGCACAAGATCGCCTTCCTTGATGCCTTCGTCGATCATGGAGTCGCCGCTGACTTTCACGATGTAGGTGGCGTTAGGCTTTTTAATCAGGAATTCATCAAGTGAAAGCGTATCGAGAAGCTCTTCTTCAGCCGGGGAAGGAAAACCCGCTTTGACCGAACCCAGAAGTTTGGTGCCATGAAGCCCGCTTTGGGGAATGAGTTTGCCTGTGGAGTCTTTGGAGACCAGGCCGCGCTCTATGAGTTTGGTGACCAGGTAAGCGGCCGCGCCCTTGGAGCGGTACCCCGCCATAGCCTGAAGCTCGGAATAGGTGGGCAGGCGCTTACTCGCCTTGTGAAAGGCCTTAAGCTTTGGAATGATTTCGGTAAGGCGGATCTCTTTGGGCACGAAAGAAGTATATTAGAACAATCGTTCTAATTCAAGGGGGTCGCGACTTTTTATGAATCGCATAAATAGGACAGAGGGCGGGGTCAGGCAAAAGAACCAAAACAAGGAAGGTCAGATCTCATTTCGCTTGGTAGCGGGGTCAGGATTCGGCCTCTCCAAACCGATAAGCCTGTTTTGCTACCGCAAAACAGATCGGTCTTCCGATGGCCACCCGCAAGCCTAGAAGGATGTCGGCGCTCCCATGAGGTCGCGCCTCCATTAAAAGGGCAAGGCTTGCTCCTTTCAAATCCTGACGAGGTGCGTACAAAAATAAAAAAACCCGGTTCTGATGAACCGGGCCTTTTTTATTTGGTAGCGGGGTCAGGATTTGAACCTGAGACCTTTGGGTTATGAGCCCAACGAGC
>CAYSSX010000009.1:0-93845 GCA_964434115.1 uncultured bacterium
TGGTAGCGGGGTCAGGATTTGAACCTGAGACCTTTGGGTTATGAGCCCAACGAGCTACCGAGCTGCTCCACCCCGCGCCGTATTAATAATTCTTAATAGGACTTAAAGCTTTTCGTGCGAAAGAATGAATCCGAAGATAACTCAGGAGACACTTTACGGCTTTCCGAGGAAGTCCGCATTATAAGGAAAAGCCCCCCAGGTAGCAACCGGTATTTTCCCGGCGCTTTAGGCGGCTGGCGGGCCGGCCACGGGCGCGGTTTCTTCGGCTTCGGGAGGGGCGTCCTGAGCCTTGGACTTGCCGTCGGAGACAAATTTATAAACCGTTTCCCCCGGACGGACAAGCCCCAGCTCATCACGAATGACTTTTTCAAGGTACGTGACATCGTTTTTCAGAAGGTCACGTTCTTCCTGCAGCAATTTGATTTTCTCGTCAACGCTCGCCAGTTCCTGCGCCATTTTATCGTCCTGGCTTTTAAGCTCCCGGTATCTTGAAATCACCGGGAGATAAATCCAGGCAAAGAAAACGACGACTGCCAGAAATGACCAGAGAAAAACAAAGTTCTTTCTCACTACCGGCCCGAGAAAATCTGTTTGCCCGCGTAAACAGCCTTACTGCCAAGCTGTTCTTCAATGCGCAGGAGCTGGTTGTATTTCGCGATGCGGTCGGTGCGTGACAGTGAACCGGTCTTGATCTGGCCCGCGCCTGTTCCCACCGCGAGGTCCGCGATGAAGGCGTCTTCGGTTTCGCCGGAGCGGTGAGAAGAGATCACGCCGTAGCCCGCCTTCTGCGCCATGCGGATGGCTTCGAGGGTTTCAGACACGGTGCCGATCTGGTTGACCTTGATCAGGATCGCGTTGGCGGCCTTCATTTCAATACCGCGTTCCAGACGTTCCGGATTCGTGACAAAGAAGTCATCGCCGACAATCTGGATTTTTTTGCCAAGGACTTTCGTGAACTTCACGTAACCATCCCAGTCATTCTGATCAAGACCGTCTTCAATGGAGTAAATCGGGTATTTCTTCACCCACTTGGAATAAATCTCCACCATCTCATCGGCCGAGAAAAGTTTCTTGGGATTGGATTTCCAGAACTTGTAACCCTTGCGGCCGCCTTCGTCAAAAAGCTCGGAAGACGCGCAATCAAGAGCGATCTGGATCTGGCTGCCGGCCTTGTAACCCGCGGCCTTAATGGCTTCCATGATGATTGAGAGGGCTTCTTCGTTGCCGAGGTTCGGCGCGAAACCGCCCTCATCGCCCACGGCCGTCACATGGCCCTTCTTTTTAAGAAGGCTTTTCAGGGCGTGGAAGATTTCCGTGATCCAGCGCAGGCCTTCGGAGAAAGTCTTGGCGCCGGCCGGGGCAATCATGAATTCCTGAAAATCGATTTTGTTGTCCGCGTGTTTGCCGCCGTTGATGATGTTGGCCATAGGAACAGGCAGGGTGTACTTTTTGTTTTGATGGAGGTTTCCGATGTGCTTCCAGAGCGGAATGCCCTGTGTGTCCGCGGCCGCGCGGCAGGCGGCCATAGAAACCGCGAGAATGCCGTTCGCGCCAATGCTGCTTTTGTTTTCCGTGCCATCGAGGTCAAGCATCACGGCATCCACAAATTTCTGGTCCACCGCGTTTTTGCCCTTCAAAGCTTTCGCCACCAGCGTGTTGGTGTTCTTGACGGTTTTCAGAACGCCTTTGCCGAGGTAGCGTTTCTTGTCGCCGTCACGAAGTTCCACGGCCTCGTATTCACCGGTGGAGGCGCCGCTCGGAACCGCCGCGCGTCCGAGAATGCCGTTCTCAAGAAGCACATCCGCTTCTACCGTGGGATTACCGCGGGAATCAAGAATTTCACGTGCTGTAATTTTCGCAATTTTAGAAGAAGCCATGGTCTATCCTTTCAATTCAATTGAGGTCAGTGGAAAAGTTTGGAAATTATAGGGGAATGATTCAACTTCTGCAACAGTGTCGAGGGATTCCTTTCAGAATGTTTTACCCCGGGGAAGGCTCGGAATCGGCACCTGTCCCGCGACCAGTTTACGCAGGGCCTCGGGATAAAGCAGGTATTCCACCGCATGAATGCGGGTCTCAAGACTTTCAAGCGTGTCCCCTGGCATCACCAGAACTTCTTTTTGAAGAATGATGGGGCCTGTATCCACGCCCGTGTCGACAAAATGAACGGTCACGCCCGTGGATTTGACCTTGGCCTCAAAGGCATCGCGGATGCCGTGCGCGCCCGGAAACGCGGGAAGCAGGGACGGGTGAATGTTGATGATCCGCCCCCAGTAACGCAGAACAAACTCATTCGAGAGGATGCGCATATACCCGGCAAGCACAATAAAGTCAAAACCGCTCTCATCAAGGCAGCGGATGATTTCCGCTTCAAAGGCTTCTTTGGACGGAAATTGTTTCCGGTCCACAAGTGCAAACGGGATTTTTAACTTTTCCGCTCTGGCAAGAACGCCCGCCCCGGCTTTGTCACAGACCAGAAGGGCCGGATCAGCGTCAAGTCGGCCGGCCTGAATTTCACGGACAATGTTCTCAAAATTAGAACCGGAACCCGAGGCCATAAACACCAGCTTTTTCTTACTCATCTTTCACCTTCTCGAATAATTTTTTCCGGTTTGCCCCAGAGACCACGATCACGATTTCACCTATGGCTTTTTTCTTCGAGAATCTTTCGATCAAGGCGGAAAGATTGCCGCGGACAATCTCTTCGAATTTCTTGGTCAGCTCGCGCGCCACCGCCGCTTCGCGGTCGCCCCAAACCGTCTTCATATCTTCAAGGGTCGAAAGAAGCCTGAACGGTGATTCATAAAAAATAAGGGTCTCTTCGTACGCGGCCACGCGCTCGAATTCTTTTTTCCGGCCTGCTGTTTTGGGCGCGGGAAATCCCAGAAAAACAAAACTGTCCGTGGCAAGGCCGCTTCCCACAAGCGCCGTCACAGCGGCCTGCGCGCCGGGAAGGACTTCAAAGGAAAGCCCGCGGCTGCGTACTTCCGAGATCAATTCAAAACCTGGGTCGGAAATCAGCGGCATGCCGGCGTCCGACACAAGCGCGATATTCGCGCCGCCTTCGAGGCGTTTCACAAGCTCAAGGACTTTGCCTTCTGAACTGTGTTCGTGAAGGCTCATCAGGGGTTTTGAAATTTCAAAATGACGCAGAAGGTTTCCGGTGTGGCGGGTGTCTTCACAAACCACCACATCCGCGGCCTTCAGGACGTCGATCGCCCTTAAGGTCATATCGCGAAGATTACCGATAGGCGTAGGCACAATGGAAAGCATGGATTTTTCGGAGTCCGTGTTGGAAAGACTGTTATTTATTGCGTTCCAGGACGTAATCAAGCAGGCGTTCAAGGCTCCGGCGTGCGGGGGTGTCTTCAAAAATACGGAGTTCCCTGCGGGCATCTTCACTAAAGGCGTTGGCGCGTTTCAGAGCATAGTCAATCGAACCTTCTTCGCGGAGAAGAGACAGCACGGTCTGAAACTGGCTCGAGCTGAACCCGGACTGATAAAGCTGTTTCAGGGTTTCGCGCTTGTCTTCAGACGCGGAAGAAAAGAAATGAATGAAGGGAAGCGTCAGCACACCCGCCATGCAGTCCGCACCCAAAGTTTTTCCGAATTCGCTTTCCGTGCCGGTCAAATCAAGCACATCGTCAATGATCTGAAAGGCCATGCCGAAATTCTGTCCAAAACTGAAGAGTGCCTTTTTCTCAGCCTGGGAGGCGCCCGCCAAAAGGCCGCCGGAAGCCAGCGTGCAGGCCAAAAGAGACGCGGTTTTTTTGTCCACGACATCAAGATACACGGCTTCGGTCAGTTCGAAATTGTTGCGCTCGTTAAGCTCGCGGATTTCCCCGTCGCAGACTTCCCCTGCTGTTTTCAGAAAAAGTTCGATGATGTCCTGCTGGCGTGTTTCAAACACTGCCTTGATTGCCTGATCGTGAAGATAATCCCCCACCAGCACCGCCACTTGAGGAGACCACTTCAGATGAACGGTCTGGAGACTGCGGCGGATGGCCGCGGAATCAATAATGTCATCGTGAATCAGCGTGGCGCTGTGAAAAATTTCAAACGCGGAACCAAGGCGCAGGGCCTGCTTTTCAGCCTCCGGGGAACCGCCCTTTACGTGGCAGCCCAGCAAGGTCAAAGCCGGCCGAAGGAGTTTTCCTTTGGCTGAAAAAAAGTACCGGACGACTTCCTGGGTAAGCTCATTGCGGTTGGAAAGGATTTCAAGAATAGTATCGCCGACAGCCTCAAGCTGCCGGTCAATCGGGGCGTAAATCTCTTCTAGAGTCACAGTTGGGTTCATAGGGGAGGTGCTATTGGCACCGAGGCCGCATTATAACAGAATCTCCTTAAAAGAAATCATGAATTTCAGGGGCCTGAAAGCCGTCCTATCCCTTGTTGACAGCAGAAGTTTGGGGCCTTACTCTTTTAGAAAGGACTGGCATTGACCACAATGAAAAAAATACGCTTTCTTCTATGGATCTTGATAGGGCTTTTCCCGGGAGCTTTGTCTCTTTGGGCCGGGGTCACCAACTTAGGAAACGACGCGGTCCAGATCGAGTTTCAGAAAGAAGACGGCCTGTCTCAAAGCGGAACCCTTTTTCCGGGCCAGTCCATGGAGACTCCTGCGGAAACGACTACAGTGCGGGTGGTGCCGAGAGGTGCGGGGGCCAGAGGCGATGAAAAAATTAAAATAAAAATTGTGGAATCAAACGGCAAGGAAGGCATTCTGACCAAATACGATCAGCTTTACCAGCTTGGTCTTACAGAAGAAACAGAACAAAAGGTCGTGCTTAAACCCGGCCGAGTCTCCAACAAAGGCAACCTATCGCTGGACGTTGCGGTCAGAAAGAAAGACGGTTCGGAGCACAAGCTCGTGGTTTACCTCGGTCAGACCCTCGAAATTCCCAGGGACACCTACGAAGTAGAAGTGCTTGGCAATCAGCGGCGTTTGCGCGGGGATGAAATTATCAAACTCGTGGTCTTAATGCCGGATGGTGTTGGCTACAACATCACATCTCTTGGCGGCATTGCCCGGATCCTTCCGGAAAATCAGGCCGCGCTTGATGAACTTTAGTCCAGACGCCTGAGCAGGCGCCGGATTCCATCCTGAAATTTTCCCGGTTCAGGAAGCAGGCTGATCACAGCCCTGTCTTTATCCTCAAAATCAAAAAGATACCCTGGATGAAAAAGCACGTGCTCCGCGATGAGGACATACAGCGCCCAATCTTCATCCGTGCGGGAATCCGGAAGATCGAGAAGCGCATACCAGCCCCCTTCAGGAACGCGTCCGCCGAGACGGGCAAAATCAGGATGCGTTTGAAGGACTTTAAAATTTTCTTTCACGCGCGATAAAATTTCACTTTGGATCCGGGGAGACTGGATCAGCCATTCCGGAAGCGCGCCCTGCACCGGGGTGTTCACGGACAAATAAGCATCCGCAATAATCTCAAGCCTGCGCACCGCCTCTTCCCTCTCTTTTTCAGGACCGCTGACCACAATCCAGGAAAGTTTCATCTGCGGAAGTCCCAGGATTTTGGAAACCCCGCTTAAAGTAAACGTCAGCGTTCCGGAATTATCCGCAAAGGACCGGGGCGTTTCTTCCGAAGCCTGCCAGGCGTAATCCAGAAAAACTTCATCGACCATCAGGGCAAGGTCTCTTTCGCGGCAGAAACGGTTCACCAGCTCGCGGTCTTCAGCGTTCACGTAATGCCCGGTGGGATTGTTGGGATGAACCAGCAGCATGCTCGACGCCTTGGGCGACGCGGCCCGCTTCAAACTTTTGACGTCCAAGGCCCAGCCCTCGCCGGCATCCAGGGAAAACGGCGACACCGTGACATCGTTCAGGCCGCCGAGGTATTCGAGAAGCGGATACCCGGGCTTCGGCACAAGCACGGCATCGCCCGGGTTGGCCAGCAGGCGGAACAGAAAGTGATAGGCCTCGCTTGTGCTGGCCGTTAAAAAAATCTGCTCGGTTCCGACCTCCACGCCTCTTGCCCGGTAGTATTCCTGCACGGATTTTCTCGCGCTTTCAAGACCATGCGGGACCGCTTCATAAATCAAGGACTTGGCACCGGACAGCGGCGTCAAGAGTTCCGGGGAAAGGTACTGAAAGCCGCAGCGCGTGGGGTTGGACTCCGTTAAATCAAGGATCTCATGCCCTTCGGCCCGGAGCGCTTTCAGCTTCTGGGTCAGGACATTGTCGCTTTGGGGCCATTCGGTTCTGTGGGAAAAAGTGAGAGGCATCGGGTTACTCAACAAACAATCTGTATTCAAACCCCGAGGCGCCTTGCGGGCCGGGTTTTTGAATCATGCGGTCAAAGCGCGTTCTCAGCCAGCGTTTAAAAAGAAAACGGGACGGCGGAAAAAGCAGAATAAGGCCCAGAATATCGGTGAGAACGCCGGGCAGAACCAGGAGCATGCCGCCGATGAAAATAAGCAGGGCATCCACCATGGCCTCGGCCGGAAGCTGGCCGCTGCGCAGCTGGCCGCGGATCTGCTGCAGGACAGAGGCGCCGTGAATCCGGGAAATAAAAAGCCCGAGCGCCGCACTGGCCGCCATAAATAAAACCGTCGGCCCGAAACCAATGGTTTCACCCAGCTTGATAAGAAGCAGGAGCTCTATAAAAGGAAACACCGCTAAAAGAAAAAAGAATGGGCGCATGTTTAAGGTTTCTTCTTGGGTTTTTTTGCGGCGCGGACCTGCTCCGCAAGCTCCAGCAAATTTTTGATTTTAGAAAGCAGTTCCACGGGGTCCATGGGTTTTGTCATAAAACTGTGAATTTCCCAATCGCTGAAAAATTCTCTCATACTGCCTTTGGCGGTCATGATCAAAACAGGAATGTGTTCTGTCCCGTCGGTTTCTTTTTTAAGCTTTTGAAGCAGGTCATAACCGGTCATGCGCGGCATCAGAATATCGGAAAGAATCAAATCCGGTTTCTCGGACTTTATTTTCTCAAAACCTTCCTGGCCGTCACATGCCGAAATCACTTCATAACCCTGAGACTCCAGCCGCTTGGTCAGAAATTTTACAAGCACCGGCTCATCATCAATCACAAGAATTTTAATCTTCCGCGGGGGCTTCGGAGGTGCGGCCGGGGGCGGAACGCTTTCTTGGGCCGGAGCGGCCGGCTTTTTCTTTTTCAGAAGGGAGGGGTCAAAGACCGATTGGCCCGGGTCCGCCTTTTGTTCGGAGGCGGGCCTTGAATCAACCCGGCACCGGCTGCAAGTGCCGATGTCGCGCTCTTCCTCTTCCAGCATACAGCCGCACATAATGCAGGCTAGCACGCGTTTCATGTTTTCCCCTCATCCCTTTTTAACATCTGTCTTTTCAACGATCTCTTGGGGCTTTTTCTTGAGTGCCTTCTAAACGCCTGTAAAGGCAGGCGCCCCAGCTTCTACCACGGATCTGCTTCAGGCGTTTAATGCCCCGGGGTCGGAATTCTTTCAGGAAACCCGGAAGATTCTTGAGCGAAATCCCCGAAACGATCAAGAAACCGCCCGGTTTTACGGCAGAGCCCAGAATAGCCTGCGCTTCCACAAGGGTTTTGGAAATCAGGTTGGCGGCCACAAGGTCGTAAGTGCCGCCGATGCGGTCCCGGGTCAGATTGCTCCGCCGCATGGAAGCGCCCCGGATTTTGTTCAGCCTCATGTTGAGCTTCGCGGTTTTCACGGAGCCCGAATCCAAATCCACGCCGTCAATTTTGACCGCGCCAAGATACGATGCGGCCACTGACAATACGCCCGTGCCTGTGCCCGCGTCAAAAAAACTTTTGAATTGCCCGCCCAAAGGCTCCATTAACTTCACCATCAGGCGCGTGGTTTCATGGGTCCCGGAACCAAACGCGGCCTGAGGATCAATCAGGATCTGGCGCCGCCGGCCTTTGTATTTGTCTTTCTGCCAAAAAGGCACGATGGCAAATTTTTTTCCAAACGGACAGATCCGGAAATGACGCTTCCATTTGTGAAGCCAGTCCTCTTCCCCCATTTTCCGGATGCGGAGCTGCCAGCCTTTGAGGCCCGCGGTTTTAAAAGCGGTTTGGGCTTTTCTCGCTTTGGGAAGACGCCCGGTGTAAACACTGACTTTACAGAGCGCCTTGAGGTCCGTGGTGGTAATTTCATGGCTTTCAAAACCGCAGGAGAGAAAAAAATCCGAGGCGCGCGTTCTTGCATCAGGGTCCGGAAGGCGCCGGCAAAGAGTAATTTCCGTCAGGGTTCCCGCCATAAAAATCTCAGCTCGTCCGGAAAGCCTCATCCAGCGATTCACGGAAAATCCTGAGTGCGGCTTTCAGGTGGGCTTCGGAATGGACCGTCGAAATAAAATTGGCTTCGAACTGCGAGGGCGCGAGATAAACGCCGCGCTTCAGGCACGCGTGAAAAAAACGGGCGTATTGTTTTGTGTCGGATGTCTTGGCGTCCGCGTAATCACGGACAGAACGCCGAGTGAAAAAAAGC
Organism: uncultured bacterium; assembly: GCA_964434115.1. Lineage (GTDB taxonomy): Bacteria > Omnitrophota > Omnitrophia > Omnitrophales > Aquincolibacteriaceae > ZLKRG04. The sequence goes on from CAYSSX010000009.1 coordinate 8,449, forward strand.
GTAAACATCGAGCCCTGGAAATTCAGCGTCAGCGGGTAATCATTTTGATCAATCAGGGCCTGCAGGGCTTTGAGAAATTTCGCGGACCGCTTTTCCAAAGCCGCGAGCGCCGGTTTCTTTTTCAGTTCCGCCATCATCCAAAGGCCGGCGGCCATGGCAAGAGGATTTCCCGAAAGCGTTCCCGCCTGATACACCGTACCCGCGGGCGCGAGACAATCCATGATGTCACGCCTTCCGCCAAAGGCCGCGGCCGGAAGGCCTCCGCCCAGGATTTTTCCAAGGCAGGTGAGGTCCGGTGTCACGCGGAATTTTTTCTGCGCGCCGCCCGGGCTTACGCGAAACCCGGTAATCACTTCATCGAAGATCAGCAATGCCCCATAACGCTTGGTGATCCGCCGCGCGGCTTCAAGATAGCCTTTGCGGGGAAGCACCACCCCCATGTTGGCGGGAATGGGTTCCAGGATAAAAGCAGCGATCGATTTCCCCTGCTTTTTAAAAAGCGCCTCAAGGGCTTTCGTATCGTTAAAAGGGACTGTCAGAGTGAGGCGGGCCAAATCCTCGGGAATACCCGCGGAATCAGGAATGCCGAAGGTCGCGCCTCCGGAGCCGGCCTTGACGAGCAGGCTGTCCACATGGCCGTGATACCCGCCGTCGATCTTCACGATTTTTTTCCGGCACGTGTAACCGCGCGCCAAACGGACCGCGCTCATGACGGCCTCGGTTCCGGAAGAGGTCATGCGGATTTTCTGCATGGAAGGAAAAAAACCGCGCACCGATTCGGCCATTAAAATTTCGCGCTCGGTGGCGGCGCCGAAACTCGTGCCCTTCACCGCTTCGCGGGCAATGGTTTGAACTAAACCTTTGGGGGCGTGTCCAAAAAACATGGGGCCCCAGGACGCGCAGAAATCGAGATAGCGTTTTCCATCCTCATCCCAGAGGTAAGGGCCTGACGCGCGGCTCACAAAAACGGGAGTACCGCCCACACTTTTAAAGGCACGGACAGGAGAATTCACACCGGAGGGAATAACAGCCTGCGCCTTTTTGAAAAGGCCCGGCATTCGGGATTTCAGAGACATGCGGAACTAGCCGCCTTCCGCTTCTTCATACTGCTGTTTGAGGCGCTCGACAACGCCGGGGTCCGCGAGCGTCGTGGTATCGCCAAGCGCTTTGCCTTCCGCGATGTCGCGAAGCAGGCGGCGCATAATTTTTCCTGAACGCGTTTTGGGGAGGTCCGCGGAAAATAAAATATCTTCAGGCCGCGCGAGCGCGCCGATTTTTTTCACCACATGCTGTTTGAGTTCCTGCACCAGATCCGGAGAAGGTTTGGTGCCTTCTTTCAGCGTCACAAAAGCCACAATGGCCTGGCCCTTGATTTCATGGGCTTTCCCGACCACTGCGGATTCCGCAACACTGGGATGATCCACAAGCGCGCTCTCTACTTCCGCGGTTCCGATCCGGTGGCCGGCCACATTCATGACATCATCCACGCGGCCCATGAACCAGAAATAACCTTCCTTGTCGCGTCTCACGCCATCGCCCGGGAAGTACGTGTCTTTGCTCCACTTGTTCCAGTAGGTTTTCACGTAGCGGTCGTCGTCCCCGTAAATGGTACGCAGCATGGCGGGCCAGGGCTTGGTAATCGCGGCATAGCCGCCGCCAGCCTTCACAACATTCCCGGATTCATCAAGCGCTTCAGCGGAAATTCCGGGGAAAGCACGGGTCGCGGAACCCGGTTTTGTGGTCGTCACACCGGGAAGCGGCGTGATCATAATCGAACCGGTTTCGGTCTGCCACCAGGTATCCACCACCGGGCATTTTCCCTTGCCGATGTTTTCGTGATACCACATCCAGGCTTCGGGATTAATCGGTTCGCCGACACTGCCCAGCAGGCGCAGGGATGAGAGGTCCGCTTTTTGAACCCAGTCGGTTCCCCATTTCATGAACGCGCGGATTGCGGTCGGCGCGGTATAAAAAATCGTGACGCCGTATTTTTCAATCAGTTTCCAGAAACGGTCTTTTTCCGGCCAGTCCGGCGCGCCTTCATACATGAACACCGTGGCGCCGTTGGAAAGAGGTCCATAAATCACGTAACTGTGGCCCGTAATCCAGCCAATGTCAGCCGTGCACCAGTAAACATCCTGATCTTTAAGGTCAAAGACCCACTTCGTGGTCGCGTAAACCCCGGTAAGGTAACCGCCCGTGGTGTGGACAATGCCTTTGGGTTTTCCCGTAGTGCCCGAGGTGTAGAGGATGAAGAGCATGTCCTCGGCATCCATCTCCTGCGGCTCCACATACGCCGGGGCATCCTGCATCAAGCGGTGCCACCAATGGTCGCGGCCTTCCTTAACATGGATCTGCAGCGGCGAATGGCTGGCACTGTTTCCGCGCTGGACCAAAATCACATTTTCAATGGAGGGCGTATCTTTCAGGGCTTCATCCGCTGCTTTTTTCAGAGGCACGGGATTGCCGCGGCGCCAGCCGAAATCCGCGGTGATCAAAAGCTTCGCGCGCGCGTCATTGATACGGTCGCGGAGCGCTTCGGCGCTGAAACCTCCGAAGACCACACTGTGCACAGCGCCGATACGGGTGCAGGCGAGGCAGGCAATCACAAGCTCGGGAACCAGCGGAAGGTAAAGCGCGACACGGTCGCCTTTTTTGATGCCCAGCTTTTTCAGCACGCCCGCGAACCGGTTCACCTCGCGGTAAAGATCCCAATAAGTCAGCGTGCGCGTGTCTCCAGGTTCCCCCTCCCAAATAATCGCGGCCTTGTTGCGGCGGTTCTCAACCCCGGAACCAAACACATGCCGGTCCGCGCAATTAACGGACACGTTAATTTTTCCATCCACAAACCATTTGGCGCGCGGCGGTTTCCAGTCGAGGATTTTTTTCCAGGGCGCTGTCCAGTAAAGTTCCTTGGCCCACTCGGCCCAAAAGGCCTCGGGGTTTTTCGCGGCCTTTTCATAAACCGATTCATCCTTGACCCATGCTGATTTCTGAAAAGCAACAGGTGGAGGAAATCGCCTTTCCTCTTCCATGAGGACTTCGATCGAGGGGGATGGATTAGTCATCGAATCTCCATTGGGTATAAAGGTGGTAATCCACAATCGCTTTGGGGTATTCCTTGAATTCAAAACGGAAGTTGGCAAGACCGCCCTGCGGAAGGGCATCGGGGTCACAGCTGAGGCTGGTATTGAGAACAGGAAGTCCCCGTTCGTTCAAGATAACAACGTTGACCCGGACCTCGCGGATCGGATGGCCGCTGTTATTGATCACAATGCCCTGGAGAATTGCGCCTTTGCTGGCTTCAAAACTCGTGCTGCCCGCCTTGACGATGACCTGGCGCGGCAATTTCTGAAAATTCTCGATTTCCGGGAAAGCTTCGATATCCATTGTGGGATTTACCGTTCATCAACGCGGCGCGAGGGCCGCTCTCTGGAAAATCCCGCGGGCAAACCGCGGGTCGGATTAAGGACGAACATTATCTCCGGGAGAGGGTCTGATCTCAAGCAGAATTTGGGAATTCCAGGGCCTACTGGGGGGGGTCTTGAACCGCGGAAGGGGCGTTGGCGGATTCCCAGATAAGACGTTCAAGGACATCTTTGGGATAATCGGCTTCCGTGATATCTCCCCGCTTCTTGAGAACCTCCACGAAGGCCTTGACCACCACGGGATCAAATTGGGTTCCGCTGCACCGGATCAGTTCGCGGACCGCGTCCTGGGCTGAAATAATTTTTTTATAGCGGGCCCCGGAAGCGCGCATGGTGTCAAAGGTATCGACCACGGCAATAATGCGGGCCCCTAGAGGAATATCCACACCTTTGAGGCGGCTGGGATAGCCCTGACCGTTAAACCACTCATGATGATGCAGAACCAGAATGGATTCTTCCTGAAGGAATTTGATGGGCTTCAAAAGTTTGTACCCGAAGTAAGCGTGCTGTTTGATCGTTTCATACTCCGGAAAAGTCAGTTTGTCTTTTTTCTGAAGAAGTTCGTCCGGGATACTCAGTTTTCCGATGTCATGCAAAAGGGCCGCGTGCTGAACCACTTCCGCTTCTTCCGGATTCATGCCCAGGGTTTCCGCGATTTCCAAAGCATCACGCGCCACGATGACGGAATGATTGGCCGTAAATTTATCCTTGGTCTCAAGGGTCTGGATCAAAGTCCGCGAAGCTTCCAGATAAGCGCGGCGGGCGTTATCTGAAATTTCGGAAAGTCTCCGCTGAAAACTGACGATCTTGTCTTCCGACATTTTAAGGGCCGGAAAATCATCGGCAAAAACGGAAAGCACATCTTTGTACCGGGTAATGCGGTTGCGGCCGCCGAGCTTGGAGCGGAGCGCCGCCTTCAGGGAAAAATCAATCAGGTCAAAGCGCTGACGCGCATCGTCCTCGGGGAAAGACGCCGCGCCAATGCTGATCGTCAGATGCGCCTGGGATTCTTCGGGAAGAAAAGTGTGTTTCATCAGGAGCTGGCGGAGGCGGTCCGCAAGGTCAAGCGCCCCGGCATACGCCGCGTGCGGCAGCAGAATCACAAATTTTTCCCCGCCAAAACGCGCCACCACATCGGTCATGCGGCAATTATCGAGAAGGATCTTGGCGCATTGCTTCAGAATCAGGTCGCCTTTTTCAAAACTCAGGGCCTCGTTGATGGCCTTAAAATGATCCACATCAATGAACAGGCATGAAAGCGGATAACCGTAACGCTGAGACGCCGCGAACTCCCGGGAAAGGCAGTCGTGCAGATACGTGTGATTATAAATTCCTGTAAGGTCATCGCGGTGGCTGTCCACCTCGGGGATCCGGGGCGCGGGAGGAATCGCACTGCCCTCCTGGCGTTTTTCCGCTTCGCGCAAAATGCGTTTGCTGCCCATGAGTTCAGGGTGCGCGAGACAGAAATTTTTGTAAGACGTTTCAAGCCGGGCCGCAAGATCATTGAACTGGCTTTCGCTTTTGATAATCAATTCTGAGACCCCGTGGAATAACGCTTCACGCGCGAGAATGTCGTCCCGCATGTCGGTCATCAGCACCACCGGAAAATCCGGCGCAGCGCCCTGAATCAGGCGGAGCATATCGAGCTGTTTATTTTCACTGAGGCGGTCTTCCAAAAGCATCATGTGGTAGTGACGCTCGCTCATTTTGACAATTGCGGCTTCCGCGCTGGGCGCTTCATCAATTTGAAAAGGAAAGCGTGAATTTTCTTCGAGGATGCGGCGGATGAGGTAGAGGTAGTTGGGATCACTCTCAACAAGCAGAAGTCTTAAGCTGCGTTCCCGGGATGGGATCATGCCGTTCCTCTCAAAATGAAGGTAAAAAAGTCCTTAAGAGAAGGCTATCACCCTGCCTGCTTGTTTACAAATCGGAGATGAAATTTAAACCCTTACGGGCAAACAACTTAGGATTTACTTTTTGCGGCGGGTGGAAAAAGCGGCGCAAAGGGCCTGAACAAGCCCTTCCAGGGTGTGGGTTTTGGCTTCACAAAAAGGCGAGACTTTGAAGTCGCGGAGAGCTTCCGTGGTCATGGGACCAATGGAGAGAAGACGCGCTTTTAATTTCCCGCGCCGGGGTCCCACGGCCTGAAAAAAGTAACGCACGGTGGAAGCGCTGGTGAACGTGATGAAATCGGGGTGATGATTTTGCAGCCAGACACGCAGTGCCCGGGCGGCCTTGAGGTCCGGGCGGGTACGGTAGACCGTGATCTCTTTCACCGCGGCCTTTTCTTTTTCCAGCGACTCCCGGAGTTCTTCGGGAGCCAGGTCGGTTCTGAGTAAAAGGATTTTCTTTCCGCCGAGTTTTTCTTTTTTCTTCAGCGCGGCAAAAAGCGACCTTGAGTGAAACGCGGGCGGCATCAAATCCGGGTAAAGGCCTTTGGCCTTGAGCGCATCCGCCGTGGCCTCTCCGATCACCGCGATTTTAACGCCCGCGAAAACACGCGCGTCTTTTCCTTTTTCAGCAAGCCGGTCAAAAACAAAGTCCACGCCGTTGACGCTTGTAAACACGGCCCAGTCATATTTTTTAAAATTCGCGGTTTCACGGTCAAACGCTTTCCAGTTCAAGGGCGGAAGGATCCGGATCGCGGGAAACTCCATCACCGCGGCCCCTTTTTCCTCAAGCAGAACCCGCAGGCGGCTGGCTTGTTCGCGGGCGCGCGTAATCAAAACGGTTTTTCCAAAAAGCGGCTTTTTTTCAAACCAGGCGAGTTCACGGCGCAGGCGGTTCACTTCTCCGATCACCACAAGCGCCGGGGAACCGATCTTTTTTTTCCCGGCTGCGGACGCGATAGATTCCAGCGTTCCTTCCGCCACGCGCTGAAAGGGCAAGGTGCCCCATTCAATCACGCTCACCGGGGTTTTCCGGTCCATTCCGGAATCGCGCAAAAGCCGGGTAATACGGGGAAGGCTGCGGACGCCCATAAAAGAAACAATCGTGCCGGAAAGGCCCGCGAGTTTTTTCCAGTTTACGGACAATTCATTTTTGAGCGGATCTTCATGCCCGGTCACAAAGGTCACCTGCGAAGCCCACCGCCGGTCCGTGACCGGAATGCCCGCGTATTCCGGCACCGCGTAACCCGCGCTGACACCCGGAACAAATTCAAAATCAATGCGGTTTTTTTTAAGGTGAAGCGCTTCTTCACCGCCCCGGCCAAACACCAAAGGGTCTCCGCCTTTGAGCCTGACCACAGTTTTTCCCGCTTTGGCCTGCCTCACCAGCTCACGGTTAATGGCGTCCTGAAGCGCGCCCATTTTCCGGCCCCGCCGAAGAGGATGCTTTCCCATATCGATTTTTTCCGCGCGCGCGGCATGTTTCAAAACGCCTTCGCTGACCAGCCAGTCATGAATCACCACATCGGCGCTTTCAAGCAGGTTTTTGGCGCGGAGTGTCAAAAGGCCTGGGTCACCGGGACCGGCGCCTACAAGAAAAACTTTTCCCTTTGTGTTGCCGCGCTTCATGAGGACTTCCCAGGGTTCGATTTGCGGATCAACTCAAGGATCTGCCGGCCGCCGCTCTCAAGGAGCGCGTCCGCCAGACGCGTACCGCATCCTTCCGGATCATCGGCGGGACCTTCAAGATCTCCGCCCACAACGTCGGGCTGATCCACCGCGAACAAAGCCGCACTGCCCAAAATCACATCGCCTCGCTGGCGCGTCCAAATCCCGCACGGAAGCTGGCACCCTCCTTGAAGCGTCCGGAGAAAAGCACGTTCACACATGAGTTCCCGCCCGCTCGCGGGGTCGTGAAGAATCGCCAGATACGGAACCAGCCACGCGTCAACATTGCGGAACTCCACTACGATCGCGCCCTGGCCCGGGGCAGGATAAAAAATTTCCGGATTAAAAATTTCAGAGACTTGCGCGGTAAGATTCAGCCGCTTCAACCCAGCAAGGGCGAGAATGATGCCGTCATATTCGCCTTCCATAAGTTTACGGATTCGCGTGTCGACATTGCCGCGGAGATCTTCGATTTTAAGGTCAGGCCGCATCCGCTTGATTTGAACACTTCGGCGAAGCGCGCTTGTGCCCACGCGGGCGCCGGCCGCGAGCTGGGCCAGTTTTTTTCCATCGCGGGTCAAAAGACAGTCGCGGTTGTCTTCACGGGGAAGCACGGCCCCGAGCTGAAGACCGCCGGGCAGGGTCACGGCCAGGTCTTTTGCGCTGTGCACGGCAAGTTCAACTTCTCCGCGCAGCAAGGCCTGCTCGATTTCCTGGGTAAAAACGCGTTTGGTTTCAAAGGGATCGATTTCGCGGCTGCGCCCCGTGTCACCTGAGGTTTTGATGGTGACAATTTCGACCGGGGTTTCGGGGAAATGCTTTTCAAGACCGGTTTTCACAAGCTCGGCCTGGTAAAGCGCCAGCTTGCTTCCCCGCGTTCCGATGCGGATCTTCCGGCTCATTCGCGCGGGTCCTCGGGCTTGGGATCCTGAGGGTCTTTCACGCGTTCCAGGCTGAACAGCGAATGCAAAGCCTCGAGGTAGCGGCGGACACCGCCATTCTGTGAGGCTTCCTTAATTTTTTCATGCGGGTAATGAAGGATCTGGGACTGAATTCGCTTTTTGAGGACCTGCTGGTCAGAGTCACTCATGCCCGCGCGGCGAAAAGCGTCCTCCAGCTCTGAATCCAAAATCTTTCCGACAAAATTCTCAAACCGCGAAAGGGTCGGCCGGGCGGAAAGCTGTTCCATCCATCCCGCAAACGCCAGCACCGCGTCTTCCGTCATTTTTTCAGCGGCTTTAACTTCGGAGCCGCGCAGCGAAAGGTTGGATTCCGCGACGCCCTTTAAATCATCAATATTGTAAAGGTAAACGTCATCGAGTTCCTGGACCGAAGGTTCCACATCGCGGGGAACCGCAATATCAATCAAGAAAAGCGGCCTTTGCCGGCGCTCTTTCATCACGCGCTCAACCTGCTCACGTGAAACAACAGGCTGTGGAGAAGCGGTAGATGCGATAAGAATGTCCACCTGACCTAATTTATTTTCCCATTCTTTCATCGAAAGCCATGCGGCCCCAAACTCAACAGCCACGGGCTTTCCAGCGGAGGGGTCGCGGCTGACCACAAAAAGAACTTCAGCCCCGGCCAATTTGAGGTTCCTGAGTGTCTGCGTGCCCATTTCTCCGGTTCCGAGCACCATAACTTTTTCCCTCGCGAGCCTGCCGAAAATTTTCTCCGCCAATTCCACGGCGACCGATGGAATACTGACCGCGCCTTCGTTGATCCGGGTTTGGCTCCGGACATCCTTGCCGATTTTGAGCGCCTTTTCCATCAGGCGGTAGAGAAGCGAGTGGGCGGTTCCTGTTTCCGCGGCCGCGCGGAAGGCTTCGCGAAGCTGGCCCAAGATTTCATTCTCACCCACCACAAGGGATTCCAGGCCCGCGGCCACGCGGAATACGTGCCGCACCGCTTCCTTGCCCCGCCGGAGTTCCGCGCTGCGAAAAGAATCTTCCACGGAGCGGCCCAGAGTTTTTGACATCAGCGCTTTGAGTTCCGCTTCCGGCCCTTCGGAGGAATCCATGACTCCGTAAAACTCCACGCGGTTGCAGGTGGAAAGAATAACAAGTTCCTCAATGCCGGACGCCTCCCGCGCAAGCCCCAGCGCGCGTTTCAAAGCACTGGCATCAAGCGCGAGTTTTTCCCGCATCTCGACCGGTGTGTTTTTATGATGAATGCCGTAAGAAAAAAAGGGCATTATTCAAAACCCCTTACTGAAGAAAATTATGGCTGCCTTCCACAAACCGCAGCCCGACAAAAGTAAAAATCATAAGCAGGAAAGCCAAAAGACTGAACAACACCACGCGTTTGCCGCGCATGGAGAGAATGTAATGAAGGTAAAGGATCTCCGCGTACGCCGCGACGATCAGAAACGTGGCGATCGTCTTGGGGTCGGTCAGCCAGAATTCTCCGAACTGGACCCGTGACCAGAAAAAACCCACAACCACCGCGGTCAGAAGAAGCGCTGCGCCGAGAATCATGGGCTGAAAAATGAGTTTCTCAAGCACTTCGAGGGCCGGCAGGCGGTGATAAAACGTCCCTGTCTTGTGCGTTTTTAATTCGTGCTGCTGGATCAGGTAGAGAACTCCGGCCGCGAAAGAAACCGTGAAGCAGGCATAGGCAAAAAACGCGCTCAAAATATGCGCGGCAAAAAAGACATTGAGCGTGTACTTCATCGAGGTGCTTTCAATCGGAAAGGAAAGACAGGCCGCGCCCGTCAAAAGGAAAAGAAGCGGCGTGAGCACCAGCCCGAAAGAATCGCGCTCCACACGCGCAAAAAGAATCCCGTAAACAAACGTGATGGCCCACGCAAAAAACGCGAGCGCCTGGGGCAGATGAAGCACGGGAAGAAAATACCCGTGCCGGAAAGCCTCGGAAATGAAATAGAGCGTGCTGATTCCAAAAGCCGCGCGCATAAATGTATTCGCGGCTTTATGAGAACCTCCGCGGGGCGCGCGGAAAGAAATCATGTGCGCCGTGAAAGAAAACACGTAAAGAAAAAATGAAACCGTCAGGCAAATAAAAGAAAATGTTTTCATCGTCGTGCGGGGCCTTTCAGCGGGAGAATCCGGGGAAAATCATCTCCCCCACGGCCGGCGCATATCAGCCGGCCCTTTCCTCCTGAAGCAGTTCGGGAGTGTGTTTTTCGAGGTATTCTTCCAATTCATTTTCCAAGGCAAAAAAAGCTGTCAGTTTAAGTCCGGTCATTTTTTCAATATCTTCAACGGTCGGGCGGTCCAAAGGATCACTCATCACAACTTTCACGGTGGCCCCGTCGACTTCCAGCGGCAGAACGCGGCGGCGGCGCATGAATTCCAGCGTGAAAAGGCTCAGCACTTCTTTTGAGGGCTGCTTCTGGCTCAAATTGTAATAAGGCACGGCCAATTTTTTTTCAAGGACTGCGGCGAGGTCCTCGTTCTTCAGGGCTTTCATGCCAAGCAGGATCTGCCCCAGTTTTTTACCGCTCTCAAACTGTTTTTTAAGCGCCTGCGTCAACTGCTCTTCCGTAATCAGTCCCGCGGCGACCAGCGTCTGCCCCAAAGGCTGCTGGCCGTCTTTTTTCGCGCGCGCCTTTTCGATCTCCGGTGCAAGAATGGAGAAAGCCTGTTCAAGATGCCTGAGCGGCTCGGAGCGGCGGTCCCTGAGGTAGTGGCTTCCGGGCTGAGACTTGAGAAACGATTTGACCTGGGCCGCGTCCTGCGCGATTTCAGCCAGGCTGGTGTAACTTCTGTAAAGGTTATTGCAGGCCGCGACCGAGCACGACATGAGGGCAATGTTTTCACGTTTGCCCCGGCGGTTGGCCACGCGCACATAGCCGCGCTTTTGATCCTCTTCATTATAGTAAGTGGGAATAATGCGGTCAAACTCGTCCAGGAAAGCCCGCGCAAAAGGTTCTTCATAATCCGGGTGCATGACGGCCACAAAATCATCGCCGCCGATATGGCCGACCAAATGCTCGCCTTCCTTCACGACAGTCTTGGCATTGGCAATTAAAATGCGCGCCGTGTGCCGGATCACATCATCGCCTTTCTGAAAACCATACACATCGTTGAAGGCCTTAAACTGATTGATGTCGAGGTAGAGCACGGAAAACTTCTGGTTCTTCTCGATCATGCGCTGAACGTAACGGCTGATCGCGTGATTGCCGGGAAGGTGCGTGAGCGCGTTGGCATCGGCACGGTCGCGGGCGCGGCGGATATTCATGGCCACGCGCAGCTGAAGGGTAAAGGCATCAAAAGGCTTGATCAGAAAATCATCAAAGCCCTGGTCCTGGCCAATCATGAGTTCCGCGAGATTATTCTTTTCTGTCAGCATAATGACGGGAACCGTCACGAGGTGAGAACGGCGGCGGATATGTTCGATCAGATAAGTGCCGCCGTAGCGGTCGACTTCCGTGGCCAGAAGAACAAGGTCTACGGGTTCTGTGTCAAGGTAGCGGAGCACATCGCTTTTGTTCCGGATTTCAACCACTTCATAGCCCCGGGCAGAGAGCCGCGTGCTGACAAGGCTGAGGATCTCAGGATCTGTGTCTGCGACAAGAACTCTCATTTAGTAGCTTTCCCCCGAAGAGGGAAACTTTCCTTTCCGGACGTCGTTTTGATACTGACGGACCGCTTGAGCGGCTTCACGGCCGAGGGCCGCATAACGCCGGACAAACTTGGGTGACACGGCCCCCTGAAAACCCAGCATGTCGGGAAGCACCAGCACCTGCCCATCCGTTCCGCGTCCGGCCCCGATACCGATGGTCGGACACTTCACCGCGCGCGTAATTTTCGCCGCGAGCTTCGCGGGCACGCATTCCAGCACCAAAGCAAAAACGCCGAGCTTATCCAGTAATACGGCATCTTTCAGGATTTCCTGCGCTTCTTTGGGGCCGCGGCCCTGAACACGGTAGCCGCCAAGCTGGCTCGCGCTCTGCGGTGTCAGGCCCAAATGCCCCATGACCGGAACGCCGGCCGAGACAAGGGCTTCGACCTGTTTACGGATTCTGGCGCCGCCCTCCACTTTCACAGCATCCGCTCCGGCTTCTTTCAAAAACCGCTGCGCGTTACGAAGCGCCCGCGCGGGCGTGTCGTAAGAACCAAAAGGCATGTCCGCGGTAACCAGGGAACGTTTGACTCCGCGCGTCACCGCGCGGGTGTGGTGAAGCATGTCACGCATCGTAACCGGAAGCGTGCTCTCGTAACCAAGAAGCACCATGCCCAGCGAGTCTCCGACAAGAAGAATGTCCAGCTCCGCGTCATCCAGAATGCGCGCGAAGAGATAGTCGTAGCAGGTCAGAACCGTAATTTTTTCTCGGGATTTTTTCTTACCGCGGATATCTTTGACGGTGAGTTTCATAAAATCAGGACGAGAAAAATCGTCACAATCCCTTCTGCCATTTGTAGGCCTGAATGAGATTGCGCATCAGCATGGTCACGGTCAAAGGTCCCACGCCACCCGGAACCGGAGTAATAAAAGAGGCGCGCTCAGCGGCGGGTTCAAACTCAATGTCGCCGACCAGCTTGCCCTCGACCTCGGTGGTACCGACATCAATCACCACCGCTCCGGGCTTGATCCACGCGCCTTTGATCAAACGCGGCTGGCCGCAGCAGCCGATGACGATATCACTTTCAGAAACAATTTTTTCGAGGTCCGCGGAAGAAGTTCCGCTGTTGCAAACGGTCGTGGTCACGCGTTCATCACCCAAAAGGAGCTGAAGAGGCCGCCCCACAATCGCACTTTGTCCCACAATCGCGGCTTTTTTTCCGCGAAGCGTCACACCCGAAGCTTTGATCAAAGAGTAAGCCGCGTTGGCCGTCGGAGGAATGAGGTTGGCCTTGCGAAGCACAATGAGCCCAAGGCTTGTAGGGTGAATGCCTTCCACATCCTTGCGCGGATCAAGCGCCAGCATCACGCGGTCCGCATTGAAACCCGCGGGTAAAGGCATAGCCACAAAAATGCCGTGGAATTTTCCGCTTTTGGAATTGGCGCCGTAATATTCAAGCTGCTTCAGGAGGTCGTCCTGGTTTTTGATCACATCGGGTCCGGTTTTTTCAAAAACCAGTCCGAGTTTTGCCGCCAGTTTTTCCTGCTGTCCGATATACCAGGAGGACGAAGGGTCCTGATTGGCTTGCAGAACTAACAGGCCCGGCACTTCCGCGCCCTTGGCGCGGCAGCTCTCTGCAAAGGCTTTGATTTCCTCCTGCAGAGGCGCGGTCAGGGACTTACCTTCAAGAAGCTTTGCTTGGCTCACTGGCATGGACCTTCCCCTGTTCAAAACGGTGTTTGAGTTCTTCGAGTGTCTTCTCGGCCTTTTCTTTCTTGGCCGCGTCTTTCATGTATTTCACATTGATCATGGCCGTGTGATACGCGCCGTGAAACGCGCCTTCCAAAAGGCCTTCGCTTACGGACAAATCGTTTTTAATGGAACCCGTGACACGTTCAAGAAGAATGGCATTCCACTCGCGCGCCATCACCACAAGAAAAACCAGGTCCGCCTGAAGCCGGAAAGAGTTTTGAAGCGCGTCTTCCATCTGGGTCGGGTCTCCGCCCCACGCTTTATTCACCTGCTCGTAAACTTCAGGGTCCAGATTCACGATCTGAAAAGCATCGCGTTTTGTTTTCTCAAGCGAAGTCAGAATTTTTTCAAGAGTCTCGCGCCGTTCGACTTCGCGCGCCTCTTCATCCATGCTGAGACCGGTTTTCTTTTTGCGGTTTAAAGTAATCTGGATCACCATCTGGGAAAGCCCCATAGCCAGAGCCGCGACATAAGCCGAAACACTGCCGCCCCCGGGCACGGGTTTATCACTGGAAAGTTCATGAAGATAATCTTCGAGAGAAAGCTGGGTAAATTTTTTCATGATGGCCCCGGGGTGAAAAATCTTGGGAAATAGATTTTTGTAGTATAGGAAGCCCCGGAAGGCCTGTCAACGCGCGAAAACCCCAGAGGACGAACTTTCCGGCCCTGTGTTATATTACCCGGCGCATGAACACGCTCAGCGTTATCATTCCCACTTACAACCGCCGCCCCGTCCTGGCCCGGGCACTCCGCTCGGTTTTGGACCAAAAACCGGCCCCGGACGAAGTCCTGGTGGTGGATGACGGCTCCACGGACGGCACCCCGGAATGGCTGGCCCGGGAGTTCCCTTCCGTAATCCTGATTCGACAGGCCAATCAAGGCCCTGCCGCGGCGCGGAACCGGGGCATTGAAAAAGCTTCGGGAACCTGGCTGGCCTTTCTGGACTCGGATGACGAATGGCTGCCTGGCAAATTGAAATCCCAGTGGGATTTCTTTCATGCCCATCCTGAATACCGCATGGCCCAAACCGAAGAGCTCTGGATCCGGAATGGACAGCGTGTGAACCCTATGAAAAAGCATCAAAAGCACGGAGGCTGGATTTTTGACAAATGCCTGCCCCTTTGCCTGATCAGCCCTTCCGCGGTGATGCTGCAAAAAAGTCTTTTGGAAGAAACCGGCGTGTTTGATGAATCCTATCCGGCGTGCGAGGATTATGAACTTTGGCTGCGGATCACGGCGCGTTATCCGGTGGGGTTGATTGCAAGGCCCGGCATCAAAAAGTACGGCGGCCATGATGACCAGCGGTCGCGCGAGTTCCCGGCCATGGACCGTTTTCGCATCCGCGCCTTGATCAAAACCCTTGAAAGCGGACTCCTAAATTCGGAACAAACGCAAAGCGCACTGGCCATGCTCGCGGAAAAATCCTCGATTTTTTTCGCCGGCGCGGAAAAGCGGGATCCGCATGAAGAAGCGGAATCACTCAAGAAGAAATTGCATGAAATCAAAAACCGCTTTCCGGAATCCGCCCTGTGAAACTCTATACGCCTGAAAGAATCCTTCTCGATAAAAAAGCCAAGGCCTGGCCGCTGACTTCAGAAATCATTGCCCGCCTCCCGGGCGTACCGGTCGAAGAGATTGAAAGCGTCCGCCCCTCGATGGAAGAAACCAAACGTAAAGCCGACCCCATCGGCGCTGGAAAAAGAACCCTGTTTCTCACGGTAGATGAAGGGCGTTCTTTTAAACCTTTTCCCGAAGCGGAGCAGTATCTATCCTGCGATTACTACACGCTTCATGTGGCCGAAGGCTGCGACCTGGAATGCAGTTACTGCATTCTGCAGGCCTACTTGACCAACCCCTTTCTCACGGTCTTCGTCAATGTTCCGGAAATGCTGGCCAATCTTCAGTCGTTTTTGTCCGCAAGTCCGGAACGTTTTTTCCGGATCGGCACGGGCCAGCTCGCGGATTCCCTTTCGCTTGATCACATCACCGGTTTTTCAGAGTTGCTTGTCCCGTTTTTCGAAAAACAAAATAACGCGGTCCTGGAATTGAAAACCAAGAGTGACAACATTGAGCGCCTGCTTAAAATTTCCAGCCGCGGCAAAACAATTGTCTCCTGGTCCGTCAATATGGAAGCGCTTCAAAAGCAGGAAGAACACAAAACCGCGACGCTGGATGAGAGGCTTGCCGCGGCCGCGCAAATCTGCGAAAAAACCGATCACCGGGTGGGATTTCATTTTGACCCGCTCGTGGATATGCCCGACTGCGAAGAAGCTTACAGCGCGATTTTAAAGAAACTCTTCGATAAAGTTCCGGAAGAACGGATCGCTTGGATAAGTCTGGGGTGTCTTCGGTTTATGCCTGAACTTAAACCCATCATGGAAAACCGGTTTCCGAAATCAACGCTTCCGGCGGGAGAGTGGGTCAGAGGCATGGACGGCAAAATGCGCTATTTCAAACCGCGGAGAATCGAGCTGTACCGTTTTATGGTCAACGAAGTGAGGAAGCACGCTCCGGAGGTCACGCTTTACCTTTCCATGGAATCCCCGGAAGTGTGGCTGGAAGTCTTCGGCACGGAGCAAAACAAGGAAAGCGTTTGCCGGCTGCTGGACCACGCAGCCCAAAAAACCTGAAGCTTGTGCTTTAAAGGCCCTGAAGCGGGAAATTAAAGTTGGGACGCCAGCCTTCGGGAAGGAATGCCAGCAAGCATCCCAGCACGGCCAGCCAGAAGATAATCGAATAGATCAAAATCGCAACATTCCCCATCCCCATGCTCAGTTTGCCCGGACGGCGGCCCACGTTCATCAGGTTGGAAATGCGGATTTCCATAATGTAGATCTTGAGAAGAAGGATTTGATACTTAAAGAAGACTGAAAGAACCAGGCCCCAGATCGCCAGGTCGCGATAAAGGGAATTCCCCTCATAGAAGTGATAAACGAGAATCAGAACAAAGGCGAGAAACACCACCATGTTCGAAAGCGTTCCGAAAACCGCGAAAATACGTTCATCATTCTTACGATAATTCATGAGGACTTGTCCTTTCCCAAAAGAATGGGTTCCCGGTTTTTATCGGCGCCTTTATCCGGTTTCTTCACCGAAAAAGCGTTCCCCTGTTTTCAGGCCGCAGCCGGACTTCCGGAACACCCGGAACAGCCCTCTCGCCGGAAGGCGGGGCCAAATCCCTGAAAAACCTCAAATTCCCCCTTTACAAACGGCCTGAAAAAAGAAATCATACGTCACCCGGATCCGTTTTTCCGGAGTCCTCGGAAAGATTCCTGAGCTTCCCTCGTGAAAAAAAAATCCCTGAACCTTCTGGCGATCGAAACTTCAAGCCCCGTGCTCAGCGTAGCCCTTAAAAAAGGCAAAGCCAAGCCGCAGGAAAAACGCCTTAAAGGATTTCTTCAGCACGCGGAAAACCTTCTCCCGATGATTGATCAATTACTTCGCAAGGCCCGCATCAAGGTCTCGGACATTGACGCCTTTTTAATCGGCCGCGGACCGGGTTCTTTTACCGGCCTCCGCATCGGCTTCGCCACGCTTAAAGCTTTCCGTTTGATTCAAAAAAAGCCCTGTTACGGCGCCTCCAGCATGGACTTGATTGCGGCGGCCATTCCGGCAGTTCCGGAAAAGACGCTGGCCGTTGCCCTTGATGGCCGTAAGGAAAAAATTTTCTCACGCTTGTACCGCGCGCAAAAAGGCCAGTGGATCCCCAAAGGCCCCGCGGCCGCCCTTACTTATGAAGCCTGGTCTTCCCAGCTTCCCGGCGGCGTCTGGATCGCGGGCGATGTGCTGCAGAATTACCGGGTAAAACTCGAGGAACGCGGACTCAAATTCAAGGCGCTGCCTGCCAAGACCTGGATACCGACCGCGCTTCCGCTCATTGAAGGTTTTGAAAAAAAGAAAGCGGTTTCCGGAATGCCCCGTTTTCTGCATAAACTGAAGACACCGCTGGAAGAGATTCCCCTTTACTTCCGCCTCTCTGAAGCCGAAGAAAGGAGAAGCC
Source organism: uncultured bacterium (assembly GCA_964434115.1). Classification (GTDB taxonomy): domain Bacteria; phylum Omnitrophota; class Omnitrophia; order Omnitrophales; family Aquincolibacteriaceae; genus ZLKRG04. Next base: position 25,711 of record CAYSSX010000009.1, read on the forward strand.
ATGCCGCTTCCCACTGCTGACATCTCTTCGCAGATTGCCTCGGGCGCCTGGGTTGAAGTCCGGCTTGACCGGATGGTGGACAACCTCAAGGTGATGCGGAGTTTTCAAAGTTCTCAAACCAAGGTCATGGCCGTCGTCAAGGCCAATGCTTACGGCCACGGGCTCCTCGAAACCGCCCGCAGACTGGCACCTCACGTGGATTATCTGGGCGTCTCTTCCATCCGCGAAGTTCTCGAATTAAAAGAACACAAAATCCAGGCACCGGTTTTTCTTCTTTCCCGTCTTATGCCGCATGAAATTCCTCCGGTTCTGCTGGATGGTGTGACGCTCAGCGTTTCAAGTTATGAAGAGGCGGCCGCCATTTCCGAAGCCTCGCTCGCAAAAAACAAAAAGACACTCATTCACATTAAAATTGATACGGGCATGGGACGGCTCGGAATTCCTTTTGGCCAGGCCCTCAAAGTCATTGAAAAAACAGCGGAACTCCGTGGGGTTCTCATGGAAGGTCTTTTCACCCATTTCCCAACCGCGGAGCTTGAGGATGGCTTCACGGAAAATCAGGTCCGGGATTTCACCTTGCTCCTGCAGGCCATGGAGAAAAAAGGAATTGTTTTTCCTCTGCGCCACGCAGCGAACAGCGCAGGGTCTTTAAAAATCCGGACTCCGGTTTTTAACATGATCCGGCCGGGGCTGATGCTGTACGGCCTTTACCCCGATGACTCGCTTAGAAACACGGCGGAGGTTCTGCCTGTTTTGAGTTTAAAGAGCCGAATTATCTCTCTGAAACGCCTGCAAACAGGCCAATCCGTGGGGTATGGCCGCGATTTTACCGCAGAAAAGCCGTGCACGATCGGACTGCTCTCGATTGGTTACAGCCATGGTTATCCCTTTGCTGCCGCCAAACAGGCGAGCGTCCTTTATCAGGGACAAAAATTTCCGGTCGCGGGCCGTGTTTCGATGGACTACACGGCGTTTAATCTGGGCGATGCCCGCGCAAAAATCGGCGACGAAGTAACCCTGATCGGTGAAGACCTGGGACAAAGCATCCTTGCTGAAGATCTTGCCCGCTGGGCGAACACCATTCCTTACGAAATCGTAACCGGACTCAGCGCTTTTCTGCCGCGCGTCACCACCGCCTGACATGTTTGAAATTCAAATCGAAACTCACGAAGAACTTGTTTCCACCAACACCCTTCTCCTCCGCTACGCGGAAGAGGGACGCCCTGAAGGCCTTGTGGTGACTGCGGACTATCAATCGGAAGGGCGCGGCAAACCGGGAAGAACCTGGCTTTCCCCTTCCGGAAAAAATCTTCTATTTTCAATTCTTCTCAGACCCGAGATCCCGGTGAATCAAGCGCCGATCCTCACCCAGATCGCATGCCGCTCGGTCGCTGAGGCGATTAGAAAAATCTGCGGAATCACTCCCGAATTTAAACGTCCGAATGATTTGCTCGTGAACGGGAAAAAAATCTGCGGGATTTTAACGGAAGCTCTTTCAAGTCCGTCGCGCCTCAACGCCGTTGTGGTCGGTGTCGGGCTCAACGTCAACAGTTCCGCCGAAGAACTTCTTCCCACCGCAACATCGCTGATGCTTGAAACAAAAAAATCGTGGGACCGGGACCCGTTGCTTTTGGAAATTTTGGATCAATTCAAGAATGACTTGAAAGGTTTGTATGCTTCTTCTGTTTGATGTCGGAAACACCTCCATTTCCTGCGGAAAAGTTGAAAAAGGGCGTTTTACCGCGTTAAAACCCTTCATTTCTAACGATATCCCAAAAAATGTCGCTAAATTACTCAAAAGTGGAGCGACTAATAAGAATAATGTCGTTATTAGCTCTGTTGTCCCAGATATAACCCTTAAAATCAAAAATCGAGTTTCCCTTTTAAGGCTGGGGAAGACCTGGATTGCAGGAGAGGATTTACCCGTCAAAATTGATCATAAATACAAATCTTTAAATACGTTAGGAATGGACAGACGGGTTTGTATCTACGGCGCCCTCCGCCTTTACAGGCCGCCCTTCCTTATTTTGGATTACGGGACCGCGATTACTGCGGATTACGTAGACGCCAAAGGTGTTTTTCAGGGCGGCATGATTATTCCGGGTCCAGAACTCGCCTATCAGTCGCTTTTAAAGCGCGCCGCTTTACTTCCCAAAAAAGCACGCCTGCCAAAGCAAACCCCTCAGTTTCTGGGCCGATCAACCCTTGAATGCCTCCAAAGCGGCATTCTGCAAGGCTATGGCGCCATGACCGACGGGCTTGTGGAAAAGTTCCGGAAAAAATTTGGCAAAAAGCTTCAAGTTATTGCCACGGGAGGGTTTGCGTCACAGCTTGCATCGCTTGTCACAAGTTTCGATCTTGTGGATTCTTCGCTTTGCCTAAAGTCGCTTAAGATCCTCTTTGAAGAACAGCACCCCCAGGGTTAACTCCCTCGCGTTGAACTCGAATTCCCCCTTGATTTCCCGGCCGTTCTGGCTAGAATGAGGCCCTGTTAGCACTCGCAAGTTTTGAGTGCCAACCTTGCCCGCCGGTTCTCATTTTCCTAAGCGGTTCATCATTAGACAATAAACAGGAGGTTTTACAATGGGTGCAAAGCAGATTCTATTTAGCGAAGAAGCACGTCGCGCGATTCAGCGCGGTGTGGATCAACTCGCAAACGCTGTAAAAGTCACGCTCGGTCCGAAGGGCCGCAATGTCGTGCTGGACAAAAAGTTCGGCGCCCCGAGCATCACCAAGGACGGCGTTTCCGTTGCCAAGGAAATCGAGCTTGATGAGCCTTATGAAAACATGGGCGCTCAGATGGTGAAGGAAGTCGCTTCCAAAACTTCAGACAATGCCGGCGATGGAACAACGACGGCCACGGTTCTCGCGCAGGCGATTTACCGCGAAGGTCTTAAGAACGTTACCGCCGGTGCCAATCCGATGGCGCTGAAACGCGGCATTGAAAAAGCCGTTGAAGCCGTCAACATCAAGCTTGGCGAACTCTCCAAGCCCATCGGGAAAGATAAAAAAGAAATCGCGCAGGTTGCCGCGATTGCCGCGAATGGCGACACCGAAATTGGAAACCTCATTGCCGAAGCCATGGAAAAAGTCGGCAAAGACGGCGTCATCACGGTGGAAGAAGCCAAGAGCACGGCAACAACCCTTGATGTCGTTGAGGGTATGCAGTTTGATCAGGGTTACCTCTCTCCGTATTTTGTAACTAATACGGAAAGCATGGAAGCCATCCTCGAAGAACCTTTCGTCCTCATTCACGAGAAAAAAATCTCCGCGATGAAGGACCTTCTTCCGGTTCTTGAATCCGCGGCAAAGTCAGGCAAGCCGCTCCTCATCATCGCTGAAGAAGTCGATGGCGAAGCCCTTGCAACCCTCGTGGTCAACAAGATCCGCGGAACGCTGAACGTCTGCGCCGTAAAGGCACCTGGCTACGGCGACCGCCGCAAGGCCATGCTGGAAGACATTGCCATCCTCACGGGCGGCAAGGCCATCACGGAAGACCTTGGCATCAAGCTTGAAAACGTCACGGTGAAAGACCTTGGCCGCGCCAAGCGCATCACGGTGGACAAGGAAAACACCACGATCATTGAAGGCGCGGGAAAAAGCGCGGACATCAACGGCCGCGTGGCTCAGATCAAGCGCCAGATCGAGGATACGGATTCCGAATACGACAAGGAAAAGCTTCAGGAACGCCTCGCGAAGCTTGCGGGCGGCGTAGCGGTCATCAATGTCGGTGCCGCAACGGAAACAGCCATGAAAGAAAAGAAAGACCGTGTTGATGATGCGCTTCACGCAACGCGCGCGGCCGTGGAAGAAGGCATTGTCCCCGGAGGCGGCGTCGCTTTGATCCGCGCCAGCTCGGCCATTGAAGGCTTGAAGCTGAAGGGTGATGAGAAGGTCGGCGCTGACATTATCCGCCGTGCCCTTGAAGAGCCTCTTCGCCAGCTTGCCGCAAACGCGGGCGATGAAGGCTCCGTGATCGTTCAGCGGGTCCTCAGCGAAAAAGGCAACGTGGGCTATGATGCCTCGACCGGCGAGTTCAAAGATCTCGTCGCCGCGGGTATTATTGACCCCAAAAAAGTGACGCGCAGCGCGCTTCAGAACGCCGCAAGCGTTTCCGCTCTTCTTCTCACCACGGAAGCATTGATCACCGAAATTCCGAGTGAAGAAGACAAGGCTCCTGCAATGCCCGGCGGTGGAATGGGCGGCATGGGCGGTATGGGTGGCATGGGCGGTTTTTAATTAGCGCTTAGTTTTTGAATTTCATTTTCAAAATTGTCAAAAAGACAAATTTAATCAGGAGGTTGTTATGAAAATTCGTCCCTTAGGTGACAGAGTGCTTGTGGAAATTTTGGAAGCCGAAGAAAAAACCAAAGGCGGGATTATTCTTCCGGACACAGCCAAAGAAGAAAAGTCTGAAGGCAAGGTCATTTCCGTAGGATCGGGCAAGACGCTGGAATCCGGCAAGGTTCAGCCCATTGAAGTGAAAAAGGGCGACCGCGTGATTTTCGGCAAATGGGGCGGCGATGATCTTACGATCGAAGGCAAGAAGCACAAGATTCTGAAAGAAAGCGACCTCGTCGCGGTATACGAAGGTTAAAACGTTCCGTTTTAACCGGAGTCCTGAAACTCTTGGGCTTCAACGCTTTTCACAGACTCGTTAACAGGAGAACTCTCAAATGGCAAAACAACTTGTATTCTCGGAAGAAGCGAGACGGCGCCTGAAACGCGGCGTGGATATTCTCGCCAATACCGTTGGTGTAACGCTCGGACCGCGCGGAAGAAATGTCATTATCGACCGCAAGTTCGGCGCGCCGACAATCACCAAAGACGGCGTTTCTGTAGCCAAGGAAATCGAACTCAAGGACCCTTATGAAAACATGGGGGCCCAGATGGTTCGTGAAGTTTCTGAAAAGACTTCAGATGAAGCCGGCGATGGGACCACAACGGCTACAGTCCTTGCGCAGGCCATCATCAATGAAGGTTTGAAGAATGTCACCGCCGGGGCAAACCCCATGGCGCTCAAACGCGGCATTGATAAGGCAGCAGAAAAGGTTGTTGAAACCGTCAAGTCGCTTTCCAAAGCCGTCAAGAACAAGCAGGATATTGCAGCGGTCGGAAACATCAGCGCGAATTCCGACACCAGTATCGGCAACCTTCTTGCAGACGCCATTGATAAGGTCGGCAAAGACGGTGTGATCACGGTCGAAGAATCCAAAACACTCAAGACAGATCTTGAGCTTGTGGAGGGTATGCAGTTTGACCGCGGTTACATTTCCCCGTATTTCGTCACGGATTCTGAGCGCATGGAAGTGCACTTCAAGAATCCCTACATTTTCCTTTATGAAAAGAAGATCAGCTCCATCAAGGACCTTGTGCCTGTGCTGGAAAAAGTGGCCCGTCTCGGCCGCCCTCTTCTGATCATCGCGGAAGATGTGGAAGCTGAAGCCCTTGCAACGCTTGTGGTCAACAAGATCCGCGGCACGCTTCAGGTTGCGGCCGTGAAGGCCCCTGGTTTTGGAGACCGCCGCAAGGCCATGATGGAAGATATCGCCATCCTGACCAAAGGGCGCTTCATTTCCGAAGACCTCGGCATCAAGCTTGAAAATGTTGATACCGATGCCCTGGGTTCCGCCCAAAGCGTTGTGATCGATAAAGACAACACCACGATCATCGGCGGGGCCGGTTCTCAAAAGGACATTAAATCCCGCTGCGATCAAATTCGCGGCCAGCTTGAAAAGTCTGATTCCCAGTACGACCGTGAAAAATTCCAGGAACGCCTCGCGAAACTCGCGGGCGGCGTGGCCGTGATCAAGGTCGGAGCGGCGACGGAAATTGAAATGAAGGAAAAGAAGGCGCGCGTGGAAGACGCTCTTCATGCAACGCGGGCCGCTGTTGAAGAAGGTATTGTCCCGGGCGGCGGTACAGCGCTTCTGCGCTCCATTGCCAGCCTGGCTTCGTTGAAGCTGAAGGGAGATGAGGCCACGGGTGCGGATATTGTCCGCCGCGCTCTGGAAGAACCTGCCCGCCGCATCGCGAAGAATGCCGGCTTTGACGGTTCCGTCATCGTAAAAACCGTTTTGGAAAGCAAGGAAACCAGCTATGGTTTCAATGCCGACAAAGGGGATTTTGAAGATCTCGTGCAGTCCGGGATCATTGACCCTGCCAAGGTCGTGCGCACCGCGATCCAAAACGCGGCCAGCATTGCCGGTCTTTTCCTGACCACCGAATGCGTGGTTTCAGAAAAACCGAAGGATGAAGAGGAAGACGGCAAGAAAAAGAAAAAGCCGAGCTACGCTTCTTCCATGGGTGACGATTACTAGAATCGCATCTGACTTAAAGCAAAAGGCCCTTCCGGAATTCCGGAAGGGCCTTTTTTTTGCTCTGTCAGATTGTGGAGCCGGTTCTATGCGTCCCCTGAAGCCCCAATGGCTTCAGGATTCTGGACACAACATGACGTTCTATCGGTCATAGCGGTCGCGGTGATGCCGGAAAAGATCGCTGGTTTCCTTGACGGACATAAACTCCGCGTAAGGAACCACGCGTTTTCTTCCGCGGGGAATTTTACTGCTGCGGCGAAGCGGGTGACGGACAAGCCCCCCCACTTTATAAAGCGTGGTTTTGCCTTTACTGTCCATGTCCGTATAAATTTCATTCAGCCGGACCCCTTTTTTCATGGAAAGGACTTCGGCTACAAAGGTTCCCTGCTGGGAAATAAAGGCGATAAAATCCACTTCATGCCCGGACAGATTGGCATATTGGCCGCTGGAACGGATATGGCGCAGAACACCCGTGGTCACGTCCACGACCATAATCAGCCTTTCGTCATCTGCTTCTGTCATTTTGACCTCACACCCATTCAAATGAAGTTTTCATGTTTTGAAATTATAATTTGCGTATACTATACAGGTTTTTAAAGCTTGTCCGTAGCCGAATTTATTATGCCTCTAAAAAAATCCCGGAAAAGAGCCGTGAAAAAAAAGTTTAAATTCACACCCAAATTTGGGCTTCTTCTTTTTTTGATCCTCACCCTGGGCATTCTTGTGTTGAACCGGGAAAACATTTCAGCCTGGGGCGGACATTCGAAGCCCAAGAAAAAAGCCCCGGTGGTTGAGAAAAACAAAATCGTATTCGTTATCGATGACATCGGTTACCACCTCCAGGAGGAGGTCCGGCTTACCAAGCTGGGAGACAAGGTCACCTACGCAATTCTTCCCCTGCTCCCCTATTCAAAATATTTCGGCAATCTGAGCAAGAAAACCGGGGCTGAGGTCATTCTGCATATGCCGCTTGAGGCCATGGACGGCACGATCCCCGGGCGGGGCTTGATCACCCGCGCCATGCCGGCCAAGGAAATCCTCAAAATGGTGGACACGGATTTAAATTCCGTCCCCAATCACGTGGGCTCGAACAATCACATGGGGTCGCTGGGAACTTCCGACCCCGCGCTGATGAAAATCATTCTGGAAGACATCAAGCGGCGGAATCTTTTCTACTTGGACAGTTTCACTTCTTCGGATTCGGTGGTCGTTCCCGTTGCTCAGGAGCTCGGGGTCCCGGTGCTGAAGCGGGACGTTTTTCTTGATAACATTGATGCCAAGCAGGCCATCCGCGATCAGATCAAGCAGCTTAAAAGCATTTCCCGTAAAAAAGGTTACGCCATCGGTATCGGCCATTACCGCGCCAACACCCTCGAAGTTCTAATTCAGGATATTCCGGTTATGGAGCAGGAGGGGTTTGAGATGATCTCTCTGCAGGAACTTCTCGATTATCTGGGCACCCGGAAATCTTCGCCCGCACACGCTGCCTAGGACTTCCGGGTTTTCTTTACGGCCGTCCGGCGCACGGATTTCTTTTTCGGTTTCGTTTTTTCCTCAAGAACATCCGCAGGCTTTACTGAAACGCACGTTAAGAGATGGATTTCCATGCTTTTCTCTGGGTTCAGCCGGGACATCTGCTCCTGAATCCTCTGAAAAACAATTCCCCAAAAAGGCATCAGCAGAACGCGTTCCTCCGCGCTCATCCACTCATCCATGAATTTCTGTTTCAGATCCGCTTTAAGAAAACGGCCTGCGGCGCGGTCTTCAAACCCCAGCTTTAAAAAGGCTTCAACCTCCGGACGGGTGAGGCGGTCCGACTTTCCCTTCCCTGAAAGCACAAAACGCACCCAGAGGTTTCCGCAAAGCGTCAAAAGAGTTTCTTCCGCGCCGCCTAATCCGGAGCCCCGCAGGATGCGCGAAAAAAGACCCGGGACCCGCTGGTTCAGGAGGCCATGAAGGCATTCCATCTGTTCCAGCGCCAGAGACGCGCGCTGAACATCCTGACGGCTTCGGAACTGCCGGTGGTGATAGACGTTTTCGGTAACCGCTTCGTCGTAGCAAAGCGGAAAGGGCTGAGCCAATCCGCGCAGAATAAATTCATACGGCGATTCCAAAAAGGTGAAGAAAATTTCCGCGTCCCCTTTCCAGTAATCGGCCAGAAGCCACTCCACACGTTTTCTCATCGGGTCAAGGACTCCAAACCCAAAACGGAAAATCGCTTCCAGCCAGCGTTCCTTTACAAGCTTAAGGCCTTGCTGAATGTCCCCCTCGCTTAAAATTTCAAGACCCAGGCTGACTAAAGCCCGCGCGCGGTCCACCGCATTCCTGACTTTTTCTTCGGACGTAAAATCCATGCCGTTGCAAACCACAATCTTGTTAGACAGCCAGGCCAGTTCTTCATACACGCCTTCACGGATTGACGGTTCTTCTTCCGCAAGCGCAATCAGCACATCGTCGAGAAAAATCTTCGAGAGGTTCCAAATCACGGGGTAACGCGGCTGGGGAGACGCATGCTCCCGGGCTTCGGCGAGTTTTTCTTTTAACGGGAATTTGAAAAACTCTTCCCGGCTGAGCGGCGTGTACGCGCGCATGGCTGTTTCAAAATCGGGAAAACCACGGTCGGTCAAACGGATTTCACGGTTGCGGTAGGCGGCCTCTTCCATTTCATATTCCATTTCACCAAGAATGCCTTCAAGCAGGGCGAAATAACGGGGGCGGTCGTTCTCAAAAAGAATCTCAAGCGCGCGCTTGACCGTTTCAAGGCTTTCTTCCTCCACCAGGATGTAATACATGCGGTCGAGGGTGAAGTACGGCTGGTCTCCCACGATATCATCCACCACCGTTTCCCAATCAGGCTTTAGAACCCGGGCGAATTTTTGAAAGCCCGCGATAATGGTTTCATAATCCGATTTATGAATCCAGCGCAGCAGCACCGCGTCATCGGCGGCGAGAAGCGTTCCAAGCCAGCGGACAAACTGCCCAGGCTCAATCTGGTCGCGCTCCCAGCAGTCCATATCCGCAAGGAAAGAAAGCTGGTCCACGCTGGCATAGCGCAGGATTTCGGCTTTCTCATCAAGATCCACTTCGCGGGTCATCAAGTACAGCTCTTCGCTCGACAGCCCCCGGGTCAAACGCCCCGGTTCATGGGCAAGCAGAATGAGCTCGCTTTTTTCAGTCAGCGGAGTCTCGGAGAAAATTTTGACCTGATCTTCCGGGGTAAGGGCTTCAAACTCTTCGCGGTTCATGGTGGGTATTTTACTGGGTGGATGCCCCGGTTGCACTTGGGTTTTTAAATAAAAAGGGCGCTCATCTGAGCGCCCTTTTTTGCCGTCCCTGTTGGAGATTCCTGTTCAGGAAGTTCCAAAGAGTTAATGCGCCTAAAAGGTACCCGGTAAACGGCTTTTTTTCAAGGGGTGATTCTAATATTTTTTAATATCTCTGATCCCCTTATTCATAGCGGGTTTGGCGTTATTAAAAGGGGTTTAAAAAGAGGTTTTGCTAACGGTGGAGATGGGTCTCAAAAACCCCGTCATTAAGGGCAAGCCCGATCACACCTTCCATAACGGGGTACATTACGACCTGATTCGTCCGCTCCAACGCCTCCGCAATCCCAGGCACAAAACCATCATCAAAAGCCACGTACTCAATCCGCGACTCATCTTCGACTTTCTTCTCAATCAGCTTTTTGAACTGATAAAGCTCGCGGTGGGTCTCTTTCATAAAAATAATCCGGGACCGTTTAAGTTTTTTGGCCAGGCTCTGAACCTTGAGCGTGGTGACTTGCCCGCAGTCGATCCAGATATCCGGAACCTGCTCTCCCGGCTGCAGAAGCACCAGGTCAGGCTTGTAATGCATCCCGATATCGACTTCGACCTTCAACTCGGGGTCATAAAAAAGCATATAGGCCAAAAGCTTCAGCACCACGTGTTCGCGCCGTTCACTCACGGCTTTGACCAGAATCAGTTTCTTCTTGGTCTTTGCAAGCTGGATTTCAAAACTAAACTTCTCAATCATGCCTGCCTCGCGTCACCTTGGTTAACCCTGAAGAATTTTGTAAGCATACGGGGGTTTTGCGGTACCGACAAGGTTTTTGTCTGCCCGTGCAGCATCCGGTTGACATCCCTTTCTTTATTGCCTATCCTGAGTTTCAATTTTCGCGGCCACCCCTTCCGGCTGGAGAGATTACACGGAATGTCGACCTTCCAGGATCCTGTAAAAAAAGAATGCCCTCTCGCAATCCTTACGCTGTTTAGCGGTCAGCAGTCTTTACTGGACCCTTTTTTTGAAGCTTTAAACCGACTCGAAAAACCCTCTGGGACAGAATTCTTTGCGGTGGACAACAGCCGTGATGAGGCCTTTCACCGGGAACTCTTGAAGCACCACCCCAGCCCTGTCCGCTTTCATCCGCAGCTGTCCCTTTATTCCGGCTCCCCTTATTCCAGAGAATCTCAAATCCGGAAAGCGGAGCACTGCGCAATGTTGTACGCCTTTTCAAAGGCCTTCATCAAAAGCAGGGACCTCTTGATTCTGGAGCACGACATTCTGCCTCCCGCAAATGCCCTTGTGCGTCTTCAGGAAACCCGCGTCCGAAAAAAAGCTGACTTTGTTTCCGGCACCGTGATCTCAAGAATCACAGCCCAGTTTTTAGCCTGGCGGATCAGCGGGGGAAATTTCGAAAACTGGCCAAGGCATGTCTGGATTTCAAGAAGTCCCAAAAGGGTCATGGCCACGGGCTTCGGCTTTCTCCTGCTCCGGAATGAACTCTTTCAAAAGATGCCCCTTGAAGCAAAAAAAATCTCCCGCCCTTTTTGGGGATGCGACCTCAATGCCGGGGCTTGGGCTTATGAACAGGGGCTGCGGTGGTTTATCGATGGGCGGGTTCGCTGCAAACACATAGGCTCGGATTTACAGCCGGCCGAGCTCGGAAGCTTTTCCAGCGTTAAGGCCGGCGCCATGCTCAATCTTCAAAAGAGCGTGCACCGCCTATGATTTCCGCGTCTTCTATAAAAGGAACTGCGGTCATTGTCACATGCCGCAATTACGGCCGGTATCTCGCTCAATGCCTGGAAAGTCTCTTCATTCAAACCGTTCCTTTTGATGACATTCTGGTTGTGGATGACGGCTCCACGGATGCCACCGCCGAGGTATGCTGGCGCTACGCTTCGCAGGGGGTTCGTTATGAACGCACCGATTTAGGCGAGCAGAATGCCGCCCGCAATCACGGCCTTCTGAAAACCCGTCATGAGTTTGTTGTTTTCGTGGATGCCGATGACTGGCTCGCCCACAACTACCATGAAAAAATGCGTGCGGCGCTTGAAAAAACACAGGCCGGGTTTGCTTACTGCGGCGCTCACGTCATTAGAGACGGTGCTGCCGGCGAGTGGTTTCCCGGAAGAATGCACCCGATGAGGCCTTTTGATTTTTATGACCTCTGGCGGGCAAACACCATCCTGCTTCCCGTGATGCTGCGTAGAAGCGCCTGGCCTTCCCGTCTTGCCTCCCTCGGCTTTGAAGGTCCGGACGGCAAACGGTTTGGAGAAGACTGGGCTTTGTGGCTTTCGATTCTTCACAGGGGATGGAACGCCATTCAGGTTCCCGAAAGGCTGTCCTTTTACCGCTTTCACTCAGGCAACACGTCACGGACCGTCGTTTCAAACCGGCCGCTGGAGGCCGCGGCCAAATGGGGTGTCCGCAAACAGTTTCTGGTTTATGACCTGTCCGTGATTCTTTTGATGAGTGATGATTCCCGCTTGAATGCCGAAATGCTGGATTCCATCACGCAATCGGAGCTTCCTGGGCACACTCAAATTTTTACGGTTTACAGCTCACCCGGGCCTCACCCTTCAAAATGGGGACGCCATTGGCTTCACCCTCTCTTCTGCCCCCTGCCGGAGGCTTCGCCGGTCCGCGACACATGGCTGCGCGAGGCTCTGGAATCGGCCCGCCGCTGTGCCCGCGGAAAAGAAATCCTCGTCGTTATAAAAATTCCTCTGCCCGCCAATAGTTTGACACGTTTCTTGACGGAAAAATTATCCACGCGAGCGGATTTCTTTTCGGCCCGGATCTCGTCTGGCCACCCCAGCTCCGTCATGGCTTGGCGGGCAGTCAAAGGGAATCCTGAAAAAGGCGCTTACTCTGTGCCGGTGATCCGTCGTCCGCGGCGAGTTTTTGCCGCGGCCCTGGATTTAGTTTTGATCAGCGCGGAAGCCTTTCACGATCCTGATCTTTTCTCCTGCGCGGGGCAGAAAACATCTTATAGCCCTCTGGAGTTGTGTTTAGGCGCTTATGCGCACAAAAAAGGGTTCCGCTGGTTCACCGGAGGCAGCCTGCGGGCCAGAAGATTTCAAGAAATAACGGCGCCTGAAAAAATGAAACGGCTCCGCGAATTCTCGGATTGGCCAAAGGTTTCCCTTGTGATTCCTGTCTTGAACGGAGAAAAAACACTTCCCGATTTATTGCGAAGTCTGGAATACCTTGATTACCCTAAGGAACTCTTGGAAGTCCTGGTTGTGGATAATGGCTCCTCGGACAACACGGCGGCCATCGCCCAATCTTACCAAGGGGTCCGTTTTTTCCGGGAACCGCGGAAAGGATCCTACGCGGCCCGCAACCGGGGGATCAAAGAAAGCATTCATGACTTCATCGCTTTCGTGGATTCAGACTGTACCGTCACCCCTCCATGGCTCAAAGAGCTCACCGCCGCGATCACTGCGGATGCTGCCTGTGGAGCTGTTGCCGGCGACAATTTTTCCATCCGTCCGGAAAGCCGCCTTTCACAAATAGAAAGGGCTGCCGGGTTGTTCCGGAATTACCGCGGCTCCTCCCGGATGCCCGCCTATGCAATCACGATGAATGCCCTTTACCGGCGGAGCGTTTTTAAAGACGTGGGGATGTTTGACGAATCCGTATTTTCGGGAGCTGACACCGAAATGTGCTGGCGCATGCAGGCTCAGAGCTCCTGGAAACTTCTTATCTTAAACCGGAAAGCCTGGGTGACTCACAAAGATCCTGTAAGTCTGGTCTCTCTTGCTCGGCGCTATTGGCGCATTGGAGGCGGCCATGAAGCCCTGTTCAACAAATACCCCGGATATGTGAATTCTCTTTATTTCTGGATGCCGGGGAGTTTCCCGGAGGTTTTTTTACAGTCTCTGAAAAATCTCACCGTGGGTTTTCTTTTCAACAAATCAAAACTGTCTTCCCTGGAAATTTTTTTATCCGCATTTCGCAGCCTTGTTCTCAAGGCAAGCGTGATTTATCACACACGGATCCGTGAGAAAAAAAATGCCTCCCGCGTTCCCTCGGCAATCCAAATCTATCTGAGCCGGGAGCCTCTTACGCCCGCAGGTAAAAGATTCTGCCATCTCGCGGATAAGGCCTCGGAGGCCTCTCCTTGCATCCATGCCGACTTTGTTCAGGACTCCCGTTACAACAAAATCGTGCTTCTGAGCTTCCTGACGGGGGCTACAACCCTTTGGAGATGGCCGCATAATTTATTTTCAACCGGGATCTGGAGAATTCCGGGATTGAGCGCGGAACAAAATCTCCGCTTTCATGCCGGAAGAATTTTAAAAAGCCTCCGGGCCTCTAAAGAAACTCCCGTTGAGTTATCCGGAGATCTCGATTTTGAATCGCTGAAAAGCTGGCAGCGGGCTTTAGGCATCGCAAGAACACGGCTCACACCCAAAAACACTTTTCTGGGTGCCGCAGCGGTTTCTTTTCCCGCTGCGGGCTGCGTCGTAACGCAAAGCGCCGGGATTTTGGACGCACTATTCTACAGGGATTTATCGCTCCATTCTTTATGGCCCATCGTCATTGCCGGTGTTTTCTCTCCCTCTGAAAGAGAAGCTCTGGAGGCTTTGACCTGGAACGCGTCCAATCTTTTCATCCTGAACACAAGGACTCAGGAAGAGGCTCGGGCTCTGGGGCAAGCGAAACTCGCGATCAACATTTTCGCCTGGCGCGAACACCTTCCAAAATCCTGTGACGTCTTTGAAGCTGCAGACAAAGCAGCGCGGCTCCCACAGATCCATATTGAACCCAACGCTTACCGCGTGGAGGAAGGCGGCCGCTTTTTACAGTTTCAAAACAAGGAGGAGGCCATGCGCTGGATTTTGGCATGGCAAAAATTCCCGGGATGGGATTGGACACTTTTTTGGCGTGGTCATCAATCTCCCGGAAGCGCCCCCGAATCCGAACCGCTCCCCCAAAACCCTCTCTCCCTGGACCCCTCCTCTTAACCTGTCTTGACGCAGACTGGAATTTGACTTAAAGTTAAAGCCCATACCAAGGGCTTGTCCCGGAAAAACCTTCCCTATGATTTATCCAAAACTTTTTACAACGCTCAAGACTTATTCTTTTAAAGCCTTCACAGCAGACTTTGTTGCCGGGTTTATTGTAGGCATTGTGGCGCTCCCCCTTGCGATTGCTTTTGCCATAGCCTCGGGAGTCTCTCCTGACCGGGGCCTTGTGACCGCTGTCATCGCCGGATTTATCATTTCATTCCTCGGCGGAAGCCGTGTTCAGATCGGGGGCCCGACAGGCGCTTTTGTTGTCATCGTTTACTCGATCATTCAAAAGCACGGCGTCGACGGTCTAATCATTGCCAACATCATGGCGGGGGTCATTCTCATCCTCATGGGGGCCGCAAGATTCGGGGGGGTCATCAAGTTCATTCCCTATCCTGTCACCGTGGGATTCACAAGCGGCATTGCCGTCATTATTTTCACATCTCAAATTAAAGACCTCTTCGGACTAGAGATGGGAACAGTTCCCGCCGAATTCGTTGAAAAGCTGCAAGCCTACGGCGAGCACCTTCACACCCTGGACCCCGTTGCAACAGCGCTCAGCGCCGCCTGTCTGCTGATTCTTATTTTCTGGAAACGCGTCTCTCAAAAAATTCCCGGTTCACTCATCGTACTGGCTTTCGCGACAGCCGCAACGGCCCTTCTCCACCTTCCGGTTGAAACCATCGGAAGCCGTTTCGGTTCGATCCCCAGCACCTTACCCGCTCCGGTTTTTCCTGCGGTGACCTTCGAGAGAATCCGTGAACTCATTCCTGCCGCAACCACGATCGCTATTTTGGCAGGTATTGAGTCGCTGCTTTCCGCGGTCATCGCCGATGGCATGATCGGGGGCAAACACCGCTCCAACATGGAACTCATCGCCCAAGGGATCGCAAACGTCATCACACCGCTTTTCGGCGGCATTCCCGCCACCGGCGCGATCGCCCGCACATCGACCAACATTCAAAACGGCGGAAGAACGCCTGTCGCGGGGATGGTTCACGCTTTAACGCTCCTGGTCATTATGCTTTTTTTCGGGAAATGGGCGGTGCACATTCCGCTCTGCGCGCTCGCGGCCATTCTTGTCATCGTGGCTTATCACATGAGCGAATGGCGCTCTTTCAAAATGATCCTTAAAAGCCCCAAAAGCGATGTCATCGTGCTTTTGACCACTTTCGGCCTCACCGTTTTAGTGGACCTGACGGTAGCGATTGAAGTCGGAATGGTACTTGCGTCCTTTCTTTTTATGCACCGCATGTCACTTGTCACCAATGTCGATGTTGTCACGCGCGATTTTTCAGACGATGACGATGAAGAAAAGGACGACCCCAACGCGATTTCTACAAAATCCGTTCCCGAAGGTGTCGAGGTTTATGAAATCAACGGCCCATTCTTTTTTGGAGCCGCGTACAAATTTCTCGAGTCTCTCAACGCCACGGGCATCAAAAACCCGAGGGTCCGTATCCTCCGGATGCGCAATGTGGGTGCTATTGACGCAACCGGGATGAGTGTCCTGAAGCAGGTTTTCCAGGCCTCGCAAAAGAAAAATATCGCCTTTGTCCTTTCGGGTATCAAAGCCCAGCCACGCCGGGCGCTTGAAAACTCAGGCTTACTGGACCTTATTGGCCCTCAAAACGTCCTGGCCAACATTGACGAGGCCCTGAACCGGGCCCGGGAAATACTGGAATCGGGCTCCGGAATACCTTCAAAAACCTGACCCAGCCGCAAGATCTCCTCTTTACGCTTCCTTGAATTTTCGCTAATATAGGTTCCTTCATCCCCCCCCTACAAAAAGGCTGCGGTAGTTTATGGACCTGTTAAAAACAATCGGCTTCTCCTTGGACTCCGCGGACGCCCAGCCGCAGGATGATAAAGTTGTTCAATACATCAACCTGAAACTGGCGGCGCTGGGCTACCCGGTCTTCGGCAATAAAGGCGATACGGAATTTCTCGAAATCGCGAAACCCCTGCTCAATAATCACCGCGAAAAAAATCGTCTTCTTTCCAACTATCTTTGTCCGGCAGATAAACGCATTCAGGATTTTCTCGATGATTACCTGAAAGACGTTGCGACCAAAACACCCGCGCGCCTGCCCGGGAACTCCTTGATTCTTGACCGGCATGGCCTCGCGCGGATGATGTCGCTTCCCCCTGACCGCGATAGTTTTGTTTCCGACATCATCAGTTCCTACAGAATCAAGCAGGGGGTGCTTCACAACCCGCGCAACGACCGCCGCACCACTCAAGGCGTTTTTCACGTGGCCGAGGGCGGCTTCCCCATTCCTGATGACAAAAAAGCAGTCCCTAAAAGTGTTTTCAGAAATCTTTTGATCGCGGCTTTCCAGCCGACCCTGGACCTGCTTCGTCTGCCTTTCACCTCTTCTCAGGAAAATCAGGCTGAGCTTTTTGTGTCTTTACTGCTGCGTCCTATCGTCTGCCCCGCGGTGCCCGGGTACATGCCGGAAAAGTCGATGGAAATACGCTTTATTGCGCCCGGCAACATGGTGAGCAATCTTGACTTCGTCGAGTCAATTTTTGGCAATGCCGGAGATCCTTTTTTGCCCGAAAATGATGCGGCTCTCGACGTGGATCATTGGACCGGACACACCGGCTGCGTCATCCTCGCCCCTCATCTGGCACGCCTCAAGAAAAAGGACCTTGGCCTGCCCCATTACGATCAGGCCACGGAACGCCAGCGCCGGGACGGGATGTGCTGGAAAAAAGAAGACGAGTTTTACAATGACGGCGGGGCTTTCAAAGTCACATGCCGGGACGGCCGCGGCGTTATTGTCACCATCATCGCGGATAATTATTTCGGGTACTGCAAAAAGGAAGTCAAAACTCAAATCAGCTACTCCGCGAATCTCTACGGCCTTTGCGAGGAAGAGCACGCCGGGGGCGCCATTGCCTTCCCAAGCTATGACCTTGGAGAAGAGTTCGCGCTTGATGAAGTGCTGCTGAAAAGCGACGCGAGTTTTGAAGATATTTCCCGCCTTTACGGCGACATGATGGACGTCAAGCCGGAAGGCTATGGCATTGATAAAACTTATGCGGATATCATTTATGTCCCGGGAGACGCGAAGTTCGACCTTCCTAAGAAGATTGTTTCCTGGATCCGGAACGGTAAAGAAGAAACCATCCAGCTTATCGCTTCAAACACCTACGTGCTTCCATCAGGCTACAAAATCCACGCAAAAAAGCATACCGGCGGACACAACTGGATTCTTGTCGGAACCGTCGCGGAAGGCACGCTCTGCCACAAACCCTGCACGGTTTCGGGCGGAGGAAAATCGGAAATTTCAAAATCCATTGTCGATGCCATGATTCAAGGGCCTGTTTTTACGGCCAATCTTCACCAGGACATGAATGAGATTGCCGGCATTCTGGCCCGCGATTTCAGCACCCGTTTCCGTACCAAGCCCAATCTGGACAGGCCCAGCCGGTCTATTTTGAGCCCCAAACGCTCCCTGGGCTCTGTCATCAAACTTTTTACGCCTGCCTCAGAATTCACCGACGAATACAACGCCTGGCTCGAATCACTGCCGCCTCATATCAAAGACATGATCTTTGTGGTGAAACGTTATTACAAACCCGACTGGCAGGATAAGTGGCGCGAACACTTCAATGTCGACATGATTAATGGGTACCTCGGGCATGAGCTCAAGTACGGCAGCCGGAAACTCGTTGCCAATTACCTCCGCGTGGGCCGGGAAAAAGACGGGTCCTGGCGTATTTACAAAGTCCGGCAGGATTTTAGCCCGGCCCAAAAGGTTCAGGCCGAGGATGACATTACGGCTTCTGTCATCGTGTCCCGCCAGCTTCTCAAACACCTGAATCCGGAATACGACAACCCGAGCGTCAAATTGGTGATCAACTCCGAATACCGTCTTTTCCAGCGCCCGGATGATGCGATTCACCGCGGTTATGACAAACAGGCCGAAGCCGATCTGTCCAGCCCCGGCTCCTTTCTTTCCAATTACGAACCTTTGACACGCTATGACGCCAAAGAACTTATCCTGGACGCTATGAGTTTTGACCTTTACACGGACCCCGTGAAAGAAATGGTTCAGAAATTCGCGGGCGAATCCAGCGGCACTTACTTTGTGGTTCCTTCTCATCCACGAATGGTGGACGGAAAGCCTTCAAAAAATCCGCGCTACCTTCAGAACCGTCCGGACCTCATGAACCCGCGTCAAAAATATCTGGCGGAAGTCGGCACCCGCCTGATGCGCAAAGTCCCTTTGAATGAACCCGTGGTTTTTCCGGTCAATGAAGTTCTTCCCGGAAGACGCAACAATCCTCCGGACAAAAAGGCCGGCATTCCTCCTCTTGCGGTCTATAACCCGATCCATTACCAGGAACTGCCCGAATTGTTCATGGATTTCATCTGCAGCGTCACCGGCAAATCCCCTTCAACTACCGGGTTTGGTTCAGAAGGTGCTTTAACCAAAGGGCCGTTTAACGCGCTGTGGCCGATTGTGGATTTAAACAATGCCCTTGTCTCTTACATGGTCACCGGCTATCACGGCTTCACGACCGCCGCAGGCTACATCGGCCCGAATATCCGGGTTGATCACGACATCAGCCTTCTGATTCCTGAAATCTGGTCCCGCATGACGGTTCAGGAAAGAAGTCCCGAGTTCCTCATTAAAAACGGCTATTTGGAAAAGCTGGAAGATTTTCATCATAACGGCCAGGAAATTCCGGCCGCGTTTCTCGGCTACCGGATCACTTTGCGTTTTGTGCAGGCTTTTCTTGGAAGAATTTTCAACAATCCGAACGCGGTCTTTAGCCTGGAAATGCTGAAGCCTGAAAAGCAGGATCTTCAGATGTTTGTGGACGGCATTCTGAACATCGTGGCAACCCAGAAAAGAGTTGCGGAAAATTACTTTAAAGACGGCAGTATTGAAGCGGCATGCCCTCCTCTTAAAGCCCTCCTCCACATCATGGTTCACGGACAATACGAAGGAAAAGACCTGACCCATTCCGATATTCGGGCCATGTTTACACGCGAGTACCTGCTTCAAAGCGATTGGTACCGCGAGCGCCTCAAGACCCGCCAGGACCGTGAAACGGTTTTGTGGGAACGGCACACCAAGTATTTGAGGGATTACCTCAAGAAGGAAAGTCATGCTGAAGCCATTGACCAGCTTCAGCTGAAGGAACGTCTCAAATCCGCAAAGCACGAATACGAACGGGTCACTTCACCCGCTTACCTCGAGTCCCTGAACGGAACCATTGGCGCCGATCCTTTTTACGGCCAGCTCAAACCATTTCCTTCTCAGCAGGAAATGGCGGGAAGCAGCCTCTCCAGCCGCTAGCCCTCAAAAGCCCGGCTTCGTTAGATCAGATACTTCTGAAATAAGACCGCAAAGCCCAGGAAAGACAGAAAACCGACAATGTCGGTCACTGTGGTGAGCACGATATTCGAGGACTGGGCCGGGTCAAAACCAAGGCCTTTCATCACAAGCGGAATCGCGGCGCCCGAAATTCCCGCGGCCAGAAGGTTCACCATCATCGCAAGCGCCACGACGACCCCCAGCATCACGTTTCCCTGCCATAGCCAAGCGACAAGCGCCGTCACAGTTCCAATGACAAGCCCATTAACAACTCCGACAAAACCCTCTTTTAAAACAAGCTTCCAGCTTTCTCCGGGACGGATTTCCCTCATCACGATGGCCCGCATCACAACGGCCAGCGACTGGGCGCCGGCATTTCCGCCCTGCCCTGCAACAATCGGAAGATAAACAGCAAGAACGGTAATTTTCGCAATAATCCCTTCAAACATCGAGACCACGGCACCCGCCGCAAAAGCCGTCACCAGGTTGATGTGCAGCCAAGGCAAACGCTTTCTGAGGGAAAAAGAAACGGGTGAGAAGGCCCTCTCATCACCGCCGGCGCCGAACATTTTCTGAAGGTCTTCGGTCGCTTCTTCCTGAATGCCCTGAATAAGCTTTTCAGCCTTCACAATGCCTAGCAGCCGGCCGTCCGCATCCACCACGGGTGCCGCAAAAAATTTCCTTCTGCTAAGCTCATCCGCCATTTGCTCGCGGTCCATAAAGCAGCTCACTGAAAAAACCTCTTTGCGCATCACTTTGGAGAGGGCCGCATCGGGAGACGCAAGCATCAGATCCCGCATATTGATAACGCCGACAAGGCGGTTCACATTATCGACCACATAGGCATAAGAAGCCGGGTATTGGCGCTGAGCAAGGATGCGGATCTTGTTAATCGCATCGCGCACCTGAAGGTCTTCATGAAAAGACAGCATGGCCGTTGTCATGATCCGGCCTGCACTGTCTTCCGGATAAGCCAAAAATTCCAGAATACTTTTCTTGAGCTTGCCCGGCAGGGTCTGCACAAAACGCTCTCGTGATTCCGCATCCAAATGCATAAGGATCGCGGCGCTCTGCTGAGGATCGAGCTTTTCAACAATCGGCGGAAGCAGTCCGGAGGGAATATTTTTGAGAAGCGCGGCAGCGGCCGTTAACTCCAAGTGGGGGAAAATTTTAGCCGCAAGCTCCGAAGGAAGCTCTTTCAAAATGTTAAGGGCTTCCTCTTCTCCAAGGCTTTCCAGGCTGTGGGCCGCAGCCACAGGGTCCGATTCAAAGTATTTTCTGACAAGCGGCAGCATAGTCACGGCTGGCTCCCTTTTTTCTTCGGTATTTTCACTCATGACTTTGCCCCCAAAGATCTTATCCTCCGCCGTTCTTCCCCCGCGGCGTAACGCCTTTTTTCTTCTTCCGTCTCAAGCTGCAGCCTCGGGACTTCAACGGGTTTTCCCCGAAGATCTACAGAAACCATCGTAAAATAACAGGAGTTCGTATGGCGCCTTTGACCTGTTTTCAAATTCTCAGCAATGATCTTGATTCCGATTTCCATCGAACTTCTTCCAACATAATTGACCGAGGCCTTAAAGGTGACGAGTTCACCGATTTGAATAGGCTCGTGAAAATCAACGCGATCCACGGATACGGTGACGCAGTTGGGACCCGCATGCCGGGAAGCACAGACATAAGCGACGCTGTCCGCAACCGAAAGGATGGTTCCACCGTAAACCGTGCCCGCGAAATTGGCATGATGAGGCATCATCAGCTGGCTCATTTCGGTTTTGGAATCTGCTGCTTTTTTCATCCCCATAACCTGCTCCCGTCCATTTGACTTCAATTTTATTTTGACTATACTACTCGTGCTTTTAACCGTTGTGAAGCTTTAGGTCAATCTCGATAGTGAGAATTGAGAAAAAATCCGCAAGTTTCAAGCTTGCACTTTTTTCGTGCAGCCTGCCAGCTTCACCTGCAAGAAGAGGGAAAGAACTATGGCTCAAGGTGTCGTGAAGTGGTTTAACAATCAAAAAGGTTATGGGTTCATTACTCCGGATGGCGGCGGCAAGGACGTTTTTGTTCATCATTCCGCAATTCAGGGGCAGGGATTCAAGACCCTTAATGAAGGGGAAGCGGTTGAGTTTGAGATCGTCCCCGGGCCGAAAGGCGAGCAGGCTGCGAACGTGGTGAGAGGCAAATAACTCCTTTCATCAAAAGCTCTTTGGTAAAATCCCCTGCCCTTAACAGCAGGGGATTTTTTTTCGAATCTTGCAATTTTGGAACAGATGGTTTAAGATTCAGGCATTCTTCGGAAGGTAAAAAAATGAACCGTAATCTCCTTAAATTTTATGCATGTGTAAAACCCATGATGACGATCATGGCGAAGGCATGGATTATGCCGTCCGCCCATCGTCGTGAAGCCTTGGGTTTAAGGGGGTTGGCACCGGTTTAGCAGGTAAGTCTTTATAACAGGTTCCAGGCAAACTTAAGCCCATGGCTGAAAAATCAGCCATGGGCTTTTTTTTTCACAAAATCCAAACCAAGAGGTGATGTATGAAACAGACAGTGCAATTTCCGAAATCAAAAAGATTTATCAAGATCCAGCGTCATCCCGTAAAGCTGACAGCGCTCTTGTACCTGAAGGAGGCTATTGCTCAGGAAAACTACGAAGTGTGCGCTGAGTTCATCAGAACCGCCAAAGAGTTCGGGGCTAGCGCTCCGGAAATTCAGGCGATTCTGGAAGATTCGAGACGGGTTCCTTCGGGGTAGTTTCCGTCTTCTCCTCCGCTCTGCGCCAGGCCAGGTCTATGGCTTCAAGGACCTTGTCTGGCGCGGCGAAAGAGGGCTGATGGCCAATGCCTGGAAGCACCATCAGCTCTGAGGAGGAAACTGCCGAATGAAAACGTTCTGAGTGACGTTCCTTGGGTGCAATCACGTCAGCATCACCCGTGAGCAGGATAACGGGTTTTTTAATCTCGCTTAAACGCGCATCGGCCTGTTCAAGGCCTTTGGGAAGATTCCGGATGTCCTCGGCATTGGCTTTAAAATTGAGCGGCCGCCGCGCGAGAGACGCGGCCGTTTCAAGGTATTCTGAGGGGACCGAACCGGAAGAGAACACACGCTTCGTGATCCCCTTTTGAATGATCATACCTAGCGGCTCGACCAAGGCTTTAAGATAAATCGATCCCAGTACGGGCCAGGCAGGCGCCCGGTGGATGATTCTCGGGGGTCCGTCATACGGAGTAACATAGCCGGAAATAAGCAAAAGCGCGGAAACATCGTCGGGATAATCCAGCAGGTATGCCAAGGCGACCGCGCCGCCGAGGGAATGCCCGGCAATGACGGGCTTTTCAATTCCAAGAGCTTTGACAGCTTCGTGCAAAATACGGGCATGATCAAAAATCGTCATGCTCGTTTTCCAAGGCCGCTCGCTGTACCCATGGCCGGGACGGTCAAAGGCAACAGCATCAAAATGTTCCGCCGCGCGGGAAAAAACAGAAAGGGTGAAGTCATTAACGGAACCAAAGCTGCCGTGGATGAAAACAACAGGACGGCCCGTTCCTTGACGGACATAGTGCAGGCGCAATCCTTCGGCCGTAACAAACGATCCCAAGGGCGGATACCGGCGTTCCGTTTCCGCAACCTGCCAATCAGAGTAAACGCGAAGCCCGCATAGAACCAAGGCTAAGACGGCAAAAAAAGCGGCAAGGCCTTTCAGGAACTGGGATACTTTCATTCTTTGACTCTCAGGCTTTTGCGGACAGGAGGGCTTCAAGTTTTTGCGTCAAATCAGGGTCCAGCGGATCCACGGCAGAATCAAAACGCGCGGATATCTGGCCGTCTTTATCAATCAAGAATTTATTAAAATTCCAGGTGATAGGGCCTTCGTACCCCGGCGCATTGACAAGGTAGCGGTAAAGCGGGTGCGCATTCGGACCCGAAGTCTCGATCTTTGAAAATAAATCAAAGGTCACGTGAAATTGAAGATCACAAAATATTTTAATATCTTTGTCGGTCCCCGGCTCCTGCCCGCCGAAATCATTGGAGGGAAACGCGAGAATCTTGAAACCCTTTTCTTTGTAATTTTCATAGAGCTTTTGGAGAGACGCATACTGCGGCGTGAATCCGCACCCCGAAGCCGTATTCACGATCAGAACCGGATGCCCCTCGTAGCTTGAAAGGGGCACGTGCTTGCCCGTAATGGATTTCGCGCTGAACTCATAAATTCCTTTGGAGCCTGAAAAAACCTGCGCACCACCCGCAGTCATCGAAGCACCCAAAAAAAAGAAAATTCCGGCACACTTTAAAAAGCGCATTTTATTCATAAAACGTCTTCACTCTCCGTTAATAATTCCGGCGAAGCGTAAGCACTGTCACGTCATCCCGTAAATCGCCTGATTGAAACTCTTCAAGACGGAACAGGACCCGGCCGCAAATGGCCTGCGGTGATGCCAGTGCATTTTCTTTCAGGAACTCCTCAAAGCGGGCGTAGCCCCAAAACTCATCCTTTTCATTCCGCCCTTCTGGCACGCCGTCTGTAAAAAAAACAAGGGATTCCCCGGCCTGGAGCGTATCCTCGCCTTCACCGTATTTTTCTTCCGCAAAGGCGCCCAGAACAGTCCCTGTGGTTTTTCCAAAAACCCGGACATTCCCCTCCTTATTAAGCACATAGGGACGCGGATGCCCTGCGTTCGCATACCGGACCACTCCGGTTTTGACATGATAATAGGCCAGAATCATGGTGACAAAAAGCCCCTGCTCATTGTCGCGGGAAAGGATGCGGTCAACTTTCGTAAGCGCCTCGCCCGGAGAGAGGTGGTCATCACCGGTATCACGCACCAGAGTTCGGGCTACGGCCATAAGCATGGCCGCGGGAATGCCCTTGCCGGAAACGTCCGCAACCACCAGCGCCAATTCATTTTCGGAAACAAAAAAGAAGTCGCAAAAATCACCGGCCACGTGGCGTGCCGGGGCATTCACGGCATGAAGGTCAAACTCTTTATGATCCGGAAAGGGCGGAAATTTACGCGGCAAAAGCGATGCTTGAATTTCACGGGCCACGCGCAGTTCACTTTCAACCGCTTCGCGTTTTGCGGTCTCGTGGGTCAAGGCTTTAACATAGGCCTTGAGAGCGGCCACCATGCCGTGAAAACTGTCCGCCAGCTGGCCGATTTCATCATTCGGGTATTTCTGATTGTCGGCGATCTCAAGGTCTCCCCCGGCCACACTTCGGAACTCCATGGATAGCCGGCGGATAGGCCGGGTAATTTCCGAAGACCCGATCACAAGAATCGTTAAAATCACGCCGAGGCTTAGAAACATGACGGCGCTGAATTGGGTCAAACGCGTCCAGACCGGAGTCATCACCTTGGATTCCGGGACAGCTGCCGTGAAAACCCAGCCCGTGGAAGAGATCGGCGCGTAAAGAAAAAGACTGTTTTCCTGATAGGGGTAATGCTTGATTCTTGCGGCGCCTTTATCCCCTGAAAGCATCTGCTTTGCAAAAAACGTAAGCTCCGGCCGTTTTTCTTCCTCCGCAATTTGGAAAATATTCTTTTTCATGATGAACTCGGGATTGGGGTGAGAAATGAAACGTCCGTCGGGCGTGAGAATAGCAAAAAACAAATCTCCGAATTCTTTGCTGCGCGTCCACTTTTGAAGTTCTTCAAGGTGCACTTCCACAGCTGCCACGCCTAAAAATTTTCCGTCCCGTTTCATGGGAACAGACTGAGTGGCCATGATCACGCCGCCGGCACCTTCGTCATCATAAGGGCCAATCCACACCGCTTCCCCGCGCCCTTTAGCCTCTGAGTACCAAGGCCTCTCAAGATAGTCGTAAGCCTCTTTACCCACATCCATTCTGCGCAAGGTAATGTCCGGGCCCATGGCTTCCCGCCCCCGCCAAACCGCAGGGGCCATAAGCTTTTGTGTGGGGTCAAGGGCATACGGTTCAAAGGCCAGACCCGCTCCATAAATCAACTGATTCTGCCTGACATTGGCATCGAGAATTTTATAGAGTTCTTCTTCTGTGAGGTTGGCATGAAGTTCGACAAAAGCGGCCATCGAACGCGCGGTCTGGGCAACCACGTTCATGTTTCCATTGATTCCTTCGGCATAGTGCGCCGCAACTTCCGCCAGGTAACGCTCCGTTTGTTTTGTCGCGGTGCGTTTCAGCTCATGGTATCCGATTTTGAGGACGGCGAGATAAATCCCAAGCAGCGGAATGGCGATGGACAAAATGAGCTTCCACCGGATGGAGAGCCGGATCATCCTTGTGGCGATCTCGGCACCTTTGCGGATTTTATTCATGGATGACTCGGAAGATAACCAGTGCGGAACGAGGGGTCATGATTTCGCGTCCGGTTCTTCGGCAAACTCAAGTGCGGCTGAGTTCATACAGTAACGCTTGTGGGTAGGCGGAGGCCCGTCATCAAACACATGGCCCAGATGCCCGCGGCAGCGCGCGCAAAGGACTTCGGTGCGCTTTTCAAATAAACTGGAATCTTCTTCCAGATGAACATTTTCCGGGGCAACCGGCTGCCAAAAACTTGGCCATCCGGTTCCCGAATCAAACTTGGCGCGGGAACTAAACAGTTCTGTTCCGCACCCCGCGCACCGGTAGACCCCCGCTTTATGATTGCCGTCATAGGCATTGACGAAGCGGGGTTCCGTTCCTTTTTGCCTGAGAATATAAAACTGATCGGGATTCAGCTGTTTCTTCCATTCCTCTTCCGTCTTTACAACTCGCGGGAGTTTTTTGACTTCCTTTTGAGAAACACTGTAGATCAAAACCTCTTCCGGGGTCTCTTCTTTTCCCTGGGTCTCAAGGCGCTCAGGGGTTTTTCCCATACCGAGGCCCGCGGCAGCCGCAAGGACCATCATCATTGCCAACGCTCGTTTTTGCTTTTTCATTTTCTGTATAAACACCCTTCCAGAATGACCCGTTGAGAGGCCGGTCTCCAACCTCGTGCCCGAGGTACTGCTTTCCACCCATTCCATTGTCTCGCCGGAATTTAACACAAAAAAGGGCTTACGCACCACTGCGGGGCGGGGACTTGAAATCTTTTAAAATGGCCGGCTTCTGCGCGAGAAGTGTAGCAAACTTCGCCGTTGGGACAAAGCTAAAACAAGGGGCTTTTGAGGAGGAAACAGCGTGATTTTTACCTGCCGGACTCCCGGGCCTCTCCGCCTCAGACCTGAGGCTTATCCTCCGGTCCAGACGCTGTTTACAGCCGCGGATCCCGGAAAGAGTTCTACCATTTTTTGAAAACAAAAAAAACTGCTCCGGCCATCAATGCAAATCCCACAAGGTAATTCCACTTGAGGTCTTCTTTAAGGTAAAAAACGGAGAACACACAAAAAACAGCCAGCGTGATGACCTCCTGGATAGTTTTCAATTGCGCCGTGTTGAACTGATAAGACCCGATACGGTTTGCGGGCACCTGAAAACAATACTCCGCAAAAGCAATCAGCCAGCTGACAAGGATCACTTTCCAAAGGGCTTCGTGCTTAAATCTAAGGTGGCCGTACCAGGCAAATGTCATGAAAATATTCGAGACAACCAGAAGGAGAATCGCTGTCATAAAACCCTATCCTCAAGAGTTGAGAAAATCTTCTTAGAAAATAAGAGTCAGGCCTGCCATAAGAATAAAAATACCGCCCGCGGCTTTCTGGATCAAGCCTGGCTGAAGGCGGTGTCCGATCCACTGCCCTAAAAAAGCGGCGGCGGCCGAAATCAAAAAAAGAGCCGTCATGGCGCCCGCTAAAACAAGCCCGGGCTGATAACGCGCTCCGAACAACGCGGAAGCAATTTGGGTCTTATCTCCCCATTCCGCAAAAAAAATAACAAGAAACCCCGCAAGCAGCGGATGCTTGTCATGATGCTTGGCTTCCGCCTCATCGTCATCGCTTTTCTCCAGCAGCATCTTCACTCCCAAAAAAAGGAACAGCCCCGCGGAAAGAAGTTTGATCCATAGCATCGGAAAGGCCTTGCCTGACCAGGCCCCGAACAGCACGGCACTTCCGTCGACAATTAAGAACGCGAACATGGCTCCAAGAACCAGCATCAAAGGATGACGTGTCTTGGATCCGAGCAAAAGCACGGCAAGCATGGTTTTATCGCCAAACTCGGCGGCAAAAATGGAGACCAAAGGAATCAGGAAATCCTGCATAAAACCTTCACCCGGGAAATCCGTTAAGGGCTGCATCCCGGAATTTTTCGTGGATTTTGTCCCGAACTTGGCGGAATTCCCGGAGAACATCTTCCGTAATTTTCCGGTCATGCGGAGGATCGGGAAAAGCCCAGTGAATAGGAATTCCTGCCCCCGGAAAAACAGGGCACGTTTCCCGGGCATAATCACAAACCGTAATCACGTAATCAAACGCCTGTCCCATAAAAATGCTCACGGATTTTGACGTTTGCTTGGAAATATCGATGCCGGCTTCTTTCATGACTTGAATGGCCGTCGGGTTCACGATGCAAGGCTTTGTGCCTGCGCTAAAAACCTCAAACCGGCTTCCGCCATAATGCCGGAGAAAGCCCTCCGCCATTTGCGAGCGGCAGGAATTGCCTGTGCAAAGAATCAAGACCCGTTTTTTTGTCATGCCGCACATTTTAACACAATTCTGTCCGGCCGATGAGAGGGAGAAAGTCTCTCTCCTCTGCGTATTGGCAATCACCGCGAAAACGTTTAAGATGCTTTATTTTCTGATTGGAGCCGTCATGAAGCTGTCGAGAACGCTTTTCTTTTACGCCGTCATCCTCACCCTCTTTGCGGGAGGCGTCATTTTAATTTTACTCGCGGGCAAAAACCTTGAATCCGTCCGCCAAGCAGACTCTTTGATCTCAGCTCCCCTGGCCCCTTCGCTTCCCCACCCCTCTTCGGCTAAGGGGCCTTCGCATCAGACTCTTAACGCAGCTTTGGGAAACCCTCTTAGTTTGTTTCTTATTCAAGCCATTCTCATCATTACATGTGCCCGGACATTTGGGCTTCTCTTTAAAAAACTGGGCCAGCCTTCGGTAATGGGTGAAATCACCGCCGGACTTTTCTTAGGACCTTCTCTCTTCGGAGGCATTTTTCCGGACTATCTGCCTTTGTTTTTCCCTGAATACTCCCTGGTTTATTTGAAGAATTTGAGCCAGGTCGGGATTCTCGTTTTCATGTTTTTGACCGGTATGGAAATTGACAAGGGTCATCTAAAAAAGAACGCCCCCTCCGCTCTTGTCATCAGCCATGCGGGAATTCTTTTTCCTTTTTTTCTGGGCGCCTGCCTGTCCTTTTTTATTTATAAAAATTACGCTCCCGCAGGGGTCGCCTTTGCCCCCTTCTGTCTCTTCATGGGAATCGCTATGAGCATTACGGCCTTTCCGGTTCTTGCGAAAATTCTGGAAGAAAAGAAACTGCTCGGAACGCCTGTGGGTACAACGGCACTCAGCTGCGCGGCCGCGGACGATGTCACGGCGTGGACCCTTCTCGCAGGCATTGTGGCCGTGGCAGAATCAGGGTCTCCCCTGATCTTTATCCGGACAGGCCTTTTAAGCGCAGCCTTTGTCCTTCTCATGTTTAAAGTCATTAAACCATGGTTCAGACAAGGTCTACTCGACAGCTTTCAGCAGGGGAAAAACATTCTTACCCGGGTTTTGATTCTTATCTTTACATCAGCTCTGGCCACAGAGTTGATTGGCATTCACGCGCTTTTCGGGGCTTTTCTCGCTGGCACTCTGATTCCCGGAGAACCCAGGCTCCGTGAATATTTGCGCGAGAAATTGGGCTTTTTAAGTCATCTTCTTCTTCCGCTTTTTTTCGCCCTCAGCGGACTGAAAACACAAATAGGCCTGGTCTCAGGAACGGCTTCATGGACACTGTGTCTCATCATTATTATCATTGCCATTGCCGGAAAATTCGGCGGCACGGCCGCTGCGGCAAAGTTTACCCGTATGAAAAATGAGGAATGCCTGGCCATAGGGGCACTCATGAATACGCGAGGCCTCATGGAGCTGATTGTCCTGAACATAGGGCTGGAGCTAGGGGTTATCTCTCCGGTTATTTTTGCCATGATGGTGATGATGGCTTTGATTACAACCCTGATGGCAGGGCCGATTTTAACGCCTCTGATCAATCGCTTAAAAAGCGCGGCACAAACACCCCTCACTTGATCCGAAAAGAAAGCCCCCGGAGAGCACGACTTCTCCAGGGGCTTTTATTGACGGGAACGGTCCCTTAAGGGAGGTTAAGAGCCTGCTCAACCGTTCTCGTTAGACCTGATAAAGCTGATCAAAAACTCCATTGTCCGCAAAGAACTTTTCTTGTGCTTTTTTCCAGCCGCCGAACGTTTCATCCACCGTCACAAGCTCCACTTGAGGAAATTTGCCTTGGTACTGCGCTGCCACAGCAGCATCACGCGGACGATAGAAGTTATGCGCGATAATTTCCTGAGCCTTCGGGGTGTAGAGAAAATCCAGATAAGCCTTGGCAATTTCTTCTGTTCCCCGTTTTTTTGCAACCTTGTCCACCACGGTCACGGGCGGTTCCGCAAGAATACTCAGCGAAGGAACCACGATTTCATAGTTGTCCGCGCCTTTTTCCTTTTGAAGGAGGAATGCTTCGTTTTCCCAGGAAAGAAAAACATCTCCGATTTCGCGTTCCACAAAAGTCGTAGTCGAACCGCGCGCCCCCGTGTCTAAAATCGGCACGTTTTTATAAAGGCTTCCCAAAAACTCCTTGGCTTTCGCCTCATCCCCGTTCGATTTTTTCAGTGCATACGCCCAAGCCGCCAGAAAATTCCAGCGGGCGCCGCCGGAAGTTTTGGGATTCGGCGTAATGACGGAAACTCCCGGCTTGATAAGATCATCCCAATCCTTAATTCCTTTAGGGTTCCCTTTACGCACCACAAAAACAATAGTCGACGTATAAGGAGAACTGTTTTCAGGGAGTTTCTTTTGCCAGTCTTTTGGAATCAGTTTTGCTTTTTCATAAAGCGCGTCAATATCATAGCCTAAAGCCAGAGTCACGACATCGGCATCAAGCCCGTCAATCACCGAGCGGGCCTGTTTACCAGAACCGCCGTGGGATTGGTTGATGGTAACTTTCTGGCCTTTCTCATTCTGCCATTTTTCGGCAAAGGCTTTATTGATCTCCGAATACAGTTCACGAGTCGGGTCATAGGAAACGTTGAGAAGGGTTACTTCTTTCGCTTCCGCATAACTGGTCCCGGAAAAACCCGGAACCAGCGATGCGAGGAGTAAAAACACGTTAAACCACTTGTTCGACTTCATGACAAATTTCCTTTCGGGTTCAGATTTTATTTTAGAAAGCGACCTGTGTCCGGGTCAGCAGGACGTTTTCAACTTCCCTGTCTTTGCCTAAACTTTGCTGGCCGCTGTCAAAAATATTGAACCACAGCTTTCTTCACAAGCCCCTCATTAAAACAAAGCAAGTATCGGCACCACAATAAGACTACTACTTCGATGGATTATATAGCTTTATTTCTTAAAGTCAAGTCCTCGTTATAAAAATTCATGCGTTGATCTTTAATTTAAGCAGAGCCCAAGGAAACCCGCGGCGAATAAGACCCAGGGAGATGGAATTTTGAACTTCAGAAAGGCCATTAAGCTAAGCAGCAAAATTAAAACTGATAAGGGATCCGCACAAAGAGGTTTTCCCAAATTAATTGTTACCATAGCCATGAGCGATAAGGAGGCTGTATTAACGCCGTCAAGAAATGCGCTCATGTTTTGTGACGCACGCAGCTTAGGAATAAACGGCGCACTTATGGCGACAAAAACAAATGCGGGAAGAAAAATGCCAAGGGTTGCGATAAGGGCTCCCTTGGTGCCCATAAGAAGATACCCGACAAAGGTGGCGGTTGTGAAAACGGGCCCCGGCGTTATTTGCCCTACCGTAATTGCATCAAGAAGCTGGCTCTCGGTAAGCCAATGATAACGATGCACCAAATCTGCCTGCAAGAAAGCAAGGAGCACATACCCGCTTCCAAATAATAAGGAGCCCGCTTTAAAAAAAACCCAAAACAGCGTCCCGGTTGTGAGAGATGCGGATGCAGCGCCCCCCGCAGAAGCAAGCCCTGGCACCAGGACAGGAAAAGCCAAGGCCCCAAGAAAAGGCTTTTGGGAAGACTCCTGATGTGCAGAGAAAATTTTATTCCTTAGGAGCGAAATAATTCCGCCCAGAAAAATGACAACGACTTCATGCAGCCCAGCCAGAGCGGCCGCCAGCATGAGCGCTGAAAGCAAAAAGAGAAAGCGTGTCTTCAGAGCGGTGCGCGCTAAACCCCAAAGTGCCTGGAGAATGACGGCCATCATCACGGGTTTTAACCCGTAAAAAAATCCCTCCATTTTCGGCAGGTCTCCAAATGCCGCATACCCCCAGGCCAGTCCTGTCACAATGATCACTGCGGGCAGAATGAAACAAAGCCCTGCGGTTATGAGACCCGGTATTCCTGCGCGCTGGAAACCTATATGGATGGCCATCTCGGTAGAGTTCGGGCCTGGAATCAGATTCGTTGCGCCGAGAAGGTCGAGGAACTTTTCCCTCGTGAGCCATTTTTTTCTGCGGACAACCTCTTCTTCCATCATCGCAATATGAACCGCTGGCCCGCCAAAAGCCGTGGTGCCCAATTTAAGAAAAAGGGCGGCAATCTCAAGGAGAGCGTTTGTTTTAGGAAAGGAGTTTTTCATGCGCGGGAGCGATGTTACGCGGAATAAAAAGAGAGTTCAAATAAAAAACCCCGTCCTTTTTGAGGACGGGGTTTTTTTTACTGCGAGGGCTGCGATTAGTTCTTTACAACGTTAGCGGCCTGGTCGCCTTTGGGTCCTTTAACGACATCAAAAGTGACATTGTCACCTTCGTT
This sequence comes from uncultured bacterium, assembly GCA_964434115.1. Classification (GTDB taxonomy): domain Bacteria; phylum Omnitrophota; class Omnitrophia; order Omnitrophales; family Aquincolibacteriaceae; genus ZLKRG04. The sequence goes on from CAYSSX010000009.1 coordinate 58,501, forward strand.
GAGGGATTTGTAACCCGTTCCCTGAATGGCTGTATGATGCACGAAGACATCATTACCGCCGGACTGGGGGGTGATAAAACCAAAACCCTTTTCGTTATTGAACCACTTCACTGTACCTTGTGGCATAATTGGTAATTTCCTTTCTTGTGAAGCGACAGGCCCTGAAAACTAAAATAACCGCGAGCTGTCGTTATGACATGCTGGCGGTTATCAAAATCTTTTTGATAAGAGCTGACTTCACATCATTGAAACAACGGGGGCATTCTATCAGAGAAAGTCTGCGGCGCAAGCATTATTTTTAAAGGGTCAAAAATACCATTACAAGGCCTAAAACCCCCATTTTTTTGAATTATTTTCACATGGCATGGATTTCCTTTGAGATCTTAATTAAATCAGCTTTAAAAAAGCTCTAACATTCGCGATCATTCTTTTCAACCCCTTACGGCACAAGGGGTTTGACAAATTTAAAATCATGAGGTAGCCTTCGCACATGTTTAATTTTTCCCTGAAGAAATTCCTCATTCTTGCATCGATTCTGACTCTCGGCTTTAGCGCCAAGGCTTCAGCGGCCATTGTGGTGGACGGCCTTGTCAGCGACTGGGGCGTTGCTCCCGGAGCTTACGGCGCATCTGATTGGACTCCTAATTCCGGCGCTTTTTTCGCTCAAGAAGATCAAAACCCTGCGGTGGATTACTTAAATCCCGGCTGGGGCGGCCAGAGCTTTGATGTGGAAGCCCTCTACTTTAAACGTGAAGCCGATTTTGCTTATTTCGCGGTGATCAGCGGATTTCCTCTTGAAGGCCGTGTTTATCAGGGCGGAAATTATTATGCGGGTGATTTTGCCATCGATTTTGGCAGCAACGGAAGCTATGACTTTGGCGTGGAAACAAGCGGTGCCAATCAAGGGAAACTCTACGGGACACCGACTTGGCAAAACCCTCTTTTCACAATCTGCGGCCCCTATGCGCTGGCCGGAGGAACCCTTCTCGGCGACACCACCTTTGCCTACGATAAAACAACCTACATTGGTACGGGGCATTACGCTTTTGAATTCAGCATTCCCATTTCGCTCTTCGGAAGCTTTTGGACTGACAGCTCCTACGTTCCCAACTTCACGGCGAAATGGACCATGAGCTGCGGCAATGACTGTTTGGATCTTAATATCCCCAATGTTCCGCACTCCCCGGAACCGGCTACAGCCGTCATGATGATGCTCGGCCTTTCAGGTCTCGCCTTCAGTTCTGTCCGGAAGAAATTTTTTCTTCAGAAGTAACCCTTCTCTTTTTTCACACAAAATAAAAAAGGCGCTGCAAAAGAGCTTTTAAGCTTTCTTGTAACGCCTTTTCTTTTTTTAAATTTTTAATTTGCCGAAGCTAATAATTCTTTGGCCTTTGCCCGAGCTTCACGCTCTGCCTTTTTTTCGTTCTTACGAGCCTCTTTTTCCGCGCGCCGGGCTTTCTTTCTTGCTTCCTTTTCTGCTTTCCTGGCATCTTTGCCGGAAAGGCCCGGGGGAACATCTCCTTCTTTCCACCCTTTCTTTTCACCCTTCATCCATCCGGCGGGATTCCACTTACTCTTACCCTCTTCAGCAAAAGCTTGCGGACCCATCGAGAAAGAAAAAACAACCATCGCCGCCACTGCAATGGGTAGGAATTTATGCCGCATTTTAAGATCTCCTCATTTAATTGCGTTAAACCCATCAGTTTTTCAAATCAAAGGGTTTGTCCGCGCTCTGCAAGCGCTGCCAGGAAAGCACTCGCCCCTGAGCATCCATCACCAAGGCATCATAAGATCCGTTGGCATTCATTTTTTTCCGGAGTCTATTTCCATTCTCTTCAAAGGCTTCTTCCAATCCTTCAAATCGCTCGGCCCGCTCTATGAGACGCGCGGAAAAAAGCCCGCCAGTCTGCCCCTTTCGCTCGAGAATATTGCCGGTCTCATCCAGTGAAATTTTGTCTTTGGCCTCATCACCGCTGGAAAGCCTGCGATGGCGGACGGCTGTACGGAGCTGGCCCTCTTCATCATAAGTGTAATGGTAGATTTCCTTGATCGCACCGCCAAGCCCCTGGACCGAAACCTCCACAACCCGGCCTCTGTCCCACTGATAAAGCCGCATCTCAACAAACCCAAGGTCATCGTAAATGCTTCTTTGTTTAATTCTGCCCCGTGAGTCAAAAAGGTCTTCATGGAGCAAGCGCCCGCGCGAATCTTTCACGGTTCTACGGACAGGCTGATTGCTGCGGTATTCGATCTCGGAGACTGTTTGAAAATCATGATCAATGGTTTTAGCGGTGAGCTTTTGACCGATATCGCTATACCGGGTTTCGCCGACAATATCACCGGAGTCATTTCTCGTAACATCCGAGTAGCCCTGGCCCGGGCCATGATTAACGCGGTCTGTTTGGGAGTACGCGGGACCTGCAAGGAGGAACAAAAAAGACACGGCCATCAGACGGTTTAAAAAAAACTTCACGATGTCCCCCTTTCCTGCTCTCAGGTTAAATCCGTTCTCCACTTAGAATAACAATGGGGTAGGCAAAATAGATCTTACCTGTTTTTTGACGGACTCCAAGCCCTAATAAATTACGGCCAAGGTCTTCCTTCATCAGCCCTCTTATCTTATCCGCGTCTCCCGGATTTGGAAAGGACGCCTGAAGCTGCTCCTCCAGCTCCATCTCAACCTTGTAGAAAGCCTTTTGAATATTTTGGAGTCCTTCGTTTTGCGCCAGAGCCAGAAGTTCCTTGAGTGATAAGGCACGGACATGCGAAGGATCTCTCAATTTCTCCAAATGATTATAGGCTTCCGCCTGCCCTGGATCTTCAGAAGTGAATACATCCACAACCATGACACGGCCTCCGGCTCTCGTCACACGAATCATTTCTTTTAAAACCCCCCGAGGATCCGGGAAATGGTGAAAGGAATAGCGGGTTACAGCCAACGAAAAAGAACCGCTCTTATAAGGCAGCGGCTGCACATCCCCAACAATCCAGTCCAGATTGGAAAAGCCTTTTTCCTTCTGAAGTTTCCTGGCGCGTTCAATCATCGCCGGCGTCAGATCAATCCCGGTCACGCGCCGGACCTTCGGAGCAAACGCACAGGCCACAATACCCGGGCCGCAGGCAACATCCAGAACCTCATCCCGGGAATTCGCCCCGGAGAGTTGAACAACAAGATCAAGCGACTCCCGGCTGGTATGTCCTTTCATCTCGGAAAAAGGAACAGCCTGCTTTGTAAACTGTTCAAGAATGCGCTGCCGGTGTAAGTCTTCCATGTGATGTTTCCCCTTAATAAGAATAGCCCATCCGGCGGAATGGGCTAAATAAAAAACCCATCCTTTTGAGGATGGGCGCTTTTGGATTCTACTTTGTCTGGAACAACCCCTTAAAAACGCCTCCCCTTACCGCTCAAAAAGCGATAGAAGCCGGGAGAAAAACTGTTTTTTAAGATTCATGTTCTTCATTGGTTCGGGATTCTACCAAATTCCCGGCGCAAACAAAATCCTCATTTCCCTTTCTTTTTAAGATATTCCAGCTCTTCTTCCATTTTGAGTTTTCCAAGATGCAGGAGTTTTCCGAAGAAAGGACCAAAAAGGAAGCCGAAGGAAGCGACCATGGATCCCACGGAAATAAAGGCAATCGCACAGGTGAACAATTTTCCGGTAACGGTCGCAGGGGTCACATTGGGGGCCGGGCCCTGGCCAGTCGCAATCATGCTCGTAAAATAAAATGCGTCAACGAAAGAAAATTTCTCGATCCAGTGAAGCCCCAGCGTCCCCACGCCAAGAACGGCGGTGATCAATCCAAGACAATAAAGCCCCCTGTTCACTGGGGAGTGATAATGATGCTTTCGAGTTTCATGGGTTTGGTTTCCAGACATGCTGTCCCCCTTGTAAGGCCGTAAGATTATCGGCTGACTTGGCAAAAAAACAAACCCTGTTCAGGCGGAAAGTGCTCCGAGCGTTTGGGAAAGTTTTTCGGGAAGGGGTGACTCAATCCGGAGAAGCTCCAGCGTTGCGGGGTGCTGAATTTCGATCATCGACGCATGCAGGAACAAACGCCGCAAACCAAATTCCCGGCGGAGCTTTTTGTTTAAAGGAAAATTACCGTAGATCTCATCGCCAATGAGTTCATGCCTGCGGTACGCGGCCTGGACCCGGATTTGGTGAGTACGGCCGGTGTGGAGTTCAATCTCGACAAGCGAAAGCCCCTGTTTGGGAAAGAAGTGCTTCACCCGGTAGGAAAGCTTCGCATTCGGCGCGCCTGAATGCATGACTCTCGATCTCACGCGTCCCGCCTGCCTCTGGGTTCCAATCGCGTCCTGCCAGCGGCCCGTAGCAGGCTGCACCCGGCCGGTCATCAGGGCCGTATAAATCTTCCGGATTTGTCCGTCCTCGAAAAGCTTGCGGCATTTCTCAGCCATAGGCTTTGTGCGCGTTGCGACCAGCACGCCTGAGGTATCCTGGTCAAGACGGTGAATCAGCCAAATCGTTCCTTCCGGCGTCTGAAAAGAGCGTTCTTCGAAATCATACGCGCCCTCAAAGGCAGCTCTCGTCTGGGTTTGATCCCCTTTGGCTCCCTTGCTGGGATTGGGGTGAGACAGAACCCCTTCCGGCTTATCCACCACAATAAGCCCGTTTTCGTCATAAAGAACCGGACAGCGGGTCATGGAAAGTTTTTCTGGCTTTGACATAAGGCGCATAGGATAAGCGTTTCGAGGCTGACGTGGAAGGAAAAAGAAAATGTCTTTTGCGCGGCCGCTTTAAATCAAAAAATTATTCATAGCGAAGCGCGCGGATGGGATCTAAGCGTGAAGCTTCTTTGGCCGGCCAAAGGCCAAAAATAATGCCGACCCCGGCGGAAAAAACAAAACCCAGAATCATCGAATCCGGAGAAACAACGGTTCGCCAGCCGGCGAAATGGGTAATCAGAACGGAACTGAGAACTCCCAGGAAAATTCCGGCAATTCCACCGATAAACGTGATCGTAAGCGCCTCGACGAGAAATTGAGAAAGGATATCGCCCGGCGAAGCTCCAAGCGCTTTTCGCAGGCCGATCTCGCGGGTTCTTTCCTTCACGGAGACAAGCATGATATTCATAATTCCAATGCCTCCGACCACAAGCGAAATCGCGGCCACGGCCCCCAAGAGCGTGGAGACAGTCTTCGTGGTCGCGGAAAGGGCGTTTTGAAGATCGGCAAAATTCCGGATTTGGAAACTCTCACGGTTGTCCGGTGCGAGCCTATGCCGGCGGTTAACAAGTCTTTTAATGTCTTTTTCAGCTCCGGGGATCTCTTCAGGCGATGCAATTTGAACATCCATCTGATCAATAAAATCCTTCCCGAAAATTCTCCGCATCGCGGTCGCAAGAGGAATCATTACCACATCATCCTGATCACGGAAAGTGCTCGATCCCATCGAAGGAAGAAGCCCTATCACCTGGAAATTGCTCCGGTTGATTTTGATCATTTTCCCAACCGGATTTTGACTCTCTTTTCCGAAGAGTTCACGCGCCACAGTCTGACCGATAAGGGCCACCCTTTTTCGGGCCAGGTCTTCTTCGGAAGTGAAAAATCTTCCGATCACCGGTTCCTGACCGCGGATCTGAAAATACTCCCCGGTCGTTCCTGTCACGCGGGTACTCCAGTTTTTACTGCCGAACACGACTTGCGCCTGACCTGACACTTGGGGGGCCACAGCCTTGACCCCGCTGACGGTTTCCTGAATTGCAGCGGCATCTTCAATGGTGAGGCGTGTGGCGGCTCCGGCCTCCATGTTCACCCCTTGCACCCGCACATTTCCGGGACGCACCGAAAGCATGTTAGACCCAAGCCGCGCAAGTTCCTGAGTAATCGATTCACGCGCTCCCCGGCCCAAAGCCATAATGGCAATGACGCAGGCCACACCGATCAGAACTCCGAGCATGGAAAGCATGGAGCGGAGTTTGTTTGACCGGACCATTCTCAGAGCCTGCCGGAGATTTTCACGCAATTGAAGCGGAGAATAGGGGCTCCTTGCTGCGGCAGGGGCAAGCGCCTGAAAGGTTTCTCCTGAACTGTTTTTTTTCAGGGGCTTGCTTCTCTCGTCCTTAACAATCCGGCCATCGTGCATACGTATAATACGGTCTGTCTGCTGAGCCACTTTTTCATCATGCGTCACAATGACAATCGTCATTCCTCCGGCATGAAGTTCCCGGAAAATAGCCATCACCTCTTCGCCTGACTTGGAATCCAGGTTTCCAGTCGGTTCATCGGCGAGAATCAGAAAGGGTTCCTGAACAAGCGCGCGGGCAATCGCGACACGCTGCTGCTGTCCGCCGGAAAGCTGGTTCGGAGTGTGGTCAAGGCGATTGGCCAGCCCGACCCGTGTCAGCATTTCTTCGGGCTTTCCGTGAAGCTTCTGCATGCGCGTGGAGTCCGCGTAGAAAAGAGGCAGTCCGGCGTTCTCAAGCGCGGAGGCCCGCGTCATCAGATTAAACTGTTGAAACACAAAGCCAATAGCCTGGTTTCTCAAAAAGGCCGCTTGTTCCTCCGTCAACTTTGAAACATCACGGCCGCAAAAACGCAGCGTTCCTTGATCGGGGGTGTCCAGAAATCCGAGAAGATGCATCAGCGTGGATTTACCGGAACCGGAAGCTCCCATGATGGCGACAAAATCACCCGCTTCAATGGAAAAGGAAACATCCTGAAGGGCTTTGACCTCAATGGTCCCGATCCAGTAGGTTTTGGAGAGATTTTCAGCTTGGAGGATCATGAACGGTTAGCGGGCGGCCGATTGCCGGTCGCTGAAAAAGGGTTGCCGCCCTGAGGGGTTTGTTTACGCCGCACAATAACGATTTCATCACCTTCGTTTAAACCTTCGAGGATCTGGGTCATGCTTCCGTCTGTTTCGCCGATTTTGACAGCAATGGGAGAAGGTTTCCCGATCACAGCTTTTTTATAAACAACAAACCCTCCCGATCCCCGCTTCTCATCACTTTTGGAACTTTTGGCGCGTGAAGTAACAGCTTCAGAAGGCACAAGCAATGCGTCCGGGCACTCAGAAACAATAAAGGTCACATCAGCCGTCATACCGCTCCGGAAGGAGGGGGGTACTTCTCCGGGCAGAATATCCACGCGGTAAACATTCACGTTGTTGAGTAAGGTGCTTTCGTAACTAATGTGATCCACATTCGCTTCCAAAACCCGGTCAGGATAAGCATCCAGGCGGATCTGGGTTTTTTGACCAAGCTTGATCAGGGATAAATCCGTCTCATCAACCTGCGCGTTGACAATTAAGCGGTCGGAAACCACCACCACAGGATCCGCGGTAGTCACGGTCTGTCCAGGCTCTACCGACCGGACAATCACGGTTCCATCCATGGGCGCAATCAGCGGGGCGGGTTTGTAGGCCTTTTCCCAGCGCTCTACAGCTTCGGGTCCTTGCGCCCGGGCCGCGTCCAGCAGGGCCGCGCGTTCCGTGGAGCTCATCCAGGCCATCACCTGCCCATGTTTCACCTGCTCACCTTCCCTCACAAGCATTTCCTCAACACGGCCTGCGATGGGAGGCTTGACCTCGAGACGGTTCTGCGGTTTTACTTCACCGGTCGCGGAAATCGTCACCGTCAAATTGCCGCGTTTTACTTTCGCGGTACGCAGGATTTCAAGTTCTCCGGCACGCTTTCCGCAGCCCATCATGCCGGCAGGGATGAGTACAGAAAGAATCACAACCAGGCTTGTCCCAAGATACTTTTTCCTATTTTCAATTTTCAAGCAGCAGCTCCTCCAGGGTCAGCCCCTTTGAAAAATCCCACTCCGCCTCCCGGACCAATGCCGCGGCAAGAGCTTCCACATAATTTTTTTGGGAGTCCGAAAGATCTTGTTCCGCCAAATCGAAATCCTGATAGTTCACAAGCCCCGTGGTGTATTGGGAGCGGATAATATCCGACCGCTCAATCGAGGCTTCCAGAAAACGGCGGCGGACCTCGACCGCGTCCACGGCATTGCGGAGCGCCATCCAGGCCTCAGCCTGCTGAACCGCGGTTTCATCACGAAGGCTTCGCGCGGCCGCCATAGATCCTGAAAAATCAGATTTCGCGCGCCGTATGCCCTGAATGTTACTCCCTCCTTCAAAAAGAGGGACGGACACCCGGAGGCCGAGAAAAGAATCGTCGCGGAGGCCGGAAGCTGTTTCTCCGGAATTTCCATACGCATAGACGCCTTCGGCCTGCGGCCACAACTCTCCTTGAGCGGAAAGCACCCCGGCTTTTAAACCTTCGGCCGTTTTCAGGGCCTGCTGGACTCTCGGATTTTTCTCAGCCAGCTTTGAAAAATCCGGTTCCTCCGCGCTGAGCTTCGGCGTTAACGCTTCCAAATCCCCTTCCGCGTGAAACGGCACAATAAAGTCACCGCCAAGCTCACGGCTCATGCGCATGGACTGGCTTTGAATCAGCCGTTCAGTTTGGCGCACGTCAAAGGCGGCCTGCCCTGCGATCGCGCGCGCCCGAAGGCTGGAACCCAAATGTTCCCGTCCCGCCTCATACCGGAGCTGAATCAAGTCAGCATTTTTTTTGCGCCGCTCTTCAATATTCCGGAAAGTCTCAAGCAGGCGTTCAAGACGCATCAGATCAATATACACGGATCGCAGCCGGAAACGCACTTGTGCGCTGGTATCGAGATAGGCATACTCCTCGGCTTCAAGGTCACGCCGGGCTTTCAGAAAATCACCCGTAATGCGCAGTCCGGTAAACAGGGGCTGGGTCACGGTCAAGCCAAGCCCCAAGCCATCTTGAGAAGGGCCTGTGCCTGAAGTCCGGCTGTAGCTCCGGTCAAGGCTGCCTTCGGCTGAAGGCAGATACTCTGATAGGGCGATGTCGCGGGAACGGGCTGCGGATTCTACCTGAAAACGGGCTTCGTGAAGGTCGGGGTTATTTGCGGCAGCTTCGCGGGCCACCTGTTTCCATCCTAAAGCTTCAGAACCCGCGGCGTGGCGGATTTGAAGCTCCTGGAGCTTGACTCCAAGACAGCCGCTGAAAAAAAGAACTCCGGCCAGCATAAAGAGCCGGCGGATAGAAAACGGCATGCTGGAGATTCGAAGGATTTTCATTTTGGACAGATTCTTGAATCAATTAACCGGGGATTTGGTTCCGTTGCTTCTTTAGACGCCTGAATACGGAAAAAGTGTCACCGTATTTTGGAGACATACTAACGCATCCCAGCCCTGATAAAAACCTTTTTCCCTTAAAATCACAGGAGAGCTGCGGATCGTTCGAGGAGAAAGACTACGCCCTTTGAGGGGCCCTCAAAGCGTCTTCAATGCGGAAGCGGATTGGAATCACAAGCTTTGACTCGGTGGCCATAAATCCCATTTTTCCGGGATTGAACTTCCATTTTTTGACGGCTTTCAAGGCGGCCTTATCAAGCAGGGAAAACCCTGAGCTTTGCTTCAATTCAACGCTCTGGGAGTGTCCATACTTATCCACCACAACAGAAAGCAGCACAAGACCTTCCTGTCCTTTAAGAACCGCTTCACGGGGATAAGGCGGCGGTGGATTTTTCAGGTAGCCGGGACGCCCCTCTGCCGAAGCTTCCCCCGCGGAAAAGAAAGTCGTGGAACTCTCGCCCGGTTCCTGAGAACTTCCATCCCCTTTATGCTCAGGATCCTCCGACACACGGGTGTTGGGCGTTTCTTTTTCTACAGGCGTCTCGTCTCCGGGCTGCACCACGGGAGCAGGAATTTCCATCTCCGGTTTTTCTTCAGCAGCCTCAGGCGGAGGGACTTCGATTCCCTGAGTGGTTTGTTCAGGAAGCGCGGCGATCATCGAGATCTCCATGCCGCCGTCAGTCAGCGCGATCGCATATTCAGCAGGCTTTACAAAGGCTGCCCCCCCCAGGATAAAAAGAAAGGCGTGCACGGCCAAGGCCAGAAAAAAACTCAGGAGATAAGGCCGTTTTTCTTCCGCCGGATTTTTCCAGGCTGAAATTTTACGGGCCCCGGAGCAGCCCGGTAAAACAAGAGTTTCTTTTTCGAGCATCAATGTGGTCATGGTTTTTGAACCTCAGGGACAGCCGCTTCCTGGGAAGTTTGACCATTCCCCGTTTGAAGCGCAACTTTTGTAATTCCTAACTTTCTCACTTCATCAAGCACCTGAACAGCACTGCCAAAATTCGCCTTCTCATCTCCGTGGATAAAAATTTTCATTTCCGGGTTAGCCTCTTTTAGCTGCTTAAGCCGGCCCGAAAGCTCCGCAAGATTGATTTTCTCTTTGTCCAAATAAAGAAAACCTTCCTCCGTCACAGTCAGGGTGGTGAAGGCTTTGCGTTCCTGCGGCGCACTCGTCGCGGCCACGGGAAGGTTCACAGGGATTCCCTGATTTTTGATCATCGATAAAGAAACCATCACAAAGGTCGCGAGCAAAAAGAAAACGATATCAATCAAGGGGATGATCTCAATCCTTGCACGCTTGCGATGGGAGGGTGACGGAATTCTCATACGCGGGAAGGCTGAGTCAGAAGAAGTTCCAAATGTGTTGAAGCATCTTCAATCTCATGCCGGGCCTCCTCCAGACGGCCATTTAAATAATTGAATGGCAGCAGCGATACAATCGCAATCGAAAGGCCAAAAGCCGTGGCAATAAGCGCTTCCGCGATGCCGCCTGTAATGGCTGCGGGAGCATCCAAATCCTGCCCGCCCAAAAGACTGAAAGCGTGGATCATTCCGGTCACCGTTCCCAAAAGCCCGAGCAGCGGCGAAAGGGTAATAATGGTGTCGAGAACCACAAGCCCCTGATTGAATCTTTTAAGCTCGAGACTGGCGGCCCTGAGAAGGGCGTTCGAAAACGATTTCTCAATATTGGAAAGTCCGTAGACAAGCGTTCTCGCAACAAAATCCTTACTCCCCTGGCCTGTGGTGATGGCAAGATCCACATCGCCATCCTCTACGGCTTCCAGAATCTTCTCGACGATCTCCGGTTTTCTCCGGGCCTTCTCTTTCACAATGAAAATAATTCTTTCAATCACCACCATTGTGGCCACAAGTGACGTGAAAAGAAGCGGCCACATAATGGGCCCGCCTTTGTGAAATAAGTCCATGAGGCTTATCATAAAAATTCCCTTAACCTTCCTTATTGTTTTTTTCTAATGAGAGCGTCATATGATGCCGTTCGGCCTCATAATCCTTGCCTTCAAAGCTGCCTTTTTTTTCAACCGTACGCGTAGTCTCGGCCACATACAGCCCCGGCCAGGGGCGTTCCAGCGTAACCCATCCGTCCTTCCCGGATTTAAACGCTTTTGTCCATCCGTTCGGACCCGTGAGTTCGACCTTTTGATCCGCAAGCGGCGCGCCTTCGAAAAAAACCTGTACCTTGTCTGAATTCTCTGATGACGGAACCATGTCCAGCGTGAGTTCCGGTTTTAAAACCGTCTGTGTTTCACCTGCGAAACGCGCGTACAAAAAAGAACGGGCCGGCCCCGCAGCTGGCGAGGCCTGAGTCATACCTTCTTTTTTCTGGTGATCCGCGCCGGTGCGAACCGCAAGATTCACATCCTGCGCAATCACATCGCCGCCGCGGGCATTCAACCCCAGCCGGTCTTTGGATTTTCCGGAATTCAAAGCGATACGCTTACCGGCTTCAACCGCCCAGGCCTCCAGATGAGAAATCTTATCGAGTTTTTCACCGGTTTTTTCGCGTAAGCCTTCGCCGTATTCGCCAAAGCAAACACCAAGGTCCCCGCTCGCATCTTTCTCAATCCATAAAGAATGCGCCTGAAGCGCGGCCGGACCGGAAAAAACAAACGCCGTCACAATCAGTAAAGAAAACACGGAGTGTTTTTTCATTTTGTCTTTCCTTAAACTGCAAAAATTCCGCAGAAATAAAATTTCATTTTGTGCCGGCCGCTAGAACTTTTTGCCCGCTGTCTTTTTTCTTAAAAAACCGGTACCAGGACATTGCGAATCCGGTCCATACCAGCATCACGGCACCGGCCGCGCCCAGGAAAACAAGAACCTGGTTGATGACACCCAAAGCCTCTCCCGTATGAAGGTTTCTCGCCCAGACTCGCCAAACACGGCCGCGGGGATGACGGGTGTAAGGCTCCCACTTTTTTTCTTCGCCTGAGGGGGTCAAGGTCAGTTGAGAGCGGGCATTAGGATACCACCAAACCGGCTTTTCTTGAATCCAAATACTGACCTCCCCGCCCTCGCGCTGGGGCAGACGAAGAGCGATGGAAACCCATCCCGGAGCGGCTTTCTGAATGCCCTTTTCAAGCAGGTTTTCGAGGTTCAAAACAACCTGCTCTTTTTTGATTTCAAGTGAATCTTTTTGCATGTTAATGTTATTTTTATCCTGCTTCTTTTCCCGTTCTGAAGAAGGTGCCGCTTTCCGGAAAACAGGCGGTTCGCTTCCCGCGGCCCGGTAAAGCAGGTTATTGGCCCAGGTGTAAGACATCACCAATCCGGTCAGGGTCGTCATCAAAAGAATGGGCAGGCACCAAAAGCCGATTACATTATGCCAATTCCAGTCCCTTTGCTTTCCCTGAACGGCAGCATTAAAAAAAACTATTCCCTTGAGGGAATTCCAATGCCAGTTACGCGGCCACCATAAATAAAGGCCGCTGATCACAAGAAACAGAAAAAAGACGTTACAGGCCTGCGTCACCACCTGCCCTTTCTCCCCCCAGGCAAGCTTGCGGTGGATGTCTTCCATCTGATGAAGAAATTGATGGGCCTTTGATTCTCCGCCCAGCACAGTCCCTGTATAAGGATTCAGATAGAGCGATCCGCCGCCTTTTCCGAAGTTTACAACCGCCGCACCCAAGGGATCTGATGCCAGGGTGATCCCGGTGACCCGCGCCCCCTTCTTTGCTTCACGGGCCTTGGCCGCAAGGTCATCCACACTCAGACGGCCCGCTTCTGGCGAAGGCTTTTCTACCGTGCGGAGATCTTGTTCCGCGAAATCCAGAATCTGATGTTCGAAGGCCATGCTCATGCCCGTAAGAGCCATGATCAGAATAATCAGCCCCGCGGTTAACCCCGCTCCCAAATGAATCCAAAATAGAACCTTCCGAAAATTCATGCGTCTTACACCTCAGCCCAGCGGCGAAGCAAATTATGATAAACACCCGTGAGCTGAATGCCGGACGGATGATTCGGAAAATCCCTGCTGATTCTTTGAATCGCAAGGTCGAGATCAAAAAGAATCGAACGCTGGCTGTCTTCACGCACCATGCTCTGGATCCAGAAAAAGGACGCCACACGCGCACCCCGGGTCACAGGGCGCACGTGGTGGAGGCTGGTCGACGGATAAAGCAGCATCTGTCCTGCCGGAAGTTTAATGTTGTGCACCCCATAGGTATCTTCAATCACAAGCTCGCCGCCGTCATAGTTTTTGGGGTCTTCCAAAAACAAAGTCGCGGAAAGGTCGGTGCGGATGCGGTGCGGCGTTCCAGGGACCTGGCGGATCGCATTATCCACATGCGTTCCAAAGGCCTGTCCGCCTTGATACCGGTTGAAAAGCGGGGGGAACACCCGAAGCGGAACCGCGGAGGAAAGAAACAAAGGATTTTTTCCAAGCGCGGCAAGTATGATGTCCCCGGCTTCCTTTGCGGCAGGATGATTCTCCGGAACCTGCTGATTGTCCTTAGCCAGCGCGGACTGATAGCCTGCCGTGACACGGCCGTCCACCCATTCCGCCTGATCAACCATCTGGCGCACGCGCTTGACCTGTTCCGCCGTCAAAACGTCAGGAATCGTAATCAACATTTCAAATCTCCTTTTCCCGCATGATTTTCAAGTCTTCTAAAACTCAAATTCCGTGGCAGCAATAAGCGAACGTCCCGCACCCGGAATAAAATGCCCGCCGCCCACACCGGCGATGTATTCCTGATTAGTCAGGTTATAGGCGTTCAGTCTCAGCGTGATATGGTCATTAAGTTTGTGCGCAAACATCGCGTCAAAAAGCCAGTACTCCGGCGCTTTGCGCGTGTTGGCATTGCTGTTGAAACGCGCGTCGACATACTGCATGCCGAGGCCTGCCTCGCAGTCAAACGGAAGCTGGTAAGTTGACCACACACTGAAAGACTGCTGCGGCGTATTGCTGAGCTGGTGCCCCACTTCGCTTTGCGTTTTTGAACTGAGGATCCTGCTGGCAAGGACCGTGTAGCCGGAGAAAATCTTCCAGCGTTCCGTGATATTCCCGGTCATTCCCAATTCGATTCCGTTCACACGCTGATCACCCTCCACCACAACAACATCGTCCGCGGTGCTGGCAAGGCTTGTGCCTGGGTCAGTCGTACGCGCGTTGTTTTTCTTGGTATGAAAAAGCGCGGCATTCACGCCGAGCCTGTCTTTAAAAAGGTCCCATTTGGTCCCGATTTCATACGTCTGCGTGGTTTCCGGATCCAGACTCAGATTGTTTTGGGAGCTCGCGGTGCTGGCCAGCGTCAAACCTTCGGCTGTCGGATTAAAGGATGTCCCGTAGCCAAAATAAACACTGCCGTTGGGAAGCGGTTTGTAAACAAGCCCGCCGCGCCAGCTGAACTTACGGTCAATGCGCGACAAGGGTTCCCCTTCAGGGCCGGTGGCAGACTGGAAGTCGGTTGTAAAATAATCCCAGCGAAGGCCGCCATTCACTTCCCATTGTTCGTTCAGCTTAACCGTGTCAAAGACTGATAAGGCCACGGAATTCGAAACCGCCACATTTTCTCTCGGTGAAATACTGATGACATCCATGTAAGACTGGCCGGGTTCGGGATTGTATAAATCCGCAAAAGGCTCACCGCTTCCCGTGCGAGGCCGGTTGGCGGACCTTTCATAGATGTATTCAAGTCCCGTCACCAGCGCATGCTCAAGACGCCCCGTATCAAAATGAAGTGTCGCGTCGATCTGATCATCTATCACGGTATCCAGCATGTCACGCGCCTGCACCTGGCGGTTGATCGATTGGTTTTTGGCATTCGCGAAACGCGGTGCGGTCACAATGGAATCACGCGAGGCACGACCATACCGGAACTGATTGCGCAGGGTCAATTCATCGGTCGCGTCATATTCCACTTTCGCGGTCCACAGATGCGTCTGGGTTTTTTCGTAATCCCTGTCCAGCAGGCCATAGAAATTGTGCCAGCTTACGGGCGCAGGCTGGTCTCCCAGCCCTGTGAGAGAACCGGTAGCATTCGCCGGAGGCACCCACGGAATTCCATAATCAGGGACATTGTCCTGCCCCAAATAAAAATAGCTCAAATTCACACGTAAAGCTGTTTCAAGTCCCAAAGCCAAAGACGGCGCAATGCCCCAGCGCTTATTCGTCACTTCGTTTCTTCCGGCCGTATCCGCATCGTGAAAAAGGCCGTTGATACGAAGCGCTGTTCCGGGAATCGGAATTTCCGGAAGGGGCTGATTGAAGTCCACAGTACTTCTCTTGTAAAAGGCAGAACCAAACCCTACGGATCCGCTCATGAAACGGTCAAGGCTCGGGGCCTTGCTGACCTGATTAATCGAACCGCCCGTAGAACCCCGGCCAGCATAAGAAGACGCGGGCCCTTTGGAGACTTCGACCTGCTCAAGGTTAAAAGAGTCGCGGGTATAGCCGCCAAAATCACGAACACCATCCACAAACATATCAGTGCGCGCACTAAAACCACGGATCGACATCTGGTCCCCCGCAGGAACGCCGCCTTCACCGGCCTGCATACTGATGCCTGGGACATTGCGCAAGGTTTCCCGGAGCGTTGTTGCGCTTTGGGCCTTGATCACGGCCTGCGGAACAACCGTGATGGTCTGCGGAATATCAAGAAGCGGTTCCGTGTATTTCGAGGAAGAGACGTTTTCCGGTTTATAGGATTTTTTTCGGGTGTCCGTCTGGGCTGTCACAAGAACCTCGGGCGTGACGCTGGAAACGGGAACCGTGCTTTTATTCGTTTGATCTTCCGCGGCGCGGGCGTGGCGTGTCAGGATGAACATGCCCATTGCCAGCGCAAGGGACAGAAACCTCAGCTTGATCGTATGCTTCAAATACTTCATGGAATATCTCCGGTAAATATGAAAGTGCTTGCTGGCTGGGTCTGTCGTTTTCCACCGCTTGTCCCTGGCTAATCAAAAGCGGCTGGAGGTTATTCGCTACTTGATCAGGATCAGCTTTCCGGCTTTTGTAACCTGAAGCCGGTAGCGCGAATCCCCATGTAAAATCAGTATTTCCCGGGTGCCCTGCAGCAGATCTTCCGAACGGATCTCCCGCACAGAAACAGAGGACGGCTTTTTAGGACTGGGGGAATAGTTCCCCTTTTCTGAATCTTTCATCCTTGAATTCCCGGATTCCCAAACAGGTTTTTTAAAAGGCTGGCTGGGTACTTGGCGGGAGGCGTCCGTCCCTGGCTGTGTTAGTCGAAAGGGTCTGACCTTTTGACAGTCAGGATTTCGTCTAATTAAGACATAATCTTAATTAGATTTTATCTTATGTCAAGGCTGTTTTTTATAAGGCTCAAGGGCTTTCGGGGTGCCTTCGGAGAGTTTTAGAGGGGAAAAATAAAAAGCCGGAACCCGTAAGGTTCCGGCCTTCGAAAGATTTTTCAAGATCTCCCTATTTTTTAAGGGACATAATCAAAAGAGCCATTCCGCCAAATGTGCCCGCCATAAGCAGCACCGCGACAAACATCATGATTAAACGGCCCTTCTCGGCGCTCGCGTCTTTCTTTTTTTTCTCTGCGTTGAGCTGCTGCATGCTCTTGCTTCCGCCCGTGCTGGAGAGAGCCTTCCGTCTCCGGCGTTCATCTTCAATTTCCGCCTGCTTTTCACGGGACAATGTCTCTTCTTCTGCCATAACAACCGCCTTTCAGTGGGGGCTTCCAGACCGGTCTTTATGACCGCGTCATTCTCAAAAGACTACCATAGATACTCTGAGAATAAAACAAATCACCCCCTAATTTTCAGGAAATTACCGGCGACCCGTCAGCTTCTTTCAAGAAGAATTGCCATCTGGTAGCCGTAAGCTTCAGGGGTCACTGAAAGCATTTTGTAGTATGGGGTTACGAGATTCATAAAGGACGGGAGGCTGTAAAAAACCTGCGGGTCTTTGAGGCCCTTCAAAGAAAGAATTCCAAAATCCCCGGCCGAGGCCTCCATAAAGCACCGGTCGCTTAAACATTTTTGAGTCAGCCAATGCTGAGGATGTTTGGTTGAGGGTTTCCAGGGTGTGCCGGTCATGCAGCGTAAGGTAAAGACGCCAGCCAGGGAGCTGCCTCTTCAAGGTGCGTGAAAACCGAACCCGCATAAACGAGATTAAAAAAACCAGTTTCAAAGGGAATTTCCGGAAGAACCGAGGTCTTACAGAAGTGGAAAGGCGGAACAAGCGCTGAACGGCACCACTCAATGCTTTCCGCGTGAACATCACAGCTCCACACTTCAACTTTTGAAGTCAGCGGTTTAAGCCAGCGAAGCATCCGTCCCGCGGCACATCCAAAATCGAGAATGCGCCCCCCTTTTTCAAAAGAAAAATCCGAGGAAGCGACAAGTTCAAGCAAGGTACGGACATCTTTTTTCCCCCGGAAAGATAGCTTTCGGAACTTCTGCCGTACCCCGCCCCTAAAGACTCCGGCGGTATCGGCAGTCCCTGCTCACAAATCATTTCATCCTGCTTTTGCATAAGAGCTTTTTCTAAAAACGCTTTCCTGGATAGCTCCGGGCCAGTTCACGCAGGCGAAGCAGCCTTTTTCCAGCCTCTTTCAAGGTCTCTTCTTTTTTGGCAAAATGAAATCGGACAAAATTCCGGACGTCTTCCTTGAAAAAACTCGACCCAGGGACCGCGGCAACGCCCACGGCCTGGGCCATCCACTCACAAAACTCCACATCACTTGCGGCGCCGAATTCACCCACATCCGCCATCACATAGTAAGCGCCTTGAGGCGCGGTGTAGGGAATCCCGGCTTCATCAAGCAGCTTCAGGAAAAGGTTTTTCTTCCGGATGTAATGGACGAGAAGATTTTCATAGTACGTGTCCGGAAAATTTAACGCCGTGACTGCAGCCTCTTGCAGCGGCGCCGCCGCTCCCACGGTAAGAAAATCATGGACCTTCCGGGCCGCATCAATCACCTTCGGTTCCGCGATCAAGTAGCCCAGGCGCCATCCCGTAATGGAATACGTTTTGGAAAGAGAGCCGCAGGAGACGGTCCGTTCAAACATGCCTGGAAGCGCCGCAAAATAGGTGTGCTTAAACGGCGGGTAGACAATATGTTCATAAACTTCATCCGTGATCACGAAAACATCATATTCTTCCGCGAGCCGGGCGATTTCAAGGAGTTCTTCCCGGCTGAAAACTTTTCCCGTGGGGTTGCCGGGATTGCAGAGAATCAGGGCCTTGGGCTTATGTTCAAAAGCGGCGCGGAGGACCTTTTTGTCGAACTCAAACGAGGGCGGCACAAGCGGTACATAGATGGGAACAGCGCCTGTTAAAATCGCGTCAGCCGCGTAGTTCTCATAAAATGGAGAAAATACAATCACCTTGTCGCCGGGATTGGTGACAGACATCATGGCCGCCATCATGGCTTCGGTGCTTCCGCAGGTCACCACAATGTTTTTCTCAGGATCGATTTCAAACCCCATGTAACGGCTTTGCTTTTTCGCCAAAGCAGTCCGGAAGTTAGGAGCTCCCCAGGTCACCGCGTATTGATGGGGCCCTTTCAAGGCAATATTTTTCAGGGCTTCCGCCAATTCCGCGGGCGGATCAAAATCAGGAAACCCCTGTGAAAGATTCACCGCCCCGGTTTGGTTGGCGACGCGGGTCATGCGCCGGATTACGGATTCACTGAAAGTACTCGTGCGGCTGCTAATGGAAGGCATAGATTTTCCCCTGTTCACACTTCAAATTCAGGACAAGAGTATAGGGAAAGGCTTTCAAGCGGGCAAGGCGAGAAGTTCCACGGGGAAATGAAAAATCCGGAAAGCTTATTCGGACAGGGCTGCCGCAATTCTTTCAGGCGAGGTTTTCTTTAAATCCCAGGCAAGGCCGGTCCGGGACAAAACGAAAATGAACCATTTGCTCGGATCCCAATGATAGGCCTTGTGTCCGTTCCGGTAGTCGTTGGGAAACTTGTGATGATAGTTGTGATACCCCTCGCCATTGGTCAGGAGCGCCCAGAACCAGCTGTCGCCCGCCGACACATCCCGGTCATACTTTTTGTCCCCCGCCATGTGCGCGCTGGAGTTCACAAAAAAAGCCATATTCAGGATCAGGGTCACACGCAGGCAGAATGTCATAATAAAGGCGCCGAGAGGATGCCCTATCCACCACCCGATCAGCATGGGGATCACAAGCCCCGAGGACACGGACCACAAATCATAATGCTCATGCTGATGCGTAATAAGTTTGTTTTTGGATAAATCGACAACATTCCTGAAATTCACATTGTGTTTGTAGAACATGATCCAGCCCATGTGGCAGTAAAAGACACCTTTTTTACTGTTATGCGGATCCAGCTCCGTATCGGTGAACTGATGGTGCTGTCTGTGCTGGGAAGCCCAGCGGAGCGCGGATTTCTGAAACGTCGCCGCCCCGAAAAAGAGGAGCAGGAAGTTGACAACTTGATTGGTTTTGAAAGTCGCGTGAGAGTATAGCCGGTGATACCCCACCGTAATCGCGAGGCTTGTCGCAATCAGATAGAAAAAAAAGAGGGCGGCTTCGGAAGCGGCCAGCCCTTGACGGGCGATATACACCGGGGTCCCGAGAATCCCCACGATGGCAATCAGCGGCATAAAGATAGCCGCCATCCAGCGGGTCGATCTTTTCGGGGGTGAATACTCGTTCCGGATTACGCTTTCATCAAGACTTACGGATTCCATCATCTTTTTCTTCCCTGAATAAACATTTCCTTGAAAGGTTTTTCTTTAATCCCGGTCGGCATTCGCGAGGGCGCTGACCAGTAAAGGATTGAGGTCCGCAACCGGCCCCAGGTTTCTCTGAATTCTCTCCGCAACGTCTTTCACCGTGCTTTTCAGCACATATGCGAGTTCGCCGGTAATCCCGCGCACTGACCGCTCCAGCCGCTGGCGTTTTCTCATATCTTTCATGGAATCCTTATTGGAGGCTTCTGACCAAATGGTCACGGAAAGCGCCCAGGCCTGGCTGTTCCGGGAATCCTTTGAAGATCCTGTTTTAAAAAAATCGAGGATTGAATTCGCTTCGTCGACCGAAATCAATTTACAAAAACCGGAACTCTCCAAAGACTTCTCGGAAATCACGAAGCGCACCTTGCCCCGGCTCGCCACAACAGGAAGAAGCGAATAGCTGACATCTCCTCCGCGCTGTTCCGGCGGAAGGATCGCGGAAACCCGGCACAGCCCGTGCGAGCCATGGAAAAGCAAATCATCTTTCAATATCGTTTCCTTCATAGTTACGCTCCCTTGACCTGCTTTTATTTGGTTCTCCATACGATTCTTCCACGGTCCAAATCGTAGGGAGACAAATGCATCATGACAGTATCTCCGGCAATAATCCGGATATGCCGGAACTTCAATTTTCCTGCGGCATAAGCCAGCACTTTGTGGCCGCCGTCGATCACAACCCGGTACTGCGAATTGGGCAGAACTTCCTGAACTACGCCCGTAACCTCAACCGCATCCTCTGCTCCCATAAACGCCTTCCTGACAATCGCGCCCCGGTAAAAAAATCTCCCGGCTTCACGATGTCTTAACTGTCTCTTCTTTTATTTCAGCAGCGGCATCTTCACTGAAAGGGCTGTCGGACTTAATTTCTTTGATCTCCGCTGTTTTCGGAGTTTCCTTCGCGGGTAGAGCATTGTTTTGGATCCCAAACTTGATCCCTTTTGCCTGGACAACCGTCTCGGCCGAAAGCGACAGGGGTCCGGCCTCATACCCTGTGCCCTTTCTTTCAGCTCTTCCCAAGCCGGGGAAAGAAAGGCATAGCACCGCAACGGTCAGGGCCATCCTAAAAAAAACGCGGGTTCTTTCCCTTGAATGACTCATAAACTCCTGGTTTTCAGGCTTATCTAAAGATGCCGTAAAAAAACCCATTGAAAGGGGGAGGAAAGGTGAATCAACCTGATTGGGCCGGAATGCGCGAAGAAGCTTCAGGGAGTGCTTTAAGACTATTCGTCTTGCAACGCCACAGACGCTCTTATTGGAAATGGCGGGAAGTCTGTAAGAAAAATCGGTCTTCGTCTATGAGAAGCATAACAGAATCGGGGCCGGATAGATAGTACTCAAAACCTGCCCAGGCTGGCCGCTCGAGGGTTACTGCGGGTCAGGCGTGAAGAAACATCCGGTAAGCGGGGTTTTGGGTCTCATCTTCGTAGGGATAGCCGAGGCCGCGGAGTTTTTCTTCAAAGCGCTTTTTATCAGAAGGCGGCACCTGAAGGCCGGCCAGCACGCGCCCGTAATCCGCGCCGTGATTGCGGTAATGGAAAAGCGTGATGCTCCATTCGGAACCCACGCCATCGAGAAATTTAATCAGCGCGCCCGGCCGCTCCGGAAACTCAAAACGGAGAATCACTTCATCATTCAAAGCCGGTGCCCGGCCTCCAACCATATACCGGATGTGAAGTTTGGCGGTTTCATTGGAGCTGATATCAAGCACTTGATACCCCAGCTTTTCAAGCTGCGCGATGAGCCCCGCCTTTTCGGTCTTGGCATCATTTAATTTCACCCCCACAAAAACATGCGCTTCCTTGCCTGCGGCATAACGGTAGTTAAACTCCGTGATGGTCCGGTTTCCCAAAGTTTGAACAAACCGGCGGTAGCTCCCCGGCTCTTCCGGGATTGTCACCCCCAGCAGAATTTCGCGGGCCTCACCGACTTCCGCGCGCTCCGCGATGTGGCGAAGACGGTCGAAATTCATATTCGCGCCGCTGTTGATCGCGATCAAGGCTCCGGTCCGGTCCATGTTCCGGGCCGCATACGCTTTCAGCCCGGCAAGGGCAAGCGCGCCTGCGGGTTCCGCGATCACGCGCATATCCTCAAAAATATCTTTGACGGCCGCGCACATCTCGTCCGTGTCCACAACCAGAACATCATCCAGCAGGTCTTTGCACAGCCGGAAAGTCTCCTCGCCCGCCTGCCGCACCGCCACGCCATCCGCGAAAAGTCCGACGCGGTCCAGCACCACGCGCTCACCGGCTTCGATCGCGGCTTTCATGGAAGCTGCGTCCACCGGCTCCACGCCAATCACCCGGATCTCAGGCCTCAAAAATTTCACATACGTCGCCACGCCCGCCGCAAGACCGCCGCCCCCGATCGGCACAAAAATCGCTTCGATGGGCTCCGGGTGCTGCTGCACAATTTCCATCCCCACCGTGCCCTGCCCCGCGATTACATCGGGATCATCATAGGGATGAACAAATGTCCACCCATGCTTTCGTTCAAGCTCCCGGGAATGTTCATAGGCTTCGTCAAAGGTGTCTCCGTGAAGCACGACTTTGCCGCCCCAGTAACGGACCGCTTCAATCTTGATCGAAGGGGTGGTCACCGGCATCACAATCGTGGCCTGAATGCCCAGCTTTTGGGCGGACAGCGCCACACCTTGAGCATGATTTCCCGCGGAAGCACAAATCACACCCGCTTCGCGCGCTTGCTTAGAAAGGTTGGCCAGCCGGTTATAAGCGCCGCGAATCTTGAAAGAAAAAACAGGCTGGAGGTCTTCCCGCTTTAAAAGGACAGAGGCGTCCAGCCGCTGACTCATGCGCGTCATGCGGTCAAGCGGGGTCTGCACGGCCGCGTCATAGACCCTGGCATCAAGAATTTTTCGAATGTAACTGATCATAGGCTGGACCTTTTCCGGAGATCATCCCGAATCGTCGTTTCAACCGCCCGGAAAGACACCGCGCCTTCCCTGGTTAAGATCAAGATTAGAGGCTCCCGGCTGGACTGTCAATGCTTGTCCAGGCCCCACATTCCGGAACCCCGGCAGGCAATGTAGAGAAAAACAAAGCAGTAAAGGACGGCCAGCTCGCCCTGATTAATGGTAGGAAAAAACGCCGCCCCCCATTGAAACTTCCAGTGAAATTGGAAATACGCGACCGCCATGGTTCCGCTCGCAAGAAAAGCCGCTGCCCGCGTTTTGAAACCGGCCATCACCAGAAAACCGCCGATGAGTTCGATCATGCCGCCGATCCAGATCTGTGACCCAAAGGCCGGATGATAATCCGTAAGCACGCCGAAAATTTTTTGAATCCCATGAAACAGAAACAGGGCCCCCGTGACTATTCGCAACAGGGCATACGCGGGACCTGAGAATTTCTCAAGAATTTTCATAGGACTCTCCTCATCAATTACGTAATCCTGTTCCGTATTTCAGTTTTTCGCCAACGCCATTCTGGAAAGCTCGGCTTCAATGCGGTCGAAGTTCTGCTCATTGGCTTTTGTCACAAAAGCCCTTAGCACCGCACATTCATCCGCAGACTTGAAGGTCATACGAAAGTTGACATCCGTACGCCCGGCATTCTCTTCAAAAGTGGCCGTCACGCGGAACTGCGGCTTTGAGAGATGATCAAACACAATGCGCTCTTGGGGAACTATTTCCACGAACACGCTTTTGTTATCGAAGTTCGTTCCGTCCGGGCCGTGCATGACAAAATTCCACTCGCCGCCGGGCCTGAGATCAAATTGATGAAAAGTGTTTGTGAAACCGTTAGGCCCCCACCAGCGGGCCAGATGTACGGGGTCTGTCCAGGCCTTCCAGACAAGCTGCCGGGGAAACGCGATCAAACGCCGGCTGATGATTTCATTGTCTTCACTCATGCCTTCTCCGCCAGAACCTTCATATTGGCCAGGCCTTTTTCAAACTGTCCGCCCACCATTTTATCGCAATTCATCACTAAACTCATAGCCTTGCCCATAAAATTATTTTTTCCGGACATGGTCCAAACCACGGTCGTCTGACCGCCCTCTTCCTTAAAAGTAAAAAGCGTGTCATTCGTTGCCGCGAAAGGTTTTTCAAACACAAGCTTGATCCGGATACGTTCGCCCGGAACACTTTCGGTGATCGTCATGTTTCCCACGCCCACATCCTTGTTCCCTTCCCACTTAAAATGGGCACCCGACCCCGCCTGAGGCCCGTCAAAAGTGTTCTTCGCGTTCGGATCCATCTTGGCCCAGGGCGACCAAGCCTCCCACTTATGAAAATCATTCACGTACGGGAAAATAGCTGAAGCAGGCGCTGCCATCACAGCCGACCGGGAAATACTAAACTCCGACGGTCTCGAAGATACGAGTATGATAAAAATCGCAACTGCTATAAGAAATGCCGCAAGAATATTCATTTTATTCTCCTTAATGGTACCGTTTACCTGGGGGACACGTAACTAAAGTTACTTGTCCCGCGTTGAACGGCCCCCAGACGTTTGGTTTATTTTATTTTTGCCAGATATTCGTCCAGCTGATTCCATGTTGCGGTAAACGCCTGCCGCATGCCCTCGCGCGCGTCTTCAAAAGTCTGGCGCTCTTCGGCTGTGGCATTGATGGGATAGCCGCACAGTGTCACCATGGTTTTATCACCGCACCCAAGCAGGGTCAGCGTATTCAAAACCCCAAGCGGCCAGGTCTTGCTCAGGGGATGCCTTGTCACGCCGCCTTCGGCATTTGAAAACGAAACCACGAAAGTCACTTTCTCTTCCGGAACAATCTCAAGATAAACAAAACGTCCCCACATCTCCTGTCCGTTTGGGGAGCTCATGCAGTATTGGAAAGTTCCGCCCGGCTGAAACTCCATTTTGCACCCCACCCAACGGAATCCCTTGGGGCCCCACCACTGGGAAAGATGTTCAGACTCCGTGTTCGCACGCCAGACAAGATGCCTTGGCGCATCAAACACACGAACCATCGTCAACCCACCCATCAGCTGGGTGAGTTTGTCCAGGCTCTGCGACCAGCCCTCCCGCATTCCAATCTTGAGCATCGAGTCACGCAAGGCCGCACTTTTATAATGAAGCCTCACCGTCATCCGGGTTTCGCCGCGGGCTTCTTCAAACGTCACGGTCATGGGAATAATCAATTCCGGTTTCCCCTTGCCCCGGTCACGGCCGGGAAAAACCAGATCAAACCACTCTTCCGGATGTTCCGAACAATCGATCGTCATTTCCAGGCGCTCATTTTCCACAAGCCGCTGGAACTGGCCAAGGCAGGTGTAATCCTGCCCCTCCGGGGAGCGCATCACAATGCGGTACTTGCCGCCCGGCCTTGCGTCAATTTCGGAAACAGGGTTCGTGAAAAACGCCGGCCCCCACCACTGGGCCATAAACTTGGAATCCACCCACGCTTTATAAACACGCTCACGCGGTACGCCAAAAATGCGCGCAATCACAAAATCCGTGTCCGAAGCTTCCGCGGACACTTGCACTGCCTCGGTCATAACAGCTCCTTCATGCGGCATCGACGATTATCGTAAATCCGCCGACGGCCATGCGTTTGCAGTCAAAAGGCATTTTTTTGGAATTGCAAATGGCACTCACGCGCGGATCTTTCATCACCTTTGCATTGACCTGATCACGGTGCGCGCGGGACTTGAACACCACCCAGGCAAAAACAACGGTTTCGCCAGGCTTCGTCTTCATCGCTTTCGGAAATGGCGTTCCCCACTTCAGATTCAAGTCATCCCCCGCGCATTCGCGGTATTCCAGAGCACCGTGCTCCCGGTAAATCTTGCTCATCTTCGCCGCCAGCACGCGGTAGATTTTCAAATTTTTCTTCGGCATTGGCAGCACATACCCATCCACATATTTTGCCATTTTAAATCTCCTGTCTTTCTCAAGAATTTAAATTGTACCATTCAGTACAGTCAGTGTACAATAGAACCACGGCAGAGGTCAAAAAATATTTATGAAAAAAATAAACACCCGTCAAAAAATGATCGAGGCGGCACTCTCTCTTTTCCATGAACAGGGTGTCAACGGCACAAGCGTTGACGCTGTGCTTAAGCGTTCCGGCACAGGTAAAAGCCAGTTCTCGCATTACTTCAAGACCAAGAATGGCCTTGTGCTTGCGGTCCTTGAATACTTTCAGGGCCAGATGGAAGCCGGCGCCTACTCCACGGTTCCGGCCATACGCACATGGGAAGACCTCGAATTCTGGCTGCGTTCCTTCATATCATGGCAGAAGAAAGTGCATTTCACGCTCAGCTGCCCCATTGGCACCATCGGCCACGATCTGGAAACAGCCCAGGAAGATATCCGTAATGCCGCGCGTAAAATTTTCACCTGGCGTCGTGATTTTGTCGCGTGCTTTTTCAAGACAGAGCAGGATGCGGGCAGGATGAAAAAAGATGCTTCTCCAAAGGAACTTGCGGACTTCTGTTATACGATTATCCAGGGCGGGTTATGGATGTCCAAGATCGAAAGAAACTCACGGCCTTTTGAGAACGCCATGAATATCACTCTCGCCTATCTCAAATCCATGCGCAAAAAATAAAAAGGCTGATGCCTGGGGCTTCAATTTTGCGCGGCGGAACCGGCCAATTGAGCATCCAGACGGGCGAGCGCCTCAGCCCCGTTTTTCTCGCCGTAGTCATCCATGCAGGCGCGGTACTGGGGTTCAACCTGGTCAAGCCGGGCACTGATTTCATTGACCTTCTCCATGTTGTCCGGCCCTAGTGATGCCATTT
Source organism: uncultured bacterium (assembly GCA_964434115.1). Taxonomy (GTDB): domain Bacteria; phylum Omnitrophota; class Omnitrophia; order Omnitrophales; family Aquincolibacteriaceae; genus ZLKRG04. The sequence continues at coordinate 85,069 of CAYSSX010000009.1, forward strand.
CGCGCGATATATCATTCAGTTTTTTAAATTCATTCAAACACGCCGTGTCTTCCGCCCTTGCCAAAGGCGCGAAAACCAGCAGTAGGACCATCCACGAAAGAGTTTTCATTTTTTCCGCCTTTCTTTCAAAGAAGGGTTTTAATAGCAGGCATCATGAGTTCGGTCTGCCATTTCATGAGGCTGCTGACTTCCATAACTTTTTCCGGAGTGCGGGCATGGTGCCGGATCACTTCCGTGAGGGCGGAACGGGATGCCAGCACAGAGGGTTGAATCTTCAATTCCTCCGCAAGCACTTTACATGCGGCAAGCAGTTGTTCGAGTTTTTCAGAATCCGGCCGGTCCTCGCGCCAATCCGTTCGTTTCTCAAGCACCGGCCATTCGGACTGGGGAATTTTTTCAGCGCTTCGAAGGACCGTTTCAAGGCGTTCTCTTTTGGGCCCATGAAACCGGGTAAGAAAAGCCGGGCCTTCACTTAAAGGAATACGGGGATTCCCAACCTTCCAGACCACAAGCTCAATCAAGTCTTCATTGCGAAGAATCATAAAAGCAGGCCGGTCTTTGGCGCGGGCTTCTTCATCACGCCATTTCCATAGCTCCCGTAAAAACACAAACCCTTCGGGCGGCAGCTTTGAGGAACCTTTAATGCGCCAGGCTTCCCTGTCTTCGGCTTTATCGGGCTGGTCCGCGGTTTTAACTGCCCGTTCGCAGCATTCCTTGTGCCACGCCGTGCGGTTAAGCTGTTGAAGTTCCGCGGACAGCAAATCCGCAAGGGTTTCCAGATACTTCGTGTCATCCGAGGCATAGGTCAAAAGCTTTTCAGAAAGCGGCCGCTTGGACCAGTCGGCTTTCTGCGAAGACTTTGAGAGCACCACTCCGAAAAATTTTTCCACGAGCGCCGCAAGACCGATCTTTTCATACCCCAGAAGCTGGGCCGCCAGCATGGTGTCAAACACCGGCGCCTTGGGCCGGAACCCGGCTGATTTTTTTAAAATACGCAGGTCAAAATCCGCGCCTTGAAAAATGAGTTCTTTCTTGGAGAGTTCTTCAAAGAATTCCGTAAGCGGAAAACCCGCAAGCGGGTCAATAATGAAGTTCTCACCTGAAAAGCTGAGCTGAATCAGGCACACCTTTTCAAAGTAATGGTGAAGGCTGTCCGCCTCGGTATCCATACCGACGCGGGCCGTGCCCTTAAGCATCTGGGTCACACGCGCGAGCCCCTGGGCCGTGTTCACAAGTGTATACCCAGAGCTGATTTTGGTATCGAGGGGTTTTTCCATGGGCGGGATTATACTACGAAACCAAAGATTTGGCGGGGAGATTAGTTAGCTGCTCTTTTGGTGCCGTTATCATTTTCGATAAGAAGGCTATCTCATGAATGGCAGGGCGGCTGTGAACGCCATATAAAGCAGCATTAAAATAGTAATCAGCCTTTTCCACGCCGGCTGCGGGTTCGCTTTGGAACCCCAAGCCATGGCATAAAGCCAGTTCCAGTGCAGAATAAGATGCACCGCCAAAAGGATAAGAAAAATAACCGCTATATAAAAATGAACATCTCCCCATTCATGCCGCGTCAGGCTGAAAAACCGGCGCGCTCCGGCGCCGCGAGATCCGCTCCCCGGCGGCAACAGGAAGTGGAGGATCGTTCCTGTGGACAACAGTGAAAGGAAGGCGACAAAAGAAAGGGCATTCACGCCCATGTTAAGCCAAACTTTTACTTTAGACATGTTGTATTATGGCCCGATCGTTCCCGTTAAAACGTGACAAGCATCACAACCAAAGGACAGGTTACTCACGCTGATAAGTCTGCGGCAGGTTCCTTATCAGACACCACAGGCGCTTGAAAAACACCCGCAGGATGCCGATCAGCATGAGTATCTCTCTGTTATTTATTTTCTCAACAGAACCGTGTAACCTTTAACCAAAGGCGCCCAACACTAACCGGCGAAATGACCATGAAGATCGCCCCTGATTTTTTACCCTCCTTAAGCGGGTGCAGCCTTACCCAAATTGAAGCCTCAAGCGATGTTATTTTTATCCTGGATGAGCGGTTTACTCTGCGCGGCTTCAACACCGCCTGGGAAAATTTCGCCAAAGAAAATAACGGGTCTAAAGTGCTGGAGAAATTCGGAATCGGCTGTTCCGTATCGGAGACATTTCCCGAACCCTTAAAAGGTTTCTATGTCCGGCTTTACCAGCGGGCACTTTTTACGGGAAGAAGAATAGATTCAGAATACGAGTGTTCTTCGGACAAAATTTACCGGAAGTTTTTTCAAAGCATCTATCCCCTTCAGGAGAAGGCGGGCTTTCTGGTTTACAACCATCTTGAAATTGAAAAACCCCACGAGGAAACACCCGCCGTCTTTTCTGCGAAACACCGGAACGCGGACGGCATTATTATTCAGTGCTGCCACTGCCGCTGCATCAAGGACCACAGCCAAAATGACAAATGGGATTGGATCCCCGAATTTATCCGGGAAATTCCCCCTCAAACTTCCCACGGCTTTTGCAGTCGATGTGCAGAGTTCTATTACCCCGGCCTTACGGCAGACCCGGTTCAAAAAAACGACTAGGGCGGCTAGGCGGCAGACCTTCCAGACCCGTGTTATTTTTTCATTCCCACGAAGACTAAGTCCGGGTGCAGGATCCACTGAAAGAGAAGATTGAGGGGATAGAATTTAAACATGGAGCAAGCCTTGCGGGAGAGGACTTTCTTGAAATAGATTTCCGCGAAGCGGTCAAACCCGGCCTGGTTCCACTCCCGCAGATGAGTGGGGTCCGCGTAAAACTCATGCAGGAAAAAGTCCTTATCGTCCGTGGAAAGCACGATGGTTCCGCCTTGGCGAAGACAGCGTGAACACTCTGACAGAAACTGTCCCGGGTCCGGCAAATGCTCAATGGTAAACGCGGAAATGATTTTATCAAATGTCGCATCTTCAAACGGCAAAGGGCCTCCAAGGTCAATCGCTTCAAATTTGAGATCCGGGTACCGGGCCTTCGCGGATGCAACGTCCAGATCATAGCCCGTCACATCGGCAGAGGCTTTCGCGATCTCGGCCGTGAAATCACCAATGCCGCAGCCCAAGTCCGCGATCCGTTCAGAGGGCTTCGCGGCAAGCAGCTCAAGCAGCAGTTTCATTTCCGGATCCGTCTGGAGAGTCCGGGAATGACGTCCCTTCAAATAATTCTTCTGATGGTAATTCTCATAATCCGGAAGCGGCGCGGGTCCGGCATGACGGCATTTTTCGCATTGGGCCAAACCCGATGCGGGCGGATCCTGCCAATAAAAACGAGGGGCTTTGCATTGAGGGCAAATCATGGGGGAAGCATATACAGGGACTCACGAGGTGTCAATGTCCCGGTAAGAACCCGGCCTTACAGGCGGACATTTCTCAAACGCAGGGAATTGGCAATCACCGACACGGAACTGAGCGACATGGCCGCGCTCGCAATCATGGGGCTGAGAAGAAACCCGAAAAAAGGATACAAAAGACCGGCTGCAATGGGAACACCCAAGATATTATAGATAAAGGCAAAGAATAAATTCTGCCGGATATTATTCATCGTGGCCCGGCTGAGTTTCCTCGCCTTGGCAATTCCGCGCAAGTCCCCTTTCACAAGCACAATGCCCGCGCTGTGCATGGCCACGTCCGTTCCTGTACCCATCGCGATTCCGACATCGGCCCTGGCCAGCGCGGGCGCGTCATTAATTCCATCCCCGGCCATGGCTACTTTCCGGCCCTGCTCTTGAAGTTTTCGAACATGCTTTTCTTTATCCGCGGGCAGCACCCCGGCCTGGATTTCATCAATACCTGCTTTCCGGCCTACAGCTTCCGCAGTTTGGCGGTTATCCCCGGTGAGCATGACAATTCTGATTCCCTCGGCATGCAGAAGCCGGAGGGCCTCGGCCGTTGATTCTTTGAGCGGGTCTGCAACACTGACAAAGCCTGCGGCCTTCCCATTGACCGAAAGGAACATCACCCCTTGCCCTTCAGCACGAAGCGCGTTTGCCTTTTCTAGGAATGGGGAAATATTAACGCCGCTCTCTTCCATTATTTTGTCATTGCCGATCTGCACTTTTTTCCCGTCCACAATCCCGGAAATTCCTTTGCCTTTTTCATACTGAAAATCCCGGACTTCTTTAAGCGCCACCCCTTGCTCCTTGGCCGCCCGGACAATCGCTTCCGCAAGAGGATGCTCGCTTTGCTTCTCCAGACTCGCGGCCAGCCCAAGCAGTTCTTGATCCGTAAGGCCTGAAGACGTGATCGACATAACCTTGGGCTTGCCCTCCGTCAAGGTCCCGGTTTTATCCACAATCACAGTATCGATTTTTTCAAACATCTCAAGCGCTTCGGCATTTTTAATCAGGACGCCGGCGCCCGCCCCCCGCCCGGTTCCGGCCATAATGGCCATGGGTGTGGCAAGACCCAATGCGCAAGGACAGGCTATGATCAGAACCGCAATCGCGTTGACAAGAGCATGAGACAGCCGGGGCTCAGGCCCAAACCATGCCCACGCCGCAAAAGTCACAACAGAGGCAAGCATCACCGCAGGGACAAAATACGCAGAAACCAAATCCGCAAGGCGCTGGATCGGGGCGCGGGTCCTTTGCGCTTCACTCACCATTTTCACAATTTGAGCGAGCAGGGTGTCCTTTCCGATTTTTTCAGCACGCATGATAAAACTCCCGCTGCCGTTCAGCGTGGCCCCCGTAACTTTGGAACCCGGCTCTTTCTCAACCGGAATGGGTTCCCCGCTGATCATGGATTCATCCACAGAGCTTGCGCCTTCCACCACCGCGCCATCCACGGGAATTTTTTCACCCGGCCTGACTCTTAACAGGTCGCCTGCCCGAACCTGTTCCAAAGGAATATCTTCTTCATTTCCGTTCTCACGAATCACACGCGCTGTTTTAGGCCGCAGCCCCATAAGCGCCTTCAAAGCTGAACTTGTCTGCCCGCGCGCCATAAGTTCCAGCATCTGCCCTAAAAGCACCAGCGTGATAATGACCGCGGCCACTTCAAAATAAACACCGGCATGGCCGTCATGGTCCCGGAAGGAATCCGGAAATCCGGCGGGAAAAAACACCACTGCTGTACTGAACAAATACGCGGAGCCTGTCCCCATCGCGATCAGTGTGTACATGTTGGGACTCCGGTGAAGGATGGATTGCCACGCACGCTGAAAAAAAGGCCAGCCTCCCCAAATGACCACCGGCGTAGCAAGTCCCCATTGGAGCCATCCTGCCCAGGAAGCCTGCGCGATCTCGTTGAAAAGGGGCAGCTTCCCGCCCATGGACAAGACCGCAAGCGGGAGCGACATCCAAAAGCAAATCCAGAAACGCCGTGTCATCATTTCAAGCTCGGGATTTTTTTCCTCTCCGGCCTGAACCTCTTTAGGCTCCAAAGCCATCCCGCATTGAGGGCAGCTTCCCGGACCCTGTTGAATCACTTCAGGATGCATGGGGCAGGTGTATTCCACACTTTGAGAATCCAGACCCCGGTCATGCATGGACATTTCGGAAGGTTTTTTTTGCAGAAAGCTTTCGGGCAAAGCCTGAAACTTATGAAGGCAATGGGCGCTGCAGAAAAAATAATCTTTTTCTTTATAGACTGCTTTCAGCTTAGAGGCTTCAGAATCGACAAACATCCCGCAGACAGGGTCCTTGACTTGAGCTTCCCCGGCCGGCTTTTGCGAGTCTGAACCGCAGCAGTGTTTGTTTTTTTGAGGTCCCATATCACTTGCCCGCTTTTCTAATCCCTGGCAGCAGACTAGACCTGAGCCTCAAGGTTGTCAATGCACGGAAGGACCTGCGGAGTTTTATTGGGAGGCCGAATGCTCACATAAGGGGGCTTTGTCTTTGCGCACAAGAATGCTCGCGAAATAAACGGCAAAGACTCCCATAAGCGGCTCCAATGGAAACCGGTATTTGGGGTCCGGCATAATAATCATATGCATGGCCAGCCAGCACGCAAAGCAGGCCAAAATAACCTGAATGCAAATGAGGTTGTCGCCTGAGATTTTGCGTTTTCCGAAAAAAGCGATATGCACCAGGGCGAACAGAAAAAAGTGAAACGTCACAAAATAAAAGAAGAAGGCGTATTCCTCCAAGGCTTTCATCACACCCTGGGGAACTTTATGCGCGGGGTCATAGTGCCCTTCCTGAAATTGATACCACAACGGCCAAACGCCCTTGCTTTTCCCCCAGTGCATGAAATACAAAATTTTGGACAGTCCCAAATCGATAAAGGCAGCGGGATCGCTGACGATCCAGCGGATAATGGCCTGGTTGGCGTATTTCTGCATCAGCCCTTCGTTTCCGGATTCTCTCGCGGCCTCGAACTCGGCGGAGTAACCGGGGGTTCCCTTTTCCGGGTGCATAGTACCCAGAGGCGACGCACTCGGATTCGTGCTGTAATAAAGCGAATGGCTGGCCACCGCATAAATCACCGGCACGCCGAATGCTTTATAATTTCGCACCACCCAGGGCAGGTTGATGGTTTGCATGACCAGAAGGGTCAAGAGGCAGTTAGCCACGGCCTTTTTCAAGTCTTTGTGCTTGGCCCAAAATGCGAGTCCCACAATGAAAGGCATCATAATCGCATAGGTCCGCGTCATGGCCGCAAGGCCGAAGAGAAGGCCGTACCACAGCCACCCGGCCTTCAAATTTCTTTTGTGAATATCATAAAAAAGCAGCAGTAGTCCGCCGTACCAAAGCGGCAGAAAAAGATGCTCATCCGTAACCAGTTTGACGCTGTAGATCGAGATGGGGTTAATCGAAAAAAGAAATGCCGAGGCCAGCGCAAGACGCGGGCCAAAAAGAAGCGCGGTCATTTCATAAAGGATCCAGACCGTAACCAAAAAAAGAACCAGATGAAAAACCCAAGCAACCTCTGCCTTGGCTCCGAAAATTTTATACAAGGCCCCCAAAGCTATCGGGTATCCGATCGGCCGCCGCGCGCTGGGTGTGCCATCCTCGTTTAAAAACCATTTCCCTTCTGAAAGTTCCGCGGCCTGAATATTAACAATGTCATTTTCAATCAGCTCGCCCTGCGCGCGCCAGGCAAACTTCGGCTCATGGGTGGAATAGCCTAACCATCCCATTCTGAGAAGCAGGCCCAAAGCGCAGATCAAAAGAAAGGCGGTCCGAGGGTTGAGTTTGAAGGAGATCCGGGTCTTGAGGAACCGCTGGCCGAAGAGTGCGGCGGATAGAATCAGCAGCCAAAGCGTGTATTGCCCTATTTTTATATACTCACCGCTAAAATGGCCAAGGAACTTCATGGGGGATCCTTTTTTGTCTCACGGGTAAGCTTGCATACTACGCCTCTTCCCCGGACTTCTGCAATCAATTGCTTTTCTAGGCAGGATTTAAACTGACCGAGGCTGAGGTCATTGACTATTGGGAATGGCCCCTCTGAGGACTTTAGAATAGCCGAGCCTCGGATTCTTTTCTTTCAAGGCTTATATCTCATGATTTGGCGCGCCGCCCAAAGACGCAAACAACGGGGAGTCCGGGAAAAATTCCTTGTCCCTGGTCGGTCTTGGGGGCTTAGCAGAGTACTATTTCTTTGTCATTTGAGCCAAAAAGGCCTCTGCGCCTTTCTTGATTTCGTCCTGGGTCAAATCTTTTTTATGGGTCGCGATCATCCAGGCATAGCCAAAGGGGTCTTTGACGTTCCCGGCCCGGTCACCCCAGAACATATCCGCCACAGGCATGGTCATCACGGCTCCTGCCGCCAGGGCCTGCTTGAAGGTCGCATCCGCGTCCGCAACATAGACATAAAGACTCATCGGTGAACCGCCCATGGATTCAGCGCTTTTGCAGCCCGGCATTTCATCCCCCATCATTAGAATCGAGTTGCCGATCTGAATGGTGGCGTGCATCACGCCACGGCCCGTGGGGCTGGGTAAAAAATCCAGAACCTTCGCGTCAAAGGCCTTTTTATAAAACTCAATGGCTTTCGCCGAATCCTTGAACGTAAAGCTCGGCGTCACGGATTGATAACCTGCGGGAATGGGCTGGGTCATAACAGTTCTCCTTTGTTGTCAAAAGTCATCCTGATTTACGGTCACGTTTCCAGCCTATAAGCCGAAAGCGATTCCCGTTTCCGGCCAAAGCCTTTTTGGATTTCGAGCGTGAACCCGTTTTTTTTAAGCGCTTTTTTCAAACCGCTATTGCAGGCATGCGTGGCCACATAACAAGGAGTGCCGGAAGCCTGCTCAAAGAACCGGTTGAGAAATTCCGGCGTCCACAACTGCGGGCAGGTCTTGGGGCTGAACGCATCGAATAATATGCCGTGGGACACGGGCGGATCAATAGCCTCGACTGGCCCTAAAAGCCGGAGCTTATTTTTCTCCAGCATCTGGAGAAGAAATTTTTTTGCGTCGGATGGTTTTCGTTCGTATTTCTGCGAGTACAGTGCGGCAATCTGATCATAAACCTCGGCTAGAACCGAAGGCTCATCATTCAGCCAGTTCACAAAAGCTTCTTTCAGAAAATCAACGGTTTCATAGCTCGCGATCAGCGCCGGAGTCTGGCTGCGCAGGAGCGATTCAAAGGCGATAATAAATTCGTTATACCCAAGCCCCAGGCCAAGAGAAAGAAACACGGGCTCAGCAACAGCCTGGAAAGCCTTCTCCACAAGCGGCTGGTAGAGGTACTGCCGTTCCGTGAACGCGCCTTCTTCGGCGTGCATGCGCTCCCAGGTCGGGGCCATACTCAGCGTCGGGCTTCCGTCTCCGGTCAGGATGTGTTTGTATTCAACGCTCATAAATTCCTT
>CAYSSX010000010.1:0-86361 GCA_964434115.1 uncultured bacterium
CCCGCGGGGTGCCGGCCCCTCCCCCAGAAAGTCCGGCATACTGCAAACCCGCGGGATAAATGGGTGTCATTCTTAGGACACAAGGTCTCCGCCCCAGTTCTGCCAAGGGTACTCAGGCTTGACCAGCGGCGCTTTATTTTCATCCGGAAAATCAAACGGAAATGTCACAAGGTCAATCACGCCGGCACCGAGACGGACAAAAGTTTTTCCGACGCCCTTTACGAGGCCAACGGTCCAGCCGTAGCCGTACCCCTTGTCATTACTGGACACATTGATTGTGCGCGCGATTTCTACAGGGGAAGCAACAATGTTCAAAGCCCCGCGGCTCAGTTTGTCATTCCACTCATATTCCCCGAGTTCCGCTTTTGCGCTCGGCGCTCCCGCTAAAAGCAAAACCGAAAGTGTCAAAATGCCCGCCTGCCAGAATTTTCCGTTTCTTTTTTTCATAACTTCTCCTTTGCTGCATTAGAAAGTTTTTTAAATTTGCGTTTTTAAATCTGCGGTCTTTTACCGTTTCCCACAAGCATTGAGACAAGAAACAATACGAGAAAAACCAGGAACAGAACGCGCGCGATTCCAACAGCGCTGGAGGCGATCCCTCCGAATCCCAAAAGGGCCGCGATAATCGCGATAACAAAAAATGAAAGGGACCAGTTCAGCATAAATTACCTCCTTATCCGTTAAATCTTAAACTTGCGGTACCGCTGAGTTTTTTTCTTCAGGCAGTTGGGTGTCCTGAATCTTGACTTTATCCAGGGCAAGTGACTGAACAAGCCACACCCCTGAAGCTGTGTCCGCCTGGACATCGGCACGGATCTCATCGCCGGCTCTCAAGTCTTGAAGAGAACCGATTCCATCAAAGGTTGTCTTTTCCCCGACAACCGCTTTGACTCCTTCGGCTTCCGCCGCTCCGGTTTGGGGGTCACTGCGTACAATCACCAACGACCCTTCGCTTGCATTGACGGCGGCAAGTTCGCCTTGAATCACTTCTGCAAAAGCAGAGACGGGCTGGAGAAGCACAGAAAGCAGGACGGCTGTTAAAAGCACTTTTGTCTTCATGAGTTTCTCCTTTCGCTGACGTTTTGGTTTGATTCCTTGGAGTGCTTGGAATCCCGGGAAATAAGCCTTTCGACTTCATCCAGAAGCAGGGCGAAATCAAAAGGTTTCGCGAAAAGCGCGAACTTCCCCCCGTTCGAGGCCCGCCTCGGCGGAGAGTTTTCAATCAACGCCGTGATAAAAATCACGGGGACTTGCGAATCAAAGCCAAAACTCAGAAGACTGTCGTAGATTTCCGTCCCGAGTTTGTGTTTGAGCCAGATATCCAGAATAAGAAGGTCCGGTTTTTCGTCAAACGCGTGCGCGAAAAATTCTTTCTCATCTTTGGCAGTCGCTACTTCATAGCCTTGAACCGCCAGTTTAAATTGCAGGAGATCAAGTATTTTCCGGTCATCATCCACAACCAGAATCCTTTTCTTCTTGAGACTTTCTTCCTGGCCCATTTTTTGTTCCTCTTTAACCGTAGTATTCATGCCCTTCCTATTTCAAGGTCCGTGCCAATTATCTAAAGTCGATATGGCATAATGAGTTATGAAAATGAACGTCTTCAGAATCCGAATTAAAAGACACTCTGGTGTCAGTTTTTTAGGACACTTTTAAGACACTTCTTACACTTCGGGTATCGAATAGAAAAAGAAGTACGGGAGGCTTTAAGTCATGCGTGAAAAAACAGAGAATAGGCTCATGACCCGGCATTTTAAAATCACGGCCTTTGCGGCCTCTTTGTTCGTGGCCTATGCCCTGGCGGTCTCACCTTCATTCCGCCTTGTTTTTTCAGCTTCAGAAGCAGGGCCTGTTTCGTTTATGGATGCTCTGAGAACACTGGAGGAGAGGCGGCACGGAATCGGAACAGCTTCCTGGTACAGCCGTAAAGACAAAGGCATCCGGAAGCATACGGCAAACGGGGAAATTTTCGATGATACAAAAAGAACCTGTGCCTCGTGGGATTACAAATTCGGCACGAACTTAAAAGTCACGAATCTTCACAATGGAAAATCGGTTATTTGCAGGGTCAATGACCGGGGACCGGCAAAACGCCTAAGCCGGATTGTGGATTTGACGCACGCGGCATTCAGGAAAATAGCGGACCCCCGAAAGGGGCTGGTGCGGGTTTCTGTAAAACCTTTGGGGAGGAAATCTTAGGGCTGCACTGCGTATTTTTTCATTTTCCGGTAAAATGTGTCGCGGCTGATTTGAAGCATCCTTGAAGCCTTGCTTACATTCCCGCCGGCCTCGCGCAGCGCTTTTTCAAGCAGCTCTCTTTCGGCCGTCTGGACCGTGGAGTCTTTACTCCTCAAGGGAAGAAAGCCTGCCGGCTCCGCCGCGGCTGCCTCTGTCCGTTTTGCGGGAACTTCAAGGCTCTGTACATCCGAAGCGGTCATCAGGTCCGCGCCCGCGCCCTTCACAAGCGTCCATCGCTCCACGAAATTTTCCAGTTCCCGGATATTGCCCGGCCAGGGATGATCCATCAATTTTTGAAGGGCGCTTTCCTCAATACGCACCGGCTTTTTTCTCCCCGGCTCATACTTTTCCAGAAAATACCGCATAAGTTCAGCGATATCCTCCCTGCGTTCACGCAACGAAGGAATCGTCAGAGGAAAAACATTCAGCCTGAAATAAAGGTCCTCCCGGAACTCTCCATCCGCAACCATTTTCCTGAGGTCACGGTTTGTGGCCGCAATAAATTTCACCCGGATAGGCACAGGCCTTTCCCCGCCGACTCTTTCGATTTCCCTCTCCTGAAGCACCCGTAGAAGCTTGACCTGAAGCATGGCCGGAAGGTCTCCGATCTCATCAAGGAAAAGAGTGCCGCCCTGGGCTTGTTCAAATTTTCCGATTTTGCGGGAAGCGGCCCCCGTGAAAGCGCCTTTTTCATGCCCGAAGAGTTCACTTTCGAGCAGGTTTTCCGGAATCGCACCGCAATTCACAGCCACAAAAGGACCGCTTTTGTTCAACCCGTTAAAGTGAACAGCCCGCGCCACAAGTTCCTTGCCGGTTCCGCTTTCTCCTGAAATCAAAACAGTCACATCACTCTTGGCGGCAATATCGATATTCTCAAAGAGCCTTTTCATAAGCGGGCTTTTACCGACAATGCTTTTAAATTTGTACTTTTCTCCAAGCTCCCGTTTGAGCAGGGAAACTTCTTCTTTCAGGGAGAATTGCTCAAAGACATGCTTCACTTTCGCATCCAGCTCGGGAAACTCAATCGGTTTTTCCACAAAATCATACGCCCCGTATTTCATGCAATCGACAGCCACTTTCACATCCGCATGGGCGCTGATCATAATCACATTAGCCTCAGGGCACTCATGCCGGATGCTTTTAAGAACCTCCACCCCGTCGCCGTCCGGAAGACGGATATCCAGAAGCGTCAACACCGGGCAATGAATTTTGACATATTCCGCAACTTCGCCCGCACGAAAAAGGCAATGGGTGTCATAGCCTTTCTGCTTCAAATGAAAATCGATCAATTGAGAAATTTTTTTGTCATCATCCACGATCAAAATGGTTTTATTCACGATTCACCGCCCAGGACTTCTGCTGGCTTCCGCTTGAAAACTTTCCAACGGGCAGATGCACACTAAAAACAGAACCTTTGCCGCTTTCACTTTTAACATAAACCTCTCCGCCATGGGCCTCCACAATCCTCTTCACCAAAGTCAGCCCCAGTCCTGTACTCTCTTCATCTTCGGCGCCGTCCTTTTGGATATGCTGAAACGGTTCAAAGACACGGATCAGGTCATCCTGGCGTATCCCGATGCCGGTGTCTTCAACATCGATCACCACCCCTTGATCTGAATTGCAGGCCAAGACCTTGACATGTCCGCCCCGGGGAGTGTATTTCACCGCATTGCTGAGGAGATTGCCGATCACCTCACGGATCTTGTCCTGATCGCAAAAAATTTCTTTGAGGTGAAGATCCGTTTCCAGATCAAGGCTGATATTTTTCTTGTCCGCCATGCCCCGGAACAACGCAGCCTCTTCAGACAGCAGCTCCCGGAGGTTGGTAAGCTCGCGGTTCATCTCCACCTGCCCGGATTCAATTTTGGAAATATCCAGAAGCTCATTAAGAAGGCGGTGCAGACGGTCTGTCGATTCCTTCACGTGCCCCAAAAACTCACGCTGCTGTTCATTGATCGGACCCGCTTCGTTTTGAAGAATGGTTTCCACAAATCCTTTGATGGATGTCAGCGGTGTGCGGAGTTCGTGGGAAGCCGCGGAAATAAAATGAGATTTCACCTCATCCAGGCTCTTGAGTTGTTCATTCGCCTCTGTGAGTTCTTTGGATGAGCGGTCAAGTTCTTGATTGGACCGGGCAAGATCGGCAACGGTTTCTGTCAATTTTCTTTCAATCTGCTTGCGCTGCGTGATGTCGATTCCCGTCACAATGATATGGGCGATCGAACCGTCCTTCTTGAAAAGAACAGTACTTGTCCACGCCACCTCAAAAGTATGGCCGCTTTTTGCAATAAGGGAACTCTCATAGTTCGTGGGAAACTGCCCGGCCAAAAGCCGTGCAAAAACCCCCTTCAAATCGTTCTTCTCATCCTGACGGACAAACAGATCCCAAAAACAGCGCCCCTGAACTTCTTCCAGCGAATAACCGCTCAGATGCAGGCAGGCACGGTTAAACCGTTGAACGCATCCTTGACTGTCAAGAATCATGACAAGGGCGCTCGCCGTATCCAGAACGGTGGACACAAAATTGCGCTCTTGATAAAGAGCCTCTTCCACAAGCTTTGACTCCGTAATATTGACCATGACACCGCGGAGTTTCACGGCCTTCCCTTCTTTGACGACCACGGTCACCATATCGCGGAACCACAAGGTTTTTCCGTCTGCCGTAATCATCCGGTATTCAAAACAGTCGCTTTTTTTCTGGTCCGCCACGCGCTGGCGGAAAGCAACCGCTCCGTCCCTGTCGCTTCCGTGCACATGCTCGCGCCAAAACAAAGGTTCGGACAGCCACACACCCATGGGATAGCCCAAAATCACTTCCGCACGCTGGTTTACAAAAGTAAATCTGAGATCCGCAAGGTCAAATTCCCACACGATGCCGTCCAGCGAATTGATAAGCGTCTGAGCGTTTTCTTCCGACTTGCGCAGGGAGTCCTCGATCAAAAGGTGCTGCGTCAAATCGGATTGAAGCTGTTCCTTGGCTTTGTTGAGTTCCTGTGTCTTTTCCTGTATTTTTTTCTCCACCTGTTCATAGGCCATGCGCCGCTGCTCATCGGCCAGCTTTTGCCGCATGACGGCCCCCAAATACTCAGCCATAGTCCGGACAGGATCCGATGCCAGTCTTTTCTTAATCGTTCCCTTTTTAAAAAACACCAGCACGGCTAGTGTCTTATCCTCCACCAGCACAGGAACCCCCAAAGCGCTCTGGATCCCGGATTTTTTTAAAACATCCGCTCTAAAAAACATCGTGTCCGGGCGCAGGTTGACATCTTCGACCCAGAAAGCCCGCCCTTCACTCCATACATGCCCCTGAATACTCACCCGGGGCGGAATGCGGAGATCCTGACTCAGGCTTCGTAATGCTTTGAAATTTTCATCACCAAACCATGCCGAACAGCATTCGAGAAATTTCTCGTCCGTCCGCGGCAGCCAGGCCTCGGCATAATCCCAGCCCGCAAGCCCGCAAAGACCTTTCATAGTTTTCTCCAGGGCCTGATGAAAATCCACGGATTCACTCACTTCACGCATCAGGGCAGGAAGCTGAAAGGCGTATTCTTCAAACCGTTTTGTCTCGGAGACGTCTCTTAGGTAAAGAAGCACTCCCTGCAGGACTTTGTCCTGGAGTGTGTTGACGCCGGATATCTGGAAAGTCCTGTAAGTGCCGTCGCGGTGAAGAATCCGGAATTGAAATTCTTTGCTCCATCTTGGGGAAGCCAATCCCGCCGCAAATATTTTACGGGCACGAAAAGAATCTTCCGGATGAAGAAAATCAAAAGCATCTCTTCCCTGGAGTTCTTCGAATGTCATTCGCAAAAGGCTTTCACAGGCCGCACTTGCCCAGAGGACGCGCCCCGTGTGGCTCAAAAGAAGCGTAAGGGCATAAGGGTTTTCGGTAAGTTTAACAAGTTTTTCTTCCTGGCTTTTGAACAGCACGGCTTCTTGGCGGCGCTGTGATTCCATTTCTGAAAGCTGCTGACGGGTTTGCTGGTACTGGGCAATGGCATTATCCAGAGATTGCCTCAGAGATTGCTGTTCTGAGTAGAATTTTTCAATCCGCCGGTCCCGCTCCAGAATCACATCATTGAGATCCCTGTGAATCTGCTCAAAGTCTCCAGGGCCTGGAAGTTCCAAGGCTTTCGGAAGCAGCTTCCAAAAAACCACCGCTGACAAGAACGAAAAAAACGAAAAAATGCCTTTCACCAGTCCCGCGAGGCCATAAAACCCTGAAGGCGCTAAAAGCTCGGAAGCATGAAAACAAACTGCGGCAAGGAGAAATACAAGCCACAGGGAAAAGGCACCTCGGTGCTGGAGATCTTCCCGGCGGCGGAGAAAACGGAAGAGGGTCACCAGAATAAGGAAGTAAGCAATTGCAGCAAAAAAATCAGCCGTCAGGTGGAGTTGAGATATCCATGGCTGAGCGGAAACAGATTGATCGGCGGAAACAAAAAAGGACATGCCCCGCTCTAGGAATAAATTCATGAGTTCACCTCATGCAGATTTGATTGCTCAATTCCCGGGGAGGGACATGAATTCTATCACAGACTGAAGAATGTCCTGAAGGATTTTTGCATGACTAGAGCAAACACATTGTAGAACAATATGTTACATCAGCAGAAAAAAAGTCATGAGCACAATAACCGCAGCGGGTGATTCGGAGCGCATAAGACGCTGCCAATTCCGGCGCTCTGCTTTAAAATTGCTGCGGGCTTCCTTGATTTTATCAAGGGTCACGCGCAGGAGTTCTCGTGAGGGACGAAGATGTCCGGCCGCAAGTTCCTGATACTCGCGGGAGACTTTTTCCCAATTCTTGAGGCCCTGAGCCAGGCGTTTGTACCGGTCTTGAAGAACCGCCTGCACACTTTCCGGTGCCGCGCTTTCAATTTTCTTTGCAGACAACTGCTCACAAAGCACCATGTTCTCAGCCGCCAGGCGGGCTTCCCAGATCCTGAACGCAGACACTTTTTTCAAGTTCCAAGCGAGACCTGCTTTTGCCAGAACAGCGATCAGCCACTTGCTAGGATCAAATTGATACCAGCGGATCGCGTTCCGGTAATCGCTGGGAAAACGGTGATGGAAATTATGGTACCCCTCACCGTTCGTTAGAAAAGCAACCAGCCAGTGGTCGCGGGCGGAAGAGTGCGGGTCATACGTGGACTTACCAAACATATGGCAAACCGAGTTAATACAAAAGGTTGCGTGGTGTACAATCGCAAGTCTCAGGCAGACGGTCAAAATAAAGGCCCCAAGCGCGTGGCCGGCCAAGGCGCCGAGAATCACGGGGAAAATAATGCCGGAACCAATAGACCACAGGTAGTAATTCTGGTGCTGATGCACCACCATAGGATTCTTTTCAAGATCCCGCACATTCTCATAAGGGATCTTGTGCTTCCAAAAAATCAGCCATCCAATATGGGCGTAAAAAAAGCCCTTCTTAATATTGTAGGGATCGCGGTCCGTGTCTACATAACGGTGATGATCCCGGTGCTGGGCCGACCAATCCATCGCCGACTGCTCAAAAGCGGCGGCTCCAAAAAAAAGATACAGGAACTGAATCACGGGATGAGCCTGGTAAGTCGCGTGCGAAAAAAGGCGGTGATACCCCGCCGTAATACTCATACCGGTTGCCACAATATAAAAGAAGGTCAATCCTATTTCAAAACCGCTCACGCCATAATGGGCCGCATACCAAGGAGTGCCGATGACTCCGACGAGGCCGGTGATAATAAAAAATATCAAATTAACCCAAATGATCTTAGGAACGGGTGCTTGATAAGCCATGATGTCTCTCGTTTCTCTATAAGAAATTTACCAGGAATGCCTCTAGGATAGTCTATTTTCGGTGAAATAGGTGAAAAAGAATGTGACATGCCTCACAAAGGCACTTTTTCCCCATCTGCGGCCGGGCGCACATTTGCCCACCCGAGTTCTTGGGTGATTGCTTCTGCAAGAGCTTGGGAGGCTTCTGGCTCACCGTGAACCACAAAAGTTCTCTCCGGGGCACGTTTAAACCCCGACAGCCAGCGAAGAATATCTTTTTGATCGGCATGGGCCGAAAGCCCCTCGATCTTCTCGATAACACCCCGGACTGGAATCTGGACTCCGTGAATCTTTATTTCTCCGGCACCTTCTTCCAAAGACCTTCCGCGCGTCCCCTTGGCCTGAAATCCCGCCAGTAAAACCGTTGTCCGCCTGTCACCAAGCCTCTGCTCCAGATGATGAAGAATGCGTCCCCCGGTTGCCATCCCGCTGGAAGAAAGAATAATCATGGGGCCGGTAAGAGCATTCATCTTTTTTGACTCTTCGCGTGTTTTCAAAACATGAAAATGATGGGTCGCAAGCACCGGGTGCCCGCCCGAGCCATGGTCAAGTTCAGGGCTATGCCGGGCATAAATGCCGCTCGCGTCAATCGCCATCGGGCTATCCATGAAAGTCTCAAGCACCGGAATCTTCCCTTCCTCTTCAAGCTGACGGATGATCCAGATAAGCTCTTGGGTGCGCCCCACAGCAAAGGCAGGAATAATGAGAGCGCCGCCGCGCTTGACGGATGCGTGAATAACACGGGCCAGTTCCTCCTGGACATTTTCAGGATGAAGGCGGTTCCCGTAAGTAGACTCCATCAGCAGCGTTCCTGCTCCCTCCACCTCTTCCGGGTCACGTAAGAGCGGGTGATTCCAACGGCCAAGATCGCCCGAAAAGACAAGCTTCCGGTCCCAGCCCTCGAAAGAAGCTGCGGAAATTTCAACGGTTGCAGCCCCAAGAATATGCGCAGCGCGCCGAAATCTGACCTCCATACCGTTTACCGAGAAGGGCTCGCCAAAAGCCTTTGCTTCAAGAAGACCTAGAGCGCCTATCGCGTCTTCCCTGCCATACAACGCCAGCGCGGGGTGGTGCCTGGAATATCCGTGCTTATTCGCGTGCGCGGCCTGCTCTTCTTGCAGATGCGCGGCATCCAAAAGGAGAATCTGCAAAAGGTCCCGCGTACCAGCCGTGCAGTAGACCGGCCCCTTGAACCCTTTCTTAACTAAAACAGGCAGATAGCCGGAATGATCCAGATGGGCGTGGCTTAGGATCACAGCCGATAGCAATACGGGGTCAAAAGCAGGCTCATTCCAGTTCCGGAGGCGGAGCTCTTTCAATCCCTGAAAAAGCCCGGCATCCAGAAGGATCTTCCCTTCGGGAGCCTCTATCAGGTATTTGGAACCGGTAACGGTACCGGCGCCTCCTAAAAAAGTCAGACTAGCAAGGGGTGTCGGCATAGAAAAAAGGCCCCGCCCATTCCGGGCGGGGCAGTGCGCTTTTAAAAAATGCGGTTAGGATTTGCTGCGCCCAAGGAAGAAATACACAAGCATGCCGATGATCGGAAGAAGAAGAATCACGAGAATCCAGAGCAGTTTCCCGCCCACGGATTTACCGCCCTTTAAAACTTCCACAATGGCGATAAGGTCCAGAATCAATACGATCAACCCCAATAAACCTGTCATAGAAACCTCCTGTGATTTGACCCGGCAACTTTATCACATCAACCCGGGGTTTTCGACAATAGTTTTCGAAGCCGCTTCAGGCTGTTAAAAGGAATATCCACGACAAGACGGTTCACCACCACGGCCGGAATGTGTCCCCCCGCATCCGCATGCTGCTGAACAAAAATATCCGTGCTTCCATCCTCGCGGGGAGAAAAACGCCAGACGCCTTTCAAGTAGGGCATGCGAACAAGACCTTCTTTGGCGGGCGCTTCGGCGGGAAGCGCTGAAATGGCATACGAGACAGTGCCCTGAGCATCCACGGATTTTTCACGGAGGTACGAGGCGTCACGGTCTGAAACGGGCCAGGGCATGGCGAGTGTGAAATATAAAATTTTCCGTTCCGCGCTTTCGGATCTTATGAGCGCGGAACTTGTGCACTGGTGAAACCACTCCGCCATTTTGGTTTCATCTTCATAAAGGGCCAGAACTTTCGCGAAAGGTTCCCGGACATTCATTTCAGCCTTGTACTCCAGAATCGGGGAACCTTCCACCTTGCGGACCCAAACGCGGATTCCTTCATCCTCTTTTTTGAGCTGCCAGGGATACGCGCCGTCATCCGCCTTCGCGTTCTGAAGTGAGAAAATCAGCCCGGCAGACAGAAGAAAAAAAACTTTCAGGGCACTCATGCTTGCTTGAGTTTTGTTCATGGGCATTTTCCTTTTCACAATGTTGAAGAATGACGTCTTACGGAGCAGCTCCATTATCGGCACTTTTCTGCAGCACCGGAACTCCGAAACCAGCCTCCCGGAGAATCGCCGTGAACGCAGCCTGGTCCAGGGAAAGCGGCGGCAAGTAATCCCCCACCCGGACACGCACCCACCAGGCGCCTGTTTTCGCCCTCTCGTCCCATGTCGAAAACCGGTACAAATAATGAACGGCGCGGATAGCGCGGGGAGGACTTTCCGGAAAAGGATTCCGGCTCAAGAGACCCAGCGTATTGCGGTCCCCGGCCAGCAATTTTGCGACAAGATTCAGAATCCAGGGGTGATAGCGGAAATCGTTCATAGCCGCGAACCACATCTGCCAATCAATCTTATAATGATAAGGAGAAATCACGCAGGGCGCGCGGGTCACATCCCCCGGCTTGCATTTGAATTCATACTCTTTCCAGACTGACGCGGGTCCGGGCCGGGCATCGCCGGTTCCTTCAAGGACGATTTCAAAACGCTTGCGCGTAATGCCTCCAAAAGCACCGTAAGTATTCACAAAATGAAAAGGTTCAAAACTCGCATTCATCATCTGCCGCCGCGAAATCATATTCTGCACAGGCGGGATACTCCGCCAGGCAATAAAGAGGGTCAGTGCCACCAGCAGGATTTTCCGGAAAGCCCCCGGAGTTTTAAGGGTTTCCGGAATCCGGATACGCAGAACAGGCGCAAGCACCCGGTCACTCAAACAGGCAAAGGTGATGACAATGGTGATGTAGTTAAGCCAGGAAAGATTCCCGCTCAGGATAAGCGTGATGTGAAAAAAAATCGTGATCATTCCGGCCCAGACGCCAACGGTTCCCGGAATAAAATAGGCGAATGGGACGACAAGCTCCGTAATATGGGTGAAGAGAACCTCTCCCTGATGCCACCACAAGGGCAGCTTATGAAAATACCAGCTCAGGGGATTCGGAAGCGGCTGGGTTTCATAGTGATACTCCATACAGGTCAAATCACGCCAGCAGCTGTCCCCTCTCAGCTTGATGAGACCGGCTCCAAACATCAGCCGGAAAATCAGCCAGCGGTAAAGCCATAAAATGATTTTGGGCGGAGTGCTGTCAGCGGGCCCAAGAAAAATCGCAAGGAAGCCGGTTTCCAGAAGCAGGGTTTCCCACCCAAATCCGTAGAAGGTCTGCCCCGCGTTTACAACCGAAAGATACAAGGCCCACAGAAGCCCCCAGACAAGCGCTGAAAACAAATACCCGAACCGTTCAGAGATCCCGGTCAGAACAAGAAGCGCGAGAAAAAGACCCGCGGCGCAGACTTGAAGAATAAAAAGATCCGTGGAGTGCCACAGGAAAAGACTGGGCGCATGAGCCCAGCTGGCGTGACGCAGCCAAAGACGGAGCGGAAGGATCCCTTCCTGGCCGGCCAAAGCGGGAAATTGATTCAGCGCGATCAGGAAAGCGTTGGCATAAAGGAACCCCAGACTGCGCTGAATGAGCAGCCGGACAAGCCATCCGCGTTCTTTGACATCCGGGGAATTTTTCATGGGAAAAGATGGGCGCATTATAACGCGGGTTTTCAAAAAAAAGGAATGAGTTTCGGCGCGGCTCAGGACTGACGGTAATGCGTGCTTTCGAAAATTTTGTTGGCAGAGTCCGGAAGAAATCCGTGAAAAAGCCGGCCGTCCGGCATTTTGTAGCGGCGGGCAAATTCGTAATAGCAGGCAGGGACTACTTCGCGCCGGTCCGCGAAAGCGATCTCCACGGGATGCGCCAGCGTGGAGGACTGTTCGAGGTACACCTGAGGAGAACCCTTGATTTCTCCGCCCGCGGTATTGAGAGGAAAACCGACGCTCTTGATAAACGTGTTCAACGCCGGAAAATCGCGGAAGGTCTGGAGTTTGTTGAAGAAAACCGTGAAGTGATTCACGCGAAACCCGAAAGCAGCCATCCACGCGGCATACTCGCTTTCTTCCAGAAGGGACTGATACTGCGCCCACGAGACCTTCTTCCAGGGGGTTCCGGAAACAAGAAAATCTTCCCGCTCGGGCAAAGCTCCCGGCACCTGATCCACAAGATCCTTGATCAATTGTTGGAGAGGCCCCGGAAACTCGGAAACTTTAAGGGCGCTGATGAAAATTTTCGGCAGGTTTTCATCCGCGTGCTGGTAATGCCGGGCGGTTAATTTCTTTTCGGAAAAATCATAATCCGCGGCGGCCTTATACCCGAGCCTCACAAAGGGGGCGGCAAGCACTTCGATGCCGACTTTGGGGATATCAAAAGTGCGGAAAGCCACATGGTCATTAATGACCTGCTCCCCGCGGGCTTCCAGCGCGCGATGAATCACCTCGGCCTGACGGTTCATTCCGGAGTAATCCTGCCAAAGTTTCTCGAGCAGACTTTGAAGTGTCATACGCTCCTCGACAGACTGTTCTCTGTTCCTGATTAAAGCATACCTCAAAAACCCAGCGCCGCCAGCCTTGGCCGCAGACTTTGACAGTTTTTTTCAAAGAATAGCGGACCGGGCCAGGAAGGCTTGTGATCCCGGTCACTTGAGAGGCATTTAAAGAGCAGGCAGCACGGCCGGCCGGACAAAAATATAGGCCGCAATCGATTCATCAAGCGCCAGTTGGGACTCGCCGGACTCCACGACAAAGGTAGGAAAACGCTGAATCACACGGAGGGTTTCTCCGGGCACAATCCCCAGGGATAACAGCCGGTAAACATCCGGGTTCTTCTTAAATTGCAAGTAGGCGATCCTCGCCTTCCGGCCGGGCTCCAGCTTGGAAAGCGGGATCACCACGGAAGGAATCTGGGTCTCGGCTTTCCGGCAGCACTCCCCCGGAGGAATGGGATTCTGGTGAGGACATTCCGTGGGATGCCCGAGTAAAGTACAGATCGAGTCCGCCATTTCCTCCGACAGGACATGCTCAAATTGACAAGCCGCGGAACTCAGCGCCTCGCTTTTCATTTCAAGAACATCCGTGAGGAGCCGCTCGGAAAGCCGGGAGCGGCGGATAATCACGCGAGCCAAGGTCTGGCCCTTCTCGGTCAGACGGATTTTTCCGGGGCCTTGCACAAGAAGCCCCAGTTTTTCCAGGCTCCCAAGAATTCCGGGTGAAACTTCCCCTTCGAGTTTTTGACGAACCGTTTCAGAAGCAGTCTCTCCGCGCTCGATCATTTTGTAAATCTCGGCAAGTGCCTCTTCCCGTTCTTCCTCTTCGCGGCTTGGCAGCCTTGTCATGGGTTCTTGTTCGGACATATTTTCCCTTTCTCTCAGATCAGCGGAAACCGCTGTAAAAAAGCATTAATGGCGCCGCCTGTGAGGATGGCATAACTCATCACAAAAATAAAAATAGCGGCGGTAATTTTCAGGCCGCGCTCACGGTACGTCACAAGCATGTGGGCCACACACGGCATAAAAAGCGTCACAAGGACCATGCTCACCAGCACCTGCCGGGGGTTCAGCAGGCCTTGCTGAGCCATATGAAAAAGTCCCGCAGCCCCGTAATCCCGGCGGAGAAAGCCGATCAAAAAGGCGTCGGCGCATTTTTCAGGCAGTCCCAGGAAATCGACCACAACGGGGGCAATCATATTTCTCAAAACCGCCAGGAGGTGTACTTTATCGAGCACAAAAAGAAGCGCTGTGGCAAAAAGAAAAAGCGGAATCACTTCCTGCGAATACCAGACAAGCCGTGAAGTCACCTTCTTCATGACATTGGAAAACTGCGGGACACGGATGGGCGGAATCTGCACGAGAAGCGGCGGCCGTCCGCCGGGCAGAACACGGGAAGCCATCCAGCCGATCAGCATCATAGTGAAAACAATCACGAGGAACCAGGCCAGCAGGACGCCGAAAGAAATGCCTCCGGCCATTCCGAAAACCGCTCCCAGCTGCGCTGAACAAGGCACCGCGAGAGTCAGCAAAAGCGACACGAGCAGTTTTTCTTTGGACGTGCTGAGGATGCGTGTGGTCACCGTGGCCATAGTCCCGCACCCCAGCCCGAGAATCATTGGAAGCACGGCCTTGCCGTTCAGACCAATCAAGCGGAACGCCCGGTCCAGCATCACCGCGAGACGCGGAAGATACCCCGAGTCTTCGAGTATTCCGAAGAAGATGAAAAAAGTAGTGACGATCGGAAAGATCAGCGCAAGCGCATAGGTCACCGCCATACTGAAAATGCCGTACTCCCCGACCAGAAAATCCTGCATAAGCGGCCAGGGAATTATTTTTTGAACAAGCGCCGTGAGTCCCGGCATAAGCCAGGCGCCGAAAACGGTTTCCTCAAGCCAGCCCACAAGGGTCTGTGCGCCAAAAACACCGACAAACTCATACAAAAGATAAAGCATGAAAAAGGCAATGAGATACCCGGGAAAGGGCCGCAGACACCAAAGCCCAACCTTGCTTAAGAAATCCGACTGTGAGGCTTCCTTCTTGCGCCACACTTCGCCCAAAATCTCTTGAATCACGGCTTGGCGGGCTTCAAAACGGAGCATCTCAAACGGCCGGGCCAGACGCTGGCGGATTCCCCAGACTTTTTTTGTCGCTTCACTCAAGGCTTCCGGTTTCGCACGCCCTTCCAGATGCGCGAGAATTCCCCCATCGCCGATAAAAAGAGAAACCGCGGCGAGCCGTCCAAAGGCCGGATTTTCGGGAATCAACGCGACGGCTGTTTCCTCAAGAAGTTCTTCGATGGATCTGTCATAGCGGGGCAGAACACGGGAAACTGCGGCCTCGGCCACTTTTGTTTTGAGCTCATGGATCCCTTCGCCATTGACGGCAACAGTTTCCACAACAGGAAAACCCAGCAGATCACTCAAGCGGGCCGTATCAATCATAATGCCGCGGTCGCGCGCTTCATCGGCCATATTTAAAGCAAGAATCATCGGGACGCCGTACTCGGTAAGGTCCAGCGTCAGGTGCAAGGTGCGGGCCAGATCCTTGGCATCCGCCACCTGGATCAAAACTTCCGGCTTATAACGGAGAATGGAGTCTCGGGTCACGGCTTCGTCTTCGGTGCGGGGCGGAAGGGCCACAACACCCGGCGTATCAATCACATTCCACTCACGGCCCGCGATTTTGGCATCCGCGTAAATCATATCCACCGTGGTCCCTGGAAAATTGGACACCATCGCGTACCGGCCGGTCAGAGCGTGAAACAAAACGGACTTCCCCACATTCGGATGACCGATGAGCAGGATTTTGGGCAGGGCGCTGGCGCTAAGCGATCCGTCGATAACGGCGGAAGAAGAACCTTGTTTTTCCTGAGACACTTGGGTCATTCCTTTCGGCAGGAGAAAATCCTATTAAGACTGAGTCTTAATAATAAACGTCCCCCCTTGAAATAGCAACCACGGTTTTTGGAGCCTGATAGAGGCTGCGGTTATGATTCTAAGGAAGGCCGAAGGCTTTTCACGAACGGGGAACAACGGCCTCGATGATCTGGAGCTTCGCAGGATGCTTCCGGATCTCCACCCTTTGCGGGGGCATCCGGGATAACAGCTCTTGATTTGAGCCCGGCTTCAACCCGGCAAAAAAGATCAGGGCTTCTTCCGGAAAAGTCTGGAAAGAAACCCCTCCCAGGGAGGCCTCGACAGACTGCTCCAAAAAAGCCCGCGGATAACGGATCTCGGATAACAGACCTCTGCTTATAACGGTGTCTTCCTCAATGCAGAAAGTAAAAAAATCGACTTTTTCCCCATGCCGGCGGGCAAACCAAAAAGTAGGGACCACTTCTTTAAAGGTATACCCTTTCGGAGCCAGCAGTTCTCTCACCCGGGCAAGATCCGTCTGGTTCACCACAAGGTCAAGGTCCCCATGATGGCGGCCCAGCTTCCCCGTTAAAGCATCATAGGCATACCCGCCGCTGACCCAGTAAGAAATTCCGTGTCTTTGAAAAATCCGCACAACTTCAAAAAGAATCACGAGCCTTTTCAAGTCACGGTACCGCTGAACGGATTCCCGGGAAAGCACAAAACGGTAAAAGGAACTCCAGCCCTGGTGAAAACGGCGGACAAGCCACAAAGGAAAGGTCAGAATTTTTTCCAGAAAAATAAGGATCTCACCTGCCCAAACAATCCCTTGGCTCGATTTTCTAGTGTCTTTTCGGCGCATGGTTTTTTCCTGGGTAAAAAAAAAGGCCGGGAACGATTTCCCCGGCCTTTGCAAATTCAATTTTCTAAACCCCTTTTCTTATCCGCCTTCAGCCGTTGAAAAAGGGCGCCCGCCGAACATCTGAAGTTTGAGGCGGGAGGCAATGAGCCTTGAGTTCATCACCGGGACAAGGCGTTTATAAATTTCATACCCCAGCTCATGATCTTTCTCCATTTTCTTCCGGAGGCCGACGCCGTCAATCACAAGCAATTGCGTGTCCGTCACAGGAACCGCGTAGAAACGCCAGCGGTACGGAGGAATCAGCCAAGACCACCCAACCACTTCACCAGGGCCGAGCGTCTGAAGAATTCCCATATTGGATTCGGTGTCAAAACGGACATCCTGTTCTTCCGCGAGAAGATTGACCTTCCCCTTCAGGATCAAAAAAAAGCATTCCGCCTTCGCGCCGTTAGTAAACACGTGGCCGCCTTTGGGGATAGTGACTTCGGAAGCAAACTGCAAAATGCTCTTTTGAAACTTGGCAGGAAGTCCTTTGAAAAATTTGTGCGTGATTTTTTTGACTGGCTTTTGTTTTTTCGAGCGGGGTTTCTTCATTTCATTCCTCCAGGACAATCAAGGCATCAGGATGTTGGGGGAGTAAAAATACCATGGAGGAGATTTTAGCCTTTTACCGGCCCATCTTCAATGAGAGAATTGCCTTTGCTTGCGGCGGTTCCCCGAAAGAGCCTTCCCTCCGCGGCCTTCATTGAGATTTGCCCTCCTTCTGTGATAAGATGCACGCCATGTCCCAAAGCGTCATGATTGACCCAGCGATTATCGATGAACTTCAAAAGGCCACCGCGGAGCAGCTGCATCTCTTAAAGGCCCCGGAAGATACCTGGCAGCCCACAGAGCTTCTCCCTGACCTTACGGGAGACCAGTGGCCTGAAACCATCCGAGAAATTCAGAAAGAGGCCGCGCTCATCCCCGAGGAAGCTCTTGCCTGCCTGGTCGGCAATATGGTCACCGAGGAAGCCCTCCCTTCTTATCAGACCTGGCTGAACCGCCACATGGAATTCCGCGATGAGACGGGAACCGATGCGTCACCCTGGGCCAAATGGACCCGGGCCTGGTCCGCCGAAGAAAACCGGCATGGCGATATTTTAAACCGCTACCTTTATCTGACGGGCCGCGTCAACATGCAGGCGGTTGAGCTGACGATTCATCACCTGATCCGGAATGGTTTCAACCTGGGTTCGGGAAATCATGTGTACAAATCCATTGTCTACGCCTCTTTTCAGGAGCGCGCGACCCGGGTGTCGCACCGCAACATGGGTCTCCTTGCGCACAAATGCGGGGGGAAAAAACTGGGGAAAATATGCGCCCTGATCGCGGGCGATGAAGCCCGCCATGAGCAGGCCTATCAGAATCTCTTCAAGGTTTGTCTGAAAGTCGATCCCAGTGAAGCGCTGGTCGCCATGGCCGATATGCTGCTGTCAAAAGTGGTGATGCCAGCGAGACTCATGGATGACGGCTCTGGCCGTGATTTGTTTTCGGATTATTCGATTGTGGCCCAGAAGCTGGGAATTTATACGACCCGGGATTATGCGGAAATGCTGCTTTTTCTTGCGGAGACCTGGGAAATTGAGAAATTCAAAAATCTTTCGCCCGAAGCCGCGCAGGCGCAGGAAAAAGTCATGAAGACCGCGGAGAAATACCTCCGCAAATCCGAGAGCCTTTCTGCAGCCATCCAGTCAATTGAAGTCAAACCCTTCTCCTGGGTCACCCCGCAAAAAACCCACGCTTAAGCAGCCATCTCAATGACCAGGCTCGCCTGATAACGGGCCAGCTCTGTTTTCAGGAAGCCTTCCACCACAGAATAGAATCCGCTTTCCGGGTCTTGATAAACACCGGGCATTTGACCGCCGGATCTCGCCAAGAGGAGTGCCGCAAATAAATCCCGGGACTCCGCGGCAAGAAAGCGAATCACTTCATCAGAAGCCTGCTCTTTGAGTCTTTCGGCATGCAGGGCAAAATGAACAAGCCTCGGATTCCTATCGCCTGCGGTGCCCCTTTCAAAACCTTTCCCGTAGAGCTGATACGCGCGCTGCAAATCGCCTTCGATCGTAAGAATACCGGCAGCGTCACGAAGCTGCTGCATGCGCGGCGTCATCAAGGCCTCAGGATCAACACCATAAATAATGACCTTGGTGTTTTTGTCCGACCGGGTTTGGAATCCAAGCGCAAAGACGCTCTCATACAAGGGACTCTCCTGCGAGCGGATTTCTTCATAAGAAATAAAAACGCGCGCGGGCAGCTGCGCTGTTTTCTCCAGACTCTCCCGGATTCCTCCGCCCGCACCCAGAAGCCTGAGTTCAGAACGGGAACGAACACCCTCAGAGCTGGCCGCGTCTTTTTCCTGTCCCCGGTTTTCTTCGGCCATCCGTTCCGCGATACGGTCAAGGAGAGTGTTCAATTCCGGAACTTTTAACGCATAAAGAAAAGACAGCGCGTAATCATCATGAAACCAGCCGAAATGATCCCGGGACCGCTGATCCATGGACTTCGAAGCGTACCGGAAGGATTCCAGAAGAAAAACATCCAGAAAACTCATGTATCTTTTCTCGCCGAGTGCAAACTGCGGGTTCCGGTTATGGTAGATTTTCAGCGCTTCATACTTCGCATCAAAGTTTTCAAGCCAATCCTGGGCTTCGGGCTTGATTTGAGCACTCAGGACCTCCGAGATTCTTTTCACATAATCACGGGTCTCTTCAGAGGCTTGGTCTAATCGGTGCGTCAGCTCCTCGGCAACGCGCTCGACCAAAAGAATCAAAAGCGCCATTCTTTTGTTGCGGAAAGCCTGCACTTCATTGAATTCCTGACCTTGCGGCATGGCGGGCGGCCCATACTTTTCAAGAGATTCCCAAGGCCGGCTCAAATGCTCCAGCAGAATTTCAGGCGCGATCATCAAACCCGGATCCCAGTTGTTAAGCTCCACAACACGCCTGCGGTTCACAAAATCAGCGTCCAGCAGAACCGACATCAGCCAATCCGTGAGATCCCCGCTCTTTAGTTTTTTTGCAACAGCATCAATCTCAAGCATTTGGTGTTTTTCTTCCGAAGAACTCCTGTTCCAGCTCGAGACGAGCGGGTTTCCCGCATCGCGCGGGGCTTCCCCAGACGTTAAGCCCTCTTCTTGAACACGCAATTCAGAGCGGGAGTCAGCGCTTATTCTTGCGGATTCAACACGCTCTTTAACCTTGGCAAAAAGCTCTTCCGTACCTTTCTGCTCCACGCCCCCCCAATAAGTTCGTCCAAAATCCCGCGCCGGAATTCCTTCGGGCGGCTCAGGAGAAAGAGATACGAGCTGGATCCGGCGGTATTTGTCGCCGGGGAAAGGATAATCGGCCACAATCATGTCATTGCCTTTGTGGATCTTTTCGGTCATGGTTGAACCGTGCACATTCCCTGTGAGTTCGTCGCCGAAGTAATACCCAAAACCAAGATCTATCTCCGGGCGCTCAGAGTTTTTCACAGCCTCTTCGGCGTAATGCATCAGGGCTTTGGCCTTGTTCGCATCTGCGGAAAAAATATCGATCGAAGATTCACCGCCCACCGACAAGCTGAGATGATTCACAAAATCTTCTCCCAGCCTTTGCGCAAGGAGTTCCTTTAACCGGTCAATGATCGCGGGGCGGATTTCCGGGGGAAGTTTGGTGATGGTGATGGAGGTCGTTTCCGTGTCCGTGACCTGGCTCCCGCGAAGCTGAATGTAAGGCCCTTGCACGGTCATGGCCTTGTTTCCAAGATCATCAAAATGAACGCGTCCGGGCTGATAGGCTTCCGGGTTTTCCGCCCAGGGCAATTCATAAATAAGCCCGGGATTCTTGGATGCATCCTTGATGTACGCCGCACGCAGGGTTTCAATGCCCTCGGCATCAAGGCCAAACTTCTTCTTCCCAAACTCCACAAGCACATCATGAATGGTTTGTTCCACAACAGGCCGGGAAATACGAAGCTTGGCTTCGTAATCGGAATGTTCCACAGCGTTCCCTTTTTCATCAAACGTCACAAACACGGTTCCCGAGGCCGAGTAAACAGAGAATGAAATTCCTGAAAGAAGTTCCAGCTTCCCCTGTGCTGTTAAATAATCCTTGAGAGGATTTAAAACCTGGTCCATCACGTCTTTCATCGGGTTTCCGGAGTTGATCACAAGCCGGACTTTCTCTTCCAGCATCCAGGCGAGTAACTGGATCATCCCCTCCGCGGCGGGCTTTCTCCGGGCTGCGAGTGTCTTCTGCATATCAAACATAAAAAATCCGCGTTCACGGATGGCATCCCAATTCGCTGAAATCTGGCGGACAAGTTCTTCCTGGGTTCCAATTTTTCTTTCCGGCGCGGCGGCTGTTTCAATCTTTGCAAAAACCAGGGCTCCGGTCGAAGAAGGATAGGGGCGGGCACTTGCCGCTGAAACAGAACTGACGCCGTCCTTCCATTTTCTCTGCATGGCATCACGGCTGTTGGCTAAAAGAAAAACTTCCCTCAGAGGGTCTTCCTCTGCCGATTTCCCAAGGGCCTTCATTTTTTCACTGTAAAGCCTCTGAACTTCGGCCCCGAGTTCCTGAGCAGCGGTTCCCTTGCCCTCAAATTTATCGCCGATGATCACAAAAGCAACGGCCTTGCCCTCCCGGGTGATGCCAACAAGATCATGCGGATACGGATACCGTTTCAAATGAATGGAAAGTTTCCCGCCTTCAATAAAGTATTCACCTGAGGCAAGCTGTTCAAGGGGCCTGGGCGTTACTTTGACATATTTGCGGAACGGGTTTTCCAGGGCGTCCCGCTCAAGCTCTTCCTGGGTGTGGGCCTGAAGGTACGGCGAAAGATCAATCGTCATGCGGCCGTCCTGCCGGATCACTTCTTTAAAACTCTCACGGTTCTCGTCACGCAGACGGACAAGCTCCTGCTGGGCCAGAGATTCCTTATAAACATAGGAATCAACCTGTCCCTTATCGTCCCGATGCGTTTCAATAAACTGGGGGAAAAGATAGACCTGAAAAATATCCTCAAATTGATGCGCGATGTTTTCAAAAGGTTCAGCCTGCCCTTCGTGCAAAACGCGCTGTCCAAAAAAGGCCTGCTGAATTTCAGAAGCAATATCCGTCTTCGTCAAATCCGAAGTTCTATAAACCTTCACGGCGCCGTTTTCACCCGCGCCTTCTTCAAAAGAAAGCTCTTCGGAAGACGGCGCACGGCTTTTATCCTTCCAATTCACAAACATGCTGTAATTTCTTTGGTTAAGAGGCTCGCCTTCCCGGTGGTAGAGCCTTTTCGAAGCCCCGTCATAGAGAACAAACCAGTCCACATAATAAAGATTGTGATAGGAGTAAATGTCCGCTTCACGGTAACCCAAAGGCCCAAGCTCAGCTTCAAGTTCTTCCCAAGGCTTATTGACTCTTCTTCCCAAGGGATCATTCTCTTCCCCGCCCATCGCGCGCTCAAAAAGTTCACCATCCCAGTAACTTTTCCTGTTCACATGATCAAAACGGAAATGTCCGCTTGCGGTTTCATTAAACAAAATTCTCACATCATTCTTTTGAAGATCGTAAACCTCCACAACGTGCGGTGAAGCCGGTTCAGCGGCGCGCAGTTCAGAACGCTCAACGTTCTGAACGCCTTGCTGTGCTAACGCATTAGCGGTGGTGCGCAGTTCGGATCTTGCCGTGACCATCTTCACCCGCGGGCGCCCTTCAAGGAGAAGGCGTTTATCTTCCTGCATGCGCTCATACATTTTGCGTGAGGGGTAAAGCTGAGTGGGACTGGGAATCCATTTCCGGACATCTCCCTTGAGGAGAAGCGCTGTCACCGCGCGCTGCATCAAGGCCTGCCCTTGATAGGCAGGAAAAACATCCGTCCGCGTGACAAAATAACTTTGATCCTTGCTCTCGCCCTTCCGGAAGGGGCCATCACCCAGTCCCTCAAGAAACGTTTCAGCGTCCTGTAAAGTCACAAACCCCATGGCGACTGGATGATCCGGGTCATTGCTCAAAATCACAAGGTGACTGTTCTTATTTCCAGCCGGGGAGGCGGCCGTGTAAGCATTCAAAAGCACCACCCGGAAAGGACCGGGCGCTGCGAGGGGCGCTTTTTCTTGAAGCAGGCGGAGAGTCTCCCTGTCAATGTCTTCCATGTCCGCATACGAATGGTCGGCCAGAATCTCGTAATACCCGTAGCGATGCAAAAAAACCTCGTCATGGAGAAACCGGATCAACTCCCCCGGGACGGAGGCATCGGGATTTCCCGCAGTACGAAGCTCGGAACGGTTCCGGATGACCTCACCAAGAGCTTCCCAGAGGGCCCCGAATTCCGGATCCTGATTGTCGACGCGAAGGCTTTCAAGGGTGGGATACTCCGCCCGGGGGTGAAAGACCTGCCCGTCATCTCTTGTAAAAGTCTGCGGCAGGGTGTCCTCAAGCCTTAAAAGCTTCACAAGAAATGCAGTCCCGCGGGCTGAGGCCGTCATCGCAAGAAACCGCTCGGAGCTTTGGTTCAGATCATGAAAGTAACTCTTTAAAAATACTTCCGAGAGATTTTCTTTACCGAGATTTGTGAGACGCACAATCACATCCGCAAGATCCAGGAACCTGTAGGCCCTCTCTTCCTCAGGGGTCATTTCCGGTGTTTTCATCTTTGTGGTATTGAGGTCTCTGAAAATAATTTCAAAGCGGCCTCTCAAAACTTCTATCCCCATGTTCGCCGGATGCGGAAAGCCGTGATAAAACCCTGCCTCATGATAATTTCGAAGCGCCCGTCCAATCGCCTGATAAAGAACCTCTTCGGAGCCTTCGTCCATTTCACCTCCGCTTCGGGCCTGAACGGGCGCAACGGCCAGCGTCACGCCAGAACCTTCGCGCTGGCCAACCGAAGTCACGCGCCAATCGTCTCCGGTGAGACCCGCGATCACAAACCCCGCGGAATTTTCCTGGAAAGTCATCCCCGGAAAAGTGCCCCAGGCCACGGCATAATCCGTTCGGAACTGCAGCGTTTCACGGGCACGCATCATCACGGAGAATTCGGTCCGCGCATCTTTCTCCCGCATGCCTCCGGCCAGGGCCGTTTCTGCCGGAACAGCGTTCAGAACACCGCCCCGGTCAGGCACAAGGTAGCGGCGGACGCTCCCCTGTCCGGTATAAGGCTGCACACCACCCGCCTCCGTCAGAATAGGCTTAACGCCTTTGAGACGGAGCTGCGTGATTTGAACTTTTTCCTGACTACCGCTTTTCGGGGACACTTCCACCGGGGTTTCAAGACGCAGGTAAACACTGCGTCCTTCCTCGCTGAAATCCCCGTCTTCGTTTTTAAAATAAATCCTTCCCGAGCTTTCCCCCGCCATCCGGCGGACGTCCTCACGGCTTCCCGAAAGCAGTTTCATTAATACTTCCCGGTCATTCCGCCCGAGCTTGGCAAAAAAGCCCTGGTCTTTTTCCACAGTCACAACACCTGCCGGATCTTCCCATTCTTCACCGTCCCCAGCTGTCCTCAACTCCGAGCGCTGCATAAACTCGCGCTCGCGGCTGTTCATCACACGCAGGACTCTTCCGTAAACCTGTTCAAGCTGTTTTCTGATCTCCCCGATTTCTTCATAGTGCCGGGCTGTAAATTGCTTCGCGGCCGCGGAATTCACGGCCCCGGAACCAATCCGGTTTGCGGCATTGTGCCCGTAAATCAAAGGCTTCACACCTTCCCCGACCTCCGAATAATCGTTGAGCGGGCGGTTCGTCAAATCCTCCAGCACCTTGGTGCTTACCCACAAGTCATCCGCCACATCCCTTAACATCGAGTAAGTGACGCTGCGCGGAGAAAAGAGCAGAATGGTCAAAAGATTATTCAGGCCATGCTCTGTGTTTTCCCTGAAATAAAATAATTTTCGAGCCGGAGAGCCTGACGGCTCCTTTTCGGATGTGATCGAACTGAGTTTCGTCCTTTTCACCCATTCCGGGTCAAAATCATACTTGGCAATGGAGTCCCGTATGTTCGTAAGCGCCTCCCCGATTTTCAAAATCTCGGAAGTGCGGGCTTCCTCTTCCCCTGTTTCGGGATTCTCTTTCAAAAGACTCCGCTCAAGCCCTGTCGTAAGCGGGTAAACAAATTGTTCCCCAACCTCCGAAGGGCCATAACTTTCAAACCCCGCTTTTTCAAGCGCCCGGGAAGCCACCGTAAAAGAGACTTGATGGAAATTGGCAAAATAAGGAAGCCCGACAACTTTCCGCTCACGCGCCAGACGAAGCGCATGAATTTCAACAGCTGAAATCGGCGGTTCGGATAATTTCTCAGGGGCGCTGCTGTATTCCGCACGGAGCTCGGAACGGATTTCGACTAGATAGGCCTGAATCGAAGCAATGTTCTCACGCGCGGGATCAAAAAGAATGTCGGCCGGAATCTCAGACTCTATGGACTTAAGCGTTCTTGAAAGAGTTCCATAATCCCTGTCACCTGCCAGCTGCCGGACAAAATCAAGACGTTCCTGTATTGTTTGGAGAATCTGAACGTACCCCATCTTTCGGACCCGCTCGATGCTCAGGCGATTTCCGGCCAGACTATTCACAAGTTCTGAGAAAAGTTCTGAAAAGCGCCCGTAAATTTCATCCTCTTGTTGCAGCGGGTCAACCTCGGCAAAATCGTCACTGCGCAGTTCCGGTCTCGATGAAAGAAGTAAATCCATTTCCGCCAGCACTTCGGCAGAATCCCCGGCCTTCACCTGTTTCGCGGCAGTTTCAACCCGCGTAATAAGCCCGCGAAGATTTGCCGATTGTTCGGGGTGTAAAACAGGAAACTCCATGGCCCGGGGCGCCACAGAGGCTCTTGCTGCGGCTTCGGGAAGAGAGAGGTTCCGGTACCCCTGCCGCATCAGCTGCTGGTAGTAGTCTTGATGCTTCCGGCTCACCCCTGTCATGCGGGGAGAAATCACATAGCAGGCATCGCCGCTCCGCTGAAGCATGGCCTTGATGCTGTCTTTATGAAACCCTCCGAAAACAAGCGCGGAGGCCGCGGGAGCGTACTTCAAAACTTTTTCGATTTTCTTGTCACGCGCCTGGGCAAGCGTGTAGAAACGGACCGCCTTGCGGATGTTCTTTTCCCACTGCCGGGAAAGCACCAGGGATTGTCCGGATTCTCGAACCAGAAATTTCGCAAGATGGCGTGTATCAAAATCTTTCAGGGTTCCCTGAAGTGCTTCGTACTCCGCTGAGGACACTTTCATTTCACTAAGGCGCCGCAAAAGCTCAATATTTTGGGTATAACTAAAAATCCTTAAGCTGTCTTCGCCCTTTAAGAATCTTCCGGCCGTGTTTTTTTCAAGCTTCTGAATCTCGGTGTAAACTCCCTTGGCATCAATCGTCTCAACGCCCGGGGTTTCCGGCTTTTCCTCCTTCAGGGCAAGAAGCATCTTAAGCATCGGATATTCCCCCGCGTCTTCGGACTTGTCACCGGAATGACCCAAGTCAAAAACACGCTTCACGTAATCCAGAAGCTCGATCTCACCTTCATCCAATCTCTTTTTGAGTTTCATCCACTCTTTAAGTTCATTCGGGAAAGTCCTGTCCGCGAGTTTTCTGACCTCAGAACTTAAAACCGCCAGATCGCGCTGAGTTTCCTCTTTTTGAGAAACCGATTGCTGAAAGGCCCGGATGTTTTCAAAGTGCAGCGCGATGCTGTCCGCGCCGATGAGATCGAAATTTTTTTTGCGGTTGATGTGCGCGTATTCTGCGCCGCCGAGCCTCAGCTTATCCATCAAGTAGTAAGAGACTTTTTCACGCAGCGCAGAGTCTTGAATCCCTCCGAAATAATCATCGCTCGGAACAAGCCCTTCGTAACCTTCTTCAAAAACAGTTTTGATCCCTTGGGTTTCCATCAAAAAATTGAGGATTTTCGCGATATTTTCCTGGGCTTCCAGGGAGTCGTGGGCGTCCTGAAGGTAAAAAATGATTTTGCCGGAGCGGCCGGGATGAAACTCTTCAACCGTCCCCAGAGTTTCCGGGAGGTTCAAAGCCGTCTTGCCCTGGGACGCGGCGGGCGGCACAAAAATAGCGGAGTCGCCGGGACCGGGGTCCGCATAAACCCGGGGATCTGAAAACGGCAGACTAAGGCAAAGAAAAAGCGCCGTAAGCCGTATCAACAAGTGAAGTTCAGGGGATCTTTTTTGCAACTTTTTCCTCGCTTATTTAAAGAAGCTCTGGCCGTGCGTCGGTAAAGATTGCCCGACGAACCGCTTTCCTTCAAATCGGGCGAAAACCTGTTTAGCCATTGCTTAAGGATGCTAACAAATGATAGCAGGGAAAACCTCAGGAAAAGCCGTTCAGAGCACAAGCGGACTTATGTTATGATCTCGCCTTATGACTGATGACCCTTTTGGAAACGAAGAGCTTCAATTTCCGCTCGACTGCCAATTCAGAATCATTGCCGAGAACCGCGAAGGCATGCATTTTGTCATCGAGACAATCTTAATCGAACAGGGCGTCACGGCACCGCTTGAGCCGCAGAATCTGTCCCACGGGGGTAAATATCAATCCTACCTGGTGATGGTCCGCGTCGAATCCAGGGATCACATGGGCCGGATTGATGCCGCGCTTCGGAACATCACCGGCGTCAAGATGGTTCTTTGATGGATGTAATACCCGCCTCTTTTTTCCGGATCCGCGAGCGCCGCTTGGAACCGGAACTCATGGATGACCTTTCGCTCGACGCGGAACTTCACCGCCAGGCGCTCAGGGGCCTTGAACGCATCAACGCCTTAAGCTTGACTGCGGAGACTTTTTGGAAACCGATAAAAGAATTTTATTTATCCGAAAAAAAACCCCTGCGGATCCTGGACATAGCCTCCGGCGCCGGCGATATTCTGACCCGGCTTGCGTTGAAAACCCGCAAAGAAAACCTTCCCTTTGTTTTTGAAGGCTGTGATTTTAACTCCCAGGCCGTCGATTATGCAAACCACCGCGCGAAAATCCGGAACCTCCCTGTTTCATATTTTCTCCACGATGCCTTAAGGGATCCCATGCCGGAAAGATTTGACATCGTAATCAACAGTCTTTTTCTTCACCACTTGTCCGAAGACGGGCTTGGGCAGTTTTTTAAAACACTTCATGCCTCACGGGCCCGGCTCCTGCTCATCTGTGATTTGAAACGCTCACGCGCGGGCCTGTCGCTTGCTTATTTAGGCACCCGTCTTTTGTCACGCTCCCGGATCGTTCACTGGGACGGCCCTCAATCCGTGCGTGCCGCCTTTACAACCGCTGAGATTCTTCAGTTTGTGGACTCCGCCGGACTTCCCAAGCCCCGGCTTCAGACCGTTTGGCCCCAGCGCTACTTACTGGCCTGGCACCGTTCATGAGTTTCTCATCCACCCTGCCAAAACCCGCCGAAAACACCCCGCCCAAAGATCTTGCTCAAAAACTTTGGGATTTTATTATTATTGGCGCGGGTCCCGCGGGTTCCATGGCGGCTTATGAACTTTCCAAATTCAACCGCAGCATTCTTATGGTGGATCAAGCGGAATTTCCGAGGCTCAAGGTTTGCGGCGGATGTCTCAGCCGCCGGGCCCTTCAAATCCTCAAACACGCGGGACTCGGGGATCTTTCGGGAAGGCTTGGCGCAAAAAAACTCCGCGAGGTCCGTCTTTTTTCAGAAGGAAAATCCGTATCCCTTACAATTCCAGAAGGCGCGGGCCTTTCCCGTGAACGTCTGGATTCGGCCCTCGCAGCGGAAGCCATCAAAAGAGGCGCTGTTTTCTTGGACAAAACCAAAGGCCGTTTTGACCGGGTTGAGGAAGGTTCAGCTTATGTGCATCTCACCCGCCCCGAAGGCGGAATCGAAGTCCGTGCTCAAATGGTTTTGCTCTGCGGCGGGCTTTCCGGAACAGCGTCAGGCCTGAAGGTTTCTGAGCGGGCTTTGCCTGCCAAAGATTCGCTCATCGGAATTTCAGCGGTCCTGCCTTCTTCCGCCCTGAGCGTGGAAGAAGGCGTTATTACCATGCTCTGCGCGGACGAAGGCTATGCCGGGATTACAAAAAGAGAAGACGATCAGCTGGACATTGCCGCAGCCATACAGCCTTCGTTTTTAAAGCGTTCGGGAACTCCGGGCCGGTGTCTTGAGCAGGTCTTTTCGCAAAACGGTTTCGCGGTTCCTGAAGGGCTTCACACCGCGGCCTGGCACGGGACACAGCCCCTCACGCATTCCCAAAAAAAAGTTTCGGCGCCCCGCTGTTTTATTCTGGGAGATGCTTCGGGTTATGTCGAACCTTTCACGGGTGAGGGCATGACCTGGGCGCTTCTTCAAGCCAGGGATTTTGCGGCACTGCTTGAAAGCCGCGGGTTTGAATGGGATGAATCCCTCATCAAAACATGGCAAAAGCGGCATCAACAGAAAATGGGCCTGAGGATGCGGGCCTGCCGCGTCATAACTTTGCTTCTTCGCTTTGCGTGGGCCAGAACAGCGGCCCTGAACACCCTGCGTGCGGCGCCCTGGCTCGCGGCCCCGCTAATCCGTTTTATTCATGGAGATTCTGAATGAAAAAAAAATCCCTTCCTAAAAAAAACACCTGCGTCCTTTCCGGCCTTGGGCTTTCCGTCCCGCGCCACGCCATGACGCAGAAAGAAACCGCGCTCACAGCCATCGGCCTGTCTTCCCGGGGCGATAAAGAAGTAAGCTTTCTCAAAATGCTTTACCATAAAACCAGAATTCAAAAGCGCGGCTCGGTTCTTTTTGAACGGCCCCAAGGATCTTCCAAAGCAGAACAAAACTTCTTCAAGCCCCGGAAGCATGACCTGGACCTCGGTCCGGGAACCCAAGAGCGCATGGCGGTTTTTGAAAAGAAGGCCTTTGAGCTGGCTTTACCCGCATGCCGAGCCGCGCTTCGCGCTGCCGGTTTAAAAGGTACGGCCATGACCCACCTTGTACTTGTGTCCTGCACGGGCTTTTCTTCCCCGGGCCTTGACCTTGCTTTGATCCGGAAGCTCCCGCTGAGCCTGGATATTGAGCGGGCGCAAATCGGCTTCATGGGCTGTCACGGGGCGGTTAACGGAATGCGGGTCGCGCACGCTTTGGCCGAACAAAACCCAAAAAACAAAGTTTTGCTGATCGCGGTTGAGATTGCCTCCATTCATTACGCCTACGGACGGGGCACGGACTCTCTCGTGGCGAATTCCCTTTTTGCGGATGGCGCCGCGGCCTGCGTTCTCGCTTCCCGGAAACCCTCTTCCAAAGATTGGACGTTGAAAGCCACGGGGTCTTTTTTCTTTCCCGGGTCAGAAGATGCTATGTCCTGGAAAATCGGTAACCATGGTTTTGAAATGCGCTTGTCCGCGCAGGTCCCCGGGTTGATTGAATCAGGTTTGAAAGACCCCGTGCGCAAGTGGCTGAAAAAGGCGGGGCTGGATTTAAAAGATATCAAAACGTGGGCGATTCATCCGGGCGGCCCCAAAGTCCTGGATGCCGCGGAAAGAGGGCTGTCTTTACCTGAAAACTCTCTCAGCACGTCCCGGCTCATCCTCAGGGATCATGGGAATATGTCTTCTCCCACACTGCTTTTTATTATTGACCGCCTGAAGCGCTCCGGAGCCCCGCTGCCGTGCGCAGCGCTGGCTTTCGGGCCCGGGCTTGTCACGGAAGCGGCCCTGTTTGTTTAGTCTTCCGCTTCAGCGCTGAAATCGACGACTTCATCATCTTCAAAAGCCAGGCGGATGTGAATCGGTTTGCAGCAGACTTCGCAATCGTGGATAAAATCCTGCTTCTGCCCCGCCGTGGCATCAAGGCGGACCGCGAGTCCCTCCCCGCAGTAAGGGCATTCGAATTCAAAATCATTTTCAAGCATCTTCGGCGCCTTTTGCAGGCCTGCTGAGCCAGCGGATCAAAATCAGGGTTACTTTTCCGACCAGCCAAATAAAAAAAAGAAGCAGCAGGATCCCGACAAGAATTCTCAGAAAAAAACCAAGAACCAGAAAAAGCGGCAAAAGTAAAATTCCCAGCACCGACAGAATAGAGATCAGGGCCAGCACCAGCAGCCCCACGAAAAATGCAAGCATGAACACCTCCACACAAAAAGTTAAAAAATTCGCTCCTTCACAGCATACCTTAAAAAAAACTTTTTTTAGGACGTCTTTTAATTCCGGCAAAAGAATCTAGAAGATTGTGCCCAAGCATCATTTATGCTAGCGTGATCATGTTCAAAAGGAGGTTTTCCATGAAACCGAATATGGGTTTGACTCAAAGAAAAGTCCGGAAAATTCTGGGGGCTGTCATTATGCTGGCAAGTTTGCTTGCTCATAATGGGATTTTAGCGATCATCGGAGGCATTCTGTTTATTTCAGGAGTCATAGGTTACTGCCCCCTTTGCAGCATCGGCAAAGGCTCTTGCGGCACCCAGGACGGGGCCTGTCACGACAATACCCCGAAAACAGAAGAACCTAAAAAAGACGGCGGCTGCTGCGGCGGCACGCACTAACTCCAGCCTTTTCAGGACGCTCCCTTTTCCTGAAGCGCTTCTTGTTTTCTTTTCCTCAAGAGCGCTTCGGGAACAGCGTCCTTCTTAATACTCTCCACTTCAGTGATTGAAATCCACCGCGGGTTTTCCTGTTCATTTCCGGGAACAAAATAAAGTGTTGTTTCCCCCTGCGCCCCGATATGACCTTTGAGGACACTGCCGTCCTTCATATGGATTTCATCCGCGAAAGCTTCCAGCGGCCCCTGGAAACATAGAAACGTGAGCAGCACAGGCACTAAATACAATCTTTTCATGACCGCCGCTTTCCTTCCGGTCCTTTTAAAAACGAATCAAAAAATGCAGGCCTCTCGGACACAAACACCATTTCTTTTCCGCTTACGGGGTGGATGAAAGTCAATCCTGACCCATGCAGCAAAAGCCTTTCGGACTTCACAACGCGCCGCATGCCTTCACGCCAGCCATGGCGGATATACTGATCAAAAACACGCTCATCAATGTAAATTTTATCGCCGAGCACGGGATGTCCGGTAAATGAGAAGTGCGCCCGGATCTGATGCTTGCGCCCGGTTTCAGGTTTCACTTGGACAAGCGCCGCTTCAGGGCCCTGCTTCAAAACTTCATAATGGGTCACCGCGGTCTCGCCTTCGGGATCAGGCTTTCTCAGGTGGAGTGAACGGCGGTGCACGGTCCCGAGCTTGATGGAAATCGTTCCCTTCTGCGGTTTGGGAACACCCAGC
The DNA here is from genome assembly GCA_964434115.1 of uncultured bacterium. GTDB lineage: Bacteria > Omnitrophota > Omnitrophia > Omnitrophales > Aquincolibacteriaceae > ZLKRG04. The sequence continues at coordinate 31,736 of CAYSSX010000010.1, forward strand.
ACCACGGCCAGATACTCTTTTTTCACTTGGCGCTTTTCGAAAAGAACCCCAAGCTTCCCGGCCATCTCTGAAGACTTGGCCACAATCACAAGGCCGCTGGTCTCAGAGTCCAGACGGTTCACGATTCTGAACCCTCCGGCTTCCGCAGGGCGGTCTTTCCGGAGAAGGCTGAGCAGGTTTTTCTCTGTAAATCTTCCCACGGGATGAACCGGCAGGGGTGCGGGCTTCTCCACAATGAGAAAACTCTCATCGTCATAAAGAATTTTGTACCCAGTCTCGACGTGAAGGTCGTCTTCGCTGCGCATCAGGCCTTCAGGGTTTTGATGTCGATCACAAAACGGTATCGGACATCCGCCTTAATCGTGCGCTCGTAGGCTTCATTGACTTTTTGGATTGGAATGATTTCAACTTCGGGGAGAATATTTTTCTGGGCGCAGTAATCAAGCATTTCCTGGGTTTCCTTGATGCCGCCGATCAAAGAAGCAGCCAGCTTCCGGCGTTTCATAATCAGGGAAAAGGCGTGGACCTCAGCGGGTTTATCCGGAACCCCGACCAGCGCCAGCGTTCCATCCCTGCGGAGAAGATTAAGGTACGTATTCAAATCATGGGGCGCGGAAACCGCGTCCAGAATAAAATCAAACGTATTGGCCAGTGGTTCAAAAACTTTCGGGTCTTTCGTCACCACAAAACTTTCGGCACCAAAAGCCTTGGCATCCGCTTCCTTTGCCTTGGAAGTGCTGAACACCGTCACCCTTGCGCCCATGGCCGCGGCAAACTTAACGCCCATATGTCCCAGCCCGCCCATTCCGACAACGCCGACTTTCTGTCCCGCCGCCACCTTAAAATGCCTCAGGGGCGAATAGGTTGTGATGCCCGCGCAAAGAAGCGGAGCCACTTTTTCCAGCGGAAGTTTCGGGGAAACTTTCAGCACGTAATTTTCATCCACCACAATCTGCGTGGAGTAGCCGCCGAAGGTGGGCGTCTTCTGATCTTTCTCCGTGCTGTTGTAAGTAAAAGAAATGTGTCCGTCGCAGTACTGCTCAAGTCCGTCTTTGCAGTTTCCGCATTGCCGGCAGGAGTCCACGAAACACCCCACGCCCACAGCGTCTCCGGCTTTAAAGCGCGTGACCTTGGAACCCGCGCGCACCACGCGTCCCGCGATTTCATGCCCGGGCACCATGGGGTACGTCGCGTTCTGCCACTCATTTCTCGCCTGGTGAATATCCGAGTGGCAAATGCCCGCGTAAAGAATTTCGATAAGAACATCGTATTCTCCCGGCTCCCTGCGTTCAAAAGCAAACGGTTCGAGTTTGGAAGCGGCAGTCTGGACGGCATAGCCCTGGGTCTTAAGCATAAGGACGCTCCTTTAGAATTCAATCGTGTAAAAAAATCCGTTAGATCATCTCTTTTTTGAAATTTATTCCGCGGTCAAAACTTTTCCGAGTTCCGGGTTTTCAAGCAGGCTGCCATAATGAAACACCGCACATCCGCGGGCCCCTGAGACCGCACAGATTTCCCATTGCTTACGGAAAGTTTCCGGGGCTTCAAGAAGTTTATAAGCCCCAAGCCCGACATTGACCCTTTGAAAATCCTCGGCACGCGCCTTCGCGCCCATGATGTTTTCTTCAAGATCCAAAGGATCCACCGGGTAGCTCATCATCGTAACAAAATCAACAAGACCATTTTCAATCCAGGAGGCCCAGTCCTGAAACGCCTCATGATAGGCCCTGGAATAAGGGGCGCATCCAGTGGTTGAAAAAATAATTCCGGGGTGCATCCCGCGGGCTTTCTTTGAAAGAAGCTCAACAAGTTCCGTCACCTGACGGCGCCGCCAGTCTTTCCAGCCCGGCGTGTACTCCTCAACGGTTTGAATGCCGCTGGCTTCACGGAAACGGGCCATGTTTTCTTCCGTATATCCGTAAAAAGGATGACTGTCCGGGTAGCGGATATAATCCATTTGAACTCCGTCCAGCGCGGGATAGGCCGTGATCAACTCCCCCATAATTTCCGACAGGTAGGAGCGGACCCTCTCATCGCTGGGTTCCAAAAAATACTGATGATCAATCAGGTAATCTTCAATTTTGACCTTCTCCCCGGGCTTGCGGGTCAAAACACCGGGGCCGTATTTTTTCAAAATGGGCGCGTCCTGATTCGTGCTTAAACTCAAGAGGTTCATCCACGCGTGGACTTCTAGGCCGGCGGCGTGCGCTTCCTTGATCAAAAAGGCCAAGGGGTCTTCCCCGGTACTTTCCAGGGCTTTGCGGTAAGGCGAATCATCCGAGAGGTTTGAGGGAAACCAGGTTTGATCCGACCTGTAGACCTGAACAAAAAGTGTCTTCACACCCGCCTGTTTTGAAAAAGCCACAAGGTCCTTCATCGCCTGAAGGCTGGTGAGTGTCTGCGGGACCTGAATCACAGAAACAAAAAGCTCACGCTGGGGACGCTCGGAGGGATTCTGAGCCGCGGCAAGACCGGGCTTTAAAAAGGCAAGGCACGCGAGGAAGGCAAAAAAAAGGTTCTTCATAAAAGGCTTCGGCTCCTCGGGCATTTTAGGATAGTTAAGCCATGCGGGCAAGCGGCGGATGAGTGACAAAGCGCTGTGCCCTTCACCGGGGGAGGAGCAGTTCAAATCCGTTTAGAGAACTTTGACCTTTTTCATGGCCAGTTCAATGCGGTTAAGACCTTCTTCGATCAGCTTCACGTCCAGTGCGTAACTCAGGCGGATATGATCCGGCGCGCCGAACCATTCACCCAGGTACGTAATCACTTTGTAGTCCTGATAAAGCACGGTCAGAAACTCGCGGGCATTTTTGCATTTGGGCAGGATATAAAACGCGCCTTCCGGACGCCACAGGTCAAAGCCCAGATCACAGAAGCCCTTATAAATGAAGTCACGCCGCTCGCGCCAGATCTGCTGCTGCTGAAGAATGTATTCCTTCGGAGCTTTCATTGCGGAAAGGGCCATGTCCTGCCCCACCAGGTTGGTGTTCATCGACGTATGGGTTTTCATCTCGCAGACATTTTCGACAATTGCCTTGTCCGCGCTCCACAGATACCCGACGCGCACGCCGCACATGGCGTAAGTTTTCGAAAAGGAGTTTACAGTGATCACGTGATCGCCCTGAAGATGGTAATTCTCGCGCTCGTAAATCAGGTCTTTATAGACTTCATCCGAAACCACGTAAACGCCAAGCTCGGCCGTGATTTTTTCAATTTCTTTCAAGGTCGCGATATCTTCGACCCGGCCCGTGGGATTCGACGGTGAATTGATCAGTACCGCGCGGCAGCCCTTCACCTTCTTCTTAAAATCGTTAATGTCGATGCGGCCGTCAATAAGGTCCGTGTAAACAGGCACCATGCCGGCGAGTTCGATGATCGGCGGGTAGGAATAATAGTAGGGTCTTGGCAAAAGGACTTTCTCGCCCTTGCCCCAGCCGCGGAAAATAAGGTCCAGGGCCTCGGAAGCGCCGTTGGTGATCACAAAATTTTCAGCCGTAGATCCCGGGTACTCGTGCGTGAGCGCCTCGCGCAGTTTAAGTTCGCCCTGGATCAAACCATAGCGGAGGTCCTTGCGAAGGTCGAGTCCCTCAAACGCTTCCTTAGGCGGCGGAAGGTCAGGCTGTCCGGATCCAAAACTGATGACACCATTGCCCTGCTTGCCGATAAAGTCAGCCGGGCTTTTCAAACGAAGAGTCTCTGCCATAAAGAAGTCCTAGTGTAAGAAATAAAGGTGATGAAAAAGAGGCACTATTGTATCCGAATTTTACCGCCAGGCAATGGAAGAACTAACGCTTTTACCGGACAAGGCGGATCCCATCCTCATCAATGGAAATCAGTTGCTGCCTGAAAAGCCCTCCCAAGGCCTTTTTGAATGTCTTCTTGCTCATGTGAAACAATCCGTAAATCACTTCCGGCGAGGTCTTGTCCGTCAACGGAAGAAAGCCGCCCTGGGCTTTCAGCATGGCCATGATTTCATCGGAGATATCTTCCACTTTCATGGAACCCGGGGGGTTGAGCGAAAGGTCGAGCTTTCCGTCATCGCGGATATTTTTGATATAGCCCGTCCGGCGCGTGCCTCCCTTCAAAATCTCAAAAACTTCATGCTCCAGAATAAGCCCCCAATGCAGATCATTCACAATCGCACGCCACCCAAGATCGGTCCTGTTGCAGATCAGAAGAGAAACTTCCTGGCCGGCTTCGTAGTTGGCGGGCGTCCGGTCTAGAAACTTGTCCAGCTTCGTGGAAGCCACAATACGATTCGTGTATTCATCGAGATACGCCCGCACGGTCCGCCAGTCGCCGACCTGGAGGCGCTTTTTCTGCTGGTTGAACGGAAGAATTAAATCCTTGGAAAGTCCCCAATCCAAAAAAGCGCCGTAAGAATTCACCGCCACCACTTCAAGGTAGGCAAACTCTCCCACCATAACATAGGGCTTTTCGGTCGTGGCAATAATGCGGTCTTCGGAATCTTTATAAATGAACACATCCAGGGAATCGCCGACCTTCAGTCCTTCGGGGACATAGCGTATCGGCAGCAGGATCTTTTCAAAATCAATACCGCCTTCCAGATAAAACCCGAAGTCCACTTCCTTGACGACTTCAAGGTGGTTCATTCTTCCAATCTCAATCATCGCGCGCCTTTTTATCTCAGGAACTGCTGATACGCCGCTACCGCCAGCTCATCACAGCGCTCATTCTCGGGGTGCCCGGTGTGTCCGCGGACATGCGTGAATTTAATTTTGTGCATTGTTACCAGCCGGTCGAGCTCCTGCCACAGGTCCAGATTTTTGACCGGTTTGTTCCCCGGAAGTTTCCAGCCCCGCATTTTCCATTTCGGCATCCACTCCGTCAGCCCCTGCCCCACATACTGGCTGTCGGTCACGATTTCAACGGAACTTGGTTTTTTCAGCGCCTTCAAACCTTCGATCACCGCCGTCATTTCCATACGGTTATTGGTGGTCTCGCGTTCTCCGCCCGAGTTTTCAACTTCTTTTCCAGATTTGGGATGCCGGAGAATATACGCCCATCCGCCCGGCCCGGGGTTGCCGCTGCAGCCGCCGTCAGTGAAAAGCACCACATCCGCCGACGGGTCCGAAGTTTTCGTTGTCATGACTCCATGCTCTCCAGGTATTCCCAGCGTTCATACATTTTTGAAAGTTCCACGGCAAGGTCCTGCATCTTCAGCTTTGCCTGCGCGATGTCCAGCGGATCCTTCTGATAGAAAGAAGGTTCGGCCATTTTGCCCAAAAGTTTCGTCTGTTCCTCTTCGAGCTCTTCGATTTTTTTAGGCAGGGTTTCTTTCTCGCGCTTCTCCTTAAAGGAAAGCTTCTGCTTCTTGACCGCATCCGCTTCGGCCTGGCCTTTTTGCGCAGACTCTTTTTCCTCCGGAGTGCGCGGCCGCGCTTTAAGGCTCCGCTTCGCGTCCTGCTGTTTCAGGCAGTCATCATAACCGCCGGCATACTCCCCGATTTCACCGCCGCCCTCCAGCACAATGGTCGAGGTCACGACATTGTTCAAAAAAGCGCGGTCATGGCTAACAAGAAGCAGCGTTCCGGCGTATTCCACGAGCAGTTCTTCAAGCAGCTCAAGGGTTTCGATATCCAGATCATTCGTCGGTTCATCCATCACCAGAAGATTCGCGGGCCGGGTAAACAGCCGCGCGAGAAACAACCGGTTGCGCTCTCCGCCCGACAAAACCTTAACCTTGGTCCGCGCGCGTTCGGGCGCAAAAAGAAAATCCTGCAAATAGGCCATGATGTGTTTTGTTTTTCCGTTGATGGTAACGCTTTCGCTTCCTTCGCTTACATTTTCGGCCACAGTTTTGTTTTCATCGAGCTGTTCCCGGAGCTGATCATAGTAGGCAATCTGAAGATTTGTTCCCAGGGAAACCGTTCCTTTTTGCGGGGCAAGCTGGCCGAGCAGAATTCTAAGCAAGGTGGTTTTCCCGCAGCCATTAGGCCCGATCACGCCGATCTTGTCTCCCCGCATAATGCGGGTTGAAAAATCACGGATCAAACACTTGTCGCCGTAAGCATGCCCAAGGTGTTCGGCCTTTGTGACCACCTGACCGGACCGGTCGGCTTCCTGCGCTTTCATGCGCACTTTACCCATGATCTGACGCTGCGCGCTCTTTTCCTCACGCATTTTTTCCAGGGCGCGGACCCGGCCTTCATTGCGGGTGCGCCGGGCCTTAATCCCCTGGCGGATCCAGATTTCTTCCTGCGCCAGCCTTTTTTCAAATCGGGCGCGCTCCGCGGCTTCATTTTCAAGGGCCGCCTGCTTGCGCTCGAGGAAAGTCGCGTAGTCACAAGCCCAGCTCAGCATCTTTCCGCGGTCAAGTTCCATAATCGTCGTGGCCAGATGCTGCATGAACATGCGGTCGTGAGTGACAAAGAAAATGGTGCCTGCGTAATTTTTAAGAAAGCCTTCCAGCCAGTCAATGGATTCGATGTCGAGATGGTTCGTGGGTTCATCCAGCATCAGGACTTCCGGCTTCAGCACGAGCGCGCGGGCCAAAAGCGCGCGGCGTTTCTGTCCGCCCGATAAATTTTCAAAAAGGCTTTCGGGGTCGAGCTTCATTTCGTGAATGACTTCTTCGACCTGACGGTTTGTTTCCCAGCCGTTGGTCCGGTCCATTTCTTCCTGAAGGTTGCCGAGCTGGCGCATCAGCTGCTCGGAATACTCGGTCTGAAGGCGGTGGTTCACGTGATGGTAATCGCTGAGAAGTTTGACCCTGTCGCCAAGGCCCGAAAGCACGACGTCAAACACCGGGCCCTGAATATTCACGGGCACTTCCTGCGGCAAATGGGTCACCCGGATTCCCTTTTGGTAAACAACCGCCCCCTGGTCCACCTTGACCTCACTGGCCATAACTTTCATGAGCGTGGTCTTTCCCACGCCATTACGGCCAAGAAGCGCCACGCGCTCGCCGGCTTCCAGCTGAAAACTGAGTTTGTCAAAAAGAAGCGGGCCGCCGAAGGCCAGAGACACATCCTGTAAACTGATTAAAGCCATAAACTCCTAAAGACATTCTGTCTTGAAATAAAAAAGGCGCTGCCGCTTACCGCAGCAGCGCCTTAAATTACGGGTTTTTTAAACGCTTACAGACCCATCTTCTTTTTCATTTCGGCGCCTTTTTTCTCTGCGCATTTGGAAGCGCGGGCGGCCGTGCGTTCAGCAATAATCTTATCCTTTTCGAGACCTGACTTGCCAATCGTCGCCAGGCTGTTACCAAGCTTATCTTCCTTACAGACATCGCCGCATCCAACCAAGCTAAAAGTAACTGCCAGCACAGACACAGCCATCAAAAGCTTTTTCATATTTCGTTCCTTCGTTTTAAGGTTTTTAATGCTCCCCCAAAGGGGGAAAGGCCGGAAACTTTTGGACATTATAAGCGATTTTCTCAAAAAGACAGTTTTTTATTCAAGGAATCAGGCATTCAAAGACGGGATTTTCCCGCCTTCTTTTATCACCACATTCATAGCGGGTGATCTGCCCAACTTATCCTGTCCCATATAAAGCGTGAGGTGCGGAAAAGGTATTTCTATATTTTTTGAATCAAAAGCCTTTTTAAGCCGCGCGTTGAATTCCCTCCCTACATTCCACTGCTTAATCGGGAGTGTTTTGATGCGTGCCTTAATCACAACAGAGGAGTCCCCAAACTTATCGAGCCCCAAAATTTCAATCGGCTCAATAATATCGGCCTTGAACGCCGGGTCACGGCGCATTTCCGCATCAACCTGACGGATCACCTCGATGACTTCATCCGTACTTTCACGGTAGGCAACACCGATATCAAAAACGTAATAAGAAAAATCCTTGGTCATATTCGTTACGATGTCTATCTTGCTGTTGCGCACAAAATGAACGTTCCCCGACAAGTCCCGCAGAACGATCATTCTCAAATCCACTTTTTCCACCAGCCCCCCGACGCCCGCTATATTTACAACATCCCCCACCCGAATTTGATCCTCGAGCAGGATAAAAAAACCACTGATGACATCCTCGACCAGTTTCTGCGCTCCAAAACCGACAGCAAGCCCCACAACACCGGCCGCAGCAAGAACAGGACCGATTTCAATTCCCAGAACGCCTAGAATTGTCATAATTCCGATACCTGCAATGATAACGCGGAGAGTTGCTTTGACGATGCCTGTCAATGTATTCGCACGCTTCTCAAGCTCACCGTCATTTCTTCTGAACTTCCTAAATAATGTTTCGAGAATCTTTTCAACAACCAGATCGATGGCTCTCATGCCAATCGTCAACAGGACAACAACGACAACGATACGAAACCCGGTGGTCACGGCCCACTGACCGACCATCTCAAGATAGTGTTCAATATTATCCATAAACCACCTTTTGTATTTTAGCCGCAGTAACTTCGCGGAAATTCTTCGGAAGAGATTGCTGCGCGGGGAATTTTTGTATTATAGACACGCCCTCCGCTCCCAGCAAGCAGCGGTTGCTTAAAAATCACCTTAATCAAAAACGGCGCCCTGTTTGCGGCCGTTTTTAGTCCGGACATCATAGTCAGCATTTTCCTTCTGCCATATTTTAAGAATCCGTTCAGCCTCCTGATCCGCGGCTTCCCGGACCTGCGGGCATGAGAGCCCGCGCCCCAATTTCCCAAGAGCTTCATCAATTTCACGGGCGGCTTTCCTGCCGATATCCGCATGTCCGTCTTCATGCGTCTTCAAGGCCGCATAATAATTTTCCCATTTTTCAACAAGGCCGGAGGAAACCCCGGGACCCGGAACCCATCGGGGGAGAAAAAAACTTATTTCCAGATCCGTGACCACGGAAAAAATACGGCATCCGTCCGCGGCCGGGGCATACTGGTATTTCCAGCTCACAAGCCAGTCCGTGTGGGCGTGAAACCGTTTCCCGTTTTCGTGAACCCCCTTTTTCTTCATCTCCTTGATCAGGTCTTTTTTACTGTTCCCTTGTATGTCGTAATACTCGACCACGGTATTTTCTTTCGGCTGCGCCCCTGCGGCCGGAGAAAAAAACAACGCTCCCATAAAAAAAACCGCGAAAATATTTTTCATTCGGTGTCTCCCCCAGAAGGAACTCTCCGCCGCAGCTTCTTTTTTTCTCCGGTTCTCTTTTTTTCCTTCAGCATCCGTTCACGCGCGCTTTTGGATTTCTTCCGCTTTTGCCGCCGTATCTTGGAGTCCAGCATGGCCTTTTCCTGCCGGCGCCGGAGTTCCATCGCCTGCAGTTTTTTGAGGAGAATGCTCCGGGCAGCGATTCTGTTGGCAGCCTGTGAACGCCCCTGCTGGCACTTGACGGTAAGTCCGCTCGGAAGGTGCTTTAACACCACGCACGTGGAGACCTTATTCACATTTTGTCCTCCGGGGCCCCCGGAACGGACAAAACTCTCTTCCAGCTCTTCTTCTTTTAGTAAATAGGGGGTTCCGGAAAAAACCGGTTTTTGCTTTTTATCCATCATCGCGTGCGAATCAATAGTGCGGGGGTGGAACTTCTTCATCGGGGCGCTTGATAAACGCGCCTGTCTGCACCTGGCTGTGGAGGGACTTTACGAGCTTCTCAAGCGCATCCATTCTTTTTTGCTGCTCAATCAGGGCCTGGCTCAGCTGTTCAATCGTTTCTTCCTGAAAAGCGGATTTTTTTTCAAGCTCAATAATCCTGTTTTCCATGGTTTTCCCACCCCTCCCGCTGGATCTCGGGAACAAGCCCTGGCATGTCCCCGGTATTTTTTCTCTTACGCGTTCCAGCCCCCATCAACATCAAGCCGGGCGCCCGTCACATAAGCGGAATCAGGCCCTGCCAAAAACGCCACTGCCCCGGCTATTTCTTCAGGCTGCCCATAACGGCCCAGCGCTGTTTGAGATTTCATAAAATCGGAAAACTCTCCGACTTCAGGATTCATCTCGGTATTGATGGGACCCGGCTGAATCGCATTGACCAGAATCCCCTTTTGCCCAAGGTCCTTGGCCCATGCGCGGCTAAACCCTGTCACAGCGAATTTCGATGCACAGTAAATACTCATCCCTGGACCTGTTGCGCGCTCCCCCAGTCCGCTGCTGATGTTGATAATCCGGCTGCCTGGCTTCATCACTTTTGCCGCCGCATTTGAAAGCACAAAAACAGATTCCACATTCACCTTCATGATCCGTTCATAATCCTGATGACTCACTTCGCCGATCATTCCGGTTTCAAACACGCCTGCGTTGTTCACCAGAATATCCAGACCGCCAAAATCTTTCACAACCTGGCTGATCAACCCTTCGAGGGACTCCGGTTTTGCTGCATCAGCAAGATAAGCCCTGGCTTTAACACCGAGCCCCAAGAGCTCTTTCACAACAGCTTCCGCAGCGGCTGCTGATTTTCCATACGTGACTGCAACATTCGCACCTTCTCGCGCCAAACGCCGTGCAGAGGCCGCACCAATCCCGCGCGAACCGCCGGTCACGAGCGCCGTTTTTCCTTTTAGAGGCTGCATCCTTTTCTCCCGCGTTACGCCACCGTGACTTCTTTGCAAAGGTAAACGTCCTGAATAAGATTAAGAAGTTTGACGCCGTCCTGCATGGAGCGCTGGAAGGCCTTGCGTCCGCTGATGAGCCCCATGCCGCCTGCGCGTTTGTTGATCACGGCCGTGGCCGCGGCTTCGGCAAAATCATTTTCGCCGGAAGCGCCGCCGGAATTAATCAGTCCGATGCGGCCCATGTAATTATTGATGACCTGATAACGGCAGAGATCAATCGGGTGATCGCTCGCGAGATCCGAATACATCCGCTTGTCATATTTTCCGTAACCCTTCTTCTCTTTATTAATCGCGTCATAGCCGCCGTTCAAGGTCGGAAGTTTTTGTTTGATGATGTCCGCTTCGATCGTCACGCCCAGGTGATTGGCCTGGCCCGTAAGGTCTGCGCTGGTGTGGTAATCCTTATCGCCCACTTTAAAACCGCTGTTGCGCAGGTAACACCACAGAATCGTTGCCATGCCGAGCTCATGCGCGCGCGCGAAAGCGGCGCTGACTTCCTGAATCTGGCGCGTGCTGTGGTCAGACCCAAAATAAATCGTGGCACCCACCGCGACAGCGCCCATCTCAAAAGCCTGCTCCACCTGCCCGAACATAATCTGGTCATACTGATTGGGAAGTGTCAGCAGTTCATTGTGATTAATCTTTACGATAAAAGGAATTTTGTGCGCGTATTTGCGGGCCACGGCACCGAGAACCCCAAACGTCGAGGCCACCGCGTTACAGCCGCCTTCGATCGCGAGCTTCACAATATTTTCGGGATCAAAATATTCCGGGTTCGGGGCGAACGACGCGCCCGCCGAATGTTCAATGCCCTGGTCCACGGGGAGGATCGAAACATAACCCGTTCCGCCAAGCCGGCCGTTACGGCTGATAGCCTCAAGGCTTCTCAGCACCGTGGTCGGCCGGTCCGTTGGAGAGATAAGGCGGTCCACCCAGTCCGCGCCGGGAAGATGCAGTTTATCTTTGGGGAATTTACATTTGTGTTTCAGAAGACTGTCGGAATCCTTGCCAAGATACTCGGTGATTTTATCGATATTTGCGGCCATAACTTCTCCTTCTGAATTTTGAGTGACTCGCGAAGAAAGAAAAAACCTGCGAACTTCACAGGGTGAATGAGTTTGAAAAGATACCGGGGATTGGCGATAGGTTAAATCGGGAAACCGGCGCGGTCAACGAGACTTTTTCCCCTCTCCATGGTTTTGAAGAACCATTGGACAAACTTCCGTGGAGAAGTAATAATTCACCTTTCAAATAATTTTATCCCCCGGTACCCCAATATTTCCCACGAGGTTTCAAATGCCGTCTCTTTTTGACCCTATGACCGTAGGCGATCTCACACTTCCAAGCCGCATCATTATGGCTCCGCTCACACGCAGCCGGGGTACGGGCACGGATGGCCGCGTCCCTAACGATCTCATGGTGGAGTATTATTCCCAGCGCGCCTCTGCGGCCCTGATCTTGAGCGAAGCCACGGCCGTCACCCCGATGGGGGTCGGGTATGCGAACACTCCGGGAATCTGGTCGGAGGAACAGGTCGAGGGCTGGAAAAAAATCACCGCGGCTGTTCACGCCAAAGGCGGGCGGATGTTTCTTCAGCTCTGGCATGTGGGCCGCATTTCAGACCCCATGTTTCTGGGCGGCGAACTTCCGGTGGCCCCAAGCGCCGTAACGCCTTCAGGCTATGTCAGCCTTGTCCGCCCTCAAAAACCTTACGTCACACCGCGCGCGTTAAGAACCGATGAAATTCCGGGCGTTGTTGAGGCCTACCGGAAAGGCGCTGAGAACGCGAAGCGTGCTGGTTTTGACGGTGTCGAAATTCACGGAGCCAACGGTTATCTTCTCGACCAGTTTCTTCAGGACGGTTCTAACAAGCGGACGGATCAGTACGGCGGCTCCATTGAAAACCGGGCGCGCTTGATGCTTGAAGTCACAGATGCAGCGATTTCGGTTTGGGGCCCCGGCCGCGTGGGGATGCACCTGGCTCCCCGTGGAGATGCCCAGAGCATGTCTGACTCAAACCCCGCCGCGACATTCGGCTACGTAGCCCAGGAACTCGGAAAAAGAAAAATCGCGTTTATCTGCACGCGCGAACGCTTGGGGGACGGCCGACTTGGCCCGGCTCTGAAAAAAGCCTTTGGCGGAGTGCTTATTGCCAATGAAGGTTTTACAAAAGAAACTGCGGAACAAGTACTTGCGGCCGGAGAAGCCGATGCTGTGGCGTTTGGCCGGCTTTTTATTGCTAATCCCGACCTTCCTGAACGCTTGGCAAAAAACGCCCCGCTTAACACGCCGGATTCTCAGACCTTTTATGTGCCCGGCCCCAAGGGTTATACGGATTATCCCTTTCTTGCTGAAAGCGAAGCAGCTCTCTCTTAAGAACCGCGGAGACACTTCTCCTCTTTGCCCTCTTTAAAAAAGCGTATGTTTCCGGGCGGAACTGAAAGCCGGTATTGTTTGATGCCGTTGGCTTCCAGAAAATCCCGGGGATTTTTTTCAAGAAGATACCCGGCCGCCACACCCCGGAGCCGGCTGAAAATTTGATACCCATCCGAAGGAATCACGCGGGCCGCGCGCAAATCCTGAATCGAAACCCAGCCCGGTTTATTTATTTTCATTTCCCGGGCAAGATAATGAAGCAGCCGGAAAAGAGAGTCGCTCATGCGCAGAGGCTCGCCATTTAACTGGAGGTTGGGTTTCCCGGCTTCCGCCTCAGGGAAAAAATCAATTTCATCACGGCACCGGTAAAGGGCCGGGTTTCCGGCGGCATATTCCGCCTGAGGTTCCGCGGTTCCCAGAACCTGTTTTTCCTGATGCGCGTTCAAGGTGATGATCTGGGTTTTGAATCCGGCATCCTGGCGGCTGCGCAGAATCAGTCTCAGCCCGGAAGCTCCCTGCTCAATTTCAACTTCTTCAAACTGTCCGCCCCAGCTCTTTTCAAGCGCCTGTAAAATCCTCTCATCGACGCCCAAATGCTTCAGCAACGCCGTATCCATACCGCTCCCCTTTTTATTGATAGACCCGCTTCGGGGTAGCGTCTCTGATCCTCGGCAAAAAAACGGGAGAAAGAGGGGCTGTTTCCGCTGAGTCCTGCTTTTCTTACAAATGCATTCTTATCACACCGCAAACTTTTCCGACCAGACGGAAGGCCTGATCCGCCTTCACAACAATCGGTTTGTACACCGGATTCTCGGCCTTGAGTTCAATATGCGCGGCTCGTTTGTAATATCTTTTGACCGTGGCTTCGCCGTCGACGAGGCACACCGCAATCTGGCCGTTTTCGCAGTCTTTCTGGGGCCTCACGATCACCAAATCGCGGTCCAGAATGTGCGCATTCACCATGCTGTCCCCTTTGACGCGCAGCAAAAAACTATCCCTCACCGCACCCGACTCCCGGCTCACCACAAAATGCCCCTCGATATTTTCTTCCGCCAGGATCGGAGTTCCGGCCGCGACCTGTCCGACAATCGGCAGCTTGACCAAACCGTCGGGCTGAACGTCGAACCCATCATCATCGAGAATCTCAATATCCCGGGCTTTGGGAGAGCGGCGGATGTACCCCTTCTTTTGAAGGACATTCAAATAATCCTGCACGGTTCCTACGGCCCGGAATCCGAAATGGGTCTGAATCTCCTGCAGCGAAGGAAAATTCCGGCTTCGCGCGCGGGTTTTCAGGAGGTATTCCAGGATTTTCCTTTGATTGTCTGTTAAGGGTTTCTTTTCCATACGCCTCCCATATACCATAAATATTTATGGCATTCAAGCGCATAAAAAAAATCCTTGGTTCTTAGCCTAGAAAGACTGCCCAAAAGCTGTACTCCTGCCACAAGAAAACCCCCAAGAAATAGGAACCAAAAAACCCAGCCCATGCCGAGAAGGAGTTTCAGCGCTGCCTTTTTAAAATGATGCCTGCCTTTGGTTTTCTCTTCCGGAATGCGCCTGATCTGAATCCATTGCACTCCTTGAAGCTGGCTGTTCACAATCATTTCGCTTCTCCTGCTCAAAACACGGGGACGGCGTTTCACTTCAAGCTGTTTCATAAAGACTCTCCTTCGGTTGCTGGTTTTTGTCATACCGGAAGCCTAGCGGACAGTGTACCGGCGAGACAATCACGGAGGCCTCACGGAGGTTTGAGACGCTTAAACCCCCTTTTTGAACACTCAGGAACGATCATTTTTTAGTATTGTTTTCACTTTTTCTCATGAAATTTGTCATAGGGAAGGATGGCGGGTAATCTTACGCAGCAGGAAAAACCCCCTGCCTACATTAATAGATAATGAAAAAAAATCTGCCTCTTAAAATCATGGCCGCTTTCACGGCGATTTCCCTGATGACAGATCCGGGAAACGTCTATGCCGCCACCGGTCTGCCCAAAGCAGCTTCTTCCCCAGCAAAAGCTCCCGAAATTTCAGAAACTGCCGGCCAAATGGAAGATTTTTTTCAGGGAACTTCCGCAAAAACTATTCTCTACATTCAGGACGCCCATGACTCGCTTGAGGCGCAGAAAAACATCGCGTCCCTGATTTCTCAATTCACCGAAAAGGACGGGGTCAAAACTGTTTTTGAAGAAGGGTATGAAGGCCCGGTTCCGACAGACCGCTTTTTCGGGTTCATACCCGCCTCTGAAATCCGGGAAAAGGTTTCCGGTTTTCTTTTGGACAAGCTCCGGATCGGGGGCGCGGAATATGCCCATATCAATCGGAAGACAGACTTCAAGCTCATCGGCGCGGACAATCTGGACAAATACAAAAAAAACATTGAGGCCTTCCGCGCGGCAGCCAAAGAAAATCAAGTCATTGCCCGCGATCTTGACGCCATCCTTACGGAAATCGAGTCCCTGGCGAGTCAGCGCTTTCCCAAGTCCTTCCGCGAATGGGTGAAACTACGCGACAAATACGACTGCGCGGCGGTTGATCTTCTAGACTACTTAAAGCGCACAAGAAAAATCCTTGAGACTTCTCCCTCCGGCCTTGCCGGCGTTCCGGAAAAAATTCCGGCCATCGAACTTTTACTTAGGGCTTCGGCTTCGGATCAGAATGAAACCCTGACCACTCAAGCCAAAACCATTACCCCTCAAGCCCTGTTTCAGGATCTCGCAGCTTTGGATACCCTGACCGCAGAACGGTTCCTGACCGCGGAAGGAGACCGCCGGATTTTTCACTACCGCGAAGCTTTGCATCTTCTGAAGCGCCTTAATCAAATGGAGGTCACGCCGGCCGAGTACGCGGCCTCTCAAAAAATGATTACCGGGCTCAACACCCGGGAACTGGCCGACTTTATCGCACGCGAATCCAAAAAGTCCCTGGTTCTTTCCAAGGCATGGGAAAACAGCATTCAAAAAGCCTCAGCGTTTTATGAATTGGCAAAGCAGCGTGACGAAGCCATTGAGAAAACACTTTCGGACTTCCTTCAGCAGCCGGATGAAACCACCGCCGTCCTCGTCTACGGCGGATTTCACAAGGCCAACATTCTGTCGATTTTTCAAAAACTGGGCGTTTCCTACGGCATCATCACCCCGAAAATTTCAGGCCCGGACCCCGTTCATGAACGGTATTACAAGGAACTCATGGCCGTGGGCCTGCATGACTATGAAAAAACCGTTCTCCCCGCCGCGGGAACTGCCGCACGGGCCACACGACCGCCATCTCTGTTTGTGGAAACTTTTGGCGAGGCCTCAATCCAGTCGCTTTACCGGACGGTTGAACAAAACCCGGATACGCCGCTTGAACTTCTTGAACGCGAAGTCCCAAGGTCAGAACTTCGCTCGGAAGCCAGCCCATCGGCAAATCTGATTGCCGCGGATTCAGCGCTTGCGGCCTTCGGCCGAGGTTTAGGCGTCAACTTTAATGTTCCCGAATCAGCGCTGCGAAACGGTTACTGGCAATACGAAATCAATCCGCTGCCAGCGGAAAGAAAAGTCATTCACAAGCGCATGATTCCGGCCTATAAAAACGGCAGTGAACAGCTGCCCACCCATTTGCGTTTAATTTTCAAAGACCGCCAGCCGCTTCTTATTGTCTCTGACGGTATTGCCTGGGGCCAAATCCCTGAAGACATTCGATCGGCCAATGAAAAGGCCTTCATTGCCCGGTTCGCAGGCGTTTACAAACACCTTTCTCCGGGCAAGGCTCAGAAAAAAGGACGCGAAGAATTCTTAAGATCCATTTCAAAAAAACAAATTGCTCTTGGGTTTTCCCTTGTACCCGAAGAAGCCCAGCATCCTTTCTTACTGGCCCAGAGATGGTTCGAAGCACAAACCCAATCAGTCGGTACGTACTCTACACAGTTCTTTGATGTGACCAAACCCGAAGACCTGCAGTCCCCCATCCTCACCTTTGAGGGTGTCTACAAACCCTACACGGTGAGCAGTCATCTCTTCAGGTCAGGGATCCGTCCTGGGAAAAATTCCCTGGTTTATGTTTTAGGATCAGGGTCGGGCGCGGATGCTCTCCGCGCCGCGGAAAAGGCCAAAGGCCAGATCCGGATTGTGGCCTCCGACATTGATTCTTTGGCCGCTGAAAACACCCGCTACAACGCTGCACGAAGCCCTTACAGTGCAGTCATTGAAGTCCACCGGGCAGATCTTTTTAATATCCCCGGACGGCCGGAAGGTGAACGGGCTGATCATATTTACTTCAACCCTCCCTTGAGCATGAATGCAGCGGACGGAAACCTTGCCACGGCAGATGAAGGCATGCGTGTCCTCACCCGCTTCCTGACCGAAGCACCGGATCATCTGAAAGAGACGGGCACACTTGAACTCACTTATACCGAGACGCCTGAATTTCTTCATAAAGTTTATTCCCTCGGCTGGGAGCCAGCACTGATTGAGGGGCTTCATCTTTCACGTAAACATTTTCCGAACAACCGTTCAGACTATGTCCGCTTCACACTTCGCCGCATGTCCACCAGCCGGACAGCGGAGCTGCAAGAGGTTGTGTCGGATTGGGCAAAACTGATTCCCCTGCAGAAAAAAACCCGGGGAGGGCCCAATCCCTTTACCGCGTCAGACCTGGCACTGCTGAAAGCCTTGAAAGGAAAGTATTCGGCATCCCAGGATTTCACGGGCAGGCTTATTTCAAAAACGCTCTATGCGCTTGAAAAAATTTCACAGGGTCTTACACCGCTTCGTCCCGAAGACGACAAACGCTTCAACCTGAATTATCCGCAGACGCTTCCCGTCCCCGGCCAGGTTTACCAGCATTCCCAGCGCCAGGAGCTCACGGTCCAAGTCACGCGCCTTGAAAGCAACGGCTCTTTTAATATTCAGTCTTTTCAAGACGGACGGTCTCAAGGCCCTGAACAAATAGTTCCCGAAGAACAAACAGAGGCTTTCCTTCGGGAATTTGCTCCGGTCCGCAGCGAACTGCGCATGGTGTCTTCTTTTGAAATGGAGCTGGCCTTCGGAGATCTTGCCAAGACTCCTACTTTAAGCGGCGGAAGAAACGATGACTTCCTTTACGAGAACGGGAAGAAAGTTGCTGTCATTATGCCTTGGTCGAAATTTATTTACCGGGCGCTGGATTCGGACGGGCGCGAAATTCCCGACCGTATTTACAAAATCACTCATTACGCGTCCGAAAACGAAACGCTTTTTGAGGAAGCCAAAAAGATTTTCGCTCTACAGACTCCTGGCGTTTCCAAATTGCAGCGCATCGGGACGCTGAAAAGCGGCGGCATGTGGGTGGAACTCAAAGGCATTGCTTCAGCACGTTCCATGGACCGCGAAATTTTCGGCAGAACGCCCCGGCTTTTCAATGTCCTGATCCGGGCCGGAGAGCTGTTAAAAGGTATTCATGAACGCGGGATCGTTCACGGCGATATCAAGCCGGAAAACCTTTTGATCAATAACGCCCAGGAACTCGAATGGATTGATTTCGGCGGCAATTTCACACGCGGTTATGTGGCTCTGGATGAGGAAAAGAACCCGATCGAAGACAAAACTTCCCCGGACGTGGATGTTTACAGTTTCATCATGATCATTGCGCACCTTTTGGATCATCAGATTCAGGCACAGTCTCCGGAAATCGGCAAAACTCTGCGCCGCATGCGGGACGAATACCTTCACCTCATTCTCAAGGACTGGACCTTTCAGCGTTTTGAAGAACTGCTTCAGATCGGGGTATGGACAGAGAAGCTGACCCCGCTTCCCCGTAAAAAATGGCCGAAAGACATGTCGGAAATCACTGAAAAATTAAAACACGATCTTCAGGAACTGTCGGAAAACCATCCTGAATTGTTCACAACCGCGGTTGAAGAAGAAAAGAAGCTGATTCACGCAAGCGTTCATTCGTCCGAAACCAGGGACACCGCACAGAAACTCAAGCAGCTTCTCGACACTCTTCAGCGTGACGGCGCGCTTCACCCCGGGAAAATTGCGGTCACGGATTTGAGCCGGGGCGCGGTCGCTCCCGCGTTCAAAGAACAGGTCGAGGCCTTTTCTCATCAAAAAGAAATCAGCATTGTCATGGAAGGGGCTTATCTTGACGATTGCTGCCGGCAGGCCTCCTGGACGCTTCTCGAGTATGCCCGGAACAATCCCGAAAAAAATCTGAACCTCCACTTCCCCGTCGACTTGATCGCGTACCCTCATGACTTTCTCGCTGAATCCGATTCAAAAGAAAAAATCAGCGCGCTGCTCTTTAACCTTGAGGCAGACGCGGCGGGCCTTTCTTACGAAGTCTTCGTGGACGGTGTAAAAACTGAAAGCACTGATGCGCCAGCCGGCCCCCAGGAGCCGGTTCGCGTGAAACTTTACCTGTGGTCTGATTCACTGCTCATGGCCCAGACCGTGACTGAATCCCTCAGGCCCGGTTCCGGGGACCAGAACACAGATTCCCGGTCAGAGTTGAGGCAGCCCGGGGAAACAAATCCCCTTATCCAAAATCTTTTTTTTGAAAAAGAAATCACGCCTGAAACGATTGCCGCGGCGGAAGCCCTGATTCCAAAACCCATTCTCGACAGACTGATCCGGGAAGGCTATGAGCTTCCTAAGGGATTCAAGACCCAAGGGGCTCCGGGAGCCGCCCGAAAATTGATTTTGGATATCCAAAAAGGCGCCGGATCTCTGCAAATTATTTTAAAGGACAGGAAAAACCCCAGTTATGAATTTTTGAAAATTCCGCTCAGCGTCAAAGGGAAACAGCTCGGCCTCGGCTTCGGCCATTTGAATCAATTCAGTGAGGCAAAAACCGCTTATCCTGGGTACGACGACCCTGTCTTTGCCTGGTGGTTCCTGAAAAACCTCGTTCCTTTTGCAAAGCAAACAGGCTTTGACGATTTCGACCTTATTCAAGGCCCGCTTTCTGATGATGATTTAACAAAAGCCGGTTTTAAACTTCGCGACGAAGAGTCTGGCGTTCCTTTATGGATTTATGACCTAAAGCTGCGGGAATCCCGGTCTGAACTAAGGAACGACGGCGAGCGGTTGGAAATCCCGCTGGGAGAAACCCGGAAAGTGACCGTCGCGGCAGGCGAAAAAATTCTTGTGTCGGGTTTTGATCCGAAACGAAGAACCTCGGCACTGATTGAAATAAGATCCGTTGAAAAATCCCCGGGAAGAGAAATTGGGGGCCGTTTCAAAGCCCCGCGCCGTGAAGCGGAAATCCGCATCTCTGCACCGCCCGAAATTGTCATTTTGAGGGACACGGAATGGCTGGAGTTTCTTTCGGACCACGAAAACCCGGACGCGTCCGTCAACATTTTTGGGCATTGGAACCGTCCGGCACTTTGGGCACTCCGGGACAAACTGATCGCGAGGAGCTTTGGCAGGCGCTTTATGAGCTGGCGCGCGTATCTTCCGGAAGAGAGAAAAGTCTACCTCATGGACCTCAATACCCGGGCCCGGGTCGAGATTGAAATAACGAATACGGATATCGAAAAAAATGAGGCGGACCTGATCCTTCGTCCCGTCGTGAGCGCAGAATTTGGAACAGGGTATTTCGTGCAGGCCTTTTCAAATTCGCAGCAGCCTGTCTCTGCTATCCGTTCTGAATTGAGCCGAGCTAAAATCAATGAGACAGAGCTCAGTGAAGTCAAAACGCACGCGCAGCGGGTGGCTGCTGATTTCGGTTTTCCATCCGAGTTCACTAGCTTTGCTGTCCTGGATAAAGTCCACGCGCCAGAAATCGATCCGGATTTGACGGCCTACCTTGTAAAACTCACAGTCCTTCTTCCCTCTTCCACGGAAACAGAAAAAGAATTTTTAATCGGTCTTGATCAAAACCGCCGGCTTGCGGCGGGTGCCTGGCTGATACCACTCAATGCACAAGAAAAGACTTTTCAGATGGGGCAAACCCGGGCCTTCATCTCCCAAAAGGGCTTGATGCAAAGAACCCTCACCCTTGCCTTAAAAAGCGGTGTCATCAACACATGGTTTTCAGATACCGAGTACAACCGGTCAGATGATGCGGAAGACATGTATGACCGCCTGATGAAAGACCCGGAACTTAGCATCGAAGAAATTCAGGACCAGTTCAAGGTGAAGCTCCGTACCCGCTCAGAACTTCGTGCTTTGGCGTCTAACAATGCCGACGCCCCCGCCCTTCTTGAGGCCTATCCCAAGCTGAAGCAAATCTCGGATGCATGGGAAGAATTTCTTAGAAACTCGGAAGTCGACCGCAATAAATTCCTGAATGCTTATGAAGGCGGCGCTTTTGTTCGCTCCCCTTTCCAGTGGATGAACTTCATGAAAGAGAACTGGAACCTGAATGCCCAAAGCCGCATTCTGGATGTGGGCAGCGGCAACGGGCTTGCGGCCATGGCTTTTAATATTCTCACCGGCGCCCAGGTCACATCCATTGAGATCGATCCCATGCGCTGGGTGGTGCTCCAGAATTTTCTCACTTTCCTGAAGGATCAAAAAGGGCTCGAATTTCCAGGGGTCCGCTTTGAGCAGGGCGATTTTCTAAAATACCCGCTTGAAGGCGTGGATTTCATTTATTTTTATTACACGCATCCGGTCGTGCATCAAGCCCGCCAGGGTGACGCCATTGTCGATCGCCTCGAAAATGATCTTCCTCAGGGTGCTGTTTTTGTAAGTCCGGGATTTTATCTTGAAGCCGAATACAGCCGCATGCTTCTGAGAAGAATTAACCGTGAAGCCTACTTTGCAGAAACTTCTCTCCATTACCGTGAGGCCAGGCTTCCCCCAGGAAATCCTCTTCAGCACACACGCACAGCCGTGGTGCTGACAAAACGTATGGATGGGGCGATTCCTGAAAATCCTCCGCGCTCCGAATTGAGAGCTGCTGAAATTCCCGCGGAGCTCGCAGGCTTCAATTCGAACGCACCTCTTTGGGATTTTCTGAAATCCTTCGGCATTGATCCGTCAAAAGCAAAAATCGAAAAACTCGAAGGCCCTTGGGGACGCGTGCGCGCAGCCCAGCATGAGGTTTTTGGTGTCCTCCCGGGCTCTGAACTTGACGCGGCTGTCATGGAAAGTGCATTTGCAGTTTTTGACGCACAGGAAATTCGCGAGCGCCTCCGTCAAAATGGACACCCGGAAGATTCCGCCCTTCAATACCTTTATCTGCTGACTCATGAAAACAAACCTGCAGCGTTTGTCTGGGCCATTCCCGGAGCTGCCTTTGAGCCCATATATTATTATCCGCTCAGAGGCAGAGAACAGCAGGCCCTTTGGCCTTCTGCAGAAGACAGGGGCTCAGACGGAGCCGCGTTAACACTTCCTCCGGAGACCGAGCTTTTTATCCGGCATTTTCACAAGAAAGATTATGGGAAAAACCCGGTCATGCAGGGCGGCTTGCCGTTGAGCACTCTCGGGCAGGGACTACCCGGAGCACAATTAAGAACCTTTGAAGAAGGCCTCGCTTTTCCTACGGTGTTTAGTTTAAATCACGCCAGTTCAAAGGGGCTTGTCGCTGCCGCGGACCTGCTTATTAATAACGGTGTTCTCAGCGTCCGGGATAAAACCATTTCCGAAATCGGCTCTGGAGCCGGATGGATTGGAACCCAGATGACACTTCGAGGAGCCAGGGAAGCTCATCTGTACGACCTAACCTTGATCAAAGCCGCGAACGCGATGAGCACAGCGAAGCTCTTCGGAGCGGGTGAACGGGTTCACACTTACCGCTCCAAATCCGCCGATATTCTGCCTTCAAGCGACGTTTACTTCTGGAACATTCCAGATTTTTCGAGCAGCGCAAGAGATCTGTCAGGCAGCATGCCTCTTGATCAGAAAGCCAGCATCGACGTCAACAATAGAATCCGGATTGAGAGTGTTCAAAAAGTGTTTCATGAACTCTTGAACGCCTCTCCCGCCAGCGCGTCGTTTCTCGTTAGAATCAACCCGCTTGATGAATCAGCCTTCCGCGGCATGCTTAAAGAATCGGGATGGGAGATTCATCCGAAAGCCGCCGGACTTATCCAAAACCCAGGAAGAGGCGGATCTTATTTTCTTTTGAGACCGGAACTTCAGGGAGCCGAAGCCAAAACCCGTCAGGCCGAGGACAAACTTTCGCCAGGCCTGCAGAATAATCCGGAGCTGCTTGAAGCTTTCAGGGAAATCGGCCGGGATCTTCTCCCCCTCGGCAATCAAATGCCAGTGCTGCTGGTTGAAGGCATGCCGGGGTCGGGGAAATCTTCACGCGCCAAGGATCTCAAAGCGGTCCTCGAAAGCGAAGGCCGAAGAGCGGTCATCATTCACAGTGAAAGTTATCTTCGAAACGGCCGCTACGACAAGCCTCTTAAAGGTTTCTTCGGCCTGCTCTTCCGGTGGCTCACCCGCCGCCCGGCCCGTGAACTCCTGGCTTACGCGGTGAGCATGTTTGTCAACGAAGGCACTGTTGCAAACTGGATCCAGCAGATTCAGGAAATCCAAAAGGAACCGGAAGGTTCGGGATTTTTAAAGATTAATGGAAACCCAAGAGATGACGTCTATATTGGTCCTGAGACGATCTTGATTATAGAAGGCACGCTATCCTCCGTCTTATTTGCCTCAGTTCCGAACGTCAAAAAACTATTCCTTGATCTTTCAGGTTCAAAAATACGAAGTCAGTTTATCCGCAGAGCCCTTCGGGAAACAAACCTGGGCCCGGTCTATGCTTTCTTCAAAGCATGGCTTATGGTTCCTGAAATCGCGGTCCGCTTTTTCAGAATTCTTTCACGGAATTTTGATTTTATCTTGAACCTTACGGATGAAAAGAGTCCGGTGCTAACCCGGCCGCACAAACTTTCAGGTCAGCCCCATGCCGCAAGTCCGCGGTCTGAGCTCCGGGCTGAAAAATCTGGCCAGGGAAAAGACCGCCTCTTTGACCCTGCACAGTCTCCAGGGGAGCTAACGGCCGAAGAAAAAGAAATGATCCGTCAAACGCAGCGGACAGGTTTATTCCGCGCCGGCCCTCTTGATGAAACAAAACCTCTCTGGCTTTTCGGTGAGCAGGATGTCATGGGACCTTTTATTGCGGGACATCTTGGGGACGCGGCGGCTCCCCTGATCAAGCCCGAGCTTTATGCGGGTAAAAAAGTCTTAGTCGTGCCCGGGTATGGGAATCTTCCTTTTTTACTGCGTGCTTTTGGTGCACGTGAAGTGACAGCCATGGACCTCGATCCAGCAACCATTGCCTGGCAGAAACTAAAATGGAAATCGGGTACCGAGGAGCTGCAAAACTGGCTTTTTGTAACCGAAACCTCTCGCCCCATGATCCGCAGTCATCACCGGAGCGGCTGGGTCTCGAATCTCGATCAACCTCCCGCGGGTGACGTCATGGACCATATGACTTTTCAAACGGGCAATATTCTCAACCCCATTCCACTTTCCGGTGAAAAGTATGACCTTGTGGTCATTCCTTATTTATTCGGCTTTGCACACGGGCTGGTGACAGAAGATCAGTGGGACAAGGTGCTTGAGAATCTTGCCAAAGTCCTCACCCCGGAAGGGCGGGTTATTTTAGTCCCCGGTAAAATGGACCTTTCTAAGTTCAGGGAAAGCGATGAAAAAAGCCAGACTGAAAACTACCAGATCTGGTTGAATGATCTTGAACGTAAAGGGTGGAAAGTCAGCCACAGCAAGCGTTATGGATTTCATAATATCCTCGGCTACGAACCCGTCTCGGCAGGGTTCTCAATCCTGACTCCGCGAAGTGAACTGCGTCCGGAAGAACTGGGTTCTTTTTTTCAAAAGGTCCGGGACGTCTTTGACCACCTGCCGGCGGACTTCAAGCACCGCAATGTGCTGGGTTATGAATTTAAGACTCCGCAGGAAGTTTCAGAACACCTCGGGGGCCTCGGCGATGAGGTCAGCGCTGCTGTTGCAGGAATTTATCATACCCGGGGATTTATGATGGGCTCCGAAAGCATTGATCCCCAGGATACCGGCAAGCCTGTCCACTCCCGGACTTTCTGGATAGATCCCTCAAACCCCAACTTTCGATTTGCCGCGCTCCTTGAGGTCATCAAACGAGGCACAGAAGCAGTCGAGGGGGTTTACGATCAGCGCGACACCGAAGCCGCTGTTAACTTACTCCGGCAGCACCTCGGAGAAAAACCTGAAAAACAGGCCCTTACGGCAGGACTTGCTTCTTTTTCCTCCTGGCGCACACTTCTGGATGAAGTTATGGTCATGGATCAGCGGAGGATCAGCCGTTCTGAACTCCGGACAAAGACTCAAGTGGAAATGAACTTTGATGTCCCTGTAGAAATCTCCGGGCTTGCGGAACTGATTGCAAAGGCCCCCACAATAGAAGCATTGGCTCAAGACCCGGCGCAAAAAATCAGGCGCTTTCCGGATGGCACTTATGGAAATCTTTACGATGCCCCTTTTGGCCATTATCCCAGCTATAAAATTCTCTGGCAAAACGGCGATTTAACCGTGTCTCACCAGCTCTTCAAGGATCATCCCCTTGAGATCATTTATTTTTCAGCTGCAAAACAAGGGTCGCTCTTTTCGCTTCAAATTGAATCCGGAAAAATCAAAAAGCTTTACGCTTATGATCCGTCCCGGATCGAACCTTTTATCTTCTCTCCTCAATCGGAAGGCATGCCGTTCAAAGAAGAAGTCATACGGTGGCTGAAACTAAAAAAACCGGATGATGCGGCCATCAAGGCCGCTTATGCGCGCGTGGAGAAAGATAAAGCCGATGTTTGGGAAAACCTGGGTGTCATGATGATGATGGACCAGTTTGACACGAGCGTTACTGGAAAGGCCCCTGAGATGCTCGCCTCGGACGAGGCTGCACTCACAGCCCGAATCAAGGACATGCATCACGGTATTTTCTGGGAACAAGACTTGTTTCAATTCACAGACGGATCCTGGGCTTTTCTAGACGGCAAAAGCGGCTTGGTCCCTAACCTCGAAGATAGTTTCAGAAGCCGTGCCCACATCTCCATTCACAATCATCCCATGATGGCACCCGAAGAAGAAAGCGGCATCAGCCGCGGCGACCAGGGCGTTTTCTTGAAAGAAACCAGTCTTAAAGCCGAGTACGTGATCGCGGATTATGGAGGCGCTTACAAAATGACCCTGTCGGCAGAAGCTCCTGATCCCGGGGCCGGAGAAAAAATCCTCGAAGGCCTCCAAAAGCACGTCACGCTTACAGGGGTTTCACGGGCTTGGGTTCATGACACGGAAAGCGGACGCTGGATCAAAATCGAATATTTACCGGAAGATGCTTTCCAGAAACTCTTCCTTGAACACGGTCTCAAAATTTTCACGGATGTGAACCTTGACTGGAAATCTTTCGGTGAAAGTAAACGTTCCGAACTCCGCGCCCCGGAGCAGCCTGAGAAGAGCAAAGAGAAAGCGGTGAAAGCGCCGGATGAGCTTCAGGTCATGCGTAACAGCCTCCGGCATTTTCTGCGCCGGCAGCTCGCGGGCCGCCCGATTGATCCTTCGAAATATGTTTTCATCTCAGACTTTCTTCCCTACCGGATTCTGGCCGCCCGCAATGCGGAAGGAAAAATCCTCGGCTTTGCGTTTGGTAAAAAAGGTAATCGCCGCATGCACTCGCTGATCACGGAAGAAGGTCATGAGCCTTCTGGTTTTCTCCATGAGAAAGATGAACATGGCGTCCGGATCATCACGTACGTCACAGAGGGTGACAAAAATTATAAGGAAGATGAATTCGTGCTGGGCCGTTATGGGGATGTGTACCGCCTCAAGATTGAGGAATCCGGAGGCACCCCGACCCAGCAGGCCATTGAGTACGCCAGCTGGATGCCGAGCTACATGCTCACAAAAGCGCAGGAAGTGGAAGCACTTTCAAAAATCCTTGGGCCTCAGCTTTACGCGGGACTCCGGCAGTTCCTTCCCCCTGAAGCAAAACTCGTACTCGCGCCGGGCATGGAACCGGAAGCACGCATGACTTACTGGCCCAGCGTTCAGGGTTCGATCCGCTCCCGCGAAGAAGTCTTCGGAGGTCTGGATCATGAAGGGTTTGATGTGGCGCATATCCAGACCCCTGACGCTGCTCAGCGGCAGCTGAAGGAAGGAACGCCCATTCAATCCCTGGTGAATGAAAGGGGCCGGGTCCAATGGGTCTTTGAGGATAATGTTCAATCCACGGCCATTGTGTTAAGTGATCTGGTCATGCCCATCGGATCCACAAGAATGCTGATCCCGAAAAATCCGGACGATGTGGCCCAGCTTCAAAGACGGACTGACGGCACCATCGGTTTTCCGGAATCCGTGGAAGTCGAAACGGTAGAAACCCCGGGAGAAAGGTACCGCATCGCATTCGTTTACACGCACCTGAAACTCGAGGATTGGGTCCGGCCCGGCGCTGAAATCAAAGCCAGCGATCCGAGAACCCTCGGCACGATTGAGCGCCACCGCAAATACCCTTTTTCGCCGGTGGTCCCCCATCTGCACTTTGCGGTCATGCTTTTCAAAGAAAGTGAAATCGGAAAATACCCTTCGTTGAATTATGATTTGCTCAACAGCAAACTCGGCCCTAATAAAACAGTGCTCTATGTCAACCCGCTCAGTCTTTTGGATGCGGCCCAGCGCACGGACCTTTTTGTGGAGGGCGATGCTGCCCGTCCGGGTTTTCGCTCCGCGGCGATCCAAGCCCTTGATCCCAATGCTTTAAAATCCGTGCGTGCCCGGCTGGCGCACACCCTGCTCGGTATTCCAGTCTGGACAGCCGCGTCACCCGCTCAGCTCTCTGAAGAAATGCAGCAAAGCGACCTCGTGATTCATCAAACACCGGCAGGCTGGGAAATTTTGTTGAGCGGCCTGATGAAAGACAAACTTCTTCATTTGAAAACAACTGCCGCGGACGAAGACGAACTCATCCAGCTCATCGAGGCTATGGATCTTCAGCTCAGGCGCCCCAAACATGACGCCCTCGGTTTGTCGATGAAAGAAACCAAAACCATGACGCCTTCCGAAACCGTGGAAGCGATCCGGAGCATGGCCTCGCGGGAAGAAATCAAGGATCATCATGACAGTGCTTTCATTGATGTGGTTCATCCGGATTTCGCACTGGTCAACATCGGTTACGGCGTGCACGCCGGCCTTCTGACGCCTTCGGATTCAAAAGGCTTCAACACGGATACGAGAATCTTCTTTTTCAGGATTCATTACCGTCCGGACCGGGAAATTCACGGACAGAAAATCCCTGAATACCTCGTCATCAAACCTCCTTATCTGGTGGAAGATCCTTCTGTACAGAAAGCCGGGGCCGGCGATCTTTCAAAAATGGAACCCGGTCTTTATACGGATTTAATTTCGCTCGCCCGTTTTCTTTTGGCGGGAGGATTCCCGGAAAACACAAAGATCCGTGTGGATGAATTCGACAATTTTCCGAATATTCTCGGGACTCTGGCCCTGCATGAAGAGGATGGAGCCCTGCCTCTCGCAAGACTTTCGGCCCTTCCCACAGAGCTTGCGCGTTCTGAATTAAGAGCTGCGGGGGAAACCTCGGAAGCCGCGGATCAAAAAGAAAGCCTGCTTCCCTCGCTCTGGGCAGGCGCTCGATCCGCTTTTGGGAAGCGTGTTTTCAGTTATGAGGAGTTCACCGCCAAGGCTTTCCCTGTATCAAAAGCCGTTTTCCGCAGCCAGTTCGAACTTTTGGAAACCCTTGGACTTGCCAGGGTTGAGCGTGCAGAAGGCATCTCCGGAAGACCACTCCGGGTAAGACTCACACGCGCTGCGGAAAAGTGGACAGCAGACAAACGGCGCATCCATGAAGAGGAACTCGATTTTCTGCTGCACCAATACAGCCGTCCGGGAGACGAGGAAATTATACGTCCCCAAGTGGCACGCGTGCTTTCGGGAGAACAGCTTTTTAAACTGCCGGTTCAAGCAGACTCTTATGAAAAACAGGAAATTGACATGTCCAGGGATGACTATTTCTTCCCTGGCCTTGTGATTACTTTCAGAACCCTCAGGAATTATTTCGGCAAAGAATATGTCAAGGCCTCCGCTCTTGCAGAACTTCTCAATAAAAACGACGACAAGGGCCGGGCTCTTCGAAAATGGGTGGAAGATCTTGAAAAACTCGGCCTTCTCGAAACCTCCCGCAAAGGCGCAACGGGAAGCGTTTGGGTACGCCTGCGGCAAGACCTTGACAGTATCAAGGCCGCCAAAATCGAGCAGGTTCTTCTTGAGTCCTCAAAAACCAAAGCGGATCCTTCTCTTTCCTTCAAAATCCGGAACATTCTGGAAGACCGCGCAGCTCCCGTTGATCAGCATAAATCAGCCGTAACAACTCCGCCGGCAAAGGTTCTGGGGCAGTGGAAGCTGACACTGCCGACACTCGTCCGGGCGATTGAGGAAGAAGAACTAGCTCAGCAGAGCCAGGGGATTCAGGAGCCTTCTGTCCGCTTGAATCAGGTCGCAAAACGACTCAATGTTAACATCACGGCTTTTCATCAAAGTATTCTACAAAACTATGTCGATTTGAGGCGGCTTGGTATCCAAGGCCTGGCCCTGGGGCTACCCGTAGACAGCTCAACAACTCCCGAACCCCGAAAAAGGAATCCTCTGGATCTGGAAAAAGCCCGTCCCGTTTTTGAGCAGTTGATCCGCTCCGCTGTACAGCGCCTGCGCGGCACAGACCCGGAGTTTGCTGAAATTCCCATCAGAACTTCCCTTCTGGCTTATGAGCTCGGACTCAGTGACACAGGGCTTCGGGATCCGCTGAAGGAGCTCAGCCTTCTTCCGCTCTTGGAAGAGCTGGGGGTCTTTTCATTCAAGCCTTCAACACCCGCGCTGGAAAATCAGACCCGGGAATTCCTGAAATCCTTAAATCTGCAAGACACCCAGGAGCTGGTCGATTTCACAATCGGGAAATCAGGCACTCGAAGAAAAGCGCCTTCAAAAGATCCTTCCTTTGATACAGTGCAGCGGGTCTTGGACAAATGGATCAACGAGCAGGATATCCGCCGAAAGCAGCGCCGCAGAGACTATGTGGAGGCTCTTCAGCGCCAGGCCGTGGAGGATTACGAGGAAGCTCTTCCGGCTTCAGCCGGGCTGGACGAAAAGAAAAAAGCGCTGCGAGCTCTTTTCCCCGGCCACCCAGCACTCCTGGAAGAAGCGGGACTGGATCCCGCCGCTCAAAAACCCCTGGATGAATATCTGATACCCGCAGGCGTCCGGACAAATTTTGAAGGCTATCTCCGTGACTTCAGAAGCGGGTTCCTTAACGAGCTGGGTGTATTGAAACTGCATACCAAAATTAACTTTCAGATTCTTATGGCCGCAGTTGAAGCGCGTGACAGAACAGCTGCCGCTGATGAAATTAAAGCCGAAAGATTCACGGGTTTTGGTGTTTCAAGTTTTGAAGGTGTCATGCAGAAGGCTAAGAAAATGAAGACACTCCAGTCCTTTTGGAGTGCGTGGGATTTGGCTGACCAGTACCCTCCTCTTGGCGGCGAAATCATCAACGAGCTTAAAACCCTCGACCGTTTTTATGGAAACCGTTCCGAGCTCCGCAGCATGAATGAAGCCGCTCTGAAAGAGACTCTCAAAAAGAGCACTGATCTTATGACCTGGTTCCAGGCCCTTGGAAATTTCGAACCCGAAGACCTGAATCAAAAAATACAAATCACGCTTCAGATCTCAAGGGGCATTCAATTGAAAATGCCGATGCTTCGCTCCCTGCTGACAGATCCTGAATTTAAAGCATCCGCGCACCGCTTCATCGCAGCCTGGATTTATAACCTCTCCGTTGTTTACGGTACCGGTTTTGCTGCCGCCGGCGTGGAAGGCGAACCCGATCTTGTCGACATCAAGCTCCTTGAAGACCTCCTGACCTCGGGGGATTTGTCCAGCATCCGCGAATCCCTGGGTAAAGGGCCGGAGAATCCTCTCGGTATCCGTAATTACGCTAACGCGGGGCGCGAAGTGGTCATCAAGCGGCTTAATGAGCTCACGGATCAGGAAAAAGAAATCACGCCCACGGCTATGGACATCAGACTTCAGACCGAAGTCGCTGGAGCTTATCTTGGTGTTGACGTGGGCGGAGGCTCCGCCAAGTGGGCGGTCATCAAAGACGGACAAATTCTTTCCCTGCCCGCGGAATTAAAGAGCACGACCACTCTTTTACTGAACACGGCCGGAGATCCTGTCAAAGAAACCGCGGCGGAATACGTAACGCGTCTCACAGCTCATGCTCAGAAAATTCTCGCTTATG
This sequence comes from uncultured bacterium, assembly GCA_964434115.1. Taxonomy (GTDB): domain Bacteria; phylum Omnitrophota; class Omnitrophia; order Omnitrophales; family Aquincolibacteriaceae; genus ZLKRG04. Next base: position 62,837 of record CAYSSX010000010.1, read on the forward strand.
TCGGCCAAACCTACGGCATTGAAAAATTTGACGGCGTGGGGATCGACATCCCCGGTGCTGCGGACTTTGAAAGCAACCGCATGGTGACGCTGGGCCAGATTCCGGTGAAGAAAGAATGGAATCAGGGGGATGTGGAATGGGCGGGGCGGGAAATTCCCCTTCAAATGGCGGCGGCACTCGATCTTGATTCAGGGCATGTCAAAATCCGCAACGACATGGATGGTGTTCTTCCCGGGGTCGCATCGGTGCTGGCTCAGGCCAAACCGGATTTCTGGACAGAAACTCAGGGGAACTTCGGCTTTGATTGGATGGGCACCGGCCACGGTAACCAGTATGCTGTGGGCGGCGTTCCGATGAACGCTCCGACAGAGTCCGGACACATGATGTTTGAATTCGGAAAACCCGGCAAAGGAATCTTCGACACCGAGGCCTACACAAGTATTCCGAGCATGCTGGCCTATGCCCGCGCACTCGTTCAACAAAAAGGCATTACCTGGCATGAAATCTCAAGCGATCAGCTGAAGCCCTTGGCAGATCAAGCATTCTATGAGGGTGCCAACTCCGTAGAATTATCCAAAAAAGAAATCGCTCTTCGAGTTTTCGACCGCTTTGCTGAAAAATACGCGGCCAACCTTGCGCAGCGTTACACCCTTGCCCGGGGAAGCGTCTACGGCAATGCGGCCGACGTTCTTTTGGGCGGCGGCATTGCCCGCGGACAAACCGGCGCACTTTTAAAAGACCTCACAATGGAAAAGCTAAAAGCCTATGGTCTGGAAAGCGCCATTCGCATTACCGTGATTCAGGACGATGACATCCGCGCGGCCGGTCTTGATCCTGATGATGTCGGGCCTGTCGGGTCAGCTTATTTTATTCAAAGTATTCTGGCCAATCAACCGCCGGCTCCAAACGGCCGGGACTTTGAACTCGGGGGCATTTCTCAGGGCACAAATGACACTGAAATCAATACCGCTTCAAAACGTCTTCTCGAACTCATGTCCGGCAAAGCGGTTTCCTGGATCCAGCCCGGAATACCCGGTGGTGAGAGTGAACGTCGTACGGTCATCCTTTCGGATGAGAGCGAATACTTTCAGTGGCGCACAACCCCGGATCAAAAACCTCTCCGGGCGGATCTCCACTTCCACAGCCGTCCCGCGGAGGAAGAAGTCCGGGCCTTCCCGAATCTTGAAAAGCTTCAGGCTGGCGACCCCGAACTGGCCGCTCTCACCTCCGACTTCGGAAAAATTTCCGGAAATTTTTTCAAAGCTCCCGATGGAGAGATCGTGTTTATCGTGAGCGTTGTACAGACCGGTGAAAACTGGAGACTTCTCGAAAGAACCACCAAGAACCGATATGACCCTCACCGGGGCTCAAGTGAGCGCCCTGAAGGAAACCGTTACAGCTGGTATGGAGCGCTTATCGCGTCCTTGGAAGACGCGCTTCGTGAAATGGGCATTCACAAAATCGCGGTCCTTTCCTCGGACGGCGTCAAAGAAATCCGTGACATCAGCGGCATCAAAATTCAAGACCCGATCACACAAAAAATGTACGGTAAGCCCGGCCCAGGCTACAGCGCAGACAGGATCACGCTGACCGCACCCGGGGAAACGCATGAGCTTCAAGTCTGGGTCAAGCCGCTTGGCAGCGAAACGCGTTCTGAACTCAGGCAAAGTGAACGCACGGATACTTCCCTTCAAAAAGGAACACTGCTCATCAATGCGGACATGCTTGCCGGTTTATCCCCAGCCCAGGCTGATGAACTTTTCTCAAGGCTCTACCTCAATAAAACAGATCTCCGTCTTGTGGTGTTCAATGAAAACGGACAGGTTCCTTTGACCCCGGCTTTCAACGCCATTCTCAAACTTCCCAATGTTTTCAAGACTTCCGGAAGCGATTACAATGCGGCGGGAGAAAAATATGGTTTTCCGAACAGCGTGAGTGTTCTCTTTCTGAACCCGGGTGAAATTTTTCAACCCAAGAGTAACCTTTTAAAAGCCGTGCTGCTGAAAAAACGGGCGGGAGAAATTGAGTTCGCGAGACTGCTGGCTTTTAACGGCGGGAAACTACCTGAGGCTTCGGAAGAGAACGGGGTTTTTGATCCCCCTGCCAGCTTCCTTTCAGATCTTGACCAAAGAATCCTGAGCACGCTGGTGATCGCATACTCCGCTTAAGGCAGGCCCTTACAGCGGCAGAAGAATTTTCCACGTGGTTCCCTGGCCCTGAACCGAAAGAGCCGTAATCTCCCCGCCGTGGCTGTGAATAATCCCGTGGCAAACAGAAAGCCCCAGCCCTGTGCCCTGGCCTTCGGGCTTGGTGGTCACAAACGGCTGAAACAAATGCTTCCGCACCTTCTCAGGGATACCCGGCCCATTATCCTGAACCTCAATCCGCACGCTCTTTGTTTCGGCTTTCAGCCTCAAAGTAATACTCCTTTTTTCCTGGGTAAGGAGCGCGTCACGGGCATTACGGATCAAGTTCATCAGAACCTGGGAAATCTGCCCCGAATCATAAGCAAAAACCGGGACCTCTTCCAGTTCCCGGATCACTTCAATGCTGTTCATCTCCAGATCTTTTTCCAGAAACATCAGCGTGCTTTCAATCGTCCTTTTTAAATTTCCGGGCACAGAATTCGGCTCGCTTTTCCGGGCAAAGGTCAGAAGGCTGTTCAAAATGGTTTTCGCGCTCTTCATAACTTCCTGCACATGGTCCAGGCTCTGCTTCACGCGTTCAGGAGAGGAGCTTGCAATGGCCGCGTAATCCACATTCATACTGATGGCCGCGAGAATATTCCGGAACTCGTGCGCCATGCCCGCGGACAACTCGCCAAGAGCCGCCATCTTCGTGGATTGAATCAGCTGGTGCTGCGTGCGCTTGAGTTCCTCAAGCGCGGTAAAATAATGAGAGCTGGTCACGCCGATAAACACCACCAAAATGACCATCAGCGGGCCGGCAAGCGGCAGCCACAACCCCAGCATAAAAGCGCCCTGAGCTCCGGCGAAGCATCCCGCCGCCAGAACAAAAACGGCTGGAAGCGCGCGCCGGAAGTGCAGAAAAAGGGTGACCCCAAGGGCCAATGCGCCCGCCAAAAGCCATAACAGAAAAGCGATCCAGGCCGGCGGGCGCGCCAGAAAATTGCCTTCGAGAATATTCGCGATGGCTTGAGCGTGAAGACTGACACCGGTTTCATAACGCGCCATGGGTGTCACGCGCCGGTCCCCCAGCCCCAAAGCGGTCACTCCGACCACCACAATTTTATCTTTCAGCGCCAGCAGGATATCGGGGCTGTCTTCCCCCGCCATCCACAATTTTCCCGCGTTTAGAATTTGCACAAAGGAATACGCGTGAATGCTCTGCGAACTCGCGTAGTAATTGATCAGCATCTCTCCGTTTTTGTTGACCGGAATTTCAATTCTCCCCATGCGGCTCTTTTGAATGACCACCTTGCGCGGATGGACCCTCACGTCTTCAAGTTTGGCTTCCAGGGCGCGCAGAGCAATCAGCAAATCCATGGAGGGGTAAATCTTGCCGCGGTAACGCATGAGGAGCTGGGCATGACGCGTCTTACCGTCGGAATCCAGCGGCGTGTTCACAAACGCAAGATCCGTGGCACCGGCAAGATCGTCATAAGGAAGCGAAACCCGGTTGGCTTCTTCCAGACCTTCGGGCAAAGCCCGGCTTCCGGGCACCGCAAAAGTCTGGAGGCGTTTTTCATTGGGATGTTCCTCGGCCTGCTTCGCGGAACTTTTCTCAAAAAAGTACGCCGTAACCAGCGGGTTGGGAAAAGACTTGATCTGATAGGCCAGCGATAAATCCCCGGTCGGGTTCGCCAGGCTTCGGCTTTCAAAAAGAAGGTCATAGCCGACCACACGGGGACGGAAAGGCTCATAGCGCAAAAGGCCGATCAGCGCGGCATGATGATCCCGGGGCCAGGGCCATTGCCCCAGAGAATCCAAACTCACTTCATCAACACCGATCACCGCAATTTTGTCCGGAAAAGGGCGGGCAGGGCGTAATTTAAAATGAAGATCCAGGAAAAGGTACTCCAAAGGGTCGATCCAGCCGGTAAGGCCGGCCAGCGAGGTGACAAGCAAAAGGGCTCCCCCCACCACGAGTTCGATCTTTTTACGCTTGTCCAGCCGGATCTTTTTCATGCCCCTCCTGTTCCTATAACCTTAGCATATCGGCACAGTTACGGCATTACCGCAGGCCGTTTATCAGCCTTTTAAGCCCCCTTCCGGTTTGACGGGGCCGTCCTCAACCACGTACACTAATGAAAAGGCCAGACCTTATCTGGCGTACGACGTTCTTCAAGGGGGATTCCGTGAAAAGCAAAATACCATTACTTCTCGTCCTGGTCGCAGCCTCCGCTGCCGCCGTCATCATTCTTAATACCCGTAAACCGGCTCCGGAACCCATGCCGGTCGAAACCGCGGCGGCCCCCGTCCCGGCACCCGAGGCACCCGCTGTGCCCAAAGCCGGTCCCAAAGAAGGAAGCCTTGTGGATCAAAAAGCTACTGTCTTTAACCTCCAGGGCACTGCCCGCATCCTCAAGAAAGGCAACGGCAAATGGGAGCCCGTAGAAGTGGGCACCGTCATTGCCGCGGGAGATCAGATCAAAACCGAGACGGACTCGATTGTTGAAATTCATTATGATGCTTACTTCTTGAACGTGGCCAAAATCACGCCCAACAGCGTGGCGGAATTCATGTCCATTGAGCCGACTAAAATATTTGTTTCAAGCGGATCGATTTACAATTCGCTCGAAGGACTTCCGGAAGGAACCACTTATGATGTCATTACCCCGACCGCGGTCGGAGGCGTGAGATCCACGGTTTTTGAACGCTCCTTTGATCCCGTGACCCAGTCCGACCAAACCGTTGTGCTCGAAGGAACGGTCTATCTCGCGGCCGGCGTTCGTGATGCTTCCAAACTTTCTGAAGATGAAATCTGGCTGGTCCACCAGGATGAACAATTCGGTTTCTCCGGTGAAGAACTCAGCTCAGGCGCGGTGAAGAACCTTAAACCTGAACCTCTTTCCGCGGATGAAAGCGCCGCGGCACGCAAGATCATCGCCGAGACCAAAGAGCATGTGAAAATTTTCGCGGGCGGCGAGGAAGCTATTCAGCAGGCCGTGGAATCATGGCAGGCGGTTAAAAGCGATCCGAAAAAACTGGCCGCGGTCAAAGCCAAGATGGACATCAACCGTTTTTACGAACGCATTGAAAACAAGAAAGACAGCTCCAAACCGGATTCGTCTGTAAGCCCGGCAGCCATTGCGGCAGGCACAGCACCGGCAGCAGCGGCAGCAGCGGCTGAAGCAGCCCCCGCGGTCAATACAACTCCCGTAACGCTTGAGAAAAAAGCCGATGAGGTGGTGGATCCTTCCCGCAATAAAGGCACCATGGCGGTGCATGCGGATGTTTATGAACAGGACGGCACACCGGTCAAAGAAGCAAAGGCCGGGTAAGCTTTCTCTTTCAGAGCTTCTGTTCTGCCGTTTTTACAATTTGCGGTATTCCTTCAACATGCATTTATTCATGACCACCTGAAGACCCGCGGCACGGGCACGGTCTGCGGCCGCGTTATTCACAATTCCTTCCTGCATCCAAACGACTTTCGCTTTTTTCAGAATGGCCTGTTCCACCACTTCCGGCACATCTTCGGGCTTGCGGAAAACATCCACAATCTCCACCTCCCACGGAATCGAAGCAAGATCCGGATAAGCCTTCTCCCCAAGGACTTCTTCCAGCCTTGGGTTGACCGGAATAATCCGGTACCCATGGCTTTTGAGAAAATCCGCGACATGATGGCTGGGCCGGTCTTCCTTATCTGAAATACCCACCACAGCCACGGTCTTATAACCCGTCAGGATTTTCCTGATTTCTTCTGTTGTGGCATTCTGCTTTGGAAACTCACATTCATTTGGCATAAAATCCCCTCCGGATCTTTAAAGCTTAACCGCCGCTCCCTTTTTCCGCCAGCTCTTTAAACTTAATCTGAATCATATCCCTGACTTTCCGGAATTCATTCACCACGCTTTCCGTGATGACTTGATCATGCGGCGGGTCAGGAAATCCCCAATGCAGTTTTTGAACGGCCTTTAGATACAAGGGACAGGATTCCTGCGCGTGATCGCATACGGTAATCACAAGATCAAAGGTTTTGTCTTTAAACTCATCGAGATGTTTCGAGCGATGTCCCGAAATATCGATCCCGATTTCCTTCATCACGCGGATTGCGGTTTCATTCACCGTGGAAGGCTTTGACCCCGCGCTCTCCACGTCAAACCGCCCGGCCCCGTAATGCCGGAGCACGCCTTCGGCCATTTGCGAGCGGCAGGAATTTCCTGTACAAAGAATCAAAACACTGGTTTTCATAGCTTCCTCAGAAAATTTAAAATCACACCAGCCGCAGCCCCTCCCGCGCATTGACTCAGGCAGTAAAGAGGCACTATCCCGGCGGGAATTCTTTTTGTCAAAGCAAACGCCAGCGTTACGGCCGGGTTAAAGTGGGCGCCCGACACAGCCCCCACCGCTAAAATCATGACAGACACCATCACTCCAAAAGTAACGGCCACACCAAAGCCCGGCAGAAAGTCCGGCATCCTCTCGGAAACAAGAAGGGAACCGCCGCCGATCAGAATGACCGCAAAAGTGCCGGACATTTCCGCCAAGGCTATTAAATACAGGTTCATTGACAACATCCTCCCCCGCAGCCATCCATGGGGCCTGCCTCCTTTCCTTTTCCATATCTGCATAAGCAGATGTATTGATGCAAAAAAAAGCTACTTACAGCACGCAACAAGACCGCTCTTGATTTTATGAAATTCATTCACATCCCGCTTCAACTCCTCAAACTCTGAGCGGGCTGAAGTCAGGGATTCAAGCACCGCGCGAACCAGCCTAAGGCTGGGCGTGGCCAAAGAGTAATACATCCAAAGCCCCTGCTTGCGAGCCTCCACAAGCCCGGCTTCACGAAGGTACGCCAAATGCCGGGAAATCTTGGACTGCGGCTCTTTCAAAACACTCATCACATCACACACGCACAATTCACCTTCCATCAAAAGATTCAAAATCCTCAGACGGGTCGGATCGGCCAACGCTGTAAAAATAGGGGTTTCACTGAGTTTCATGAGGAAACTATATACGCCTAGGCAGATATATGTCAAGGGGCTTGTCAAGTTTCCCGGACACCTCTGCGTTTTCCTGTAGGATTGTGCGTCACTTCCCGGTCTTTCCCGCGGATTCTCCCAGGAACCCCCATGGCATGGATCTTGATTTTAATCCGTTAAAAATCTCCAGGAGGGCTTTATGGCTGAAAAACGCTGTCCTGAATGCGGTATGCCCGAAACAAAGTGGCCTCAAAAAGAAGGCTTTGCAAAAGGAAAGGAGCTTTATTGCTGCGCGGGATGCGCGGAAAAAACCGGATGCGTTTGCCCCGAAGATAAAAATTGGGCCAAAAATAATCCAAGTCTTGAAGGCATCCGGGAATCCGCACGAGCCGATGTTTAAACGCCCGGTAAAAACAGCGCCGATAAAGCCACCCGGGATGCCCGCTTTGCTGTATAGTGAGCGAGGCGGCAATGTTTTTTCCGCTTTGGAAATCGATGTCCCAACGAAGGAGTTCTTATGGCCAAATCACAGGAACGTGTCGGAAATAAAAATTCGCAGAAGAAAAAGCCGCTCAAGACTCTGCAGGAGAAACGCGCGGAAAAAAGAGAAAAGAAAAACCCTTCTTCAAAAAGCATTTTTTAGAACTTCCAAAACGGTCCTCACGCGCCCGGGGTCTCCCCGGCGCTGCGGGACCGGAAGGCCCCTAGACCCGCCAAGCCCCGTTTTGAAAAACCACCTCGTCGTCCAGTAAAACCGATTCCGTGGCCGCAAAAATATCCACATGGTACTGTCCCGCCTTGGCTTTAAAGTTGGGCTTTTTATAAAGCGCGTGCTTCGCGCCCAGTGAAAAATGAATGCCCCGCATCCGCTCAAAAGTTCCAATATCGCTGACTAACCGCTCCGGCGAAAACGCGGGGTTGAGCCCAAAGCCCAGCTCGCGCAGCCAAATCTCACCTTCGTCCGCGCGAATCGCGGCAAGCACCTGGTCGAACTCCGGCGTGGAATCAATCGCTTCCGTCACACGGCCTTTACTCACCACAAGGGTGATTGGCTTTCCGGGTTTGTTGGCTGTAAACGTCATGTCTCCAAAAACCGAAACCCGCACGCGCCCGTTCACGGCTTCCAAATCCCGAGCCTCGGTAAAAACCTCCCCGATGGGAAACTGTCCTCCCACATTTTTCATTTCCCGGTAATCCCCGATGTTCATCTTTGCAATTTCAAAAGGTGAATCAAAAATCAGTTTCTCTCCCCCGCTGTCCACGATGCACCGCTTTGCCCGGTCAATCTTCTCTTTCAAAGCCGGACCTACCCGGCGGTAATAAGCAGGGTCATACGCAAGGGAATCCAGGTAGATAAGGGATTCCACGCCTGGCATGCGCCCCAGATGCGGGTGCTCAATGACTTTCAGAGAACGCTTGAACAGTTCCACGCGGATCCGGAAATCATCCAGACGGAAATTCGTGGTTTGAATCAGCACCACAAGATCGGAGGGTTTCAACGTATCAAAAGCTGAAAAGATGTCTTTCGGAGTCACTGCATCGAAATCCATGAACTCTGCCTTTGGAAGGGCTCCGCGGTAAGCCCTGGTCAGCGCCTTCGCGAGATCACAGCGCAAATCAAAAACCACCACTGCGGCATGAGCATGAGAATGTTCAAATGCGGTCAGCAGAATGTCCCGCACATGTTTTTCAGCGACTCGCACGTTGTCTTCGGGGATAGTCAAAATCGTCGGCATGCTTAAACTCTTCTTAGGGGGCAGACTTGCCGGAAGTCAGGCCGGGCACATCGACACCGTATTTTTCAGCGATCATTTTTAATTTTTCAAGATGCGGCAAGGCTTTGTTCTTTTCCGGCATTTTTAAACACAGGCCCAGATACAGCATGTAATAGTCCGTACGGTATTTAAAAACCTTTTCCGCCATCGGCATATGCCGCACGGAGTCCAAAGCACCAAGCGCCGAATCATAGTCACGCTTGAGGATATAACACTCTGCGGCCTTGTAGTAAACCTCGAGATAATTCGGCGCCGCATCCATGGCCTTCCAGCAAAATCCCAAGGCGGCGTCCCAATCCTTACGCCCCATGCTTGTCTCAGCCGCGTGCAGCCAATCCAGCGCCCCATCAACATCGTTCAAATACGGCAGCGGATCATAATAGCGGTTACTCAGGGAAAGTTTCAGCCCGCGGATTGCGTTACGGAACTCACGGTAGCACTCTGCCGGCTGGGCCGTAAAAGCCGCCACGCGGGCCATCATGTCCCGCAGAATCCATAATCCATCCTCCTTGTGTCTCAAGGGGTCCTGAACCGGAACACTCAGCAAAAAATCCACGACCTTCCGGTGGTCGGGGTGCTGCGGGTCAACATAAGCTTCCAAGGCTTCAAGCACAGGTTCTTTTGCATGATTAGGATCTAAGGTGTATTTCGTTTTTTCGCCGTAGAATTTTTGCACGAGCTGCTGGAATTGTTCCCATTTTTGAAGCGGCACACGCCGAATCGTGTAATGCGCAAGAGCAACGGAAAGCTCTTCGTGTTCAGCGACGTCCTTTTCATGCGTGGTTCTTCTCTGTCCCGAAAGATAAAGGTTGTCGAGATGAACAGAAGCTTCTTCAAGGGTCTTCGAGGTTTCCAAAATGCGAAGCACGTCATCATAAAGCCGGATGTCTTTTGTTGCGACTGTCCGGATCTCGGCTTCCAGAAACCCTATCTCGATGAGGAACATTTCCCGCCCTTCGGTACGGATGGAAACCGTCTTTCCCCCTTCGAATTCCACCTCAACGGCCCGGCCTTCTTTTCGTTTCGTAATCTTACCCATCCATTGTCCCCGCATCAGTTTCTTGATGCTAAAGCCCGACAAAAACTTCCCGGAGATATTCGTTTTCCGGAACAGAAGAAAAGAACCTTGAAAGAAAGTCTGCAAAATCATGTTAACATATAAATTAAGAGTGAACGAACCGATTTATACGTACCGTTCAGACAGGCCACGATGAAAGAAAAACAGTTCTTCACGGCTTTGCTGGTCAGCGTAGGGCTTATCATCTTTGGCGGTGTCGGCTACCTGCTGGCGCTGGAGGGAGTGCCTTTTTTCCTGGCCCTCAAAAGCTTTTTTATCGCGGTATTGAGTTTCGGCGGGTTTTTGCTTCTGTTCTTTATCGCAACGGCGGTTCTGCTTGGAATCTTCGACTTCATTGCTTCATTCTTCAAGAGCTCTAAGAAAAAATAGAAAAAGTTCTGCGTTAATCTGTCTTATGCCTGCCAAGACTGATTGCCCGTTCCATCCGGGAAATGATTTTACAAGTACATGCAGCCTTTGCAACAAGCTGCTTTTGTCCGTTTACAACCTCGCATTCAAGATAATATAAGGTTCTGCCCCTCGACAGGGTTTTCGCCGAAGCCTGCAGAAGCTCCCCCCTGCGCACGGGTTTCAAAAAATTGATTTTAAACTCCACCGTCACCCCCGTCTCGTCCGGCATCAACCAGGTCAAAAAGGAATACCCCATGGCCGCGTCTGCCAAATCGCATAAAATGCCGCCGTGGAGAGTGCCGTTCGTATTCTCATGTTTTTTCTGCGCCTGCATCGAACAAGTCACAGCGCCCTTTTTTATTTGGGCGATTTTAAATCCGATCAATTTTGCAACGGGCGGCAAGGCAAGCTTCACGGGCGACTCCTGTTTTACGATGTTGTTGTACTGCGGCTCACAAAGGCCCGTAAAAAACGGGCAAGGAACACACTTTCCCGAAAAGCATTCAGGCCGACTTTAAGGAAATTAATCTTCCAGATCCTTCCCTGCTTCAAATTCTGCTTCACGTTCGACCAAAAATGAACCATGGGACGCCGCGTCGAGGTCAATCGATCAGAGATAAAACCCCATTTCTGAAACCAGAGCTGCAAAAAGGAAGGAATCCTGACCGGCTCCGGCAGCTGAAGCGTCTCGGCCGCCCGGTGATAGAGAGCCCTGACTTTTGACAGACGAAGGGACCGCAAACTGGATAATCTTTGCTGGTAATGCTCCATTTCCAGGATAACCCGGGACTCCAAAGGACCCCGGTGCCGCGTGGCCAGCCAGACCTCTTCCATCTCAAACGCCAGCTTGAGCCATCCCTTCAGGGTTCGCGCAATGTCTTTCACTCGCCGCTTCAAAAAAACCATCCGGCTTTCCAAGGGGAAAATAGTCCGCCGCTCCGAGCGGGTTTTCCGCCTCACAAAACCATGCACCATCGGGTGTCCGCCTTCTACCTGAATCGCGTTTTTGTACCAAAGAAAATTAAGAAACACCTCCCAATACTTCTTAGGCTGCGTATTGCGCAGAATTCTTTTCATATTCTCCAGCCCGTAAAATCCTTTCCAGGCCTCTTCATAAACCCGGGTCCAGGCTCCATTTCTCATTTTCGGATGACAGACCGTTTCATGAAAAGAATCAAACCGGTTTAAATCCGCGTCCATTGGCAGGCCATCCTTGATCCTGTTCCGGTAATCCATGGATCCCGGCAGCGGCGTCAGCATAAAAAAGGATGCCTGCTCCGCGCCCAGACCCCGGAGCCTTTCCATATCCTCTTTGACCGACACCTCCGTATCAAACGGAAACCCGATGATATAGGCTAAATGGGTCGCGATTCCGGACTCGTGATAAGCCTGAATCAATTCTTTAAATTCATCCACCTTATTCTGGTTCTTTCCCGCGGCTTTCAGATTTTCCGCATTTAAACTCTCCATTCCGATGAACACCTGGCTGCAGCCCGCATACGCCGCCTTCTCAACAAACCCCGCAACGCGGTGCGACTGCGTATCCACCTGAATCATAAACGTGATGGGCATATTTTCTTCTTCACGCAGACGAATCAGAAGATCCAGAATCTCCGGCCATTTCTTATTCCGGCAAAAATTGTCATCCGTAAAAAAATAATGCCGGATTTTATGTTCCCGCCAATTCAGCTTTATAATTTCCTCAATAGCCTTCACCCCGCGGCAGCGCATCTTTCGCCCTTGCACGTTGATCACGGTGCAGAAACTGCAGTTAAAGGGGCAGCCCCGTCCGCAATCGAGGGTAGAAAATCGAGTCACCGCGTAACGGTTCAGCAAATTGACTGGAATTTTTGGAACTCCCGAGGAGGTCAGCTCCGGCGGCTCTTTGAGGTAATTATAGAAAGGCTTCAGCGAATCTTTCATCGCGTCGCGCAATAGACCGGCCCACCGCCCTTCAATTTCACCGGCCACAACCGTCACGCCCGCCTTTTGAAGCTCAGTCACTTCCGGTGGAAGTTCTTCCAGGGTCGCGGCCACGCCGCTCACATGAAAACCGCCGATTAAAACTTCCGCCCCATGTTTTCTGAATTCAAGCGCCAGGTCTGCGGCACGCGGGAATTGATTGCTCTGCACCCCCGCCAGGCACACAACCGTTTTCGTCCCGGGCTGCTTTCCGGCCCGCGTAATCTTTGCCGGGTCAATGCCCTGCACCGTGTCATCCAGCGCTTCAATGGTCCATTGAAGATCCTTTCCCAAGGCCCCGCTCAAACGGACCTCCTCGCTAAGCCCGTACAGGCAGGCCAGCGTATTGCTCGGAAGCACACCTTTCCAATAACGGATCACATACCCGTCGTCATCGTATTTTGACGGTTTAATCAGATAAAGGCGCAGATTTTTATAGGCGGGGGTTTGAGCGGAGGAAACTTCAACAGGCCTTTCGGCCGCGGCATTCGTTCTCATAGATTTAAATTCGGCGGAGAAAAATAAAGACAGGCGTATCAAAAATTTTCGGCATCCTACAAGAACTGAAACCGGATGGCTGTGACCGCGGTCACGGGCCGGGGCAAAGCGCCGCCGGCAGGTTATCCCTTGCGAGTCTTGTATTGCCGGTGCTTAAGATTTCTTTATAATGCGGCGGGGAAATAAACATGATGAGAAAATACTTTCTTTTAACTTTGGGGTTCTTGCTTTTGACTCTTGGGGGCTTACCCTCTGTCTTTGCGGAACCGTCTGTCCAGGAAACGCTCCCCCTCGGGGAGCGGCTTGTCTACAAAATCACCTGGCTTCGAATCCCTGTAGGCGTGGGCGAAATCTGGGTCAAAGAAAAAACCACGCTGAACGGCCGCGAGGTTTATCACGTGGTGGGAAAAATCGAAACCAACAAGGTTCTTTCCAAAATCTTTCCCATGCACGATGAAGCGCATAGCTGGATTGATGTCGAGACCCTTGAATCCCTGAAGTTCGAAAAAGTCATCGACGAACTTTTCCTGGATGTACACGAAGTCATGACTTTTGACAGCGCCCGCAAAAAGGGCTTTTTCGAGTCCTTCACGTCCGGTAAGAAAAACGAGTTTTCCGTGACAACGCCTGTGCAGGATGTTTTCAGCGTTTTTTACTGGATACGGCGGCAGAATCTTGTCCCGGGAACGCCCCTTAAAACCGTGCTCTGTGCCGACCAAAAAGATTGGACTTTGACCATAAACACGCGGGGTGAAGAAACCGTTAAGCTCAATGATAAGAAAATCAAAACTCTGCGCGTGGACCCGGATTCCGTTGTAGAGGGTGTGGAAAAACGCGGCCGCTCAAAAATCAATCTTACAAACGATGCCTCGCGAAAACCCCTGCGCATCACTTTCAAGGCCGCGTTCGGCTCTGTTACCGGCACACTGATTGGCTCGGGCGGGGAAACCCAGCTTACCGCATCAACCGGAGAAGCTTAACTCTCTGAACTTTCTAAGGACTGTCCGCGTTTAGAGCGGCGCTTCCGCGGATGGGTTTTGCGGCGCCTCGGCAGGCTCGCCGCCTTTGGATTTATTCAAACGCCGGGCGCGTTTTTCTTCCTGCTTCTTCTTGCGGTCTTCTTCTTTTCTGCGTTTATTGCCGGAATAGTTAACTCGCATTATGGCTCCTGACTCAATGGCCGTTTCCGGCTCCTGCGTGAAAAATCAAAAGGACTGCCTGGTTCTTCGTACTTCGTTATACAGTGTTTACTTGATCCCCACAACCCTAGAGTCGGGGCCGGCGAGATGAACAACACTTGTCGCACGGAAGCAGGGCTGTGTCCGTTTCACTCGAAGTTTTAAAAGGGTGTTCGAATTATAGGGAAATCCAGCCTGGGGAGCAACCGCTTAAAGAAACGGTTTAGGAAGGTGTTTGTTTACCGTCAGCAAGGGAAAGGCTGAACTGCCAGCCTCCGCCGAGTGCCTTGTAAATAGCGACAAGCTGAACCGCGGTCGAAGTCTCGCTCACCGCAAGGGCATCTTCGGTTTCAAGCTGGGTGCGCTCGGTGTCGAGCAGATCCAGAAAATTGTCCAGCCCTGCCTCAAACCGGGAATGCGCCAGTTCCGTGGCTTCCACGCTGGAACGCGCGGCGTCCCGCAAATTAAGGCGGCGCTGTTCTTCCTTGGAAAAATCGGTCAGTGCATTTTCAATTTCTTCCAGCGCTTCCAGCACGGTCTTCTGGTAATTTTTCACGCTGGCCCGGGAATCCTGATCCGTTTGCTTCATCCGCGAAAGAATGCGTTCAAGGTCCAGAATCCTCCAGCTCAGCGAAGGTCCAGTGGACGCGCGCAAAGCGCCGGCGGAAAACCACTGCCCAAAAGTCGTGGCCGTGAACCCAAATGCGCCTTTAAAAGAAATTTCCGGAAAGAGTTCATTCAGGGCCAGGTTATAAGCGGCCATCGCCGCGGCCGCGCCTTGTTCAGCCCTTTGAATATCGGGGCGCCGGCGGATCAGCATTTCGGGATTTCCAATGTTCAGCGTCATGGGTACGGTCGGCAACGGCTTCATGGTCTTCAAATCTTTTTCCAGGGTCTGAGGCAGCTGGCCCGTCAAAACGCTGAGACGGCGGATGGAACGCGCAACCGAAGCTTCGAGCGCGGGAATACGCGCGCGCGTGGATTCGAGCTGTGTTTTCGCGCGGGCCACGTCCAGGTTGGTGCTTTGGCCGCCCGCGGATTTCTGCTGGGTGATCTCAAGCGTCTTCTGCTGATTGGCCGCATTACGCTGGGCAATATCAAGACGGTATTGCGCGCCGCGAAGTTCCATATAAACGCGCGCGGCCTCCGCCGTCACGGTCACCTGCACGCCCCGTAAATCGGCAAGCGCCTGACGGTTGAATGCGCGGGCCTGTTCAATCCGGTGGGAAACACGCCCGAATAAATCCAGTTCCCAAAAGGCATCAAATCCGCCGTCGTATAAGTTGACAGTCCTCTCAAGCGCGCGGCCGCCGATGCCTTCATTGCTAAGCCTTGCCCGGGCATAGGAGGCATTGGTTCCCACCGTGGGAAAACGGTCGGCTCCGGTTTCACGCAGGGCCGCGCGTGATTTCTCAAGCTGGGTCACGGCAATTTGAAGATCCAGATTGTTGCGGATCGTGTCCTCCACGATTTGACTCAGGGTTGAATCATGCAGCTCACGCCACCACGCCGCCACAGGTTCTCCCGATTGATACATCGCGGCATCTTCCTGATGAAAGTCCTTTTCATTCTCCGCCGGATTGGGCAAAGGCTGGGCCTTGCGGCCAACAGCGCAGCCGCTGAAAGCCAACACGCCGAGCAGCCCCAAAGCTGTCCAGGAAATCCTGTTACCGGTCGCCGGCTTCATGCCATTCTCCTTTTTCAATCCGGACCTTCCCGGCTTGTTTACGTTTGGAGAACCAGCCCGAGGCCGCGGAACCAAGCTTGCGGCAGAGCACGTAAAAAACCGGCGTCAAAAAAAGTCCGAACAAAGTCACGCCCAGCATTCCGCTGAAAACGGTCGTCCCCAGAGCGCGGCGCATCTCCGAACCCGCGCCGCTTGCGAACATCAGCGGCACCACGCCCAGAATAAATGAAAAAGCCGTCATCAGGATCGGACGCAGGCGGAGACGGGCCGCCTCCACCGCGGCTTCATAAACGCCCATGCCCCGGTCTTCCAGCTGTTTGGCAAATTCCACGATCAAAATCGCGTTTTTACTGGCCAGCCCGACCAGCACAATCAAACCAATCTGCACCAGGATACTGTTTTCCATTCCGGCCATGGAGATACCGGTAATAGCCGGCAAAAGACACATCGGCACAATCAAAACAATCGCGAGCGGCAGGGTCCAGCTTTCAAACTGCGCGGCCAGCAGTAAAAAAACAAAAACCATGGCGAGAATAAAGGCGATGCTTGCCGTGTCTCCGGATTTTTTCTGCTGATACGCCACGTCCGTCCACTCATAAGAAATACCGTCGGGTAGAACCTTTTCCGCGAGGCGTTCCATGGCACGCAGGCCTTCACCGGAACTATGCCCGGGCTTCACGTCACCAATCAGGGCGGCCGCCGGATAAAGGTTGTAGTGCGACACAAGCGCGGGGCCCGCGACGTCCCTTGATGTTCCGAGCGAACCGAGCGGAACCATTTCACCGTGGGTATTCCTGACACGCAGCCTCGCGATATCATCCGTTGTCAGCCGGTAAGGCGCGTCCGCCTGCGCGGTCACACGGAACGAGCGGCCGAGATAACTAAAATCATTCACAAAAGACGAGCCCAGATAAACTTCCAGGGCCTTAAAAACTTCCGAAATCGGCACGCCCAGTTTTTCCGCGCGTTCACGGTCAATATCAAAATAAATCTGCGGAGTGTCGGTGTTAAAAAAAGTGAATACGTTTCTTAAAACAGGGTCTTGATTGGCGGCCCCCATAAGTTCGTAGGTGGAATTTTTCAAAAGCTCAAGGCCCCTTCCCCTGCGGTCCTGCACCATCATGCGGAAACCGCCCGCGCTGCCCATGCCGCGCACCGGCGGCGGCGTGATCACAACGGCAAAGGCATCCGGGTCCGACCCCATCGCCTGATTCAGACCCGTAAGAATTTCGGAATACTGAACGCCTTCCTTTTTCCGTTCCTCAAACGATTTCAAAGTCACAAAGATGGCCGCGGAGTTGGACGCATTCGTAAACGTGGCCGCGTCAAACCCGGCAAAGGCGACCGCATTTTCAACGCCTTTGACCTGGAGCAGCTTGGCGATCGACCTTTGAATCACCGTGTCCGTACGCCCAAGGGCAGAACCCGGAGGCAGTTGAATGACCGTAATAAAATAGCCCTGGTCCTGCGCCGGAATATAACCGGTCGGGACTTTCCCGAATTGATGTTTTGTGACCACCAGCAGCCCCGCGTAAACCACCAGCGCCAAAAGGCTCACGCGCAGGACTTTTTTCAGCAGACCTGAATATCCGCCCGTAAATTTCGCCAGCCCATAATTGAAAGAGCGGTTGAACCAAAGCAAGGGGCGCTGCCACAGAGGCTTCTCCGAAAGAGGCGCCTTGTCCTCATGCCCTTTGGGTTTCAGCAAAAGACCTGCCAGCGCAGGACTCAGCGTCAGGGACACAATCACCGAGATCATGGTCGCGACCGCAATCGTGACACCGAACTGCTTGTAAAACTGTCCCGATACGCCCTGAATAAAAATCGTCGGCAGAAAAACCGCGACCAGCACAAGCCCCATGGCCACGAGAGCCGAGCCGACTTCATCCATGGTTTTCCGCGCGGCTTCCTTGGGCGTCATCCCCTGTTCCATATTTAATTCCATATTTTCCACGACCACGATCGCGTCATCGACCACGATACCGATCGCAAGCACAAGTCCGAACAGCGTCAGGTTATTGAGCGAATACCCCAAGGCATGCATCACGGCAAAAGTTCCGATCAATGAAACCGGAATGGCCAAAACAGGAATCAGCGATGCCCGCCACGACTGAAGAAAAACCATGATCACGATCACCACCAGAAAAATGGCCTCGAAAATCGTGTGCCCCACTTCATGAATGGACTCTTCCACAAACTTCGTGGGGTTGTAGGCGATTTTATACTCGAGCCCGGGCGGAAAACTCTTGGCGAGTTCTTTCATTTTCGCGGAAACATCTTCCGCGGTTTTAATGGCGTTCGTTCCCGGACGCTGAAAAATCGGGAGCGCCACGGCAGGCTTGGTTCCCAGGTAGCCGCGCGTCGTGTAACTCTCCGCGCCCATTTCAACGCGCGCAACGTCCTTCAAACGCACCAGTCTTCCGTTTTCGCCGGACTTCACGATAATATTGCCGAATTCTTCAGGCGTTTCGAGCCGGCCCTTGGTCCTCACGTTCAATTCAAAGGCGAGCGGGTCCGGCACAGGCTGCTGATTTAACGTTCCGCTGGCGATCTGCACATTCTGTTCACGCATGGCCTGAAGCACTTCCCCGGCCGTCATGTCCATGGCTGCCACGCGGTCCGGATCAAGCCAGATACGCATGGAATATTCACTGGCACCGAAAAGGCGTAAATCCCCCACCCCTTCGATGCGCGCCAGCTCATTTTTAATTTGAAGCGTCGCGTAATTGGCTATGTAGGTTTGGTCAAAGGTGTTGTCCGGAGAAACCATGTTGACCACAAGCAGAAGGTCCGGAGAGTTTTTGCGCGTGGTCACGCCAAGACGCCGCACTTCTTCCGGCAGGCGCGGTTCAGCGATCGCCACGCGGTTCTGCACAAGCACCTGCGCGTCATCAAGGTTGGTTCCCAGGGCAAAGGTGATCGTCAAGCTGACGCGGCCGTCAGCGGTCGATTGCGCGAGCATATAAAGCATGTTCTCAACGCCGTTGATTTCCTGCTGAAGCGGCACGGCCACCGTGCTGGCGACCGTCTCCGCGCTCGCGCCCGGGTAAGCGGCCGAAACCTGGATTGTCGGCGGCGCGACTTCCGGATACTGCGCGATCGGCAGCGCGAAAAACGAAAGCGTTCCGATCAGCACCGTAAAAATCGAAAGGACCGTCGCGAAAATCGGCCGGTCAATGAAGAAACGGCTCAGGGTCACTTGTAAGTCCTTTCGTCCGTTTCCGGGGCTGAGAGGTCGGTCATTTGCGGCTCTACTTCTACGCCATTTCTGACTTTCTGAATATTTCCGATCACCACCACATCGTCAGGGGTTAATCCCTTACGGATCACGCGGTAAGTTTTTTGATGAAGGGGGCCCAATTCCACGGGCCGCACGGCCGCGTGACCGGTTTCATCCACCACATAAACAAACTTGCGCGTCTGGTCGGAACCGATCACTTCATCAGGCACCATCAGCGCTTCGTATTCCCCGCTGGCCAAAAGCCGCGCGCGGCCAAACATCCCAGGCTCAATCAGGTGATCCGTATTTTCGAAAACCGCGCGCGCCTGCATGGTGCCGGTATTCAGCGCTACTTCATTGTCCACGAAATCCATGGCCCCCTGATGAATGAAATCCTTTTCATCCAGCAGCTGGACAAAAATGGGATTGGCCTTGGTCCGTGAATCCTCGCGCGTTCCGTCCTGGTTCATGCGGATGTATTTCAAAAGTTCCGATTCACTTGCTTCAAAATAAAAATAAATCGGATCAAAAGAAACAATTGTGGTCAGCATGGTCGCGTCCGCGGTTCCGCCGCTGATCAAGTTTCCAGCGTCCACATAATTGCGGCTTGCGCGGCCGTCAATCGGCGCCGTCACTTCGGTGAATTCCAGGTTCAGCACGGCATTCGCGACAGCCGCTTCGGCGGCATCCACTTTCGCGGACAGCGAAAGCATTTTCTGGCGTCTCTGCTCGAACTCCTCTTCCGAGACCGCGTGCGATTCCATCAAAGGCTTCGAGCGGTTGAAATCGCTCTGCGCCTGGTCAAACTCGGCTTTTGCCTGGTCGCGTTCCGCCTCGGCGCCTTTCAAGGCGATCTCAAAAGGCCGTTTATCGATGACAAATAAAACGTCCCCTTTTTTCACCATCTGCCCGTCCTTGAAATTGACGCTTTCCACATAGCCGCTGACGCGCGAACGGATTTCAACGCGTTCGACGGCTCTAAAACGCCCTGTGTATTCATCCCAATCGGAAATTTTTTTGACCAGCGGATGCGCCGCGGGCACGGGCATTTTCCCCGGCTTGCCCTGCGCCGCGGCAGGAGTTTCTTTTTTCGGACCACAGCCTGCTGCGGCAAGCGGAATGAACGCGGCAAGGGCCAGGACTTTCAACATCACGCGGGCGGTCGTTTTCATAACAATCCTTTTTCGTCTCGTAAATTCTGATTTAGGCCGGGATCAAATGTTTGGGTTTTCTGCGGAGGGCAGCTGTTTTGGTTTTCAATCTCACCTGAATATTTTCTTCCTCAAGGCCCAGAAGAGAAAGCACGCCGCCTTTGAGGTCTTTCATCACCCCGATATCATTGGTGATACGCAGGCGGGTAAACGCCCCGAGATAAAGGGAAAATATCTCACTCGCTTTTTGGACGGGGTTTTTCACTTTCACCGCGCCTTCACGAACAGCATCGGCCACGGCTTTCTCAAAATAGGTCCTGACCAAATTCAGATGTTTTTCAGCGGTTTTGCGGAGAATGTCATCGGAGCCGCGCTCAATACCAATGGCCGTAAAAGGGCAGCCCGGATAAAATCCGAACTTTTCTTTCAAGTCTTTCTGCTTTTGAGCCGCGAAATCCAGATGATCCATAAAACGCTTAAGCGGCGCCTTCTCTTCAGAAAATAAAGCGTCTAAATTCGGCCGGCTCTTTTCCCAGGCTTCATTCAGGGCCGCGACTGCCAAATCAACCTTGGAGGGAAAGAAATGATAAAAGCTCCCCTTTTGGATTTTTGCCTTCCGGCAAATTTCATCCACCCCGGCCGAGGCGTAGCTTTCGGTCCAGATCAGGTCCATAGCGGCTTCCAGAAGCCTCTCGCGTGTGTCGCATGGTTTCATGCGGGCATGATAGTTGACCGATCAGTCAAGTGTCAACCAGGATTTTAATCCGGCTCAAAAAGACGATGCCTCTCATGACTAAAAAGGCCTTCGCAGCGGGGGTTCATCCGGAAATTCGGGGAGGGGTCTTACGCTTTAAAGCTGCGGCGCTGCTTTGTGTACTCTTCTTCCACCTGCTGCTTCATTTGTTCAAAGGAATTGAAAAAGCAGGTTCTCTCGGCCCCGGGTTTCTGGGGCTCTGAAATAAAAGTCAGTTTGCCCCGAATCTGGGGCGTGTTCTCTTGAGGCTCTTCAAAAATACTCGCGATAAACTTCATACTTTACTTTCCGCTGGCGCAAGCCTCCGCGCTATTCCGCTTTTTCCTTACCGCCCGTGCCCGGCACATTGCCTGAAGACATACTCTTCAGCGTCACCCGTTCCACGTAAGAAAAATCTTCTGTCTTGATCACAACCTTATCGCCCGCGGTCACAATATGCGGCACCAGAATCGTAAGCCCGTTTTCCAGCGTGGCTTCTTTATTGCCCTGTTTCACGCCGTCAGGAGTGTCCGTCACAGTCAAAGTGATTCTCGCCGGAAACTCGACCGTAATCGCCTTGCCGTCCACCACAAGCGCCTGAACATTCTCGTTTTCTTTCAGCAAAACACCTTTCTTGCCGATCGCGTCCTTGGCAAAACGGACTTCCTCGTAATTCTGCTGGTTCATGAAGACATAAAAGTCTTCGTCCTTGTAAAGGTATTCGAGGGTCACATTCGCGGCATAAACCGTTTCAAGCTCCGCTTCCGGCCGGAGCACCTGATCAAAGGACTGCCCGGTCGCGAGATCCCTGAGCTTCAGGCGGTAAGTTCTCGCCGCCTTTCCATGCCCCAGAATTTCCTTATCCATAATCTGCCAAAGTCTGTTGTCATGCCGGATGACTTCACCTGTATCGACATCTGCTGTTTTCATCCTGGGCTCCTTTAAATTGCTTTCTGATTTTCTCTGCCGGCGGTTCCGGCGGACGATTCTGTTTTCTTGGACTGCTCTGACAACGTGAAGGTTCCGTTCCCGTCAGAAACCGAAACCACGTGCCGCTCGAACTGGCTGAGGTCTCCGGCCGTAAAACCCCCTCCGTAAATTGTGGACGGGTCAATCCCGAGTTCTGTTCCCTGCACCAGGGTGGTGTTTTCGTTCTCATACCGCACCCCGGTAAAAAGCGGATTGACCGGATCTCTTTCATCTTCCTGAGACGCCGTCTTTTCAGCCGCATACCCCGCACCCTGGATGAGCATTCCCAAAACCAGAAGCGGGAGGATTTTCTTCATCTCAGGCATCGCTTTTTCTTTTGAGAAGCGCCGGCGCCACCCAGCCGTCAAAAACACATTCATACTTGCGGCCTTCTTTGACCAGCCGGGACACCCATTCGTTCAGCCACTCCAGCGACAGCGAAACTTCGGAAGTCTGGCAATCAAGCTCAAACTCATCGTCATTATTAACAAATTTTACCGAATAATCCGTATTCGCCTGGAGAAAGGCCTGAAACTTCTGGGCATTCACTCTTTTTTCAGACACAAATACAAAATCCAGTTTCGTCTTTTCGCCGGGAATATACCCTTTTTCGATGAGAAGATTCCAGGCCTGCTCATTCATGTGCAGGCGCTCGGCCAGCTCCTCGTCCCACACCTCGGGATCATAATGCTCTTCCCCGTCGTCCAAATAATCTTCCTCACTCATGACAATTCCTTTTACGTCTGTTTTAAGGTCTTTTTCGGATGTTAAGGTTTTAATAGCGCCCTCCCGTCCGCTTCCGCAAGGGGGAATTATACTAAGGAATGGCCTATAAATCTCGTGGGTTTTTAGGGTCTTTTCAGGGCTGCTTCGGGGCTCTTGGGCTAGCGCCACAGCTGTTTGATCTTCTTTTCGTGCTTCAGGCGGAAGAATTCAAACTCCGGGGTGAGCTGATAAACGCCCCGGGACACACGTTTGAACCACCCCAGGTGATTGTCATACAAAATGGCCGCCGCGTTTTCAAGATCAAGCTTCTCTTTAATCTCTTGGGTCGAAGACGCGCCCTGTTCAAACAAAAACATCGCGATCCGGATCGCCTTTTCTTTATAAACCGTAAAAAGTTTCTCTCGCGTGCTGCCGGCCTGATTAAGGTCAACACTGCGCCCATCGAACTCTTTCAGTGTCAGGTTTTTCCGGGTGTAATTCTTGCGCCCCTTGAATTCTGACGGCTCGAATTCCACGGTCACTTCTTTCAGTGTTTCCTGATCGATCGTGATCAGTCCGCAATGCAGACGTTTCAAAAGCCCGCACATGCGCTTATACGATTTCGGCCAGCGCCCGCCTTTTTCCAGCGGTACATACGCGTACACAAGCGGCGTCATCTTGAGGCGCTCAATCAGCTGATAAACGAGCTGGAGATTGAAGGCCGTCTTCATTTCCACGACCACGAAATCCTCGCCCTTGCGGGCGATCACATCCGCGCCTTCGACCTCGGAATGCACGGTGTACCCTTCTTTTTCCAGGTACCGTTTGAGGGGCGGATACATCTCAGTTTCTTTCATAGGAAACTTTCTCAAGAAAATTTTTCAATTTCGCATTAGGCAGCCGAAATTGCCTTTTAATTTCGGCACTAGGTGAAATTTAATCTTATGCACCTAAAGATTAAATTTCATCGTACAGGACATTATCTTTTCATCGAGCCAAAATCGCTTTCTATTTCGGCAATAGGCAGCGGAAATGCTTTTTATTTCCGCAACAGGTGAAATTTGCTCCCAT
>CAYSSX010000011.1:0-81357 GCA_964434115.1 uncultured bacterium
ATGCCTAATCCACGCCGCCAGCGTTCGTTCTGAGCCAGGATCAAACTCTCCATAAGAAAGTATTTGATCCTATTGAATCGTTACGTTGGCTCCGCACATCAATGAGAAAGATCGAAGAGACAGCATCCCCTTCAGGGGATGGCCCCGTAAAAAAATAATTTTATGAAAGATAAAGACTGATTTTCAAACCAGGCGGGAAACACTACAACCGCGTTGGATTTAAGATATCCCTTACTTCAAGGGAGCGTAATTCTATGCAAACCCCTATGGGGTGTCAATACTTTTTTTGTGAAAAAAATTATCGGGTTTTTAAGGTCAAACTTTAAGGATTTTTGGGGGTCTGGGACTGCTTTTTGGGGGCTATCCAGCGGGCGGCCAAAAAACAGGCTTCGAACAACAGCCACATCGGCACAGCCACGAAAAGCTGGGTCACCGGATCTGGGGTAGGCGTCATGATGGCCGCGACCACAAACACCCCGAGAATAATGACCCGTCTAGAGCCAATAAAAAATTTTGCCGGTAAGACGCCAAGCCTTATCAGGCCAAGCAAAACAAGGGGGAGGTCAAACATGAAACCGCATGTCATTGTCATCCAAAAAAGAAACGAAAAGTAGGGGCCTATGGAGAGAAGGGGCCTGAGGCTCTCTGTTTGAAAACCGAGAAAAAAATGAAGCCCTGCAGGGACCACAAAAAAATAGGCAAATGAAAATCCAACTGCAAAAAGAATGACGGAAAAGAGCGCTAACGGCAGGATGATTTTTTTTTCGTTCGCGTACAGGCCTGGGGTTAAAAAACTCCACAGCTGAACAAAAAAAACAGGTGAGGACACAAAAAAACCCACGAGTCCTGAAACGTTTAAGTGGGTTAAAAAGGCTTCGTAGGGGGTCTGAAAAACAAGCTGGGCGTTATCATAGCGGCGAAGCGGCGCAATAAAGGCATCCACGAGAGGCCTTGAGTAAAAGTAGCAAGCTACCCAGGCAGCCCCGAAGCTGATCAGGCAGATGATTAGACGCTTTCTAAGTTCATCGAGGTGGGCTATAAGGTCCGAAATCAAGGCAGGCTCCAAAAAGCGCGCGGCGGGCACGCTCGCCCTCTAAAAGCTTAAGCTTGGGCGAATACTTCCCGCGCAACAATCCCCACAACTCCCAAAGCGACTGCATTTTCTCCAAATGCAGAGGGAATAATTTTGACCTGGCTGGAGGCTTCTTCCACTGACCATTCTTTAATCGAGTTCTTGATGGCGTCCAAAAGCGGCGCCCCGCAGTCTTCGATGCCGCCGCCAATGACTACCACTTCGGGATTAAGAAGATTTACAAGGAAGGCTATTTTTTTACCTAATTCATTACCGACTTCGTCGACGACGCGAAGCGTCAACCGGTCACGTTCTTTGACTCCCCGAACAATGTCTTTGAAGGACAGCTTACTCAGGTTCCCCGCCGTAAAATCTTTAAGAAGAGACGACTCGCCCTTCTCGATATATCCGCGAGCTTTGACCACCATCCCCAAATCCATCTCCCAACGGCCAAGCTGTGAAGCAATCTGCTGAGCATAGTCTTTTGCTGCTTTAGGACTTGTGATTCCTAACTCTCCCGCCGCGCCGGTCGCGCCGCGGTAAATTTCACCATTAATAAGAATGCCGCAGCCCACTCCGGAAAACATGTAGAGCATATGGCGAACGTCCCGGTCGAGGCCCAGCCACTTTTCACCAAGCACTGCCGCGTTGGCATCATTCTCGACAAAAGTCGGAATGCTGAGTCTTCTCTCAAAGGTGTCCTTAATAGACAGACAAACATTCACATCGCGCTCGCCGAGGCTTTGGGGCCAGCGAATGGTCCGCCCGCGCTCATCAATAATTCCCGGCACGCCAACGCCGACGCCGACAATTTTGCTGCGATCAATTTCCGCTTTTTCGATAATTTCCTGAGCCATGTCGACCATGTTCTCGATCACGGTCTCAGAGTTTTCTGGATTTCTTTCACGCTTTACTTCGGCAATCACATTAATTTCAAGGTCCACCAAAACACCAACCGTGCTGAGCATGTTGAGACCCACGCCAACGATGTATCCAGCTTTAGGATTCAGTTCTACAAGAACGGGTTTGCGGCCTCCCGTTGATTCATCCAGCTCGCCCTCAACCACAAGGCCTTTTTTGATGTAGTGATTCACGTAGTTGGATACGGTCACAATGTTGAGTTCTGTAATTTTGGAAATGTCTGTGCGGGAAATAGGGCCGTTCTTGCGGATCACTTCAAGGATCGCCAGGTTCTTCCGCTCTTTATCAGTAAGAATCCGGTCTTTCAACAAAATCTGCTTAATCACGATTCGGCTCCTTTCAATGGAAGCTCCGATGGGGGACATCTATGTAAAGCGATATAAGTCATTTAAGGCGAAGGTATTGTATATGCAAACAAATCATTTTTAAAGCCCTAGTTATGAATTGAAAAATGTTTCCGAAGAAAGAAGGTCTTCGGCCTTCTTTCCAATCGGGTCGGCATGAAACCGGTTTTGAATAGCCCCCCCCGAGAGGTAGTTGCATATGGCTGCTAAAATCATCCCTTGATCCAAGGCTAAATACTGGGGGTTGACCCGGTTGTTTTTCAGGTTAATGGCGTCATAAAACCCATACTCACCATAAATTGGGAAATCGAGCAGCTTCCGGATGTTTTGAAGGGCGTCTTTGGGTAAGCAGTCCAAGGCCAGAAAACTCACATGGGGCGTAATAACCTCCCGGTCAGGGTATCCCTTGGCCCCCTGCTCTGGAACCCCTAACTCAAGGTACTGCCATGTTCTACCATTACTATCCGCAGCCGGTGAAATTCCCCAAACGGGATATTTTTTTTCGCCAAGCGCGTAATCTCTCTGCAGTTCGGTCATGACCCGGTTATTAAGGCCTAAGCCTTTGGGGGCCAGCTCGCGCTCTTTCAAAACTAGCGTTGGCATAAGCACTTCAAAAAGAGACCCCCCCCAGCTCGGAACAAACTTCTTCCCGTTTTTTTCATAATACCCTGAAAAGTATTCGACCCCTTCAGCCACCTTAAAGGTCCCCTTGGGTTTCTGCTTTTGCCACTCCCAAACCTCAGGAAGTGTTCGATAAAGAAACCACCAGTGGTCTCTTGGGACGTCCCCTTTGCCAATTGCGTAAAAACTTGTCGCCCTCGCTTCGGTTACTAGCATTCCATAGTGATACATCCCAAAATTTCTAGCTGGGACATCAAAGCCCACGACAAGCTGATTGTTTTCGGGATCTAAAAACTCTCCGAAATTAAAAGCATCCAGATACTTTGTCGCCTCCGCATGGAGTTCGGGAAATGCCTGCCGAATAACAACAAGGGAAATGGCCAGCCAGCCGCTGTCGACCGTGGAGATATATTCCCTTTGAACAGATAATTTTTTCGTATCATAAAAATTATAAAAGAACCCGTCGTACCGCGTCATTCGGGCCATCGTCTGAAGATTCTCTTTTGCGCGTCCCAAGGCCTCTTCTTTTGAAATAAAGCCTAAATCCATCGCGGAAACAATTGCCAGAAAATCCATCGCAAGGTTAGTTGTCGAAGTGTAATCTCCGATGAGCGGGGCGTCACCCACACGAATATGATCAACAACAAGCCGTGTCTGTGTGTCCTTTGCGTTTTTGAAAAACTCCCATGTGTCTGCGGCAATGGCTTTCAGAAGCTTTTTATCGTTTCGTTCGGCCTTCAGTTTTTTTCTTCGTCCCTCCGAAAGCACCTCCGCCGGAAATCCCACAAGATTATCGCGGTGGCTTTGAAAAGAAAGATTTTCGCCTCCAAAAAATGAAATCTCATCGAGCCAGAGCGTTCCGCGAACAGGATCCTCCTGCGAAAGAATAGAGAAGCGGAGCGTAATCAACTGATCCTTGTCCAGGCTTTTGAAAAGCCCCGCGGGTAAAGAGATTTCTGCCCATCCGGCGCCGGCATCAGGAAAAGAAGCGGTCACGTCCTGCGACACCTTCTGATGCTTCCAGTCCACAAGGGTTACGCGGATTCTGCCGCGAAAGCGCTCATTCTTCGGGATTTCTAGCTTGCCCTTAAAAGCAAAGGCTGATGCTTGGCTGACATCCAGGCGGTCGAGAAAGGTCTCAAAAAAAACTTGCTCTTTTTTGGAAAGATTGAAGATTGCCTTAAGCGAATGTCCACGCTTTGGGCTTCGGCCATCAATTTTGTCTATTGAAAGATCAAGCGCCCCGATTGCCGGCTGCTTAATTCTCCATGTTGCGCCCTGCCGGATTGTAAATTTTCCGGTATTAAAATCATCGACAACGACAAACCGGGAAGAAGACGCGAGGGGTTTATCGTCGGGTATTGTCCCAAACGGTTTTTGAGAATCCTCTTGGGCAAAAAGATTCATGGGGAAAAAGGGCAGGGTTACGGCAAAAAAAATGGGCAGGATCCCGGCGATGCTTTTAACGGTTTTATATTTCGTCGGTTTTTTCATTTTCAGGAGAACCGTTTAAGGGGCCGCCGCATGAAAATGATTTTAAAAGCGGCAAGCCCGGTAAGGTCTTTAAAAAGAAAAACTCCACAGCCGCAGAATCACGCGCACGGCTGTGGAGTTTTCTGTAAGTCCTATTAACCGAGAGTGATTTGAACCTTGTGGGTTTTGCCGTCAGAAAACGCCGGAAGAACATTGGAGGAAACTTTCTTTCCGTCCACGAGAACTTCTTTGACGCCTTTGTTAACACCCTTGGGGTTGTTGACTTCAATCATATACACGGCCTTGCGGAAAGTTCTCTTCGCTTTGAAAGATTTCCAGGCCTTCGGGATCACAGGATCCACAATAAGTCCTTCTTTCGAGGCGCGAATACCGCAAATCCAGTTGTACGCGACTTTCTGCATCCAAGAACCGGAACCGGAGTACCAGGACCAGCCGCCACGGCCGAAGTTCGGAGAGTCGGGACCATCCACGTTGCCCGGAGTCACATAGGGTTCCGCATAGTACTTATCCGGATCCATTCCGCGGTAAACAGGACACATGTTCTTGTAGGCTGAGTACGCCTGCTCCGCATCACCCATCATAACCGCGGCTTGAACGCCCCAGCATGATGCGTGCGTGTACACGCCGCCGTTTTCACGAACAGACGGCGCATAACGGGACAGATACCCGATCGTTTCGTCCAGCTTGTCGTATCCGGGAGTGAAAAGGAGCGGTCCGTATTCACGGTACAGCCACTTGTACGCAGAGTTCATCGCGGTACGGGCGCGTTCAGGTGTCGCGGTGCCGCAAATAACGGCCCACGTCTGCGCGTTAAGGAAAATTTTTCCGCGGGATTCCGTCTTGCTTCCAAGAGGAATACCGTTGTCACGCGTCGCGCGGATATACCACTCTCCGTCCCAAGCATGCTGATTAATCGCATCCTTCAATTTCTTGGCGCGATCCAGGTACTTGGCGGCACGGTCTTTTTCACCACGCTTTTCACAGATCGGCGCAAGGCGATTAAGCAGGCCATGGAAAAAGTGACCCAGCCAAACAGATTCACCTTTCCATTTCGGGCCGACATGACTCATGCCGTCGTTCCAATCTCCCTCACCCATCAGCGGGAGACCGCGAGGAGACCAGCGCGAAAGCACTTTTTCATAAGAACGGACAATATGATCATACACAGTGCCTTCCTGTTTGGGCTGACCCGCTTTGGTGACAAAGGGGGCAACTTCATCAAGAATGCTTTCGTCTCCGGTTTCATCAATGTAGTTAAGCGTGATGAGCGCAAGCCAGAGAAGGTCATCGACCATCTCGGTGTGGGCACCAATCCCAGCACCAGGATGCCACCAATGATAAACCGTCCCGTCCGGGAACATCTGCTCGGCGTGCACAAGAATCTGTTTGCGCGTAATTGCCGGGTCGCTCTCCAAGAGACAGTTGGAGTCCTGAAGCTGATCGCGGTAACCAATGCCGCCCGAACACTGATAGTAAGCTGTTTTGGCCCACATTCTCGCGCACAGAGCTTGGTAGCGGTACCACTTGTTCGTCACAAAATTCATGGCTTCATCCGGAGTTTCAATCCATGACTTGTCGGTCAGGTCATTCCAGTAACCGGTGATTCTGTCGAACTCTTTTTTCACCGTTGCCAAAGAGCTGTACTTTTTAATGATGCTTGCGGCTTTCGTCGGATCTTCAAGACGCGCGAGCAGGAACACAAGGGTCTTGCTTTCGCCCGGCTTCAGATTGACATTGGCCTGCAATGCCGCGATCGGATCGCCCCACTTTTCGAGTTCGCGGCGATTCTGCACTTTGCCTTCAACAACCGCTTTGGGCGCATCGTAATTGCCGTACATGCCGATAAAGGTTTCTTTATCGCCGTCGTATCCAACAGGCTTCTGGTTCGTGAGCGCAAGAACACCTGTCAGCGGAGTATCTTTCAAACCCGATGAAATATGCGGGGGTACGAGCGGCGGACGCTTTCTGCCAATGATCGCGCCAAGCTTGCGGTTAATCTGAACTTCGATAAAGGTCTTCTGAAATTCGCGGTGCGTTTCGGTACCGTTGCCCAAACACCAGTCAAAGAAAGGAAACACGCTGAGTTGGCGCGCTTTTTTGCTTTCATTTGTCAGGGTCACTTTCCAGATTTCGCAGCTATCCTCACGAGGAACAAACATCACCTGCTCGGTTTTGATGTCCTGATATTTTGTTGTGAATTTCGTGTAACCCAAGCCGTAGCGGGCTTCGTAAAAATCATACTTAAAGCTGGTCGGTTTCCAGGTCGTCGACCAATGCTTCTTGGATTGGTTGTCGCGAACATAAACGTACTTGCCGTACGAATCGCGGATCAAATCCTGGTACCAGGTCGTAAGGCGTGAAAGTTGTGAATTGCCAAACCAGGAAAAGCCGCCGCCTGTCTGAGTCACAACAAAGCCATAATTTTCATTCGCGCAAACATTCACCCACGGACGCGGTGTGCGGGGATCCTTAATCACATATTCGCTTCCGCATTCCGTAAAATAACCGTACTTATTTTCAAATTTGCGGACTTCTTTAGCTACAGGCGCTTTCGCCTTCGCTGCTTTCGGTGCTGGTTTTTTGGGGCTCTTTGTCAACGTCGTGGTCATGGATATCCTCTTTTTTTCCTCACTTTTGTGGGGATTTTAGAATTTCATTCATCTTTGGAGCAACTTCTTCAAGAACTTCGGCAGCCGTTTTCTTTCCATTAAAAACAAGGTCCAGTTTCGGAAGCAAGTACTTCTGTTCGATTTCGTGCCAGCGGGAATCGAACGGCGAGAAAACAATGTGATTAACCGCCTCATTCAGCATCTTTTTGTTTGCTGGCGGATCCGGATTGCCTGCCCAGGCTTCTGATTTCGCAACCTCAATAAGCGAAGGCTGGGCAAGTCCCCTGCGGGCAAGTTCGCGCTGCCCTTCCGGACCGGTCAGCGCCTTGATAACTTCCCAAGCTTCTTTTTTGTTTTTAGAAGATTTCAAGATCGCATAGCCGGAGCCGCCGGAACCAAAAGCTCTTTCTCCTTCGGCGTTTTTCGGAAACATCACAACATCCCAATCAAAATTGTAGCGGCGAAGGCCGGGCGTTTCCCAGATTCCGGAAAGAAACATTCCGAGCCGGCCGCTCGCAAACATCAGATCAATGCCCATCCCCAGATTGGCAAGCGCCACAGGCGCGGGCATAACTTTGTAGAGATTCACAAGATCAGAATAAAATTGAAGTCCTTGAATCGT
The DNA here is from genome assembly GCA_964434115.1 of uncultured bacterium. Lineage (GTDB taxonomy): Bacteria > Omnitrophota > Omnitrophia > Omnitrophales > Aquincolibacteriaceae > ZLKRG04. The sequence goes on from CAYSSX010000011.1 coordinate 7,684, forward strand.
TTTAGGATCGTTGATTTTTGTGACCGTGGGGTTTGTAACATTATCAACGAGTCCGCCGCCATTACCATAAACGAAGTTTTGCCAGGCCCAGCCATAAAAACCATACTGAACCGTCCGGCCGCTTTCATCTTGTTTCGTCAGTGCCCGGGCTATGCGCAGAAGATCATCCCAGGTCCAGTCATCTGTGGGATACGCGAGACCCGCTTCATCAAAAAGCTTCTTATTATAGAAAACGCATGCAAAGGGGGCAACGTCACGCGGCACGGCGTAAAGATCACCGTTCACGGAAAAGCGGTCACGGATGGAGGGAAAAAAAGCATCCTTTGAAAATTCCGTATCTGCCGCTGCATAGGGGGCAAGATTTTCAAGGACCCCCTTGCTCGCAAAAGTCACGAAGTAGTCCACTTCGGTCGCAATGATGTCGGGAGCGGCACCGCCGGCGATGCGTGTCAGAATTTTGCTGTCGTAACCTGTGTAGGGCGTGTGTTCAAAAACAATTTTGATGTCGGGGTGTTTGACTTGCCAATCTTTTATAGAAGATGTGATGATGTCGATTTCCTCAGGGCTTCCCCAGAATGCGACTTTAATTTCTTTGCCGCTGCCTTGAGTGGATGCGGGGCCGCATCCGGCAATTGCGAGAAGTGAAAATCCTAACGCTATCGATTTAAGAAATAATTTCATGCGCACCTTCGTTATAGACTTTTAAAAAGAGCGGCGATTATAGCACACACGCCTTGCGTGTCAATGAGGGAGAAATGCTCTTTCTGCTTGGGTTTTAGGCTGCCGGGAATGTCTTGGGGCCTAGGCTTTAGTAACGCCGAGGCGTTCTAAAACGGCGTCGAGCTCATCCAGCGAATAATAGACAATCTCGATTCGCCCTTGCTTCATGTTCTTTTTAGGGTGAAGTTTGACTTGAGCGCCCAGGTGTCTGGCCATACGATTTTCCAGATCCAAAATTTCGGGGCTCAGATGGCGTGCCTTTTTAGCGTGCCGCTTGTGAGCCACGCTTCGGCTCACCAAGGCTTCAACCTGTCGCACCGAAAGATTTTCTTCAATAATACGTTTGGCGATTTGACGCTGATGCTCGGGTGTTAGAAGCGCCAAAAGCGCGCGCGCGTGCCCGGCTGTCAAACGCCCCTCAGCGATCCAGCTCCGAATATCCTGAGGAAGGCGCAGCAAGCGGAGCATGTTCGCGACCGTTGTCCTCTTCTTTCCAACTCTTTTAGCTACCTCATCTTGCGATAAAACGTTGTCTTCTGCAATTTTCTCATACGCTTCTGCTTCTTCAATCGGGTTCAGGTCCTGCCGCTGAATGTTTTCGATGAGGGCCCACTCGAGAAATTCGGCTGGCGCAATGTCTTTAATGACTGCCGGAACTTTTTCAAGCCCGCAGAGCGCGGCCGCGCGAAAACGCCGTTCACCGCAAATTAACTCATACGATTGGGGGCCTAATTTTTTAACAACAACGGGCTGTAAGATGCCTTTTTCCTGAATGGATGCCGCAAGGTCTTCAATGGCTTCAGGATCAAAAACCTTTCTTGGCTGATCACGATTAGGCCGAATCTGGGAAATCGGAATAAGCTCTAAAAGGCTTTCTCCGCGCCCCGCCGCTGCGGCAGAGACACCCCCGGACATTCCCGTGGAGGCCGCCGCCTCCAGCTTTTTATCTTTTACATAACTATCTGGTATTAATGCGCTTAGACCTTTACCTAGGGCTTTTTTCATAATTCGACTCCTCTTTCTTTTCTGGGGATTCCGCCGGCGCTTGTGTCAACGGCTTTGTCTCTTGCGGACGAATCTCTTCTTTGACAGCTTCAGCGTTCTTATGCTTTTCTTTTTCAGAGAACCGTTTTAAAAACTCGCGCCCCATGGCAACGTAGCTTTTCGATGCCTTGTTTTGAGGATCGTAGATAACCGCAGGCTTTCCAAAACTCGGCGCTTCCGATAACTTGACAGATCTTGGAATGATCGCTTCGAAGACCTTGTCTTTGAAGTAGGTTTTCACTTCTTCGATAACCTGCTGGGTTAGATTAGTTCTAAAATCCGCCATTGTTAAAATCACCCCTCCAACCTCCAGGCCTTGATTCAAATTGTCCTTTACAAGCTGAAAGGTATGAAGCAGCTGCCCAAGCCCTTCGAGCGCATAGTACTCACACTGGAGAGGTATTAGAAGATAGTCGCTAGCGGTTAAACAGTTGATTGTTACGAGCCCCAGGGATGGCGGGCAATCAATAAAAATAAAGTCGTAATTTTCGGCAATTTTCTTAATCCTCTCCGAGAGAACGTATTCGCGCCGGTTGGCACCCACCAGCTCCAGATCCGCGCTGGATAAGTCCGTATTCGCCGGAATCACGTCAAGCTTCTTAATCGCCGTCTTCAATATTCCAGGCTCTATCTCCTGGTTATCCACAAGAAGTTGATAACTTGTGAATGAAAGCTCGGCTTTGTCTATTCCCAGCCCGCTGGTCGCGTTTCCCTGGGAGTCCATATCGATGAGCAGAGTTTTGTGTCCCGCCTTAGCTGTGAGCGTCGCCAAATTAACAGCTGACGTTGTTTTGCCTACGCCGCCTTTTTGGTTACAAAAGGAAAATATTTTCTTCATTCTGCCCTCCGGCATTGTTTCACGTGAAACATCGAACGCATCCTAGCTTTCTTAATTTGAAATCTCAAGAGAAAAAGTGACTTCCGGTCAAATTACTGATGGGCGGGGCGACTGTTTCACGTGAAACATGTCTGTTTGAGGCTAGAGCGTGAACTTACTGCCGTTCTTTTCCAAATAAACCGCTAATAGGGTCAGGTCGCAAGGGGAGATACCGGGAATTCTGGAAGCCTGCGCTATAGTTGCCGGGCAAACTTTTTTGAATTTTTCCTGCGCCTCCCGGCTTATTCCTTTAATTTGGCTATAGTCTATTTTTGAAGGAATCTGTTTCTTTTCCATCTTTCTGAACTTTTCAACCTCCTGAAGCTGCCGAACAATGTAACCTTCATATTTGGCATAAATCTGCGCTTTTAACGCTTCTTCATCGGTTAATTCAGACGAGTGTAACTTGTTTTCTAGTAAATACTTGTAATCGTTTTTTGGGCGCTTTAGGTGGCTGTAAATCGATGCCCCCTGAAAAAACTCCGTCTTCATGGTGTCGAGATCGCGCCGAATCTTTTCTTGCCCTTGCCGCATACCCTCTAAGGTATTCTCAGAAATCAGACCAAACTCGCGGCCATAGGGCATCAACCTTTCATCCGCATTATCTTGCCTGAGAAGGAGGCGGAACTCCGCCCGCGACGTAAACATCCGGTAGGGCTCATTGGTTCCGCGTGTTACAAGGTCGTCAATGAGTACTCCAATATAGGCTTCTGAACGGTCTAAAACAAAGGGTGGGCCCCCTTTAAGCTTCCGAATCACATTCAGCCCCGCCATTAATCCTTGGGCTGCGGCCTCTTCATAGCCTGAGGTACAATTAATTTGCCCGGCAAGAAATAGTCCCTCAATTTTTTTTGTTTCCAGGGAGTGATAAAGCTGTGTGGGCGGAGCACAATCGTATTCGATCGCATATCCCAGCCGGATAAATTTTGCATCCTCGAGACCGGGTATTTCAGCAACAACCGCACGCTGAATATCTTCCGGCAAGCTGGTCGACAGGCCGTTTACATAAATTTCATCTGTGTCTCGCCCCTCCGGCTCCAAATAAATTTGGTGCCGTGTCTTGTCTGCAAATTTCACGATCTTATCTTCGATCGATGGGCAATAGCGCGTGCCCGTTCCCTTGATGGTGCCGCCATAAAGCGGCGACCGGTGAAGATTCTCTTTAATGTAGCGATGTATTTTTTCGTTGGTGTACGTCAAGTAGCAGGACAGCTGCTGAACGTCTAATTGTTTTGTGCGGTATGAAAATGGGGAAGGGGGGTCATCGCCTTTTTGCTCTTCGAGGCCTTCCCAGCGAATGCTTTTCGCATCAAGGCGCGGCGGTGTCCCTGTTTTAAACCGAACAAGTTCTATTCCGAGACTTCGCAGCGAGCCGCTTAATCCTATCGCGGGCTTTTCTCCAATCCTTCCCCCGGAATAATTTCTTTCTCCAACATGGATGAGCCCCTGTAAAAAAGTCCCTGTTGTAAGAATCACAGCGCGGCTTTTAACGCTCTCGCCATCCTGCGTTCGAATTCCAACGGCCCGGTTTCCGGAGACTAAAATCTCAATCGCTTGGCCTTCTTTTAATACGATGTTTCGCTCGCCCTCGATAATTCTTTCCATATACGACGAATATTGTTTTTTATCCGCTTGAGCCCGCGGAGACCAAACAGCCGGGCCTTTTGAGCGGTTGAGCATGCGAAACTGAATGCCGGTAGCATCCGTTGCCAGCGCCATCTCGCCGCCAAGTGCGTCGATTTCGCGAACCATGTGGCCTTTGGCAATTCCGCCGATCGCAGGGTTACATGACATTCTCGCAATGGCCTTTCGGTCCATGGTGAGCAGCATCACTTGGTAGCCTGCGCGGGCAAGGGAAAGCGATGCTTCGACGCCGGCGTGTCCGGCGCCTACAACGATCGCATCAAACTCTTGAGTGTTCATCGATGAAGAAAACCGTCCGAGGGAAATTTATTTCCGGGAAGGGTGGCGCTCTCGTCTTAGTCCGAATGCCGGTCTTCATGATGAAGCGTTACAACAATACGCTTCACGAAGCCTTGCTGAATAATCGAAAGGACGTTATTGAGGAACCAATAAAGCACTAGCCCGGAGGGCATGTTGTAAAAAATGAATCCGAAAATGAGCGGCATGAACGCAAACACTTTTTGCTGCTCGGGAGAAACCCCTGTCTGCGGCGTCATCTTCTGCTGCACCACCATAGATGCAATCATAAAGAGCGGGAGCAGATTAAAACTGTCGCCAATGACTGGGAGAGAAAACGGAAACATGAAAAGCCGGTCGGGTTCCGCAAGATTGTGGATCCATCCCAGAAAGGGCGCTCCCTTGAGCTCAATCGCTTCATTCAAGACCTGATAAAAAGCAATGAAAATGGGGATCTGAAGAACCATCGGCAGGCATCCGCCCATGGGGTTCACGCGATTTCTTTTGTAGAGCTCCATCATTTCTTTATTAAGCCGCGCGGGGTCGCTCTTGAAACGCTCCTGAAGTGATTTGAGCTTCGGCTGAATCGCCTTCATTTTTTCCATAGATTTATAACTCATGTGCGTAAAGGGCGCGAAAAGAAGCTTGAGAATTACCGTCAAAAGGATAATGTCCCAGCCAAAGTTGTGTGTAAAGCGGTGGGACGCCTTGAGCGCTTTAAGAAACAAAATTTTAAGAGGTCCAAAAAAGCCCCGGGAGAGCATATTCTCAAACCCCACGTTAAAGCTCGCGAGGGTTTCATATCTTTGCGGCCCGGCATAAACGAAAACTTCTTTGCGAACGGTCTCTCCCGCGGGAATGGAAAGGGGTTCCATGCGAAGCGTGCTCCACAGAACCGGCTCTTCCGACCGGCCTTCCACGGCTGCGGTTTTCCATTCTGGTTTCAGAAGAATGGCAAAATATTTTTTTACAACGCCAGCCCACTCCACGTTCTCTGATAAGTGAAACCCTTTTTTAGAAACATGTTTCATGTCGGCGGTTGTCGCCTTGCCATTCCATGCAACAATACTGAACTCGTGCGGGTTTTGCTGATGCGAGAGATGATCCGCGTGAATTCCCGCGTCAAACTCGAGCGGAATTTGCCGGGTTTCGGAAGATAGATTTTCCAGCGCAACATCAAGGCTGATGATTGGCTCCGCATGGCTTAAGACAAAATGCTTGGTCACTCTAAACTGGCCGGGCTTTTCAAACTGAAAGATGACCTCATCGCGGTTTTCACTGCCTCCGATAACGCGAAACATGGCGCGGGATAGGTCTACGGGCTCTTGAGAGATACGAAGCGTCAAAAGGCCGGGCTCGAAGGGCGCTCCGTCAAAAAGGGTGTTCCGGGTCACTTCCTGCCGCCCGGAGTCTCCTTTGTAAATGAGCTTTGTGACGGATCCTCCGCGCGTGGAAAACTCCGCTTCATAGAGTTCATTTTCAAAACGAATGATTTCTGGTTCAACCAGGGGAGCATCGACTCCTTCGGGCTGAGGCTTTTTCGCGCGAAGATATTCGTCGTGCGGACGCCCCTCATCAAGCTTTGGGGGTTGCTCGGTTTCAGTGCTTGCCTCCGGCTGAGGCGCAGGAGGATACATAAGCTTGAGAACAAACGGGTAGGCCAGCATGACGGCCATGGACAAAACCAGCGCGAGTAAATAGTTTTTTTCGTTCTTGGGTTCAGGATTCAACGGGATCATAGCCTCCGGGATGAAACGGGTGACACTTCAAGATTCTCAACGCAAAAACCGCAAGCCCGGCAAGGGCGCCTTTTTTTCCTATGGCTTCCTGCGCATACCTTGAACAGCTGGGGTAAAATCTGCAATTCTCTCCGAGCATCGGTGAGACCCACCGCTGATAGACGCTTAACAAAGTCAGCAAAAAAGGTTTCATTGTTTTTTCTTTCGCATGCTTTTAGCTGCGCTTCAATACGCCGCTTTCAGCAAGAAGCGTTTCGATTTCCTGTGCAATTTCTTTTTGCTCAGGCAGCCCTTTGTTCGGCCGGGCTTGAATAACGATTAGAACTCCAGGGTTAATCCGGCTGGCCATTCGCCTAAAAACATCGCGGACCCTTCTTTTCCAAAGATTTCTCCGGGTTGCTTTTGCCTCTGTTTTGCGGCTTATGACCAGGCCTATCTTAGCCTTCCCGGACTCGCCGTTTTTTTCGACTCTCACGGTCAGCCATTTAGCGCGGAAAGATTTCCCGCACTCAAAAACGCGCTGGAAATCTCGCCGCTTTAAGATTCGCTGATCTTTCCGAAGGGTTTTGGGGGTATTGCTTTGTGGCTGGCCGAATGGCTTCATCGTCCACTCACCGGAAACAGGACTGCTGCGATCGCGGTTCCGGGCTTTATTTGGAATGGATGGAAATAGTGAGTCTTTTCCGGCCTTTTTTGCGGCGCCGCTGGATTACTTCTTTACCGCCCTTTGTGGCAGTACGGGCTCTATACCCGTGCTTAGACCTTCTCTTACGCTTGGATGGCTGATACGTTCTTTTTGGCACGCTGCTGAAACCTTTCCTTTTCTATTGCTAACTCGCTGCCGGCGGTTGCCGGCGGTGACAAAAAAACCGCACCTCTTTAATTTCTTAAAGAATGCGGCTCTGTTTCCGCTATGGAAGGGCGCATTATAACCTAAGTCTTTTCTGGTACGCAAACGGATATTTGGAGGCTTTCCTCAAAAGACCTTGGTTTTTTCTTTTCTGGGCTTTAAAATAGGCTCACTTTTGTCCCCGTGGTGGGCCTGTATTTCCTGTGGATAACTATTTGATAACCTGCTGACGCCTGTGAATTCCTTTCGCTTTTCATCCATTTTTTCCTTTGTTTCCAAGGTTTTTGCCTGTGGATATCCCGATGTCTGATGCCGCCTCTTCTCCCGCTGCCGCGTGGGCTAAAGTTTGCGTTCAGCTTGCGAAAGAACTCAGCGAGCAGTCTTATAAGACCTGGCTCGAACCCCTTCACATTCGCACGCTTACAGAAGAAAAACTTGTTTTGGCGGTTCCTGATAGCTATTTCGGAAACTGGCTTCGTGATCATTACCATGACCTCATTCAAAGCTCTGTAAAGGATGTCTTGGGGGGTGCTCGAGACATCGTTTATGAGGTCGTAGAGAAGCCCCTTCCCCCTTCTTCTCCAGCAGTAAAGCATTCTGCCTCATCAAGGAGCCCTTCTTCCGGTGCCCGTTCCACGCTAGACTCTTTAGGTTTTCCAGAATCGTCTCTTCACAGAAGTTACACATTTGATGACTTTGTTGTGGGGCCGGGCAACCGCTTTGCTCACGCAGCATCTGTTGCTGTAAGTGAAGCCCCGGCAAAGAATTACAATCCTCTCTTTATTCATGGCCCCACGGGTCTTGGAAAAACCCACTTGATGCAGTCTATAGCCCATGAAATGAAAAGAAGAAATCCTAATTTTAAGGTTTTATATATTTCTAGTGAGAAATTTACAAACCAGCTTATTACCGCCATACAAACACGCACAACTAATCAATTTAGATCAAAATATAGAAACCTTGATCTTCTACTAATCGACGACATTCATTTTCTGGCTGAAAAAGAGGCTACACAGGAAGAGTTTTTTCATACCTTCAACACTCTTTATGATGCCCATAAACAAATCGTTGTTTCGAGCGACCGCCCTCCCAGAGAAATTCCGGGTCTTGAAGAGCGCCTTGTTTCTCGGTTTGGCTGGGGCTTGGTTACGGATATACAGCCTCCGGATTTTGAAACACGTGTTGCTATTTTGAAGAAAAAAATGGAGCGGGAAACCGCCCGGGTTCCGGACGATGTGTGTTTTTTTATTGCGAGCCAGTTTAAGTCCAATGTTCGTGAGCTTGAGGGCGCCCTTATTCGCGTCGTTGCTTATGGGACTTTAACGGCGCGCCCCATTGATCTGGTTTTGGCAAAACAGACTCTCCGTGACTCGGTAGAAGAGGAAGAGAAAAAAATAAATATGGATCAGATTCAGCGGCTTGTGGCGGACTATTTTAATATCAAGGTTTCCGACCTTCGTTCAAAGAGCCGGACAAAGTCGGTTGCGGAACCCCGCCAAATAGCGATGTATCTTGTTCGAACACTCACAACTCACTCTTATCCAGAGATTGGGGATTACTTTGGCGGCCGAGACCACACAACGGTTCTTCATGCCTGTCAGAAAATATCGAAAGATGTGGACTCTGACCCAAAAAAAATGCGTGTTATTTCTGAAATAAAGGATATGTTGAAAACTCCCCGGTAGTTATACACAGCCACCGGGCACCCATAAATGATTTTAAAATAAAGCTTTAGGGTGGTTGTTCACATATTCACAAGCCTTAATATTATGATGACTATATTTAAAATTTTGATAGAATAAAAGAAAAGGGGAGATGGAATGGAAATCCTCGTTACAAAAAATAACTTTCTTAAGAGTATCTCTCTCGCTGGAAGCGTTACCTCAAACAAAACAAATACTCTCCCTATCCTCGCAAATATTCTCATTGAAACAGAGGGTGACGCGCAGCTTCGCCTTGTTGGAACCGACCTCGAGGTTGGGTTATCAACCCATGTCCCATGTAAAGTTGTGAAAGAAGGAAGTATTACTCTTCCCGCAAAAAAGATTCAGGAGATTGTTCGGGAATTACCGGAAGGGGAAGTTGAGATTTCGGTAGCCAAAAACAACTCCGTGACCATAAGATCCGGAAAAGCAGTTTTTAAAATCATGGGGCTCTCTAAAGAGGATTATCCCAAACTTCCCGATATTGATGAAAAGGCAGCTATTGAGTTTGAACAGGCCCTTATTAAAGAGAGTTTAGAGCTCACATCGTTTGCTATTTCCTACGATGAGACAAGGTATGTGTTAAACGGTGTTCTGATGTCTATAAAAGGGAATCAAGTAAAGTTTGTGGCAACGGACGGAAGAAGGCTCGCGTACATGGATAGAAGTTTTGAGTCTCCCGTAACACAAAATATAGAAATGATAATCCCCACTAAAGCCGTTCAGGAACTGCTAAAAATTTTAAATTGGGACGGGATAATGAAAATTTTCCCATCTAAAAACCAGGTCGTATTTGAAGTGGGTGAAACGGTTGTTTTTTCGAGGGTTATTGAAGGGAATTTTCCAAACTATGAACAGGTTATTCCAAAGAGCGAAAAAACAGCATCGAGCGCTAAAAGAGAAGACTTTCTTCAGGCGATAAAAAGAACCGCCCTTTTAACTTCCGCCGACTCGCCGGCCGTAAAACTTGATTTTGTAAAAGGTAAAATTCTCATCTCTTCGCGGGCGCCAAACCTCGGAGAGGCAAAAGAAGAATTGACCGCCGAGGTTAAAGGGGACGATATAGCGATAGGATTCAATCCCCACTACCTTATGGATGTTTTAAAAAACCTCGACACCGAAAACATTTCCTTTTCTCTTACAGATCCTGATAAGCCCGGATTGATCAAGGGAAAAGAGGGATACCAATACGTCATTATGCCCATGCAGCTTAATTGACATGGAATCCATAAAAAACCTTGTTGGAAACGTCCTCAAAGAGCTTGAAAAACCCGAAAAAAAATCCCGTCAACAACTCGCGGACGCATGGAAGCAAATCGCCGGGCCTGGGCTTGAGCCGCACACAAGGCCATCGCTGACGGAAGATGGAAAAATGTTTGTTTGGGTGGATACATCAACCCTCGCATTTGAATTGAATCAGAAGTACAAGCAGTCCCTTTTAAAAAGAACGCAGGCTGTTCTCGGGGAAGACAAGGTCCGGCAAATATTTATTCGTGTCGGACAATTACGATAAAAGGAACCAGCATGTCGACGAAAGTGGCTGATAAAAAAATGGGTAAAAAAGACGAGATGGAAGAAAACAAAAACAAGTACGACGCAACACAGATCCAGGTTCTTGAAGGGGTTGATGCGGTCAGAAAGCGTCCCGGGATGTACATCGGCGACACCACGCTTCGCGGGCTGCATCACCTTGTTTACGAGGTCGTGGATAACTCCATCGATGAAGCCCTTGCCGGACACGCGACCCAGGTCGCCGTGATTATTCAGGAAGAAGGGAGCGTTCGTGTTGAAGACGACGGGCGGGGTATCCCGGTCGATATTCATAAGACGCAGAAGAAATCGGCGCTCGAAGTTGTTATGACCACGCTTCACGCAGGCGGAAAGTTCGACAACAAAGCTTACCGGGTTTCCGGCGGCCTGCACGGGGTCGGCGTATCTGTCACAAACGCTCTGTCCTCCTGGTGCCAGGTTGAAGTTTACAGAGAAGGAAAAATCCACGCTCAAAAATACGAGGCGGGAAGACCGGTCACCAAGGTGGAGGTTACCGGGACGACCAAAAAAAGAGGAACGGTTGTTACTTTTTTGCCCGACGCCACCATCTTTCAAGACACGGTTTTTAGTTTCGACACAATTTCAAACAGGCTCAGAGAGCTCGCGTTCCTCAACAAGGGAATCAAAATCATCATCCGTGATGAGCGCGACAAAAAAGACATCAAAGAACACGTCTTTTTGTATAAGGGCGGGATATCCGAATTCATTCAGTATCTGAACCGGAACAAAAACCCGCTGCACAAAAAAATATTTTATGTTGAGAAGGAAAAAGACAACGTTGTTGTCGAGGCCGCGTTTCAATACAACGACAGTTATTCCGAAGAGGTTTTTTCTTTCGCGAACAACATTAACACACACGAAGGCGGCACCCATTTCAGCGGTTTTAAAACCTCTCTGACCCGCGCGACGAACCAGTATGCCAAAACCAAAGATCTGCTGAAAGGCATCGAGGGAACGCTTTCGGGCACCGACCTCACGGAGGGCTTGACGGCGGTGATTAGTGTGAAAGTTCCTCAGCCTCAATTTGAGGGACAGACAAAAACAAAACTTGGAAACGGCGAAGTTGAAGGTATCGTTTACTCGGTGGTTTATGAAAATTTAAGCATGTTTTTCGAGGAAAACCCCGCGATCGCCAATAAGGTGGTTGAAAAAGCCGTGCTTGCGCTCCGCGCCAGGGAAGCCGCAAGAAAAGCCCGCGAATTGACGCGGCGCAAGGGAGCGCTGGATTCATTCTCTCTTCCGGGAAAACTCGCGGACTGTTCCGACCGCGATCCTCATAACGGTGAACTTTATCTTGTTGAAGGGGACTCCGCCGGAGGCTCGGCGAAGCAGGGCCGCGACCGAAGGTATCAGGCGATTCTGCCGCTCCGCGGAAAAATCATTAATGTTGAAAAAGCCCGCATTGATAAGGTTTTGGCTAACGAGGAAATCCGGACGATTATCACGGCGGCCGGCACCGGTATCGAAGCTGACTTTACGCTGGACAAACTCCGCTACCACAAAATCATCCTGATGTGCGACGCCGACGTCGACGGCAGCCATATCCGCACGCTCCTGCTTACGTTTTTTTACCGGCAGATGCGCAAACTCATCGAAGCGGGGCACGTCTTTATCGCGCAGCCGCCGCTCTACAAAATCAAAAAGGGCAAGCACGAAGAGTATGTGCAGACCGAAGAGAAGATGAACGCCATGCTTCTCAACCTCGGGTGTGACGGTGTCACGCTTTCGAAAAAGGGGAGCAAGGAAAAAATTACGGGCAAGGAATTAGCGGAGCTTGTTTCGCTTACGCAGGCGCTCGAAGACCTCGATATTTCCCTTTCGAAAAAGGGAATTTCCCTTGAGGCGTTTTTGAAAGCCCGCGACAAACAGAAAGGATTTCCGTCTTTTTGGGTCCGCGAGTTTGAAACCGACACGGAAAGTTTCTTTTACAGCGAGACAGAGCTTAAGCGCAAAATGGACGAGCTTGATAAAAAGGCGGCGGATGCGACGGCCGCCGCCGGCGATACAACCGAAAGCACAGCGCCCTCCACAACGCGCTATGAGTGGGTTGAGATTCCGGAAGGCCGCGAAATTGACAAAGTTGAAAAGCGGTTCGCGAAGCACAAGCTGACCGCGGATGATTTCTGGGGTTCCGAAGAGTCCGGCTTTGAAATTTCGCACGGAAAAAATTCGCAGCAAATTTCTTCGCTGTCGCGTGCATTGGCCTGGGTCAAGGCAAACGGAAAAGAAGGAATGAACATTCAGCGCTATAAAGGCTTGGGAGAAATGAACCCCCAGCAGCTTTGGGAAACCACGATGAACCCCGAAACGAGAACCATCCTCAGGGTTACCCTGGATGACGCCGTGGCCGCGGATGAGATTTTCACGGTCCTGATGGGCGACCAAGTCGAAGCCCGCAGGGAGTTTATTCACCGCCACGCGCGGGCCGTCCGCAACCTCGATATTTAAAGATCCAGTTTCTTAACCTCCAAAAAGAGGGAAGGTAAATAGTATGGCCGATGAAAATCTTTACGCAATGAATCAAAAGATTTTTCCTATGCCAATCGAAGATGAAATGCGGAACTCCTACATTGACTACGCTATGTCAGTCATTGTGGGCCGAGCTCTGCCCGACGTACGGGATGGGTTAAAGCCTGTTCACCGCCGCATCCTTTTTGCAATGAACGATTTGGGCATCGTTCACAATAAACCTTACCGCAAATCCGCACGTATTGTTGGTGAAGTGCTCGGAAAATATCACCCGCACGGCGACATCGCTGTTTATGATTCTCTCGTCCGCATGGTTCAAAGCTTTTCGCTCCGCTATCCGCTCGTAGACGGGCAAGGAAACTTTGGTTCGATTGACGGCGATAACGCGGCCGCGATGCGTTACACGGAAGCCCGTCTGCATTCAATCAGTAAAGAGCTGCTCGCGGACATTGATAAAAACACGGTCGATTTCACACCGAACTTTGACGAGTCCCTTGAAGAGCCGACAGTGCTGCCGGCAAATGTTCCGAATCTTCTTGTGAACGGATCCAGCGGTATCGCGGTCGGTATGGCCACCAACATTCCTCCGCATAATCTTAAAGAAGTTTGCTCGGCTGTAACGGCAATTATTGATAACCCCCAAATCACGATTAAAGAACTGATGAAGATTGTGAAGGGGCCGGACTTTCCGACGGGCGGCGTGATTCTTGGACGCGAAGGAATCCGCAATGCTTTCGAGACGGGCCGCGGCCGAATTGTGGTTCGGGCAAGAGCCGTCATTGAAACAGGTCCCAAGAAGGACGCGATTGTGATCACGGAAATTCCGTATCAAGTGAATAAAACTAATCTGATCGAATCGATTGTGCGGCTCGTTGAAAGCAAAAAGATAGAAGGTATTTCCGATATTCGCGACGAATCGGATCGCGACGGCATGCGGCTTGTCGTAGAGCTGAAGAAGGACGCCGTTGGCCAGATTGTTCTCAATCAGCTGTACAAACACACCCAGATGCAGGACACCTTCGGTGTGATTAATTTGGCGATTGTGGGCGGACAGCCGCGAGTTCTGAACCTCAAGCAAACGATCGAGCAGTACATTCTTTTCCGCGAAGAAGTTGTGACGCGCAGAACCCGCTTCGAGCTCGACAAGGCCGAAAAACGGGCGCACATTCTAGAAGGTTTGAAAATCGCAGTTTCGAACATCGATAAGGTTATCAAAATTATCAGAGGTTCAAAAAACCCGGAAGCGGCCAAGGAAGGCCTGATAACGCAATTGAAGCTGACCGACATTCAGGCTAAGGCGATCCTGGAAATGCAGCTGCAGCGTTTGACGGCGCTTGAGACCCTGAAAATCGAAGAAGAGTACCTTGCCCTGATCAAGCACATCGAAGAGCTTCGCAGCATTCTGAAAAACCGCAAAAAACTTCTCGAAGTCATCCGAGCGGATAACGAGCTTGTGAAGGAAGCCTACGGAGACCCCCGGCGAACGGAAATCGTTGCGGACGAAGGCGAAATCGATATCGAAGACCTCATCGCCGAGGAAGACGTCATTATTACCATGTCGTTTGCGGGATACATCAAGCGCATTCCCGTGTCTATGTACCGCAGGCAGCGCCGGGGAGGCTCTGGTGTAACAGGCTCGGGACTGAAGGACGACGAGGATTTTATTCAGCACATGTTTCTTTCGTCAACACACGATACCATTATGTTTTTTACCAACACGGGGCGTGTTTACTGGAGAAAAGCCTATGAGATTCCGCAGGCTTCCCGCCAGGCCAAGGGTAAAGCGATCGTGAATTTTCTTTCTCTCCGGCCGGATGAAAAAATCTCCAGCTTTTTGCAGGTCAAAGAGTATGACGATAAAAGATCCATTGTTATGGTGACGAAAAACGGCGTCATCAAGCGTACCAACCTTATTCATTATTCGCGTCCCAGGGCAAACGGGATTGTTGCCATCAATCTTCGCGAAAAGGATGAGCTTGTGAGCTGTAAGCTTGTCGAAAAGAAGGATGAGATATTTATCGCAACGCTTGCCGGTAAAGCCATTCGCTTTTCGGAAAAAGACGTTCGCGATATGGGGCGCACTGCAAGCGGTGTCCGGGGAATTAACCTTTCCAAGGGAGACCGTGTTATTGCTGCGGAGGTTGCGGACCCGGAAACGGTTGCGCTGAGCGTCACTGAAAACGGGTTTGGAAAAAGATCCAAGTTTAAAGATTACCGTCTTCAAACCCGCGGCGGCAAGGGCGTGATTAATGTGAAAGTGACAGAAAAGAATGGCCAGGTTGTCGGTGTTCTTGCTGTGCAAGACACGGATGAAATCATTGTGGTCACGACGGGCGGTATGGTGGTGAGATGCCCAGTAGACCAGATTCGCGTGTCGGGACGGAATGCGCAAGGCGTGCGCGTTATCCGGCTTAAAGAAAAGCATCTTGTTGCTTCCGTGGCCCGCGTTGTTGAAAAAGAGGAAGAGGGCGGCGACGATGCGCAGCTTGAACTTCCCGGGGAAGAATAGGGGAATTTTTAAACGTGCTTGATTTGAAGTGGGTTCGAGAAAATCCCGAGTTGGTTAAAAAAGGTCTTGCGGCCAAGAACGTTTCTTTTGATTTGGAAGCGCTTCTTCAGCTGGACCAAAAAAGAAGGGCTCTTGTCACCGAAGGGGAGGCCTTAAAAGCCGAACGTAACCGGGTTAATGAAGAAATAACCCGGCGGAAAAAGGCGGGCGAAGGCGCCGACGATATGATCGGCGCTATGAAGGCCGTATCCCAAAAAATTAAGGAAATAGACACTGAAGTGGGTGATGTTGAGCAAAAATCACAGCATTTAGCCCTCGTAATCCCAAATATACCCCATGAATCGGTTCCCGTAGCAAAGGGAGCGGATGGCAATAAAGTGGTTCGAACATGGGGAGACCCGCGAAAGTTTTCCTTCAAACCCAGAACCCATCTTGAGCTAGGTTCCGAAATTAACAAATTTTTCTCCATGGAATGGGGAAGCAAAATCACAGGGTCTGGATTTCCCGTTTACCGCGGCGAGGGCGCCAAGCTGGAGAGGGCCCTGATAAATTTTATGCTCGACTTGCATGTTTCGAAGCACGGGTATGAAGAAATCTGGCCGCCTGCGCTGGTGAATCGGGATTCTATGACGGGAACAGGTCAGCTTCCTAAAATGGAAGAAGACATGTACAAACTCCGTGACGATGAATTTTTTCTGATCCCGACAGCAGAAGTTCCGGTTACCAACCTGATGAGAAACGAAGTTCTTGATGAATCAGAACTGCCCAGAAAATTTGTTGCCTACACGCCGTGCTTTCGGCGAGAAGCCGGGTCGTATGGAAAGGACACGAAGGGGCTCTCGCGGGTTCATCAATTTGACAAGGTTGAGATGGTCCGGCTTGTAAAGCCAGAGGATTCTCTTTCGGAGCTGGAAGACCTGCTTAAAAATGCTGAAGCCGTTCTGCAGGCCCTCGAACTTCCCTACCGCGTCCTGCTTCTTGGAAGCGGAGATATGAGCTTTGCTGCAGCCAAATGCTATGATCTCGAAGTTTGGGCGCCGGGAACCGAGAAATGGTTTGAAGTCTCCAGCTGCAGCACCTTTTGGGATTTTCAAGCCAGGCGCGCGAATATTAAGTTTCGCCGGAAAGAAACTCAAAAGACAGAATACGTTCACACCTTAAACGGTTCAGGTGTTGCTCTTGCCAGAACAGTGCTTTGTCTGCTTGAAAATTTTCAGACCGAAGAGGGAAAGATTTTTTACCCGGAAGCATTAAAGCCGTACATGAAATAAGAGCTGCAGCCCCCACCGGATTTTTGTCTTGGGATTTTTTGAAATCCCCCTATAATGATCGACCGGCCCGAGCGCAGCGGCAGGCTCTTTACCGCTGTGCGCCGCAGTTTTATGGAGGAGTGGCAGAGCGGTCGAATGCGGCGGTCTTGAAAACCGTTAGAGTCGAAAGGCTCTCGTGGGTTCGAATCCTACCTCCTCCGAAATCATAATATACCTCCGTTTTTAGGAGAGGTCGCATAGCCCGGCTTAGTGCGGCGGTTTGCTAAACCGCTGTGGCGGGAAACCGCTACCGGGGGTTCGAATCCCCCCCTCTCCGTATTTTTTTCCCGCGGTTTTAAGACACGCTCCCCAGGAAGTCCTAGAGAAAGACACCGGCTAAAAAATGAAAAACATCAATGTATTTATCGTAAATGCCTTTGTTGAGGATGACGGGTCAGGCGGCAATCCCGCAGGGGTTGTCTTTGACGCGGACGCCTTGTCTCCTCAAGAAAAGCAAATGATTTCCCGGCGCGTGGGCCTGTCTGAAACAGCCTTTGTTTCAAAATCAAAGACAGCCGATTTCAAAATCGAATTTTTTACGCCAACCAGACAAATTCCTCACTGCGGTCATGCCACGGTCGGAACCTTTTGCCTTCTTGCAGAAAAAGGTCTCATTGCCAAAGACGGAGAATCCTCCAAAGAAACCAGCGACGGAACGCGGCGGATTTTTATGACTCTCGGGCAAGCGTATCTGGAACAAACGGCGCCGAAGTATGGAGACCTCAAAGATACAACAGAGGAGGAGATTTTGTCTTCTCTGCATATTTCGCATTCGCGATCGCAGTTCTTGAAAAAGCCGCAAATTGTCAGTACCGCTAACCGCCTTCTTCTCATTCCTCTCTGCGATGGTGAAACTCTAGGCGCGGTAAATCCCCAGATGAAAGACATTGAAAAGATCAGTGAAAAAAACGACCTTGTTGGCTACTACGTGTTCACAACGGAAGCAAAAAAAGCGGGGCGGACAGCCTCGGCCCGGATGTTTGCTCCGCGCTATGGAATTCAAGAAGAGTCCGCAACCGGGACGGGCGCTGGCGCGCTCGCCTGTTATCTGTATGATTTTTTTGAAATTCGGAATAAACAAATGATTCTAGAACAGGGCGTTTATATGAATCCGCCGGCCGGCAGTAAGATTAATGCAGCGCTGGAGGTAAACGGAAACAGCATTCAGAGCGTCCGGGTGGGCGGAAAGGCCTGTCTTAAAGAAGAAAGAAGAATAGCGGTTTAGGTCACCCGGTTTTTTGCTCCATCGTTCGAGTGTCGAAGCGAAGTTCCCGCAGCTGCTTTGCCCCAAGAGCCGTAAACAAAACAATTCCCAGCGTTACAATTCCTCCTGCCACAACACAAGGAACCACGCCTATCCAGGCTGCAATGAGACCGCTCTCAAAGGCGCCCAGCTCATTGGACGCGCAGATAAAAACCCAGCTGGCCGCCGCGATGCGCCCTCTTAAATGCTCGGGAGAGAGCAGCCGAACCATGGACCTCCGAATCACAACACTGATGCCGTCAAAAACGCCGCTAAAAAAAAGAGCCGCCATCGAAATCCAGAAATTTTTTGAAACCGCGAAAACAAGAATGCTGACGCCAAACCCGGCAACAGCAAGTAAAAGATTTCGTCCGGCCCGCCCAATCGGAGGGTGGCGCGTAGCGGTGAGTGTTGTTAAAAGAGCGCCCAGTGAAGGGGCTGCGGTGAGAAGTCCCAAACCTTTTGCGCCAACGCCAAGAATGTTTTCTGCGTAAATAGGCAAGAGCGCCATGGCCCCACCAAATAAAACTGCAAATAAATCCAGAGCCAAGGCGCCGAGCAGGGGCTGGTGAGAAAAAACAAACCGCCAGCCCGAGGTAAGGCTTTTTAGGAGAGGTTCTTTTAGAGATGGTTTTCCCTGAGGGGCCGGAGAAAGCAGCCATGTACAAAGCCAGGAAAGGGTAAAGAAAACAAAAATGACCAAGTAAGAGCCTACGGATCCCGAGGCCGCAAAAATAAAGCCAATGCAGGCAGGGCCGGCAATAGAGCAGCTTATCCAGGTGCTGCTTATCCAGGAGGAGGCATTGACCGTGAGCTGTTTGGGAACGATTTGTGCTTCAAAAGCGGTATTTGCAGGGTCGGCAAAACCCCGGGCGATTCCGGCGAAAAAAATCACCGCGTAAAGCCCCGGTAAGGAGGCGTGGGTTTGATTCAATGACAAAAGGGCGAGCGCCAGCGCGCAGACGCAGGATGAAGCCCGGGTTAGAAGAAGAATCTTGTGCCGGTTAAAATGGTCTGCGACATACCCGCCCCAAAGAACGAGTGAAAGCGCAGGAATGGCCTCGACGAGACCCAGCCAGCCCAAAGCCATGGCCGAGTGGGTAATCTTGTAAATTTGGAAACCGATGACAACCGTCAGGGCGCGGCTGGCCAGCGTGAAGAAACCAATTGATCCTATAAATAAACGGACATTTTGAATTTTTAGGGCATCGGTAAAGGATAGGCGCTGCTGATGAGGGGCCATAAGCGTGTCCTTTATAGAATAATGCGGCCTTCTTGTAAATGACGGGATTAAAAAGACGGAGAAAGCGGAAAAGTTTGGAAAATCGTTTCCCAACGGAGAAGAAAAAAATATACTGGTTCCCACTTAGACAGCGGAGCTTTGCTTTATGTGTCAGCTTTTGGGGATGAACTGTAATGTTCCCACGGATATCTGTTTTTCTTTTCAAGGGTTTTGCGCCCGCGGAGGAAAAACCGATCAGTATCAGGATGGCCGGGGGATTGCTTTTTTTGAAGGCGCCGGCACAGGAAAAACTCACCCAGGCCATTGCTGAGGCAACAAAAAAAATAGCCGCGCACGGACCGTTTAACTACCTGCTTTCCGACGGAGAAAGTTTTTTCGCGCATTGCGCAACAAAACTTGCCTACATTGTCAGGGAAGCGCCGTTCTCCGCAGCGCACTTAATTGATGAAGACATCTCTGTGGACTTTAAAGAAGTAACCTCGGGGAGCGACCGCGTGGCCATTATCGCAACAACGCCGCTGACCGACAATGAGCACTGGACCCTTATGGCTCCCGGAGAGCTTCTAGCTTTTCAAAACGGGAAACCCGTAAAAAGTTAAGATCAAAGAAATAAAAACCAAACAGAAGGAGAAAATTATGTCAAAAGCAAGTGCCCGGCACATCCTCGTCGAGTCCAAGGAAGCCTGTGAAAAACTCAAGGCGGAGATAGAAAAAGGAAGTGACTTTGCCCTAGCCGCGAAAAAACACTCGAAATGTCCGTCGGGACAGAGGGGCGGAGATCTCGGAACTTTTTTCCGGGGGCAGATGGTGAAAGAGTTTGACGATGTTGTGTTTACCGGCGACCTGGGAAAAGTGCACGGTCCCGTAAAAACCCAGTTTGGGTATCACCTTATCGAAATTACGAGCCGCAGTTAAAAAGAGGAAATCATGGAAAATCTTGCAACTCAGAATTGTCAGGATGTGAATTTGGACCAAGCCCGGGCCGCTGTTACCGCCGCTGTTAACAAATCCAAAGAGCTGGGTTTGAAAATGAACATCGCGGTTGTCGATGCAGGCGCAAATCTTAAAGCCTTCGCCCGCATGGACGGAGCCTGGCTGGGGTCCATTGATATCTCCATCAAAAAAGCCAAGACAGCGCGCTTTTTTGATATGCCCACGGGGGTTGTCGGTTCCCTGTCGCAGCCCGGCGGGTCGCTTTTTGGAATCGAACACTCCAACGGCGGGCTTATCACTTTTCCCGGCGGCATCCCGATTAAAAATAAAGACGGGCAGGTTATTGGAGGGATTGGGGTTTCCGGGAGCACGGTCGAGAATGATCATTTGGTTGCGGAGACAGGCGCGAAAACGTTTCTTGCGTAAGCCGGTTTCATAAAAAATCCGTTGGGCTGAGGAAAAATGAAACGCAAAGTCATTGTGACAACACCCTATTGGTCACTCAATGGGGTGAATGCGTTTTCGGCTGATTTAGCCGAGGGGCTTCAAAAAAAAGGAGCTCAGGTAACATTGCTTTTAACAGCCCCTGATGCTTTTAAGCGCACACCCATGCCGCCGCCCCGCGGCGTGCAAATGGAAACCCTTCCCGTGGCCGCCGGAGCATCTCTCAAAGAGAGGCGAGAAGCTCTCCGAGGCTATTTAGAAAATCAAGGGCCCTGTTTTTACCTGCCCAATTATGATTACAGCCTTTCCTGCATCGCCCCGCAGCTCTCTCCAAAGGTCCGCGTTGTCGGAATTATTCACAGCGATGACCCTGAGCATTATGAGCATGCCCGCCGCCTCGGCCCGAGCTGGGATGCAGTGGTGTCGATCACGGAAACCATAAGCCGGAAAATGGAAAAAGAAAATCCCCGGCTGATGTCCCGAAGCCGGATCATTCCCTACGGAGTTTTACCGTCCGCTGAAAAAACAAGACGCAAAGATTTTACGCCAGGCCCCCTTCGGATTATTTATGCGGGCCGTATGGCGGACTATCAAAAAAGAGTTTTTGACCTTCCGTACATCGCAGGGTTCCTCGGAGAGCTTGGCGTTCCCTGTGAGTGGACGCTTGCGGGAGACGGGATTGACCGTAAAGCGCTTGAGAAAAAGTTCCATAAAATCCAGGCGCGAGCAGCAAAGATTCGGTTTGTCGGAACCCTGGACCGGCAGGAACTGCGGCAGATCTTTCAGCGGCAGGATATTTTTATTTTAACTTCAAGCTTTGAAGGCCTGCCAATCGCCCTCCTTGAAGCTATGAGCGAAGGATGCATCCCCGTGGTTTCAAAGACCGGAAGCGGTATTCCGGATTTGATACAGCCCGGAGAGAATGGCTTTTTTGTTCCGGTTGGAGACAGGAATGGTTTTGCGGAAAGGATCAAAGCCCTTTTCGATTCCCCCCAAAAGAGGGAAGCTCTATCCTCCCAAGCCCGAAAAACCGCGGCGAAGTATGGCCGGGAAAAAATGGTTGAGGAGTATGAAAAACTTTTTGACGATCTCGATCTTAGAGCGGTTCAGAACCGGGGACAGACAGGAAGGGTTTTACCGCCGCCCCTTTTACCCGCGGATCCAGCACGAATCCCCAGCCTCTTTAAAATCGCCGCACTCCACCTTCGAAAACGAGTCCGTGATCAATGGCAGCAGAGCCTTCAGAAAAGCCCATGAGTGAACGGGAGGAATGGCCCAGAATAACACTCGTGACCCCCAATCTAAATCAAGGGGATCACCTTGAGCGAACCCTTTGCTCTGTTCTCGAGCAGGACTACCCTAATCTTGAATACATGGTGATTGATGGGGGAAGCAGCGATCAAAGCCTGAGCGTCATCCATAAGTATCAGCGCGCGCTTTCCTACTGGGTTTCTGAAAAAGACTCGGGGCAGTCCCAGGCGATTAACAAAGGGTTTGAACGGGCCACGGGAAGCCTTATGGGCTGGTTGAACGCAGATGACCGGCTTGAGCCCGGAGCGCTTCGGCATGTGGCCGGTCTTCTCGGGCCCAGCTGCCCCTGGATTTCTGGCGCGGCAGCCATCACGATCCCCAAAAAACGGATGCCGGTTATCCGGACTCCAAAAGGAAGCCTGGGAAGAGAGAAAATTTTTCCGTGGCACCGGGGCTGGTTTGCCCAGCCTGCTACTTTTTGGACGCGGGAGCTTTGGGAAAAGGCGGGACCGCTTGATGAGGGGCTGCACTATGTGATGGACTACGATTTGTGGCTTCGCATGAGCCGCCACGCAGAAGCACAGACAACGCCAAGGGTATTAGCACAGTGTTTTTTGCATCAAGGGTCAAAAAGCTACACGCAGCGTCTGCGGGTCTACCACGAGATGTTTCAAGTTATGTGCCGATCGGTACGGCGAGATGAAAGAAAAAAACTTCCGGCTTATGCCGCGGGGCTTGCAGCGAAGTGCTTGTGGGATGCTGCGGCCGGTTTTTTAAAGCTGGGTAAGTTTTGATAAAGGGCCGTGAGCTTTTTCGCCGTGTGAGAGACATCAAAAGCCGAACGAACCCTGTCCTGTCCGCACAGAGCCGCGCGCTCCCGGAGCCCGGGCGAAGAGATTAAAAGCGAAAGAATCTTTGCAAGCGCAGAGACATCCCGGGGCGGGTAAAGAAAACCCGAATCATTTGAGACGATTATTTCGGGATTGCCCGCCGTGTTCGCTGCCACGAGAACACACCCTGAAGCCAAAGCCTCAAGGTTGGAAGTTGCAAGCCCCTCCTGCGTGCTTGGATCTACAAAAATAGCCACACTCCTAAGAAACTCCGGCATATTTTCCGGAGAAATAAACCCTTCTAGAGTAATGATCTGCGAAAGTCCGAGTTTGGATATGAGGCCTTCAAGAACAGGCCTCTCGGGTCCTGCTCCCGCAATCTTGACGCAGATGCCGGGCAAGATCGGGTGCGGAAGTTTGCTGACAGCGTGAATAAGGTCAGAAATATTTTTTTCAGGAACAAGTCTCTTTGCGCAGCCCACCACCACCCTTGACGGCTTGGCGCCTTGTTCGTGCTTGACGCTGAAGCGGTGAGTGTCAATGCCGTTGGCGATGACCGTAAAGCTTTTGCGAGGCAGCCCGTATACGGATGCAGCTTGAGCAAGATAATCACTGCAAGCCACGTTAGCTTCGGCATGCCGGTGTGTGAAGCGGAGCAAGGGTGCGAAATACTTTGGGAGATGAAAGTCTCCTCCAAGCGCAGTAATGACCACGGGTTTACGATGGAAGGGTTTTAAGAGAACAGCGATGAAGCCCATCGGAAGGTACCAGGGCGCGTGAAGGATATCGAAGGGTTCGCGTGAAATCGCACGCATGATTTGATAAGCAGAGGCAAAAAAGTAAAAAGGGAGTTCCAGCCACGCCAAAAGATTCTTTTTGAGAGAGGGCATTAGGCCCGGAAAGCGGTGAAGGCGGGAATTCCTCCAGGGCAGAAAAGGATAGGCCCGCACGCGAACCCCCGGGCCTTCCGAATACTCCAGAAGGGTGTTCTCGGGACTAAAAACAAGGATTTGAATTTCATGACCTTCAGCAGCGAGGGCCAAAAAGGTGTCTTTTAAAAACGGTGCCCACCCCGCGTGCCCGGGCAAAGGGTAGCTCGAGGTCGGGATCAAGATTTTCATTTTTCGTTTACCGATCTCTGAAGCAGGCTTTCCAGCTGGCCGGCAAGAGGCAGTGCCCCCAGCTGAAATAAAATTTCCTGTTCGGTTTTTGCCGAGGTCCTGTTGCCGGATTTTAGAAGTGCTACCGCGCGATTGAAATGAGACGAAGGGTTGAAGGGATCGTTGTCGACGGCCTTATTGTAAAAAAGAAGAGCCTCTCGGAGCTTTCCCTGAAGGAGGCAGACATTCGCAAGATTGTTGTAGCTGTGCCCAAGGAGATGCCTGTCGTCCGGAATCTTTTTGGCGTAGCCAATGGCCCGCTTGAAGCTCTTGGAAGCCATCAGGAAATTTTTTTGCTCACCGTACATCGCTCCGAGGTTGTTGTAAGTGGCAGCGTTTCGAGGGCTCAACTCAACGGCCCTTAAGCAGTAGGGAATGGCCCGCGAAAAGTTTTTCTCATCTTTCCAGGCGAGGCACAGCCGCGCATAGCCGCGAGCCTTGGAAGGGGATTTTTGGATCACATCTTCCCAGATTGTAATTTCGCTTTTCCAGGCTTTATTTCTTTCGTAAGTCAAAACAGAAAAAATAAGGACAATGACCCCTAAAGCGGCCAGCGCTTTTTGGGGTCCGCGCATAACCGCAAAAAAAGAATAAGTCAAAACCGCCGCAAAGCCTGCCATGGGAAGATAGAGACGGTGTTCAAAAATAACATCCCGGATAGGTAAAATTCCCGACTCCACACTCAATGAAACAAAGAACCAGAGCACGCCCCAAAAGAGCAGGCGGTGCCGCGAACGAATGCAAAAAGCGGCGGCCAGGATGGCGAGGATCAAACCCGCGGAGAGCAGGGGCGGCGCAGAAAAAAAGCTGTGAGAGACCGGGAAATCGTAATCCAGGTTTTGGTTTGCAGGAAAAATAAGCAGACGAAGGTAGGTTCTGATGACGCTGAGCTGCGTTAAGAAGTAATCGGCTCCAAAGGCGGTGGGGTAACCGTAGTAAAAATGAGGACGGAGATAAAAGCCCAGTTTTCCCGAGGCTGCAACCGCGGCGGGGATCAGAAGAATCGCGGCGGCAAAAGGCACGAGACCCAGGAGGCGCTTCTTCCGGGGGGTAGAGCCATCAAAGAAAAGCCATTCAGCGAGCAGGATCATCACGGGAAGCGTTGCCGAGATTTCTTTACTGAAGAGGGCCAACACCATGGCGAAAAGAGACAGAGCATAAAAAAGGCGGCGGCCGGAAAACCGGAAAGTAAGGTAGGAAACCACGCTTAAAAGATAGAGAAAGGTGGCTAGAACCGCAAACCGCTGCCAGATGTAAGTCACCGCTTGAGTTTGAATCGGATGACATAGAAATACCAGAGAAGCAGCCCAAGCTGCCCAAGCCCCTGAATTTTCAGGAATGCAGCCGCGCGCGCGCGGAGACGCTGAGAGAAGCTGAAACATTCGAAAAACCAGCAGCGAGGCGCCGACATGCAGCAAAAGATTCGTGAGGTGATAGCCCGCGACCGAAAGGCCGTGGATGCGAAAATTAAAGGCGAAAGTCAGAAAAGTGAAACAGCGGGTTACATTGTCACCTTCACAAGATTTGAAAAGCGGGTACGGGGGACGTAAAAAAGGATTGTCCCGGATGGAGCCGATACCGTCAAAGTGAAACCCCGAGTGGAAAGTGTTGGAATAAATTAAGAAACCCAAAAAGAAGTTTAGAAAAAGGAGGCCTAAAGGAAAAAGGTGCTTCTGACGGACGTCCCGGGAAAGGCCTTTAGACATAATGGATCTCAGGCAAAGGTTCGCGGGTTATTTTTTGATTTTTCCACTGAAGGGGAATGGCCAAGAGACCTTTTTTGACCGGAGAATTCTCCAGGGAAGCATGGAAAGCCTCTTGATCGTGGAGATTGAAAACAAGAGTTCGGGCACTTCCTTTTTCGATCCCCTGGAGACGGAGAAGGCGGGCGCGTATTTGATAAGTTCCAGAATTTAAAATCCCAGCCGGAAAAAAAACAGAGCAAAGAAAATGGCCGTGCCCGTCCGGGAGCATGCCTTGCGGAAGGGTCTCCCGATAGAGCAGAAGACCGTCAATGCGCTCCAAACATATTTCCAGCGAAACGTTTAGGGAAGCATCGCGGACAAAGTACTCGATCTGAACCTGCATGGGCGAGCTCTTCGCGGGGCGGGGCTGATGATCCAGCAGGCGGAGCGCCGTGATCTGCGCGGGCGCGTCTGCGGTGAACGGAAAGGTTTCAAAAGTCCTTTCTGTGGAAAGGGAGTCGAGGTATGTGCGAATGACATTTTTGATGGGGCCATAGGCCGCCAGACGGCCGCCATCCATCAAAAGCCCCTGCCCGCAATAACGCACAAGAGCGTTGATGTCATGGCTTACCAGCATCACAGTTCTGCCTTCTCCCGTGATGAAATCCATCTGAGCCCGGCATTTTTTTTGAAACCCAAGATCGCCTACGGCGAAGACCTCGTCGACTAAAAGAATTTCGGATTCAAGATGCGACGCGATCGAAAAGGCCAGGCGCAGGTACATGCCCCAGGAATAGCGTTTGACGGGAGTGTTTATAAACATTTCCAGCTCTGAAAAAGCAATAATGGCCTCGAGCTTTCGCCGGATTTCCCGGCGCTTCATGCCGAGGATCGCCCCATGGAGATAAATATTGTCTAACCCTGAGAGCTCCGGATGAAAGCCCGCGCCGATCTCAAGAAGGCTCGCGGTGCGGCCGCGTAAAACAACCCTGCCTGAAGTCGGTTCCGTGATGCCGGATAAAATTCTGAGCAATGTTGATTTCCCAGCCCCGTTATTTCCCAGGACGCCAACAACTTCTCCTCGTGAAATTTCAAAGGAAACATCCCGCAGCGCTTGCAAGGAGTCGAGGTGTGACGGGCCGACTCCAGCCTCCTTCCGCTTGAAAAAGTTTTTTGCCAGCCAGTTTCGGCCCGAGCGGATGAGGCCCGCTTCAGAGGGGAGGCGGTAAGCCTTGGATAGATTTTCAGCCTGAATCATCGCCGCGGGCATCTAGAGCGTATCCACGAAAGTTCGCTCGGCGCGTGAAAAAACCAGCGCTCCCGAAATCAGCACCGCGAAGGAGACCGCGACAGAGAGTGTCACATCCCATGAGGAAATACGGCCGGTCCCCAAGAAAAGAACACGCGAAAATTCGATAAGCGTGGCCATGGGGTTGAGCCCCGCCCAAGGGCGAAAATTTTCAGGGATGGATGAAACGGGATAAATCACAGGGGTTATAAACATCAAAAGATTAACAGCAAAATCGAGAATGTGCTGCAGATCCCGGTGCTTCACCGTAAGCGAAGCCACCCACAAGCCCAGTCCGAGCGTGGTACTCATGAGTAAAAACAGGCAGGGAGGCAGGAGGAAAAAAAGCCGGAGATCAGGGGGCGCCGGCTCCCAGCCCCTGAAAAAAAAGAAGAAGGCATAAAAAGAACCAAAGACAAAGCCTTGGGCCGCGAGTGTAACAAGATTCGCAAGCAAAAGAGAAAGAGGAATTGTGAGCCGGGGAAAGTAGACCTTTCCTAAGAGCGAAGCGTTAGAAGTTAGAGAGCCGGCAATCCGCGTAAAGGTGTAGGAAAAATAACGCCAAAAGAGAAGACCGCAAAGATAGAACAAAATAGCCGGAGTGCCGCCCGTGGAAACCCCCAGAGTTTTGTTGAAAATAATGACAAAAACAGCTGCCGCCAAGACCGGCTGAACAAGAAACCACAAAGGCCCGAGAAGCGTCTGATGAAAAGCCGTGTGCAAATACCTGCGATAAAGGAAGTAAACAAGGTCTTTGTACTCAAACAATTCACGCCACTTGAGATTTAAGAGCCCCCGAGTAGGTTCGATAATACGCAGGTAACCGCCCTCACGATTCCGCATGACAAAGAGTCCTTTCGGAAGGCTGGGCCAAGACACGATCCCTGACGAGTTCAAGCTGGGATATTTTGTTTTCAATCCCGCAGGTCCAGTTGGCATGATGTAAGACGATGTCGCCGGGAACCCCCAGACGGTCTCCCTTGGCCCAAATTTTTTCAGTCTGGATTCCAGGACTGAAAAAGCTGGGCGGGAAATAGCGCAGACGAACTCCATAAGAACTTCCTAGATGAGGCTTTAAAAAGAGCAAAAGAGACCGCATCGGCCCTTGCAGCCAAACAAAGCGGCTCAAAAATGAAACGATCTTCCAAAGAATGCGAAGGGGCGCACGCGCTCTCCTAAACCACAGATCGTTGAGAGCTTCTTGGTCGTGTTTTTCAGGAAAAAGGGCCATTTCCATCTGTACGTCCCGCCACAAGCGGATCGTTTTGGCATTGGACCGGCAGGCGAAGAATCCGGTTCCCAAGGTCCCCTGGGGAGAATCTTGCAAAACAGCAAGGTCGCAGCGGGCCATGAGGGTTAGAACCCAAGGCTCTGTTTTTCTGAAAAATTGGATATCGACATCTGAAAAGAGGAAAACTTCCCCCGGATTTTCGCGGAGGGCCCGAAGGATAAGAGAAACCTTTTTATGAATAGCACGATTCCAAGAGGAGTCCTTGTAATTTCCAGTCCCCGCTGAGGGGTCTGAATCCAGTTGAAGGAGGTAAGGGTCTTTGAGGCTGGGGAGAAACCATTGCTCGGCCAATGGCCGGTGAGAGACAGAACAAAGACAATAGAGCTTCAGCGGCATGGGGGCACGGGGACGTTAAAGATAGGTTTTAATCAGGCTTTGGCCGGACCGAAACAAATAATCCCAAGAATTCCGGGCGAGCCGCGAGTCGCGAAGCTTTGGGTTCACAGAAACAGGGACTTCGCGGAGCCTTAGGTTATAGCGTCCGGCAAGAAGGATTGTCTCCAGTGTGTAAGTGTAAGTGGAAACAAGATTCATGAGCAGGGCTGTGCGGCGGTTGCAAGCCCTAAAGCCGCTTGTAGCGTCCTTAACTCCCGTTCCAGAGATTTTGCCGATGACCCAGCTGCCCGTTTTTTGTAAGCGCTTTTTCATCCAAGAAAAATCGGAAATTTCTTCGATAGGACGTGTCCCGATCACAAAATCAGCCCCGTCTTCAAGGATCGGGCGGATAAGATCAGGAATGTGCCGCGCAGAGTATTGGTTGTCAGCATCCGTATTGATGATGATATCGGCCCCCCAATCCAGCCCGTAACGGAGGCCCGATGAGAAAGCTTGGGCAAGGCCGCGGTGATTTTCAAACCGGATAAGATGAGAAACACCATTTTCTTTGGCCACGCGCGAAGTGCTGTCCGTGCTTCCGTCATCCACCACAAGGACAGCAAGCTCTTTGACTCCCGGAATTTTTTTTGGCAGATCCCGAAGAGTGATGGGAAGACAGGCCTCCTCGTTCCAGCACGGGATTTGAATCATGACTTTAAGATTGTTTTGGAAAAGCGCGGACGAGGATGCGCGGAGGCTGTCGAACAGCATTGGATCCTGAGAGAGAAAGGTCTGCGTCATGTCGGACCATACCCAAAGAGAGTCAACCGTGATTGTCGTTGAAGAGAAGCGAGCAGAAATTAGTTTATCGGAAAAAAGGTATGAAGCAAGACTGAAATCATGAAAACCTGATTCAGGCCCGGGTTTATCCCCCAAGACTACGGCGAAGCAAAAGGATGGAAAGAAAAATCATAGACAAAAACTAATAAATATATGCTGATTATCTATTTTGTAAATGATTCGAGGGGAAGTATGCTTCGTTCATCGAAGCGGTGAAGCCGGAAGAGGCCGTTACAAAGGAGATTAGCTTGTCATGGAAAATTTGATACCCTGGATTGTTTTTAATCTTTTCGTTTTACTGATGCTGGCCCTTGATTTGGGAGTTTTTCATAAAAAAAATCATGTCATAAACTTCAAAGAAGCCTTAGCTTGGAGCGGGGTGTGGATCGGCCTCGCGCTCGCCTTTAATCTGGGGATTTATTTTTGGAAGGGCCCTCAAAGCGGGCTGGAATTTTTGACCGGCTATCTGATCGAAAAGGCATTAAGCGTTGATAATATCTTTGTTTTCATCATGATCTTTGCTTATTTCAAAGTCCCTGCCCTCTATCAGCACAAGGTTCTCTTTTGGGGAATCCTGGGCGCCCTGGTCATGCGAGCCCTTTTTATAGCCGCGGGGATCACTCTTTTAAAGCAATTCCATGGGCTTATTTATATCTTCGGGGCATTTCTAATCTTTACGGGGATCAAGATGGCTCTGAAAAAAGATGAGGAAATCCACCCCGAAAACAACCCGTTCATTAAACTGTGCAAAAAAATCCTTCCGACAACCCATGAGTACGACGGGGGGAATTTTTTTACTAAAATCTCGGGCAGGTTTTATGCAACGCCGCTTTTTTTGGCGCTCGTTCTCGTTGAATTGACCGATGTCGTTTTTGCGGTTGATTCTATACCGGCTATTCTTGCGGTCACAGAAGACCCTTTCATTGTTTACACGTCAAACGTTTTTGCCATTCTGGGCATGCGGTCGCTCTACTTTGCGGTCTCGGGAAGCATGAGCAAATTTCACTTCTTGCACTATGGTTTAGCAGCGATCCTTGTTTTTGTGGGCTCCAAAATGATGCTGGCAGAGTTCTATAAAGTCCCGATAGGCTTATCGCTTGCCATGATAGCGTCCGCGCTTCTTTGCTCTGTTGGGGCCTCTAAAATTTGGCCCCAAAAAAAGGAGGAAGAAAATCTTTCAGGAGAGTCTAAAAAGGATTCTTGTGGAATTTAAGTGCTGTGAGGAATATAAATAGTCATCGGGAGCTAAAACCCGACAGGAGAGAGCAATGAAAAAAAATATTTTAATCGGACTCGGTGTTGTGATTGCTCTGGCGCTGATTATGGCGTCGAGTTTCGGAGGTATCTATAACCGCCTTGTAACATCCGAGGAAGGCGTGAAAAGCGCCTGGGCCCAGGTTGAGAACGTGTATCAACGCAGACTGGATCTTATTCCCAACCTTGTTGAAACCGTCAAGGGATACGCGGCACACGAAAAAGAAACCCTCTCCCGGGTGGTCGAAGCGCGAGCCAGCATTTCACAGATGAAAATTTCGTCGGACGTTGTTAACGATCCCGCGGCACTTGAAAAATTTCAGGCTTCGCAAGGGACCCTTTCTTCAGCGCTCAGCCGGCTGCTTGTAGTGGCTGAACAGTATCCTGACCTGAAGGCAAGCCAGAATTTTTTAGCCCTGCAGAGCCAGCTCGAAGGCACCGAGAATAGAATCACGGTCGAGCGTATGAGATTCAATGAAGCGGCGCAAAAATTCAACACCTTACGCAGGACCTTTCCCGCTGCGTTTTTGGCCAACATGATGGGGTTTAAAGAGAAAGCCTACTTTCAAGCTGACGCTGCGGCCGCAAAAGCCCCCAGTGTTCAGTTTTAAGCCATGACGAAGGCTCTAAAAGCCGGAATCGTATTTGTTTTTTTGGGCCTCATGCCCGCCGCATCCGCCGCCCTTAAAATACCGGCCCAGCCTGATGGGTATATCACGGATCAAGCGGGCATGATGACGCCTGCGCTTCGGTCCCGCCTTGAGGCACGGCTGCAGGATTTTGAAAAGCAGACCACCAGCCAAATTTTGATAGCCACATTTCAAACCCTTGATGGGGAATCACTCGAAGATTTTTCAATACGCGTTGCCGAAACCTGGAAAGCCGGTCAGCAAGGGAAGGACAACGGGGTTCTTTTGCTTATCTTTCGAGACGATCGAAAAATCAGAATCGAAGTGGGCTATGGCCTCGAAGGGGTTTTAACGGACGCCCTCTCTGCGGCAATCATTCGAGACATCATTACGCCACAGTTCAAGACCGGGAATTTTGACCAAGGCATCGAAGACGGCGCGGATGCCCTCATGAAAACCATTCGCGGGGAATATACAGCGCCGCGCCCCGAGCCGCCCAGCGAGACCGACGGACTCGTCCACGCTGTCCTCATGGTGCTTTTGGCTGCCGGCGTGCTGGATGTGATTCGCTATCTATCTTATTGGTCAGGGCATCGCAGCTACAGCGGCCGGTACGGTGTCTGGGAATGGTTTTTTCTTTTTTCTATTCTTTGGTTTATTCTTAGACTTCTTTTGAGCAGCCGGGGCGGTTACTCCGGCCGAAGCGGCGGCTGGAACAGCGGCGGCGGTTACTCCGGCGGCGGGGGACGTTTTGGCGGCGGCGGTGCGAGCGGAGGGTGGTGATGAAAAAAATGGCATTTATGAGATTTCCTATCCCGGCGCTCTTTTTCTCTCGAAAAGAAAAAGAGAGGATTCAAAGCGCTATTCGAGAGGTTGAAAAAGAGACCTCTGCCGAGATCCGCGTCCATCTTGAACGCCGGCAAAAAGGGCGTGATACTTTGGAACAGGCCCGCGAGTCTTTTGAAAGAATCGGAATGACGGCGACGCAAGAAAAGAACGGGATCCTTATTTTTTTATGCCCCGAAACTCGACGCTTTGCCGTTTTGGGTGACTCGGGCATTCATGAAAAGGTTTCCCAAGACTTTTGGGAAGAAATCAGCCGCGCGATGAAACCTCATTTTTTACAGGATCGATTTGCCGACGGTATTGTCGAGGCTGTGGAAAAAATCGGAAGCCGAGTGAAGAAATTTTTTCCAAGAAAAACGGGCGACCGGAACGAACTTCCGGATAATATTTCCCACGGTTGAAAGGCTGATGGAAGAGAACCCTTGAACAAACGCCTTCTCCTGTACCTTGCTGAAAATTACAACGGAGCACCCCCCGCATCAGAAGCCCCCTGCATTTCCTCGCACTGGCAGCAATGTCTTGAGCGGCTCAAAATCAAAACCGATGATGAAGGGAAAATTATTTTCCTGGCCGCCCGGGACACGGGGCTCGACACCTTTGAGCGGCGGGGTTTTTTAGATGCATTGACCGAGTTCCTAAACATGGCTATCCATTGGCTGCGGCTTCCCAGAAAAAAAGAACTGTTAAAGCTCTCCGCGAAGGCGCTTTCAGTTTGCCGGGCGATGAAACGCCCTTTTAACTTCGACGTTTTCCGCCAGCTGTACTGTCTGGCAGTCATTAAGGAAAACTTTGGCGTTCAGGGGGCCCCCGAGCTTTGCCGGAATGTGCTCATGGTGGGGGACGGCTACGGGATTCTTTCCGCGGTTTTCAAAGAGGTTTTTCCAGAAAGCCGTTTGGTTCTGGTCGATCTCGGGAAAACACTATTGCTTCAGGCGGCCTATTGCCAGCTCGCGCACCCAGGGAAAAAGCACAGGCTTTTTAACGAAGTTGACGCGTCGAGCAGCGACTTCGTGTACTGCCCGGCCGAGTTTTTGGAGAAACTCGAAGGGCTCCGGTTCGATTTAGCAGTTAATATCGTTTCGATGCATGAGATGAATGCCGGGAGCATCCGCCGCTACTTTGATTTTTTCCGGAAAAATATGAACGAGAGAAATCTGTTTTATTGCTGTAACCGGGAGTACAAGCAGCTCAAAGGAGGCGAGAAGACGCTCTTTTCTGATTATCCGTGGCACCCGGAAGACAAAATATTTTTTGATGAACCATGTCCGTGGCATCAGGTTTTTCTCTCCAGAAGGTCAGGCCGAAGCCCGGGCTTGGGCGGGTTTAGATTCCTCCCCCGGCTGAACTATTATCACAGCGAATCAAAAGGGTATGGGAGGATAAGGCACCGTCTTTGTGTCTTGGGGGTGGAGACACCTTGAAACGTAAAAGGCGATCCTTAACGGGGTTTTTTCGGGAACACGCGAACAGCGATGTCCTTCGGAGCCTTTGCTAAAAAGCAGATTGTTTTTTTTAAGAAACCTGGCAGCCGGACCCTGCCGTTGTTCAATTCCCGAAGCCTTTTAAAAATAACATGAAGAGTCCATTCCGCGAGCGATAAAAAGCCAATCAGGCGCGACGAAAGCCTTGATCCGGCCGACGAAAAATTCACGGACTTTTTATCTCTTCGCGCCCCCTGCACAATGCCCACAAGGCTCTCCTTAAAAAATGGAGGATCCGCGACCCAGGCGTTGTCCGGCTTTGCAATCATTCCGAACTTTTCGCCGATGGGCTTTCGATACAGAAAACGGTGAACCCAGCGATGCCCGCGCGCCGTATAGACAACAATGTCTCCCAGCCGAAGGTCCTGTGCTGAGACAGGCCGGACAAGAATTAAATCTTCATCTTGGAGCACAGGGAACATGCATTGCCCCTTATAAATGAACCGCACAAGACCCTCGCGGGTTTCGACAGTATTAATAAGCCGCAGAGCTTCTTCCTTAATGGGGGTATCAGCCATAAAATAGAACCCTTCCAGAGGTTGTAGAGATCATCGGCATCAGGTAACCTTTCTATAGGAGGGGTTTGAACCCTGTGGCCCGAGGGAAACGGCTGTTACCAAACCGGAACAATCCGTTGACCCCCGAAATGTGCAGAGCTAAACTGGTCTTAATGCAAATCCTTGTCGATAAAGAAGTTGTTTGCTGGAGTAAGCTGGGAGACGAAACGCTCCTGCTGAACCTTGATACAGGCTATTATTACACGCTCGATGAGCTGGGCGGCTTGATCTGGGAGATGCTGATCGAGCAGCATGATCAGGAAAAGATCGTAGAACGGATTGTCTCCGAGTACGAAGCCGAAAGAAAGTCTGTGGAAAGTGACTTGAAAACTCTTCTGGAAGAACTTCAGAGAGAGGGTATGATTGTCATTAAGTAGGGAGGTCCGTTGTGGAAAACGCAGAGAAACAGGAAAAGCCCGAAAGCAATGGAAAGAAGAAGCTTTATAAGAAGCCGGCCATAAAAAAATATGAACGGCTCTATGAACCCGGAATCGGATCTTAACACGCGCTTGAAAAACCCTCACTAATCCTGGGCTGATGAAACCCTCTATGCCCTTCCCCCGCGTCAGTTGTATTGTTCCTGTCTTCAATGGAGAGAAGTATTTGTCCGAAACCATCGAAAGCATTCTTGGCCAAACCTACTCAAACATTGAAACTATCGTTATTGATGACGGCTCCACGGACGGCACCGCCGAAGTTTTAAAGCAGTACACTGGACGGGTCCGGGCGTTTAAACAAAACCATTCAGGGCCTTCTGCGGCCCGGAATTTGGGCATTGAAAAATCATCGGGAGAACTCATCGCGTTTCTTGATGCGGACGATCTGTGGGCACCCGAAAAAATTCAGCAGCAAGTCGAACATCTTCAAGCTCACGCAGAACTTGATGTGTGTTTTACACAGGCCAGGAATTTTTGGATTCCCGAATTAGAGCATGAAAAAAAGAGGCTTGAGGAAGAAGGGCTCGTAAAATTTATCCACCCCTTTTTGGTCTGCACCTTCTTGGGCAGAAGAGAGATTTTTGACAAAGTCGGGATGTTTAAGCCGGAGCTTGTGATTGGCGAAGATAGTGATTTTTTTTGCCGGATGAAAGACGCGGGAATTCAAAGCGGTGTTATTTCGAAAAATTTAGTTTTCAGAAGACTGCATGAGAGCAACCTCACCCGGAACATGTCGCTGTTCACCCGTGTGGAGCTTCAGCAGAGAGCCGCAGAGGCTCTGGGGAGGTATCGGCAAAAAGAAGCGGAGGCATCCTGCTCAGAGCAGCCCGGCAAGGCAGAAGGAAAGCCTTCGAGCCGGAAAGATGCCGATATTTTTTTTGAAGCTTTAAGCAAGGTCTATACTCGCGCACGAAACAGCCGCGCCGGTGCAGCGGATTTTTATTATTCCATCGCCGGACATACCGTAAAACTTTGTTTTGCCGGGCCGGCACTTATTTCCCTGATGACCCCGGCACTTGAACATCTCCGAGTCAAGACACAGGAGCGCGCGGAGCTGACAATCGGCCTCTGTGATTTTGATTCTAATGACGTGGTAATGCCGGAGGTTCCTTGTACCTTTAAGGATTATACGGCGCGCCGGAAAACGACAGAATTTAATGATGATGAATACCTCCGGGCAGACTATCAAGAAAGAGCTCAAAAGCTCCACGTTCTCCACGCACAAAAAGACGAAGCCTTCTTTTTTGTAAAAAACAGCGCCTCCGTTCTCCAGGCTGATCAAGGCGCCCCGCTTGCCAAAATTTTCCGCTGGTGGATGCGAAAAAAGGGGATCCAGCTTGTTCATGGCGGAGTTGTTGGAATGAATGGCACCGGAATTTTGCTGGCCGGAAAAGGGGGTTCGGGAAAATCGACTACAGCGCTCACCTGCCTGGCCGGAGGCATGGACTACCTAAGTGATGACTATTGCCTTGTCGAGTCCAAGCCGGTACCGGCCGCCTACAGTTTATATTGCAGCGGTAAAGTGCAGTCCAATAACCTTGACCTTGTGCCCGGGCTTTCGAAGTTAAGCAGTAAGGGCCGCCCGGATCAGGAGTCAGGGAAAACCCTTTTCTTTGTTCAGGAGCTGTTTCCTGAAAGAATAACCCGGCAACTTCTTCTTAAAGCGATTCTTATTCCCGTGATCGAAGCGCGCCCGCAAAGTGAACTTATAGGAGCATCGGCTGTCGCGGCGCTTCAGGCCTTGGCCCCGAGCACTCTGTTTCAGCTTCCCGGGTCAAAAAATAAGGACTTTTATGAGCTGGTTAAGATTGTAGAATCTCTTCCCTGTTATGTTTTCCGGGTCGGAAGCGACCCCGGGGAAGCAACGAGAATCATCCGCGAATTTTTAACCTCTCAAACGCCGGAAGCGAAGAACAAGGCTTAGAAGGTTAATTTTAAAGAGAAGCGAAAACTCAAAACGGGTACGCATCCCCGTCAGGAAAAATTTCCCAAATGAACTCAGCAGATAAAAAAGAGCACTCTAAAGAAATACTGTTTATTCTCGAATGCCTTCAGTCGCTTATCCAAAACCGGGCGCCTGAGATAGACTCCCGGCGGATCACCGGCCTCGACTGGAATCAGCTCCTCCGATTGGCCCGCGAGCAAAGGGTTCTGGGGCTTTTCGGGCATGTCCTCGAGAAGGGCGGGGCATTTCCTTTGGTTCCCGTGACGGTAAAAGAGGAAATCGAAAAAGGTGTTCATGAATACAACCAGGGCCTGCTGATCAAAAAGTGGCAATTTGGGTCCATTCACCGTTTATGCCGCGAGCAGAACCTCGAAATCATTCCTTATAAAGGCGCCGCCCTTGCGCTCACCGTTTTTAAAGACCTGCCTTTTCGCCGCATGAGCGATATTGATATTTTTATCCGTGAAAGCGATGCTGCGCGCATTTATCCGCTTTTTTTTAAGCAAGGCTTCGCAAGACTTGAAACGCCTTACCCTAACCGATGGCAGGCAGAGATTCTTCGGGGTGCTTATGCCGCCCCGTCAGGAAGAGAGTCCCTTTTTAAGCAAGGGTGGGACATTGATATTCATAGGCAAGCGAGATATCACATTGAAAAAGATATCGTTTCGCTGGATATGCAGGACGTTTGGTCCAGAGCAAAGCCCAGGGCCACGGAGCTTGGAGAGGTCCTTTTTCTCGATGATATTGATCATACCCTGCTTTTGCTTTTTCACGCGATCGATCTTTTTGCCCCGCATTTCAGCCAGATTGTGGATACCGCCCTGCTGATGAAAAGCTCCGCGATTCGTAAAGAGGATCTGATAGCAAGGCTCCCCGGAAACCTCGGCCCGGAGGCCAGTGCTTTTTTAGAAACCGCCAGCGATGCTATCGAAGAGTTTCTAGCGCCTCAGAAAAGGAGCGGAAATTTTTCAGAAGCAACGATCCGTTTTTTTGATTTGTTTTTTTACAAACGCAAGAGGACCTACGAAGAGCCGTTATCCAGCTCCGGCTGGAAGCGCCTTGCCAAAAGCCTAAAAGCCATACGGAGCGTTCGCGAGAAGGTGGTGTTTATCGCGGGATTTTTTGTGCCGGATCCAGAATACTACAAAAAGCAAGGCAAGAGCGGCCTCAGCAGTTACCTTCACCACTGGGGACAGCTGAGCTCGCGTATTTTGAAATCATTTAATTGAGACCCGGTGGATGATGCGTCAACAGCTGCATTTTTTGGATATTACAATTGAACTCACCGGGGCCGCCGATTCAAATTCGCGGACTCTGCTGAAAGAGCTTCAAGGGTATGGCTCAACAGCAATCCGCAAAGATGTCTCAGGAACACTGAGCATCAAAAAGGCCGCAAACTTCAGAATTCCTAAACAAGCCTGCCTGAAAGGCTTTTGGAGATCTTCGGGACTTCGGCACTATGCCGAAACGACAACTCATTTTTGGGTTCAAGGAAAATCAGCGATTGTCAGTAATCTGCATACCCGCGGCGTTGAAATTCATTTGGGCGATAACCCTTCTGCCGAATTTATTGCCGCGGCTAGAAACGCGATCAAGTGGCTGATCATCAAGGCTGCGGAAAAATCAGGTTATGGATATGCCCATGCGGCAGCCGCTTATTTCCGCGGGCGGAGTATTCTTCTGCCTGGAAATCCGGGCGCCGGAAAGTCCTCCTTTGTGATGCGCCTGATGAAAGCCGGAGCCGTGGTCCTTAACGATGATGTAACCCTGATTCATCTGGGTTCTGGCCGTATGATCCCGCTGGCCCTGAACCTTCACGTTAAAGGGGATTTTTCTAAACGGTTCAATGTTTCGCCGCGCGAGCGCTGGGCATGGTTTCGCGATGAGGCGGTAAAAGAAGCCGAAAAGGTCAAAGGGGTGGATGTTATTTTATTTCCACAGGTATGGGCAGCGTCCGAGAGCCGTGTCAAAAAACTATCGCCCGAAGAAACGGAAATACGGCTGGATGGTATTTACCTGAAAGAGATGTCCTGGAACGCTTTTCCTGCTCCATCGCAAAGAATGAAATCAGCTCACCGGAAAATGATCAAGAATGCGGACAGCTATGTTTTTTACTGCGGAACACACGAAGCAAAAATCCAGAAGCGGCTGGAGAATTTTTTGAAAAAATATGAAGAATAATCAGCGTCCTTTTTTTGTTTTTCAAGGAAAGATGCGTGTTGAGGTCCTCTCAGACAGAGCTGCCGCCAGTCAGTTAAAACGGCACCAAGACGCCGGGCGGGAGGAGAGGACTTTGCTGGCCGGCCGCCTTAAAATCTATAAAGTGAGAAGGTTCACGCCGCTCAACCACCGGGCGCTGCGCGCTCACTGCAACGGTCAAACCCGCAGGGAAGAGTATGCAAAGTCCGGGACCCACACCTACTTGGCGCCCACTTTTCAAATCCGCCTCGACAAGCGGAAGAGAAGCTGCCGCGTCGAATACTTGAAATGGGACTCCCGCCTGCTTCATGAAGTCCGGCTCCTGATACGCTGGATTATGAAATCAGCGCATCTCGATCAGGGGTGTGTTTATTTTCCGGGCATTCTGCTGGGCTCTGACGACGGTGGCGGGGTCGCTTTTACGGGGCAGCAGGAGTGTGGGATTTTGGATGCTTTGCCGCGCGTTTCAGCTTTTGGGAGGGGCCGGCCCGGCAGTTATGGTTTTATCATGAATCCGAAGTCAAAACAGATCACAGCGCTGCCTTTTCCGGGAGTCTGCAAATATGAGAGCTCCCGGGTCTATGCTGAGGCCTTGGAAAAAACAAAACAGAAGGAGGGGGAAAAGAGCCCCCGCTTCTCCAGGAGGATTGTTTTTGTCCAATCCTGGAACCGGCCGGACTCTCACCTGGGAAGTCTTTCCAGGCGTGAAGGAGTTCTAAAACTGGATGAGCTGAACCGGAGAGCTTACGAGTATTTTTTCCCCAGTCAAAGAGAGCGTCTTTTGGAGCGCTACCAAGGCATGCGGCAGCTCAGGTTTTTTCAGCTCAATCTCGGAACAGATTCCGTGAAAGCCGCAACGCTGCTTTCACGCTTTCTGAGGGAAGGGAAAAAGTGAAAGAAACCGTTTTTTGTACTGTGGTTTCGCGAAGCTTTTTGCCTGGAGCGTTGGCGCTGTACCGATCCCTGGAAAAGCATTGCGTTGATTTGAGTTTTACAGCGCTTGTTATAGACATCCATCCGGCCGAGGCGCGCAAACTGTCCGTAAAACTGCCTTTTCAGATCCTGACTCCCGAAGCGCTTGATGCACCCGGCCTTCGCCGTCTCTGGAAATATTATTCTGTTTTTGAACTTTGCAATGTTCTACGGCCCTTTCTGATCCGGCATCTCTTGAAAAAAAAGAAGCCCAACCAAGTTATTTATCTCGACTCGGATATCTATGTAACCGGGCGTTTTGACTATATTGAGAAAAAGCTGAATCAGTACGTTTACGCCTTTACCCCCCACACGCTAAAACCTTATCCGCTGGATTCGTTCGTGCCAAACGACCTGTCTTTGCTGCACTACGGAATTTATAACAGCGGCTTTCAGGCCTATAGAAACCATCCGCAAAGCTTCAAGGTTCTTGAATGGCTGATGCCAAGGCTCATGCTTTATGGGTTCAATGATCCGCCCCGGTATTACGTGGATCAAAAATTTCTTCCGCTGGCAGCAGCCAGTTTCCCGGAAGGTTTTTTTTGCGTGGATCATCCAGGCTATAACATTGCTTACTGGAACCTTCACGAACGCAAAATTGAAATAAAAGCAGGCCGTTATTTTACCCAGGGCAGCCCGGCCGTTTTCTTTCATTTCAGCGGATACGATTTAAGACGCCCCGGGGAATGGACTCAGCGGGGGAGAAAAAAAGATCCCAGCCAGCCCTCGGGGACAAGCGGGATTTCCCTGAGGAAGCCCGCAAAGCACGCGGTGCCCACGCTCGGAAAAGTCTTGGCGGAATACCGGGAACTCCTTAAGGGATGCTGCGAGGAATTGAAAGGGGAAAAGAAAGCGGAGCTGAAAAAGCAAACGAGAAATAGAAACAGGGCCAGGTTTTTTAAAGAGGAGTACCCAAAACTCCTCAAGCAAATAAATCTTTTAAAACGTTGAGGTATTCCGCGTTCTTTTGTTCCACAAAAAAACGAGCTTTTTCAGACAGCCCTGAAGCCAGCGAATCGTCTTCCAGAACTGACAGAACATGTTTCGAAAACTCTTCAGCGTTCCGACCCACCAAAAAAGCGTCCGTGTCTTTTAGGCCTCTTGCCCCCAAAGGGGAAGTGACCAAGGGCATTCCAAAGCCAAGGGCCGTCCTATTTTTAGTGCTGATTCCTGTCGCAAAGACCTCGGCGGAAACAACGACCCTTGCAGATTCAAAAAAGGAATCGAGGGTTTCTTGATACCCCTCAAGGGTCAGGCTGGGGGCTTTTTCTTCGATTAGCTGGCAGATAGTTCCCGCAACCGAAAGCCGGGCTTCCGGGCACTGGCTTTGAATCCGCGGCCAAATCTGATGAAAAAAGTATTTGAAATTGGCAAGTCCTACCTGGTTTGCCGAAGAAAAAAAGACAACATTGTTTTTATTCCTCGGTGAAAATTTATTTTTTACAGGGGTCCAAAGCCCGAGTTCCACAACCGGTCTTGCGGCCGCCTTTTTGAAATACTCGGCGTCATTTTTTTGGATCGCGAGCAAAAGGTCTGAACGGAGCAGCGCCTTTGCCTCTTCCTCGGGGGAAAAGGAATACCCGTCGGACAGGGGGATGTTATGCGCGAGAAGCTGCTCATTTCTGTTGGCGTGAACATCATGGGTGTCGAGAATTTTTAAAACCGGAAACGAAAAGTAGTCTAGAAGCCGAGAAATGGAGGCATACATCACGACCACAGCCTGCGGACGAACAGACTCGAAATGCGCACGAATCGGAGCCTCCAGCCCGTCATCAAACCAGTCATCGACCCTGCGGATATGGCTGAGACAAATTTTCCCGGAAGACCGCCTCATGTTTTCCCCCTCCGCGTAATCCAGCGAGGCAAAATTTCCCCATTCCTTTTTCATTGCCGGCAAATGGTCATCCTTTGCCTGGCGCGAGGTTCGGAGATAGAGGAAGTGGACGTCGTGGCCAAGCTCACGGAGCTTTTGAGTCAGGAAAAAAATGCGGGACCGATGACCCGCATTTTGCGGGTGTGTGGCGATGGGGGAGACAATGAGAATTCTCATGGGCGGCTATGAAATCATTAAACCCGCCGAAGGGGCAAGTATTTTCATTTTAAATCGGCTCACCGGGCGAAGGAATGTTTTCTAAAAGCCCTTTTAAGGCACGCCGCTGAACAGCGCTCAAGCGCACCCCCTCAAAGATTTTTGCAGCACGCGCCAATTCAAAGTAACCTTCCTTGCTCTTTTGGGAAAAATTGAAACCGTTTCCCGTGCTGTACTTTACCGCAAGCATGGCGCGGAACGACTTTGGCTCCCGGTATTGTTTGTGGAGCGCGTTGGCATCAAAAAGGATCACGGTTCCTTTAGGTCCTACACAGTTTACAACCGGGTATTTTGACCGCACGTAAGCATCAGAATAGAGGGAATCGCTTAAACTCAAGGGAACCCTCCAGGGCCTGTGAGAGCCCTTCGCGATAAGCATGCGGACACTGCTTTCCGTGACGTCATTTAAAAAGACCAGCATCTTGAGGGTGTTAACGTTATCGCTATGCCATTCGGTTACGATTTCCTCTTCAGGGGGGGATGACGGAGCGCTTAAAGTGTTGACCACGGTAATCACCGGAAGATCCTGGACAAAGGGCTGATAGCCAAAAATTTGCCCGAGGGCCGAAAGAATCGTTTCATGGAGGGCTATTTTTGAAAAGGCTTCATCCAAAAGACTTAGGTAGCGAACCGTTAATTCTTTGACGGGTTGGTTTTTGTTCGGGACCGCAGAATAACGGTCGGCAAGTCCGTGAATTTGATTTTGAAAATAGCCGGGCAGGATGACGAACCCATCGGATTTAAAGGAGTGTACCCAGGAGCTTATTTCTTGGTTTCGCTGAATATCAGAGGGAAGATTTTCTGATAAGCGAAATGATTGCGGAAGGGGAAAAATCTGCCCGTGGGATAGTTTCAGCAGAAACCTTTCCGGGCGCAATAGGTTCTTTATGATAAGCAGTCCCGGGGAATCTGACCCGATGCGTTTTTCGCAGTAAAGATCCGGAGCGTTTTTTACAAGGCTGCGAGTCATCCAAGCCAGGAAGCCGCTGGTTAAACTCTTCCAGCCTCGCCGCCACAAGCGGGGCTGATGGTTAGCGATGAACCGGTACGTGTTTGCCATTTTTTTACTAAGCCGCATGATGGCCGCTCTTACTCTTAAAGGATAAA
Source organism: uncultured bacterium (assembly GCA_964434115.1). Lineage (GTDB taxonomy): Bacteria > Omnitrophota > Omnitrophia > Omnitrophales > Aquincolibacteriaceae > ZLKRG04. The sequence goes on from CAYSSX010000011.1 coordinate 50,415, forward strand.
GTCATAAGCGCCCAGCCACTGGAAGACTTTGGCGCCAAACCCGCTGTAAAATCGAAATAATCCGTCGCCTCTTCCGGGCGATGAGGAGTCGGCAGCTGGACGCTGAACACCCCAAAGATCCAAAACGGAGCAGCCCGTCTTTTTTCCGAACAGCATGGCCTGCCACATCAAAGCATAGTTGACCATCGCGTTTTTATAAACCCGGCTTGAGGCGCCATGAGGAAAGTATAGCCGGTCACCCGCCTTGAAAAGCATCATGACCGCCGCCGTTTCTCCCCGGTAGGTCGCTTTAAGCAGGTGAAGCATTCCTGTGGGTTTCATGATCTTCCAAAACAAACGCAGGGTTTCTGGTGAATGAGGGTAGGCAATCCCCGCACGAACCACAGTGACGTTGAAAAAAAGATGCAGAAACTCCTCAAAGCATTGGTCTGAGTTATCCCGGGTTACCGCGACACCCTTTCTTTCCGCGAGCCGGATATTGTAGCGGGTCTTAGAGTGCATTTTTCCAAGCAAAGCTGGATCCGGCCCTTCCAGCGAAATAAGCAGTGTGTGCTGAGGATAAACACCTCGCGAATTCAAGCCCCCCTGGGAATGAATTTTTCTTTCGATCGATCGCTTTTCGGCTTTATCAGTTGAAGTCATAGGGTAAAGCCATCCGTAGCAGGGCTCGATTTTGAGCGAAATACAGGCGTGCTTTTTCGCGATCGTCTTTAGATAGGAAATCTGTCTGCGGCCGGGAAGCGGAGCTCTTGGAACATAGGCGAGGTTGTGATTCCGGACCACGCTTTTTTGGATGATAGCCTGGACCCCGAAGCTGGGCCCGGGATCTTCTTTCAAGCGGTGCCGAATGACTTTGAACCCCAGCCTGTGACAGTAACGGCCCCATTCGTAGGTTTGGAGGGGATGAGAAACACCTTTATTGAATTGGGCCGGGGTCACGTTCATTTATCGGTCTCTATTGGAGATTGTTAAGAACTATAAGATTGATCAAGAGGCATCCGCGATGTAAGCTTTTCATAGTAATCAAAAAAGGACTAAAAAGTGGCAAAAAAAAAATCACAATCTCCCAAGCCTAAGACTAAGCTAGCACCGCCGAAAGGCAGGCAAAAGAGAAAACCCTATCAAAAGCCTGCGCTTGAAAAACATAGCGAAGTTCAGTTGTGGGCGTTTGGGACCATGGGCGGGTGAAGCCAGGCCCGGCAGGCTTAAAACGGATGCAATTTTAAAACGAAATCACGGGCGAATGCGGATATTGATGCAGAATCTCTTAATGGGGCAGCATGTATAAGATCGATCAAAAGGCCGTTGTCTGGAAAAAAACGGAATCCGAAGTGGTGCTCCTTAATCTAAGCACCGGACACTACTACACACTCAATGCGGCAGGCCTTGTGTTGTGGGACGGAGTTCTTAAAAAGCTTTCACCCGAGAAGATCGCTCGAAAACTGGAATCAGAGTTCGAGGTGGAATACAAAACCGCCTTTAAGGACACGCTCGAATGTCTTGATCAGCTGACCCAAGAGGGAATCATCACGAGACCGCCTACGCCTTCAACTAAAAAGAAATAACCCGGCCGAATTCTCCCCATGGTGGATATCGTCATCGTCACTTATAATGCGCGGTCCGAGCTCATGAAATGCCTTGAGTCGGTCCGGCGTTATACGCCCGCTTCAATGTATAAATTATATGTTGTTAATAATGCCAGCAGCGACGGCACCCGCCAATATCTTGATCAAACCCGCCTTGTGAATGGTCAGTTTTTTCATCTTCCCCGGAACCTTGGGTTCTCGGGTGCAGCCAATTGGATAATCCCAAAGCTAAAATCGGCAGACGTAGTTTTTTTGGATGACGACGCCAGGGCCACCCCAGGCTGGCTTTCCGGGCTTGTCCGTTCGGTGAAAAAATCAAAAAAAACCGGCATGGTGGGCTGCAAGATTATTTATCCAGACAAAAAAATTTTTTCGTGCGAGGTTCGGTTTGGGCCGAGAAGAATCTTATTTTTTAAAGACAGGGACCTGGGGCAGGCCGACTACGTTAAAGAAGTGGATGCTCTGGCGGGTGCCTGCTTTCTTGTCCCGCGAAAGATTTTGAAAAAAATAGGCCCCTTTGACGAAAGTTTCTTTCCCTGTCAGGGAGAAGACTGGGATTATTGTCTTCGAATCCGGAAAGCCGGCTATAAAATTATCTACAATGGCAAAGTAAGTATTATTCACAGTAATCTTTTCCGTGCGGGCGGCGAAAAAGTAAATAAAGAAAACAAAACCCGGTTCTATGAAAAGTGGAATGCGTATCTTGCTAAGCACTTTCCGCGCAAAGACAGCCACTTTGCAGACAGACTTATGTCGAAAGCGATTGCCGCGCTTGAGGCCGGCGACAGCGAAAGGGCCTTAAAGATCTCCGGCAAGCTGGCCAAGAGCCGCCCCGAACTTGTTGAGCTGTGGGTTCCCGCGCTTGCCTATATAAGACTTCAAAATTTCAAGAAAGCCTTACCGAAGTTAAAAGAAATTATAAAAAGGAATCCGGATAACTATTCCGCACGGAGTTACCTTACCCTCTGTTTGCGCAGCCTGGGGATGAAGGGCGAAGCGGAGGCGTACACGGAGAAGATGCTTGCCTGCGTCACAAAGAACATAGACAAAAAAAGAGCCGCCGTTTCAAGGGGCAAACCTTGAGCATACAACCGCTGAAGATAGAGCCTGTTTTCATTATGAGCTCAGAGAGATCAGGCAGCAATTTGCTCCGCGTGCTGCTTTCAAATCATCCGAACATTCATTCGGCGCCGGCCCCGCATTTTTTGAAGATTTTCCACACCATAATCTCATCTTATGGAGACCTGTCGGATCGAGGGAACGTCGAAACCCTTTTTTTTGACATGGCCAATTTTGTCAGTGACGAGGGGACCGCGTGGAACACGAAGTTCGACTTCAAAACGCTCTATGAAGAGTTCAGGCCGAAAAGCTTTCTGGACTGCTTCCACCTTTTTTACACGGTAAACACCCGCGAAAGCGGGAAGCAGAGATTTGTTGTGAAAGAAAACAACCTTTTCGATTTTGCTTTCCAGCTTGTTCATTATTATGGATCGCCTAAGTTTATATACTTGTACCGGGACCCGAGAGACTATGCCGCATCCTGGATGCGGCTGTCCCACAATACCTTAACGCCCTATGCGGCCGCGGTAAGATGGGCGTACGAACAGGAAAAGTGCCTTGAGCTGATGGATGGATTCGGTCTAAAGGCTTTTCCAGTTAAATACGAGGAGTTGATTACAGATACGGCTCAGGTGATGAGTGGTGTGCTCCGGCATCTTGAGGAGCCGGATACCGATCTTTGCTGCCAGGTAGACACCCGAAAAACAGCGTGCTTTGCCTGGAACGAGAGCTGGGCCAACATCGCGCAGCCGGTCCTCAAAAACAACAGCGGCCGATACAGGTTTTTTTTGAAGAAAAAAGATATCCTGATCATTGAGAGTGCGGCTAAAGCGCCGATGCTGAAACTGGGGTACGCGTTAGAAACCCGGGCTGACTGGAAACCTTCCATGGCGTTCCGGTGGACAGAGAAGGTGCGCGGCAGAATAAAGCGCTTTCAGGCTTCAGTGAATCGAAACAGAACAAAGGATTTCTTAGACATGAAAAAAAATCTGGTGGAAAGCATCCGCGCGCGGCAGCGTGGTTTGGCTGACAGCAGCGCCTCCCGCGGCGGGACTCGAAATCCTGGCGGAGGGAAGGCGTGATTAAAAAAATATTCACGACAGCTTACCTGCGTATTGAACTTCAAACAAACTCCCGCCAGGTTGCAGCTCTGTTAAGCCGGTCGATGAGTTTTGGCGTCCGGCCGGAGAAAAGCGCCGTGAAAATTTCCTTCTTTATTACGCACGTCCCCAAATCAAGTTTTGGAGATGGCGATTATTCCTACCACCGCTTGCGCAGCAGGGAAGGGATCGCCACTCGCCTTCATCATGGATGTTTGGCCTCAGTGTCGGTTGATGAGAAAAGAATGAGGGTTACGGGTGCGGTTTATGATTTGAAAGAAAAACACCATCCGCGTCTCGCTCAAACACTTTTTATCGACCCCCTTATTCAGCTGCTCAGCCTTCATGGCTACCAGTTTCTCCACTGTGCACTGATCGAGAAGGGCGGCGAATGCGTTCTTGTATCGGGGCCGTCTGGAAGCGGTAAGAGCACCCTGTCTTTAGCCCTTGCCATGCACGGAGCAAAGCTGCTGACCGACGACAAGTGCCTTTTTAGATTTAACCCGGAAGGGGGCTGTACATTTTTGGCGATGCGGCAAAGCATTGGTGTTCAGCCGCATCTCTGGAGAAAATTTTCAGCGATAAGAAAATTTCCTTCAGAAATCGATTGTGACGGCAAGCGAAGGCGTATCCCGGCAGACTCTTTTGGGAAACAGTCCGCCGATCAATTTAAGTTTGCCCCCAAGGCGATTCTTTTCCCGAAGTTCAGAAAAGGCGGGAAGGTTAGAATGAAAAGCCTTTCCGCCAAAGAAGCACTTAAACGTCTGTGGGCCGACAAAAGCAATGCCTGTAATGCGGGGCGAAACAAGAAAAGTCTTAGCGAAGCCCTTTTCAGCCTTCATCAGCTGACAAAACAAACCCCGGCTTACCAGGTTTTTTATAACGATCCAGAGGTTGGAAAAATCGGAAGCCTTGTGGAGCCTTTGTTTGCGGGCCGCGGCCAGTTTCATGAATCCCGGTAAAACCTTCTTTTCAGGCCGGGCCGATTCCCCGGAACTCTGGCGAAAATTTATTGACCCCGCGGATTGGTCCGAAGCGGTAAGGCAATTCCCCAGCGCCCCCTGGAAGCTTTATTTGATGCCCGCAGGGCAGTACACCCCCAAAGAGTGGAATCATTTTAAGCGGGCTGTGCGCTGGGTCTGGAAAAAGGCCGCGGAGAACCGGAGCCAGAGGCGTGAAAAACTTTCGGTACGGGATCTATTAAAAATCAATGCCCTTGTTATCTTTGGGGATTCCACCCTTTGGCGGAAAACCTTGCGGAATAACCGGCCGATTTTCAATTACCGGACGACTGAGGAAATCCTGCGGGTTTATGAGAGCGGTTCATGCCTTTACCGCAATGGTGATGGACTTCCCTTACGCATTGATGGATTTTGGCCCGCCGAAGCAGCCTCCCTGGATTTTTTTACCTGCTGCAGGGCGCTTGCAGCGACGCCTTTTGATAAAAACCCCAAACAATGGGAAAAGGTTCTGCGGCATTTCAAAACCTTGCTTCATCAGAAAGTCTCAGGACGCGGTGAAAAATGGCAGGTCTACTTTACGACGAGGCGCAAAGACCTGATTAAGCAGCTGGAAATTATTTTGGACTGGTATCAGGCGCAAGCGAATCGTCTTCTTGCCGCCCAGGAAAGCGCAGGCTTTCACCCTCGTGAGGTCCTTGAACTGGCAGTCAAAATGCAGCGCTACGTTGACATGACCCAGTTCTGTATGGATGGCTCCGGCAGAACAAGCAAACTGGTTCAGGAGTATATTTTTCTGCGTTTTGGGTACTTCCCCCCAAAGCCCGTTTATTATGAGGCGTACCGGCGAGGCTGGGAAAATGGCACTTACCTCCCATTAAAGAAAGCGATCCAGATGCAGCGGCGAGGCTGGACGGCTGTTCGGCTAAACAGTCCGGGCAAGCGCCCAGCCAAAGGCCGCTCGGATTGAGCGCGTATTCATCCCGGTTGGATGCGCCTCGAACCCGTTAAAGATCGCCCCGGTTTCAGAGGCTAGACAAAACAATTTTCCTTCTATACAAAACACCTCCTTTTTAGGTATACTTTCCGGCCTTAAGGCGCGAAGCAGTTGCCCATAAGCAGCGGCCTTTGAAACAGACCCTTTAGGGCTTCCGTGGTAAGACATCGCAAGTCTCTTTGTTATAATACTTTGCAAGTTCATGCGCCCGTAGCTCAACTGGATAGAGCATCTGACTACGGATCAGAAGGTTAGAGGTTCGACTCCTCTCGGGCGCATATTTATTAAGCCCTAACCAGAAGGAACTCTTCTGGTTATTTTTTTGCGAAAAGGCAGAGGCCCGAATGAAAAAAACCCCCCAGGATCTCCATGAGCATTTTATGCTGGAAGCGCTGAAGCAGGCGCAAAAGGCGTTTGATGCCGGCGAAGTTCCCGTGGGGGCTGTGATGGTTTATGAGAATAAGATTATTGCCCGGGCCTATAATCAGATGGAGCTGCTGAAAGACCCCACCGCGCACGCTGAAATTGTGGCCATGACACAGGCCTCCGAAACACTTTCCCATCAGAATGAAAATCATCGCGGTTCCCTTGAAAATGCCACGCTTTATGTGACCCTTGAGCCCTGCCTGATGTGTTCGGGAGCGCTGATCAATACGAAATGTAAAAGCCTGGTCTATGGAACACCGGACCCTCGCGCGGGAGCGTGCGGCAGTCTTTACAATGTGGTTCAGGATGACAGGCTGAACCACAGGCTTCAAGTCACGAGCGGTGTTTTGGCTGAGGAGTCCAAGTTTCTTCTCAAAGAGTTCTTTCGGACGCTGCGCAAAGAACAGCGGTAGAATCAAACCAGAGCTTGATTCTTTCGGATAAAATTGATTAAATGAACCCTCTTTGACCTCCCCGAAGGACTGGAGGAGGATCTCCCGGGTCTTCTTAAGGAAAATCCCGTCTTTATTTTCAAGGCGCCAAGCAGCTTGTGTGCAGGCTCATTGAGTTCATTTTGGAGAGGTCGCATAGCCCGGTCGAGTGCGCTCGCTTGGAAAGCGAGTAGACCGCAAGGTCTCAAGGGTTCGAATCCCTTCCTCTCCGCCATTTCCCCAGCCTGTCCTTTCTGGCAGGCTGGGGGAGTTCTCTGAAAAAGGGATTCGAAGCCGACCCAAGCGCCGTAAGGATGAAGCGAGGGCGGCCGGCTTCGGAGGAGGCCGCTGACAAGCGGACGGGGGAGAAGGAATCCCGCATTCATCATTCATCCTCATTTTTCGGCAAGGTTTCATGAATTGGATTCGAAGCCGACCCAAGCGCCGTAAGGATGAAGCGAGGGCGGCCGGCTTCGGAGGAGGCCGCTGACAAGCGGGCGGGGGAGAAGGAACCCCGCATTCATCCTCATTTTTCGACAAGGTTTCATGAATGCCGACCCGAGCGCATTTTTAACCGTACCCCCGCTTAGTGACCATGACCCCAGCCATAGCCATACAAAACCTGACCAAATTTTATAAACAGTTCAAAGCCCTCGACGGTGTTTCTTTTGAAGTTGAACCGGGAGCCTTCTTCGGCTTTTTGGGCCCCAACGGTGCGGGCAAAACAACCACCATTGGCGTTTTGACCGGGCTTGCCAACTTTCAGACCGGGGATGTCCGAGTTTTCGGCCATGACGTGAGGTCCGGGTACCGGGAAACGCGGCGTCTCATTGGACTGGTTCCGCAGGAGTTTAATTTTGATCCGTTTCTTTCCGCGGAGCAGATTTTGACTTTTGAGGGCGGATATTTCGGCCTGCCCAGGGCAGAAGCGAAAAAGCGCGCGCATGAACTCCTGAAGGTCTTTGACCTTTGGGAAAAGCGGACCGGGAACTATAAGAAACTTTCCGGGGGGATGAAGCGCCGGCTTTTAATTGCCCGGGCCCTTATGCACAGTCCTAAAATCCTGATCCTGGATGAGCCCACGGCCGGGGTGGATCTCGAACTTCGTCATCATCTCTGGGATTTTCTGAGGAAGCTCAACGAAAAAGGGACCACCATTTTTTTGACAACACATTATATCGAAGAAGCGGAAAAACTTTGCAGCCGGATCGGCGTTATCCATCAAGGGAGCATGGTTGCTCTTGATAACACCGAAGTGCTGATTCAAAAAATGGCAGGCGATCAGGTGGAGCTTTATTTTAAACGGCCCCTCCAGGCTCTCCCGGAGCTTCTAAAAAAACTCCCTGTTTTTCTTGAGGAAAACGGAAGCCGGCTTCGCTTTGAAGAGAAACATCAAATCGTTTCCGCCGTGCTGAAAATTCTTCATGACGAAAAGCTTGAAGTGGATCGGCTGGACGTGCGGAGGCCGACCTTGGAAGACGCCTTCCTGAAGCTTGTCGCAAAGGGAAACGGAGCGATTAAAGTATGAAGATCAGCGTGGGTTTTAAAACCCTTGTGGAGCGGGAAGTTTTTCGCTTTTTCTCCGTCTTCAGCCAGACGATTTTCCCGCCCGTGGTCTCAAGCTTTCTCTATATTTTTATTTTTGGGTACTCTTTGGGAGCTCGGATCGAAACGGTTCACGGGTTCCCATATCTTGTTTTCCTGGTTCCCGGGCTTGTCATGATGTACGTCATTGAAGGGGCCTACGCGAACACCTCCAGCTCGCTGTTTATTTCCAGATGGGCAAATAATATCGAGGAACTCCTGGTGACGCCGCTTTCTTATTTAGAAATGGTTCTTGCGATTTTAATCGGCGGGCTGGCCCGAAGCCTTGTCACGGCCTTTGGAGTTTACCTCGTGTCCTTGTGTTTTGTCAGATTCGAGATAGCGCATCCGGGCCTGGTGCTTTTTTTTATGATTTTTGTTTCGCTAAGTTTTTCTGCTGCGGGTATGATTGTGGCGCTGTTTGCCGAGGAGTTTGAACACCTGACGATTGCGACAACCTTTGTAATCACACCACTTGTTTTTCTGGGAGGTGTTTTTCACTCCTTGGACATGGTGCCTCAAGCGCTCCGCGGCGTGACCATTTTTAATCCGATGTTTTACATGGTCAACGGCCTGCGCTATGGAATACTCGGAACCTCAGATGTTCCGGTGGGGCTGTGTGCGGCGGTCGTGACCGTGCTTTTTTTCGCCTTATTCTTTTTCACCGTATTTCTTTTTAAGACAGGTTATAAACTGAGAAAATAGCCAGGAGCAGGCCTTATGCTGACCACCTATCTCTACCGTAAAGAGCAGCCTTTGAAAAAAGAGGCCAGCCGTGCGGAAATGTTCGCGGCCCTCAAAGACCCGGAAAGCCTTTTGTGGGTCGACCTGGAAGACCCCACGGATTTTGAGACGGAGCTGCTGGTGGAGATTTTTAATTTTCATCCGCTCGCGATCGAAGACTGCCTTTGCGATCATTCCGAGCCCAAAATGGATGACTATGAAGAGCACTTGTTTATTGTTGTTCATGCCGTGAACATCGAGAAGGATGAAGAAAAAGAACTGGATCAGCTGATGAGCCGCGAGCTGAATATTTTCTTCGGAAAAAATTATATTGTGACACTGCACAAAACCCCGATTAAGACCATGATGCAGGTCCGCGCCGCCATTGAAAAAAGACCGGAGAAGATGCTGGGCCATGGCTCGGACCTTCTCCTCCATGAGATTCTGGACCGCCTGGTCGATAACTATCAGCCCGCGCTTGATCACTTTGACGTGAAGATTGATAAATTGGAAGAAGACCTGTTCAGTAACGACTCACGGGATTATCTCGCTACGATCATGCAGGCAAAGCGCGATGTTTTTAACCTCCGCAGGCTTATTTCTCCCCAGAGGGATCTCCTTAATAACCTTACACGCATCCACACGGATTTTATTACCCCAAACCACATGATGTATTTCCGCGATGTGTATGACCACCTTCTCCGTGTCTACGGACTTACGGAGAGCTTCCATGAATCCCTTTCGAACATTCTGCAGGTTTACTTTTCCTATTCGTCGAACAAACTGAATGAGATCATTAAACATATGACCGTCATGGCCACCTTGACGATGCCGTCAGTGATTGTGGCCAGTATTTACGGAATGAATTTTGAACACATGCCGGAACTTCACTGGCGATACGGGTATCATTTCTCAATATTTCTTTCGCTGTTCATTTCCGCGTCCCTGCTGCTTTGGATGAAAATTAAAAAATGGATCTGAAGAAATTTGCGCCCAGCCTTTATGATTTGACCCTTGCTGAAGCCGAAGCCCTCGCGAAGGAAAAAAATCAGCCCGCTTACCGGGGGCGGCAGATGCTGGAATGGCTGTACAAGCATTTGGTCAACGACCTTTCAAAAGCAAGAACCCTCCCTGAAGATTTCCGCAAGAGCCTTTCAGAAACACACACGGCCTCCGCCCTTGAGCTGGTAGAGGCGAACCGTTCCTCCAATGGCGAGTCCACAAAGTTTCTTTACCGCACCCGTGATCAGCGGCTTTTGGAGACGGTGCTGATTTCCCAGAGCGGCCGTGAAACGGTCTGTGTCTCAACCCAGCTGGGCTGTAAAATGGGCTGTGTTTTTTGCGCCAGCGGGAAAGGGAAATTTGGAAGGAATCTTACGGCTGGGGAAATCGTCGAGCAGGTCGCGGGGGTTGCCCGGAAAACTGAAAAACGCGTTTCGAATATTGTTTTCATGGGTATGGGGGAACCGCTGGACAACTTTGATGCCACGATGAAAGCTTTGGATATCCTCCAAGCCCCTTGGGGGTTCGGAATCGGCTCCCGCCGAATTACCGTCTCGACTTCCGGCATCACGCCAAAGATGATCGAGTTTGTGAAACGTCACGAGGGCCGGGTCAGGCTTTCCGTGTCCCTGCATTCGAGCAACGATAAGACGCGAACAGAACTCATGCCCATCAACAAACGTTATAACCTTCCCGAGCTTGTGAAAACGCTTACGGAAATTAACCGTACGCTGAAGCGCGAAATCACCTTTGAGTTTACCGTGATTGACGGGATCAATGATTCCAAGGAAGAAGCCGAGGGGCTGGCCAGTATTTCAAAACCGCTGGCCGCGAAGGTCAATCTTATTCCGTATAATCCGATCAGTGAGATGGATTTTAAAACACCGTCCAAAGAAAAAGTCGAAGCCTTCCAGAAAATTCTGGAATCACACGGGCTTCGTGTGACCGTGCGCCAGACGGCCGGCCGCGATATCAATGCCGCCTGCGGTCAGCTGCGGCTGGACCGCGAAAAAGAATCCCCCGCCGCTTAAGCCTTCCCTATAAAGATCTCTGACAGAAAACTTCCCGGGATTGAATGATAAGGATGACTGAGCGCCCGTGAGGAGTCTACCGGGCAAAGCAGTAGAGGAACATTCCCGATTTTGAACCCAAAAGACGCTCCGGTGAAAGCGCAAAGGGCAGGACATTGAGGCCGCCGGTCTCGATGACGTCCATTCCCGCATGAAGATCCAGAAGTTCCTTTTTTGTAAAAGGCTTTGCCGGGGCAGCTGTAGTTTCAGAGGGCGGAGGTTTCCATAGCGCATCTTGGTTGAGAACGAACGTCCCGACGATGCCTACGGGAGTTTTCATGCGTTTGAAATTTTTAAGGATGGAGAAGCGGTCTTTTTCCGGGAGGCTTTCGAAAAGCCCTGCTGTGAAAATGAAATCAAAGCGTTCATCGTAGCGGGAGCCCAGATCCGGGGCGAGAAGATCCTCCTTCAAATAGGCTTCGCAGCGGTTGTTTGTTTCCCGCCGTGTCAGGGCAAGGGCGCTCTCGGAATGATCGAGCGAATAAACAACACATCCCATGGAAAGAAAGTAATCTGAAAAAAAACCTGAACCGCACCCCGCGTCCAGAACAGACTGACCGGGTTTCAAATAAGGCGCGAGCTGTTTCATAATCCGTATATGGCCCCAGCTTTTCTTTGTAAACCGCGATGCGCTGTTGTTTTTCCAGGGCCGATCCCAGTTTTCCTGCGCCGCGCCTGTCCTCATGCGTCATCATCAGCCTGTTGAAAGTAAAATTTAAAAAATCCCACCGCGGCGCCAAAAAACCAGAAGAAGGCCCGGACAAATGAAACACAGGCACCCACGAAAGCGGTTGCCGGATCCCGTGTCACGATGTAAGGGAAAGAGGCCAGCGAACAGATCAGGAGAACGAAAAAGGAAAGGCCTTGAATAAGAGATGCGCCGGGAATGAAGGAGGGTAAGAGCGCGGAAGACACAGTGAAAAGCCCGGCGGCAAGAATCTGGTATTTATCGGAGTTTCCTGTGTAACCGTCGCCCGAGCGTTTTTCCGGATGATCCCGGTAGACAAGCATTCTGTCATAACCCCGGCGGCATTGGTTTTTCATGTAGGCCGTAAAAGACTCAGGGTGGTAATGACCGACCACCGCATCACGAACAAAAGCAATCTTGTGTTTTTTTGAGATCCGGTAAGTAAGGTCCCAGTCTTCACCGCTGGGCTTCTTGTACATTTCTTTGAATCCGCCGGTTTCTTCAAGCACCTGTTTTCTTACGGCTAAATTGTAAGAGCCGTGCGCGTCGACCGTTTTGCCGATACGGCTGTGGCGCCAGGCAATCTCCAGACCGATGAAACGGGCCAGAATATTTTCAGGGTTCATGGTTCTGTAAGTTCCGGCACTGGCACCGACATTGGGATTTTCAAAGGGAACGATCAGTTTTTCAAGCCAATCCGGATCCGGAACGCAATCGCCGTCCGTGAAGACACAGATTTCGGAGAGGCTGCCCTTCCAGCCGAGGTTACGTGCCGCTGCCGGGCCTCGGTTGTTTTGATGAAAAATACGCAGCCGGGAATTCTGGAGAGCGGAATCGCGGAGAATGGCATTGGTTCTATCGGAAGAGCCGTCATCGACAATGATGATTTCTTGCGGCTGATGGGACTGCTTGCTTAAAGCGCTTAGCAGGTGAGGAAGGTGTTTTTCCTCATTAAAAACAGCAACCACAACCGCAACCCTATACGCAGAAATTTCTGAAGGCATGAGGGGCTAGGATGCTTCAGGGGTTCGTGCTACATGGGCCATGTTTACGCTTTTCTGAGCTGCGTCTCCTCCCGCTGAAGAGGGGGGTTTTGGTTCTGAAGAAGAAGGCGCTTTCGGGGTTTTGTCAGTGGTGTACATGGCCACCAGCTTTTGAATGAAATATTGAAGGCCCTTCACAATCCGTGAACGCTCTCTGGGCTTCAAAGCGAACTGTTTTAATTTTGACCAAAGGTAGCCAGGGCGAAAGTAAAACTCTTTAAGGGCTTGGTCGCAGAAAGCCGTCAGTTCTTCTTTTGAGATGCTGGTGCGGTTCAGCTGGGACATGTAATAGCCCGAGCCTTTGAGCCAGGTGGCGTAGTTTTCCGTTTCGAGCTCTCCGCGCTTTTTCGCTTCTTCGTAAGCTCGCGTGCCGGGGTAAACCATCATCGGAAAAAACTGGGCGGTATCCGGGTTCATGCGCTTTGCAAACTCAAGCGTGCCGCGCATCGTATCTTTCGTTTCTCCCGCACCGCCGAGTAAAAAGCACCCGTGAATAAGGATGCCCGCCTGCTTGCAGGCATCGACGAATTTTTCACGGATCTTGCCCGTGGCCCCGCCTTTTTTCATATTGCGAAGCATCTCCTGATCATCCGATTCAAAACCCACGCAAAACAGCCGGCACCCTGATTTATGCATCAGCTTCAGAAGCTCAACATCGTCAAAATCCGCACGCGCATTGCCCGACCAGGTGACTTGAAGGCCCCGGCGGATAATTTCTTCAGACATCTCACGCATGCGCACTTTATCGAGAGTCATGGTGTCATCTTCAAACATGATTTCTTTGTTATGCGGCCAGGTTTTTACGATGAACTCCATTTCATCGACAACGTCTTTGACGGAGCGGGCACGGTAACGCTGCCCCGTGATCGTCTGGGGAAAAACACAGTAAGTGCACTGATAAGGACACCCGCGGCCGCCGACAATCGTAATTTCAGGGTGAAGCTGAGCGCCATAACTGTAGTTTTCAATTTTCAAAAAATCTTTGTAAATCAAACTGGCCCAGGGAATCTCGTCCATTTTTTCCCACATGGGGCGGTCCGCATTGCGAAGGAATTGATCCCCCAAACGGTAGGCGAGGCCAAGGACAGAAGAAAGCTCCTCGCGCTTTTTTCCAGCGCCGAAGTGATTCGCCACATCAAGAATCGTGAAGTCGTATTCTCCGACAGCCACAAAATCAAGGCGTTTGGACATTTGAAGGGTTTCTATCGGCCGGGCGGTTGCGTGTGTCCCGACAAGCATGGTCATGGCTCCCGTGCTTTCAGAAAGATCATCCATCACCTGGACGTCATGGCAAACGGACGCCGTGACCGTGGTGGAAACAATGAGGTCCGGGGCGAATTTTTTAATACGTTCCTTGGTCTGAGCAAGGTCATAGCGGTCTGCGGGAGCATCAAGAAAATCAATGGTGTGTCCGCCTTTGCGTGTGACTCCCGCGGCAAGAGCAAGGTAGATCGGGTAATAAAGAGTTCCGGAAGGGGCAACGCCCGGAGAGCGGCTTTCGCGCGAGTAGCGCTCATGGAACGGAATATTAAGAAAAAAAACTTTCATGGAGGCATCCTTCCCTTCGGGTTGCCCTAACATTATCGTTGTTTTTGGGCAGAATTTAACCCACGAACCTACAAAACTATACCCTGAAATTATAAGTAACTCAAACTAAATAACTTTAAATAGCAATTATATTATAATAAATAGCAATTATGGGTGTTTAAACAGGCTGCATTTTACAGAAAACCTGAAACAAAAAAGACTGATGAGAAGCGGGAAACTCTTTCTGAACAGAGAGCCGGCTTCCGGTTTGAGAGGAAAAAGACTGTCCGAATTGAATCAGCTTGTCTTTATCCGCGGGTGAATAATAAGGGTGCAGCAGTACAAGAATCCCGCCCGGCGCAAGAGACTGCCAGAGATTTTTAAAAATCCGGCGCACAAGATGAGGGTGGTGATCGGCGCCAAGATAAGGCAGAACGCTGAAAAGCCAAACCGCACCATAGGTGTGGGGTTTGGGATGAAAGCTGTCGAGACTGCTTTCAACAAATAAGACGGAAGGCCCCGAGATTCTTTCCTGGGCGCGGGCAAGGGCATCAGCCTGGATATCTAAAAGGTGGTAGTGAGGAATCAAGTCCGATAGCGGATCATAGAACCAGCCTTCTCCGCCGCCAGCGTCAAGAAGGGGGAGCTGTGCGGCTTCGGAAGATCTCGCTTGGAGCGCTTCCCGTATCGAAGGCAAAAAAGGATCGCGCAGGTCGCGGCTGCGCCAGGGATCTTCCATGGCGTAAAGCGATGAAAGTTTTTTCCGCAGCCGCGTCTTAAAAAAGAAGTAAGAAATTTTTTCTGCTAAAAGCATCACGATTCCTGATTCGGAGAGGTGTTTTATTTACGGAAGAAAGCTCTCGTGAGTTCAGGAAAATCATGAAGCTGTCATTTGTGTCTGAACCGGAGGGTCTTCAAGCTTCTGGAGCTGAGGGTGATCCCGGCGCCCCTGATTGAGCGCTTGAGAAAGGTAACCGTTCGTTAAACCGTCAAGCAGAGAGGTTAACTCCTCAAGCCGAAGACGGTTTTCATAAAAGGTACGGACATCCTGAGCCTTGGCATAGGCAAGCTCCATTTGCAGGCGGCGGCGCTCGTAGTAAAGACGCGTGGCCTCGGCAAGAAGGTCATTTCGAAGTTCGGTCATGAGTTTATCCCGGCTGTCGATGGAAGTCTGATTCGAGCTCCAGATAAAATCTCCAAGATCCCAGCTGACCCCGAGATCCCACCCGCTGTCGAGCTGATCGGGTCCCGCGATATAGCGGTCAGGGTCACTTGTGCCGCCCCGGTCAATATCCACATTGTTTCCCCTGGAAACATCTCGCCCGAAAGATACGGTCGGAAAAAAAGCGCGAAGCCTTGACTCCGCATGCCAGCGGCGGGTTTTTCCCGGAGACACATTGGCTGCCTTGATCACAGCCTTTTGAATGTCCCGGGCAGAAGGCTCCACGCGAAGGATGAGCTGAAGGAGCTCCGCGGTCTCTGGAAAAGGGGTTTCCCCTCGCGGAGCCATTTCCAGATCAGCGCCCAGAGGAAAAGTGAGAACGCCGTCGCCGGTAACAGCCGCAAGGGATTCCGAGTTTCCTGAAATTAAGCAAAGCGACTTCACATCCGTGGAAGAAAGACCTTGATAGAGTTCCCGCCAAAGGCCGCGGGCGGCATCAAAAATAAAAATTCCGGAAGATGTTCCGGCTGCGAGAAGCTGGGTTTTTTTGGCCCAAACCAAATAACGGATGGTGTGATTTTTTAATCCTGACAAAGGAAGGCGCCGAGAAGACATCTTCTCAATGTCATATTCAAAGACGCCATCGGATGTTCCAAGCCAAATGCGGAAAGGAGCGTGGTCTGAAAATTCCGCGGCCATAATTTCAGGCGCAGAAGCCGTTGATGATTCAGAAAAATCCGAGATGCTTTCATCCGAATCTTTTCCCTCCGGTGAGCGGAGGGAAAACACACAGCGGAAAGAGGACAGGGTATCGGTGACATAAACGCGGGAACTTGTGATGACCCAGAAGCGGTCATTTTCAAAATGAATTTTCCGGACAGGTTCGCGGTCTGAAAAATTTTCAAACCGGTGCCAGGTGGCACCCTGGTCATCAGACTCAAAGAGGCCTTGGTCCGTTCCCGCGAGCCAGTAATCGGGATCCTCCGGCAGTATAGAAAATGAAAGCACGCGTGCGGAGCGGCTCCATTTCTTTGCAAAAGCCTCAGACCATTCTCCCGAATCCAAATTGCCGAAATAAGCGCCGTTTTCTGTAAGCGCAAAAAGTTTCCCGGGAAGAGCTGGAAATGCCGCCATGTCCAAAATGGCCGCATCGCCATTTCCAGGTCTTCCAAAACTTTTCCATGTTCCCTCTTTTGTGCCGCCTAAAATTTCTGATGCCGATGCCGCCAAAAGCAAGCTGGGTTCTGCCGGGTTGGGTGCTAGAGCCGTAATTTTTCCAGGGGCCGCGGGCTGTTCAACCGGCCGTTCCCAAGTCGGCATCGCGGACGCAGAAACCTCAAAAGCAAACATCGTTACAAGGGCCAAAAGCATTGTTTTTCCAAGAAAATGCATAAAAATCACCTCATTGTTTAATTTTAAATCATAAAATATATGAAAATAGATGAATCGTCAAGAAAGACTTGAGACTCGATAAATTCATGTTATAGTCACTCGCATTTTTACGCCCATTTGGAGGGGTCATGAGTTTTCGCTGTGGGATCGTCGGGCTGCCGAACGTTGGCAAATCCACCATTTTTAATGCCCTGTCAAAGGCCAAGGCAGAGGCCTCTAACTATCCCTTTTGTACGATCGATCCCAATAAGGGAATCGTGACCATTCCCGATCCTCGCCTGGATGCCCTGACAGAAATTTACAAGCCCGGAAAAACAACTTCCAACACCATGGAGTTCTACGACATCGCGGGTTTGGTGGCCGGAGCTTCAGAGGGTGAAGGGCTGGGGAATCAATTTCTTGGACATATCAAGGAAGTCGAAGCCATTCTTCATGTTGTTCGCTGTTTTGATGACGGCGACATCGTGCACGTTGCCGGTAAGGTGGATCCGATCGCGGACATCGAGGTGATCGATACGGAGCTCTGTCTTAAGGATCTGGATACGATGAGCGCCCGTTACAACAAAACCGAAAAACTTGCGCGTGCCGGCGAAAAGGAAGCTAAAGAGTTGATGCCGGTTTATGAAAAAATCAAGAAAGCCCTTGAAGACGGTACTACGCTCAGGCGTTTGAATCTTTCAGAGGATGAGCAGCGGCTCATCAAAGATATGAATTTTTTAACGATCAAGCCGGTCCTCTATTGCTGCAATGTCGCAGAGAAGGATCTCCCGGACGGCGGTCCCCTTGTGACACTTGTTGAAAAGAGAGCCGCCGAAGAAGGCGCTGAAATCGTTGTCATATCAGGGAAAGTAGAATCTGAGCTTGCGGAACTTTCGGAAGAAGAGCAGAAGGAATTTCTCTCACAGCTGAACTTAAGCGAGTCGGGCCTCAACAAGCTTATCCGCGCGGGATATAAACTGCTCAGTCTTATTACTTATTTCACGGCAGGCGAAAAGGAAGTCCGCGCTTGGACGATCCGCAAGGGAACTAAAGCCCCTGGCGCCGCCGGTGTGATTCATTCTGATTTTGAGCGCGGCTTTATTCGCGCGGAAGTGATGAACTGGAAAGACTTGGTGACTTTAAGATCCCAAGCCGCAGTCAAAGAAAAAGGCCTTCTTCGCATTGAGGGCAAAGAATACGTTGTCAGCGATGGCGATGTGATGCTTTTCCGCTTTAACGTCTAGCCAACCAAAGCCCCCTCCCGGCGCACAATCCCAAAACAAGCAGAAGCGATCACTATATAACAATGTTAAAAACACTTATTAAGATCTTTTTATAATATTTGCCGAGGTCAGTTTCATGGGCTAAACTTGAAGGACTTTTTCCCCTTTTGGGACAAGGCCTTAGAACACCTAGCCTATGCATAAAAAAGCAAAAAAGATGATCGTAAGAGTACTTTCGCTGGCGCTTATCGTGTGCCTGTCTCTGGAGCAGTCCCAGGCGCAAGCCCAGATGCAGGCGCCTCTTTCCCCGCGCCCGGAAACACTTCCCGCACCTTCACGCGAATTGCGTCCGCAGGATTTTCCCAAAGACCTTGGAAGCATCACCGAAATTTTTCAGGCCCAAGGAGAAAAAAAACCCCTCGTGGTTCTTGTTCAGGATGCCCACGCGGTGCCGGAAGCTCAACGGGCCATGGCACGGCTTACGGCTTACTTTCAGAAAACGTCAGGGCTTTCCTGGGTGGGAGTTGAAGGCACGAGTGAAAACCTGGACCCGCTTCTTCTGGGAACATTTCCGGACAAGAAAGCGCTTGAGGAAGTGCTGGATGCTTATATGTCCGATGGAGAAATTTCCGGGGCGGTGACGGCGGCAATTTTGGGATCAAGACAGACAACATTTTCCGGCCTGGAAGACAACAAGCTTTATGAAGAAGACATTCATGCTTTTCTTGAGAGCCTCAAGGCCCGCGGTGAATTAGAAAAAAAATTGAAGGATCTCCGTGAAAAATTAGAAAGACTCCGCGCAGCCTGGTATCCCGGAGAAATGGTGGAGCTTGAAAAAAGACGCGAAGCCTTTGAGCGTGAAAATGGAGATCTTTTTGAATACCTTCGTTCTATCGGACGATTCCGGCAAGTGTTACCGCCGGATTTTTCAGGAACACACCCCCTCTTAAGCAGTCTTCTCTCGATGATGCGCAATGACAATGAAGCCAGCCGAAGACAGTTCGATCTTGAAATAAAAGCGCTCGCGGGAGCTCTTGAAAAAGAAGTCACAGACTTCCAGGGAAAGTCAGAATATCACCGTGAAAAACAAGCCTATGAAACGGAGCAAAAAGCACCGGAGGAATTTCTAACCTATCTTCTTGATTTGAATGAAAAAAAGGGAAGTTTAGAAATGGTGCCCGATTCTCTTCGCCGCAGAGCCGCGGAATACAAGCGGGTGCAGCAGGCTGCCGGAGAAGATCTCAGCCGTGAGATTTCAAGCGCCGTGAAGATTATAAAAAATGCCAGCCTGCGTTCCGATCTCGACAGAAGGCTCGATGGAGCGGGCGAGCTGGTGACGCTTCTTGAAAAGACTGCTGCCCTTGAGCTGAGTGCCGGCGAATGGGCGCGGTTTCAAACCCTGACGGGACGGTTGCCGGGAGCCGAAAAAAAAGACAGTCAGGAACAGGCCTTGGAAGATCTGGAGTTAAGCCTTTCAAAAATTCTTAATGACATGATCAGGCCCGGACAGCCCTGGATTCGGTTTTATGAAAAGGCCGAGGCTCGTGAAGCGGCCATGTGGAAACGAGTGAATCAAAAGATTTCAGAACGCAGCTTTTCTCTGGCGATGCTTGTGACCGGGGGGTTTCACCGCGGAGGACTTGCTGAAAAATTCCGCAAAGCCGGAATCTCCTATTGGGTGGTCACGCCCGCGATTGCCCATTTACCGGAAGAAAATAAATACGCGCGGCAAATGCAAGGCGATGTCTCCTGGAAAAAAGAATTTCGCATCGAGGAAGGGCGGGTAAGTGTTTATGATGCATTTCACCGGGCCGCCTTTGAAAGGCTTCTCAAGGCCCATGAGGAAAGAAATGGAGCGCAGCACCTGCCATTTTTGCTGCGCGAGTGGCGTGAAGATTTATTGAAAGCGCTGGCAGATGAAGGGCGTATTCAGGAAGCCTCAAACTACACACGGCACCTCGACGAATGGATCCTGGGACGCCTGGATCCCTCTCAAAGAAAAACGTTAAACCATTCCTGGGCGAAAAAGGTCGAAGGGTTTGTCTCTTCGCTTGAAAAGCTCCACACACAAAAGCAATTGACCGCTGAAAACCTCTCAAGGCTTCTGTCTCGTCCTGCGGCGATCGGCTGGACGGCCGTCAAAATACTTTCGCACGAAACCGTTCCCGCGGAGTGGATTCAGCCCCAGGTTCAGACTCCTGCGGTAAATCTCCCGGCCGAGTCCGTTCAGCCGGAAACGGAACCCCTGGACAAAATAAAAAGTGAAACCCACCAAGGCACTGTTGGTTTATCCGAAGGCCCAGCAGCGCAGTCTAAGCGTTCGACTTCTCGATCCGGAAACGTTTGGAGACATCTGCGGCCTGCCGCGTATTCCGGCGCCGCAGGAGTTTCAGCCTCATGGGCAAGAGCAGAACTCCGGACCGCCGCGGATGAGGGCGGGGAGTGGAGCGAAATTCTGCGTGAAGCTAATGAAAAACCACAGCTCGAAAAATTAAAAATAGCGGTGAATTTAAAAGACGTCGGAGCTTATTACCGTGACGGCGTTCTCTCTTATGAAGACAGCCTTCGGAAGCTCAAAAAACTTCTTCCTGTGCTGCGCTCGCAGGGAGCGGGATCTGTTTATCTTTATGGAGGGCTTTATGATATGGGCGGGATTTCCTCACGCCTGCACCGCGGCCGTGCGGACGGAAGGGCGGAATATATCCCGGAGGACCATGGCCGGACGATGGTGAAAATCGAGAACTATGCCACGAAGAAAACTCAGTATGACGTTGCCGGAGAAGAGGGACCGCTTGTTGTGGAAGATGGCCACAACCCTTTTTCCATTTTAAGCATGCAGGGGTTTAATCCTCACCTTTCCTCGAATGGAAACGATTGGGGAACGGGGGCCCGTACCCGCGAACAGCTTGAAGATGTGATCCGGACCGCGCACGCTCTCGGCATGAAGATGACGCTTGATTTTGTTCCGTGGCTTGCACCGGACGCGATTAATGAATCCAACTACCGCTGGACCTTCTATCAGGAAATTCCGGATTCCGAGAACCAGCGTTTCCGCGCTCTTCCTGAGACGGGAGAAGGAGAAACGAAGGAAACCTTTCTTAGAAAAAAAATCGATGATAACCCCTCTTACTTTACGGTGCGTATCCGGGAACCGGGACAGGACGAACGGGTTGTCCTGATCAAGCATTTGGTTTCAGACATGGGTGGTATTAATGTGGATCAGGCAGTTCTCAACCCATTCCTTCCGGCCGTGCGTGAATATTACCGGCAAGCGCTGCAAGGACTTGTGGACGTTGGGGCCGATGAAGTCCGCGTGGACCTCGGGCATGTCTACCTTCGGGAGTATATCGCGGATCCGGGACGCGGTTATTTTTCAGACGCGTACTGGAACTCACTCCCGTCGGATTTGAAGGCGCAGCTTGAAGAATCGCTGCGCACGATCCCTGAACCCTGGCAGGATATTCTGAAAGAAGGAAAGGATTACGCGCAAAGCAAAGGCAAGCAGTTAGCTTATGTGATGGAAGCTTATAATGAAAATCATCTCCGCCAGCTCCGCGAACAGGGCGCAGATAAAACTTACTATGCGGATGTTTTCAAAAATCTGGTGAGAGTCGCGCGCGGAGAACCCGCGCATTTCTTGGAAGCTGCGCTTCGCCACGCTGTCGGCAACCGGGGCAGCCTGATGGCGTTTCCGTCAAATTTTGATCAGTTCCCGCTTCGCTCTATTAAAGGAGCCCAGAATGCGGCCAAGGCGCTTCTGCTTGTGATGCCGGAGCTTCAGCTGGACGTGATGTGGGATCTCCGGGACTGGATAGGTTTTTCGGGCCAGATTTTTCCCATGGTGGGCGGCGATCAGGATGCTGAGAAGGAAAGCGATCACACGTTCGCGAATCAAAAAGAATTTGAAACCACGACAGATCCGGATGCCTTCTATGAGGCAGTTAAGAACAGCGAAACAGCGAAACTGCTTGCGGAAATCTTGAAGGCTATCGGAACTCGCGAGGAACGGTACATCGAATTTCTCGACAATGCCCGCCGTGACCGATTTACAACCTTTGCGTGGCAGACCGAAAAGCCGGGGGATTGGCGCGTGCTCGCTCTGAACTTCAAACCCCATGAATCAGAAGCCGTTGATTTTATTGATCTTCCCCGGGAAGCCCTCATTGAAGCGGGGGCGCACGGCTTCAAGGCTGTGGATGCGGAGACGGGCGAAATTTTTGAAATTGACCGCGAGTTCCGGCTGAATCGAATTCCGGTTTCCGGACAAAAGCAGTACCGGCTGTTCAAGCTTTTTCGGGAACCTTCTGACGAACCCGTTATTCTCACGGATAAGGCCCGCGCGGAACTGCGTGCCGAACAAACAGAAATTGAAGAGCCGGAAAAAGCGCAGCTTCTAAAGACGCTTTTCCACGACCGTATTCTTAATCAGGACACTAAAGCCTTTTTGATTAGCCTGCTTCCCAAGCCCTTGCTTGAGGGTCTGAATGTCGATGTGGAAAGTACCCCTTGGGTTACTGCGGGAAATTTCACAGCATCCCCTTCGCAGTATGTTTTTAGAGTTTTTTTCCAGGATCCCGCGATCGTTATTTTCAGTCTTGCGCCCGCGATCATCGGACAGATGGGGTTAAGTAAGGAAGCAGCCGTCTATCTTCCGATCCAGGACCTTGGCGATGGCTACCTCGGTCTTCTTCAGCACGGGCGTGTTCAAAAGCTCGAAATTTCAGCCCCAAGAAATGATGAAGAGCGGAAGTATAAAGAAAACCCGTTTCAATACTGGCTTGAGAACAATCTTGATGCGGCGGCGGTAAGCGCAGGGGTTAAAGGGACGCTGCTGACGCCGCTCATGCTGAACCGCGAGCAGCTTGCGGTATTAGGTTTTAAACAGACTCGCGATGAGTCGCTGTGGTACAGAAAGACGGGAGGTGAAAAGGCTGTGCGTTCCGAACTGCGGGCCACCGACGTGCCAAGCTCAGGTCTTGTTTTTGGAAAAGGCCGGGCGCTGTCTGAAGATTACAGCATTGAGGGGGACTACATTAAAGATGCGGATTTCGCAGGCCTTGCTGAAAGAATTTCAGGCCGTATTGATGCGTTGAGCCAGCGTGATTCAGGAGCGGCCGCAAAGGCGCGTCTGGTTTTGGAGCACCTTCAAAAACTCAAGGATGAAAAACACGTGTCGGTTTTCACGGAACAGCGGTGGGGCAGGGATTCCTATCTGACCGGGTCTTCGCTGCCTACGGATATTCTGATGGGGCAGGGTTTTCTGGCTGTGCCCGAGCTTGCGGAGGAAACGCTGTTCAGACTTGCAGAAAAAAGCTGGCTTGATTCAAAAGGCATCAAGGGGGAGTTTGGAAAACTTTCAGAAGTGCTTTACCGCCCTGAAGATCTTTATAAGGCCGATCATCAGGCCTTTGTCGAACTCAAGGATGAGCGGGTGCTGCGCTCCGCCATCCAAAGTTTTAAAGCTTTTTCGCCGGGAAACCGCTGGCATGACACGCGGCTTCTCTTAGAGGACTGGCTGAAAGCAGACATTGCTGCTGCCAAAAGAGGGGATGAAAAGCCTGTTTTTCCTGTGTTAGAGCAAGCGGGCTATTTGGCTCAAGCCATTGTTTCCCGCGGCTGGGACAAACTCCCGTTGAATCCGTCTAATCCAGACGAGGTTCTTGCTGCTGACCCCGTAAAGGCGGCCGCGTTTTTTGAAGTTCTATATCCTTTGTATGTCTTTGCTTTCCACCGCTATCAGTTTTTCAGCCATGCCCACACCCTCCGGAATATTCTCCTCAAAAGCATTCGAAAAAGCGTGGAGCAAATTGATCAGCAGCTCCGGGACAAAATTAAAAGAACGCCTGAATTGATGCGCGCCGGAAAGTTCAGCCAGATCCGGGTGATTGATCACCTTGCGGATACAACTTATGAATTTTCAAATGATGTGGACGCTCCGGCGGACTTGCTCAATAAAGCCACGGCGCCGCTCATTGATTCCTATCAAAAAAACGTGGGAAAACCGGACAAGATTGCTGAAAAAAATACCGCCGTGATTGATGCGATCGTCTGGGGAATTTTTGAGAAGACCGTTGCCCAGGAAAAAAACGAAATTCATCCTCAGTGGCATCTCTATGCCGACATCATGCTTGGCGTACCTCCGTCATCGCCGGCAATTAAAGCGCAAAAAGAGCAGTATCACAAAATGGTGTATCTCACCCTGAGAGCTCCCAAGGGCTGGCAGGAGGAATGGTTCGAAGAGAGGTTTAAGTTTGAAAGGGCGGCGGCAGATGAACCGGTGAAGCTGTCGGTTCCGGGCCGTGAAACGGCCACGACGGAAGTATTAACGGAGCTTTCCCGAACCGCTTCCGGATACCGCTGGAACGGGCTGCTTGCGCAGCAGAACAATGTTTCCGATTTCGATATGGATGCTCAAATGGGTAAAGTGGACGAAACGCTTTCCCATAGGACCGGAAGATTTGAAGTCTTGACCGTCAGCGGGTCACCGGTTTCACCCTTTTGGCAGCATGGCAGCAGGCTTCATTATCATGTGACACCCGGAGCAGACGGTGCCCCGGACCACCTTCGGATCGTCCGTGAGGAAGTTCTTTTCTGGTCCGAGCTTCTGGTTTGGACATCCGCGGCTACGGCGGACACCCATTACCGCGATGCAGAGCTCCCTTTGATTTTGCCGGTGATCGGCGCGGTCAGAAGGAATTTTCTTCAGCGTGAAGGTTCTCAAGGGCCGTTTAATTTTGAAGGGGTCAATGTTAAGGAGTGGGTGCGTAATATTTTGGCCATCCATGATCTGGCACAAATCCGTTTTTGGGAACTCGTGGCAAGCCAGTATGGACAGTTCTCAAAATTCTTTGATAAGGAGGCGACCCCCGCAACGGAACAGAAACTCTTTTGGTACTACTCGCTGTTCCGCCACCCCCAAGGGCTTTTTGCTGAAATGGCAAAGCAGCTTGAAACAGCTCCCGGATCACAACGGCTGACGCAGGAATCCGCCGCGTTCCTTCTGGATTCCCTTTACGCGATTCTCTGGAGCGGTCCTGAGCGGAGATCGCTTATCGACGGCAACCGGTGGCTTCTTGGAAACATTCTCCATTTTGTTCACTTCCATCCAGACGGAGTCTCCATACCAGACATGGAGGGGTTCAAACATTTCCTGACCCGGGATTTGGCAGCGCCCGGAACAGAGCTTAACGAAGCGGACTTCACCCAATGGCTTAATGAGAGCCTTGAAAAGTATAAAAAATTTCCTGAAACCGATGCGCTTGTTGAAGCCACAGAGCTTAAAGCGCCCCCTGCAGATGGACCCGATGCCCAAATGCGCGCCCAGATCGATTCAGAAAGCGATTATGTGTTTGATCCTGAAAATTTTCCCGCCACAAATCTTTTGCGGCGTAAGGCGCATCCCTGGCAGGGGCATCCTGAACGGTACGCTGTTTGGCAGGGGACCTATCAAAAGGGGTTATCCATACCGGGAAGCATTTTCAAATATGTTTTTCCGGCAGACAAAGTTAAAGACGGAACCCCTCTTCTGGTGAAAGTTTTACCCGGCGGCAACGACTGGTTCTTTGAGATATGGAATGAAGCGGATGACTCCGGGACACCGCTTGTCAGAATCCCGCTCGCAGAAGCCAGGAAGGAAAAATACGGGCGCGGCCTTGAGTACGGACAGCTCTGGGACAAGCTCCCCGATTTTTCGAAGGTTTTTCCGGCCGCCGAAGGAAGCGCGTTTGAAGAAATTGAAATGCAGGAAAGCGGCTTTCTTCTGCTTTCCCACCAAGGACAGGAGGCCGCGCTTCACTTCCCGTCACTCCACGGGGACATTTCCGGACGCATTCGAATTCATCGCAGTGATGCAGCAGTCACGTTCTACACTTTAGAGGGCAGCTATCTTGGCGAGGTTACTTTTGGCCGTCAGCCCGGACGGCAGGCGCTTTCCAATTCCGATAAAATCAAGGTGCTCGCACCGATTCCTGTGCCGCTTGAAGCGCCGCAGTCAGCATCGCTTTCTGAGTACACAAACCTTCTTGCTTTGACCGCGGGCCTGCAGCCGCTCATGGCCACTGGACGGGGTTATGACAAGCTTGTTGTGACAGAACGCATGGAGGGTGAGGCGGGTCTTGAGAACAGGGCTTTTGTTTTGCCCCGGCGTATGCTGGATGATGTGCCGGCAGCTATTGAGAAAATCCGAAGCCTTCTCGAATCGCAGGATCCCGCGTACAAGCTGAAAATGATTGTGGGCAGCATTGATCTGGCCCAAAGGAATGACACTTACTTTGAATCCGCCTATCAATTTCCAAGCCTCCCCGGTCTTGAGCCGCTTGACAGCCGCTGGACAGAATCCACTTATCAGCAATACAGAGAGCAGCATGCCAGCGCAGCGGATCAGGTAAGAGTCATGTCTGCTTTGAGAAAGCTGGACAGATTCCGGGCTCAGCACGAAGAAGAGCTCGGACCGCATTGGTCAAAGCCCGGAATTTTCCGCCGGGTTGCGGCACAGCTTTTGGAAAATACAGAAGCCAAGTTTCAATTCAATGCAAAGGGGGTTGAGTTTAAGAGTTTGAAGGGGTTAACGGAGGTGGAGGATCAGCAGCGTGACAGCGCCCTCCGAAGAAAACACACGTATACGCCGCATTTTGGTATTGGTGTCGCAACGGCGGATCATTTCCGGATTTTGGGAGGAGAGCTGACCCTGTCCAAAAATCCTAACCCGGATCCGGCAACCTATTTTTTTATCAGAACGATTAAGGGTGATCAAGCCAGTGTCCAGATTTTTGATATGCAAACCGGCGACAGGATTGATGAGAAGGAAAGATTTTTCCGGGAGCTTGGCGCGAAGTATCAGGAGGCGCGCATCGGTCTTATCGAAGCTCTTTCCGTCACTTCAGAGAAAGGTCCTCTCGTGCATTTGAACCGCGTTTCGCACGACCTTGACGCTTTTATGGAAAAGGCGGGCACGGGCGATGAGACAGCGGATCTGGAACTTAGGCTTGAACTCGCGGGAAAGCTCCGGCAGCTTTTGCCCTCGCTGATTAAATCAGAATATTCGGAAGTAAACACAGCCGTAATTAAAATTGTCCTCGACGAGATTCTTGCCCAGGGTCCTGAAAAAGCCGTGGAACGGGCAGATCTTTTTCAAAAGGAGTTTAACAAACGCGCGGACGAACCCACCTTTTACCTTTATGCGGGTCTTGAACTCTATCACGAGTCTTTCGGGATGAATCCCGAAAATGCCGGGGAAGGCTACGCAGAGAAATTTTATGATTTTTTTGATCATGCCTTTCTTCATGCAGCGCAAGCCTACAGCGCGGATACGGGGCACTCTCAGTTTATCCACCCGGACAGTTACTATCAGGGCGCCATAGACAAATTGGTGGCCGCGCAGGAAGAGATTCGTGAGGGTATTGAAGTTTACCTCGCGCAGGCCCCGGTGGAAACCCGCAGGCGCGACGTTCTTGCCCTGATGCACGGGTATGAAGATGCCGGCGGAAAAAAAGGGCCGGTAAGCCCGATGGTGTCTTATTTTATCCGTAAGATTTTTAATGAAATCGCGGCGCAGGAAAAACAGATCACGGACGAAGAGGCCCGTGAACGAGCGACCTACATTACGGCCTACGGCGGAGTGGAAGGCATAGGAGCAAGTTCGGCGCTCATCGAATACCGGGGAAAAGGTCAGACTGAAACAGACGCCATCATTACGGATGCCGGAATTAAAATTGATAATCAGAACACCCCGCCGGTATGGCCGGAAGAATTTCCTGTGAAACCAAAAGCTGTCTTTCTAACCCATGCCCATTTGGACCACGTGGGTGCAGCGATCGAGCTTTGGGAAAAACTGGAACGTAAGGTGCCCTTTTATGTGACGCCCGGAACCGCGGATATTCTGGGAAGAGTTCTGGAGTTTGCCAACAACCCTTCGCGCGAATCCGAAGGAACCGTGAAAGGGCGCGACCCCGCGGTGGTCGAAGAATTCATGAAAAGCGTGAAAGTGCTTAAGCCGAACCGCTGGTATGCGGTCAGCCCCAAAATGAAGGTTTACTTTCACGGGCCCGTGGGGCATTTGCATGGGGCTGCGTCGCTGGTGATCAGTACGCCGGACGGAAACACCTTTCTTTCCGGGGATGTTTCAGTCAATGCGCAAGGACCTGTTCCGGCCTTTGCCCCTCTTCCTCCAGAAATTGCTGCGAATATCGATCAAGCACTGATCGAATCGACTTACGGGATGAATAAACGTGCCCCCGAAAGCCAGCAGGAGGGAAGGCTTGTGAACGCTGTTGCCGAGCGGCTTTCCGAGGGCGGACGCGTTCTTATTCCCGCATTTGCCAACGGGCGTTCTCAGCGTGTTCTTTTACTGCTTCTGCAGAATTTTGAAAAGCTTAAGGGAAATGCCACGGACTTTAAAATTTATCTGGATGGCCAAGCGGCTGTTTTTACGGCCCTTTATCTTAAGGCCTATCCAGACGTGTTTGCGCCTTACCGGGAAATTATTTGGAAACATGTGGTTCTTATTCAGAGCGATGATCCTCAAGTGCGGGGCCGCCTGCGCTCACAAGTCGAGGAGCGCGATGGAAATCAGCGCACGATTATTATCTCAAGCGCGGGTAATGCTTCTCAGGGCCGTTCAAGATACTGGGCCACGAGACTTGCCAATGATTCAAAAAGCGGGATCTTTTTTACCGGTTACATGGACCCTCAGGAAATGGGGAGCCAGCTTTTGATCGCCGCTAAAGAAGGGCGCGAGCAGTTTTATTTTGGAGCGGATGTCGGGCTTCTGCCCCTTAAAGCGAAGATCGATGAGTTTAAACTTTCCGGGCACGGCTCGGGACTTGAGATTTTTGAGAAAGTGCTGGAACCCATGGGAGAAAGCCTCCGCCAATTGTGGATCGGCCACGGAAGTTATCAGCAGAGCCGCGAAGTCCTGGAATGGATCCGAACGAAGCGGCCTGAATGGAATCCTGTGATTTTGAAAAAACTTGATCGGGCGCAGGGCTCTGTTCCGATGACGCTTTCAGGCCTTGCTGCGCGGCGTGATTTTTTTGACAGCCTTAAAGCCGAACTTCTTTACGAGGATCTTTCGGCACCTGTGCAGATTCTGGCCGTTTCCGAGACGGAGGCGCCCGGAGCTGCGGTTCTTGGCCGTGAAGATACTTTGACCCAAGCTGCGGGAGCCGAAATCTTACAAGGCCTTACCACCGTGGTTGTTCCCAATGCGGGAGAAGTGCTTCAGCCGGAGACAGTTGATGGACCCGAAGACGGTGTTCCGCAGGAGATGATCGTTACAGAGGAAGCTACTGCCGATGAGCCCGTCCCGCCCTCGGATGAGGTCACGCTAACTCTTGAGAAAGAACGGCTGACCAAAGAATCCCGCCAGGCCTTGCTTGAATTGCGGCTGAAACAGGTACCGGAGCTAAAAGCCTCCGAGGCTGTGACTTGGATGAAGGAAGAAGTTGTGCGCCGCGGACTTCCCGTTCTTGCTGGAACCTTTGGTGAATCGACTCTGCGTGCTGATCTTAAAGAAATTCGTGCGCGCGCGGAACTGCGCGCTGAAGGGAAGCGGGAAGGATGGGGCTTTGTGACTGGTCCTCTACGTGATGGATTGGAGGAGTATAAGGGCTTCCTAAGGAAGAATCTCGAAGCCGAGGGGTTTGGAGTAGAAGCTGCGGAAAAATTATCCAATGCGGTGGCGCGGGTCAAAAGAAATACGGCCGAAAACCGGCTTGAGCTGTTTGGCAGCCAGGCGGAAGTCGAAAAAGTTCTGGCTGCCCACGCTGACTTTGATGCTGCCGGTTTTAGCCGTCGAATCCGCGAGGAAGAGCGGAAGTATCGTGATAAACGGGATGAAAAGGGAAAGCCGCTATTCAATGAAAAGCAAATCAGCAATCTGCTTTACCGCAGACTTATTCCTTTGTCACTGGTGGAGTACTTTCTCGATGCTGGACTGAATAAGACGACGGCAATCCATGTTGTGACGCGGTGGTCGAACCCTAAGGAAGCGTGGGAAGAAGTGTTAAAGCCGGTGCGCGATGAGCTTGTGGCGTCGGGATTGAGTAAGAGTGCGGCAACCACCGTTGTAACGGGGTGGGCTAATCCTAAGGAGACGTGGGAAGAAGTGTTAAAGCCTGTGCGCGATGAGCTTGTGGAGTCAGGATTGAGAAAGAGTGCGGCAACAACAATTGTGACGACGTGGACGAACCCTAAGGCGACCTGGGAAGAAGTGCTGAAGCCGGTGCGCGATGAGCTTGTGGAGTCAGGATTGAATAGGCGTGTGGCAACCACTGTTGTGACGCGGTGGTCGAACCCTAAGGAGACGTGGGAAGAAGTGTTAAAGCCGGTGCGCGATGAACTTGTGGAGTCAGGATTGAGAAAGAGTGCGGCAACAACAATTGTGACGACGTGGACGAACCCTAAGGCGACCTGGGAAGAAGTGCTGAAGCCGGTGCGCGATGAGCTTGTGGAGTCAGGATTGAATAGGCGTGTGGCAACCACTGTTGTGACGCGGTGGTCGAACCCTAAGGAGACGTGGGAAGAAGTGTTAAAGCCGGTGCGCGATGAACTTGTGGAGTCAGGATTGAGTAAGGGTGCGGCAACCACTGTTGTGACAACGTGGGCTAATCCTAAGGAGACGTGGGAAGAAGCGTTGAAGCCGCTGCGCGATGAGCTTGTGGAGTCAGGATTGAGTAAGAGTGTGGCAACCCATGTTGTGACGCGGTGGACGAACCCTAAGGAAACGTGGGAAGAAGTGTTAAAGCCTGTGCGCGATGAACTTGTGGAGTCAGGATTGAGTAAGAGTGCGGCAACCCGTGTTGTGACAACGTGGACGAACCCGAAGGCGACGTGGGAAGAAGTGTTAAAGCCTGTGCGCGATGAACTTGTGGAGTCAGGATTGAGTAAGACGGCGGCAACCAATGTTGCGACAGGGTGGACGAACCCTAAGGAAAAAATATTTGCAATCAACAGCCGGGTCGATGATTTTGCCGCGATCTTGAATAGCACGCGGA
>CAYSSX010000012.1:0-63538 GCA_964434115.1 uncultured bacterium
TGAACGTGCTCTCCAAAGCGGGCGTGAACTGGGGCGGGATTGAAGCCTTGAGCCGGGGCGGCGTGAATTGGCTGGATCTTGGAATGCTGTCCAAGGCGGGCGTGAACTGGGGCGACCTGAATGTGCTTTCGCGGACAGGCGTGAACTGGAGTGACTTCAATGTGCTGTCGAAGGCGGGCATTAACTGGAGTGACTTTGGACGCATGACACTTTCCGGCGTGAATTGGGAAAACATCCGCGTTCTGTCGGAAGCGGGCGTGAACTGGGATGCGATGAATGACATGACGCAGTCTGGGGTCAACTGGAGTGACTTGAACGTGCTGTCACGCGCGGGTGTGAACTGGGATGACCTTGGAACGCTTTCGAAATCCGGTGTGAACTGGAGCGACTGGAATGTTTTGTCGCGTGCCGGCGTGAACTGGAGCGATCTGAATATTCTGAGCAAGGCGGGCGTGAACTGGAGTGATTTGAATGTGCTGTCCAAGGCGGGTGTGAACTGGGGCGGTGTTGAAGCTCTCAGCCGGGGCGGCGTGAATTGGTCGGATATCGAAGTCCTTTCCAAGGCCGGTGTGAATTGGAATGGTGTTGAAAACCTGTCTAAAGCCGGTGTGAATTGGAGTGACCTTGGAACTTTGAGTAAGGCTGGTGTGAACTGGGCTGACCTTCAGGTCCTAAGCCGGGGCGGTGTGAATTGGGCGGATCTTAATGTCCTGAGCAAGGCGGGCGTGAACTGGTCGGGCGTGGAGTCCTTGTCCCGCGGCCTTGTCAACTGGTCGGGTGTGGAGGCGCTGTCCAAGGCGGGCGTGAACTGGGGCGGTATCGAGAACATGTCGAAAGCCGGCGTGAACTGGATTGATCTTTCGGTTCTTTCTAAAGCCGCGGTGAATTGGAACGATCTGAACGTGATGAGCCGTGCGGGTGTGAACTGGGACAACATTCAGGTGCTTTCTGTGGCGGGTGTGAACTGGGACGCGATGAATGATATGACGCAGTCGGGGATCAACTGGACGGACCTTAATGTCCTGTCACGTGCCGGCATCAACTGGAGTGACCTCAATGTGCTGACCAAGGTGGGTGTCAACTGGGCTGATTTTGGTGTTCTTTCCAAAACCGGAATCAACTGGGCTGATATCGATATGCTTTCCGATGCGGGAGTCAATTGGACTGACCTTGAGACCATGAGCAAGGCGGGCGTGAACTGGAACGGCATTAAGGCCTTGTCTGAAGGCGGCGTGAACTGGGAAGACATGGAAGTCCTTTCCAAAGCCGGAGTGAACTGGAGTGATTTTAATGTGCTTAGCACGGTGGGCGTAAATTGGAGTGACTTCCAGCGTCTGAGCACGGCCGGCATCAACTGGCAGGACATCGATATTCTTTCCGATGCGGGCGTGAACTGGTCGGACATGAACCGCATGA
Source organism: uncultured bacterium (assembly GCA_964434115.1). Lineage (GTDB taxonomy): Bacteria > Omnitrophota > Omnitrophia > Omnitrophales > Aquincolibacteriaceae > ZLKRG04. The sequence continues at coordinate 1,417 of CAYSSX010000012.1, forward strand.
CTTCCGCCGGCGTCAACTGGTCGAACTTCCAGGATATGACCAAGGCGCAAATCAATTGGACGGATTTTGAAACGCTTTCTAAAGCGGGTGTGAACTGGAGTGATTTCAATGCCCTGACGAAGGCCGGCGTAAACTGGATTGACATTGGAGTTCTTTCCAAGACCGGAGTGAATTGGAGCGACTTGAATGTTCTTTCGAAAGCGGGCGTGAACTGGAGTGACTTGAACGTGCTGTCGAAGGCGGGCGTGAACTGGGGCGGTATCCAGGCCTTGTCAACTTCGGGTGTTAACTGGATTGATTTGACGGTCATCTCGAAAGCGGGCGTGAACTGGAGTGACTTGAATGTGCTGACACGTGCGGGTGTGAATTGGGCGGACCTTCAAAAACTCAGCGTCACCGGCGTCAACTGGGCGGATCTTCAAAAGCTCAGCGTCACCGGCGTGAACTGGGCGGATTTCGATACCTTGAGCAAGGCGGGCGTGAATTGGAACGGAATCAAAGCCCTGTCGGAAGGCGGCGTGAATTGGTCTGATCTGACGGTTCTTACCAAAGCGGGTATTAATTGGGGCGACTTGAATGTGCTGACGCGTGCGGGCGTCAACTGGAGCGATTTTGAAGTCCTTTCCAAAACAGGCGTGAACTGGGCGGACATGAATGTCCTTACCCGCGCGGGCGTGAACTGGGGCGACTTGAATGTCCTTTCTAAAGCCGGAGTGAATTGGAATGGAATCGAGTCGCTGTCGAAAGGCGGAGTTAACTGGCTTGATATCAGCGTTCTTTCCAAGGCGTCTGTGAATTGGTCTGACCTCAATGTTCTCTCTAAAGCGGGTGTGAATTGGAGTGATATGGAAATCATGTCCAAAGCGGGCGTGAACTGGGGTGATCTGAATGTGCTGTCGAAGGCAGGCGTCAATTGGAGTGATTTCAATACACTTTCCAAGGCGGGCGTAAATTGGAACGGCATTAAAGCTCTTTCCGAAGGCGGCGTGAACTGGATTGACCTTGGCGTGATGTCCAAAGCGGGAGTGAATTGGAGTGACTTTGAAGCGCTGTCGAAGACCGGCGTGAACTGGAGCGATTTTAACGTCCTGTCCACCGCGGGAATCAATTGGGGTGATTTGAATGTCCTGTCCAAGGCGGGCGTGAACTGGAGTGACTTGCAGAGAATGAGCTATGCGGGCGTGAACTGGGGCGGCTTCCAAGCGTTATCAACAGCCGGTGTCAATTGGACGGATATGGCTGTGCTGGCAAAGGCCGGAATCAACTGGAGTGACCTGAATATCCTGTCGCGCGCGGCAATCAACTGGTCTGATTTCAATGTCCTGTCCAGAGCCGCTATCAACTGGAGTGATTTGGGCGTGCTCTCAAGAACCGGTGTGAACTGGAGTGATTTTGATGTCCTTTCAAAAGCGGGCGTGAACTGGGGCGGCATCAAGGCCCTGTCGGAAGGCGGCGTGAACTGGGCGGGTATTCAGGCGCTTTCCGTGGGCGGCGTGAACTGGGACGATCTTAAAACGCTTTCTCTGACCGGTGTGAACTGGACGGACTTTAATGTTATGTCGCGAGCGGGCGTGAATTGGCAGGACATGAACCGCTTGTCGGTTGCCGGTGTCAATTGGGCCGGTATTGAGTCCCTTTCCGTGGCGGGCGTCAATTGGGACAACATGTCCGTGATGTCGAAGGCGAACGTCAACTGGCTTGGTCTTGAATCCTTGTCAACGGCCGGCGTCAACTGGTTTAACGTCGCAGTGCTGGCCAACGCAAACGTGAATTGGTCGAACATTTCTGACCTCGCAAGCGCCGGTGTGAACTGGACGAGCATTTCCGATATGGCCGGGTCAGGCATTAACTGGATGAACATTCAGGTGCTTGGCGCTGCGGGCGTCAACTGGGACGGCGTGTCGGCGATGGCCGGTGCCGGTGTGAATTGGGCCAATGTCCGCACGCTTTCGGAAGCCGGTGTCAACTGGACTGATTTTGAAGTGCTTTCAACGGCCGGTATTAATTGGAGTGATTTGAATGTTCTTTCCACGCGCGCCATTAACTGGGATGACATCCGTGTCTTGAGCGTTGCGCAGGTTAACTGGACGGCTTTCAATGCCTTGTCAACGGCGGGCATCAATTGGACGGACATGAATGTTCTCAGCCGCGCCGCGGTCAATTGGGCAGACCTCACCGTCCTTTCCCGTGCGGGTGTGAACTGGGGAGGCATTGAAGTGCTTTCCAAGGCGGGTGTGAACTGGATGGATATCAATGTGCTGTCGAAAGCCGGCGTGAACTGGTCCGATATGACCGTTCTTTCAAGGGCCGGCGTGAACTGGTCGGATCTTCATACCTTGACGCTTGCCGGGGTCAACTGGAGCGACATTTCGCGCCTGAGTGCGGCCGGAATCAACTGGGCCGACATTCAGACTATTTCGCTTACCGGAATTAACTGGAGTGATCTCGGTGTCCTTTCCAAGACTGCGATTAACTGGAGTGATTTCAATGTCTGGTCCCGCGCGGGAGTCAATTGGGATGACATGGAAGCACTTTCCAAGACCGGTGTGAATTGGTCGGATATGAATGTCATGAGCAAGGCCGGAGTCAACTGGATTGACCTGGGCGAGCTCTCCAAGGCGGGTGTGAATTGGAGCGACATCAATGTTCTTTCCAAGGCCGGTGTCAATTGGATGGATATTTCCTACCTTGCATCCGTCGGCGCGAACTGGAGTGACTTGGAGGTGCTTTCAAAATCCGGCGTGAACTGGGGCGACCTCCAGGTCATGACCAAGGCGCACGTGAACTGGAGTGACCTTGAAATTTTGAGTAAGGCGGGTGTGAACTGGGACGGAATCAAATCTCTTTCTGACGGCGGCGTGAGCTGGATCGATATCGGCGTGATGTCGCTTGCGGGCGTGAACTGGATTGATATGCAGCGCATGTCCAGGGCCGGCGTGAACTGGACGGATCTCCAGGTGCTCTCCGAGACCGGCGTGAATTGGCAGGACATTGAAGTCATGTCGACCCTTGGCGTGAACTGGTACGACATGAACGCGCTCAGCAAAGCCGGTGTGAATTGGGACGGAATCAAATCGCTTTCAGACGGCCGTGTGAATTGGCTGGATCTCTCGGTGCTTTCTGAAGCCGGAATTAACTGGAGTGATTTCAATATTCTCACCAAGGCGGGGATTAACTGGTCTGATTTCTCCGTGTTGTCGCATACAGGTGTGAATTGGTCTGATGTGCAGGTTTTGTCGACGGCGGGAGTGAACTGGGCGGACATGAATGTCCTGAGCAAAGCCGGGACCAATTGGAGCGACCTTGCACTGCTTTCCAAGACCGGCGTGAACTGGGCCGACTTTGACCGGATGTCGAAAGCCGGTGTGAACTGGTCGGATGTCGGAACTCTTTCCAAGGCCGGCGTAAACTGGGGCGGCATTGAAGTGCTGTCAAGAGCGGGTGTGAACTGGAGTGATCTTGAAGTCTTTTCTGAAGCCGGCGTGAACTGGGCGGATATGAATGTCTTGTCGAAAGCCGGCGTGAACTGGAACGGTATGAAAGCCCTTTCCGACGGCGGTGTAAACTGGGCGGACATCCGCGCGCTCAGCCGTGCGGGTGTGAACTGGTCGGACCTGGAACCGCTGTCCAAGGCCGGTGTGAACTGGCTTGACCTGGGTGTTCTTTCCAAGGCCGGCGTGAACTGGGGAGGAATTGAATCTCTTAGCGCGGCCGGTGTCAATTGGTCGGACCTTGATATCCTCTCAAAAGCCGGTGTGAACTGGAACGGAATCAAGGCCTTGTCGGAAGGCGGCGTGAACTGGCTGGATCTTTCGGTTCTCTCCAAGGCCGGCATCAACTGGATTGATTTCACGGTTCTTTCAAAGGCCGGTGTCAACTGGTCTGATTTCACGGTGCTGACCACCCGCGGGATCAACTGGGACGACATTGACCGGATTTCAAACACGGGAATCAACTGGTCTGACTTTGAAATTCTGAGCAAAGCCGGCGTCAACTGGAACGGAATCCGAGCCCTATCGGAAGGCGGTGTGAACTGGGCTGACATTCAAATTCTTTCCCGCGTGGGCGTGAACTGGCTTGATCTGAGCACGATGTCAAAAGCCGGGACCAATTGGTCTGACATTGAAAGACTTTCCAAGACAGGGGTGAATTGGAGCGATCTCAATGTGATGACCCGGGCGGGTGTCAATTGGCAGGGAATTGAGGCCTTGACCGCGGGAGACGTGAACTGGCTTAACATCGCGGTTCTTGCGAATGCCAACGTGAACTGGGCCAACATCTCCGACCTCGCGGCTTCGGACGTGAACTGGTACGACGTGAAGGACATGAGCTCCGCCGGCGTGAACTGGCTCAACATCGCCGTTCTTGGTTCCGCCGGTGTGAACTGGCAGAACCTGTCTGACTTGTCTGTCGCCGACGTGAACTGGTACAACGTTGCTGACCTTGCGCGCGCGAACGTGAACTGGTACGGATTTGCCGCCATGACGACCGGCGGCGTGAATTGGCAGGACGTGGGCGTGCTTACCTATGCCGGCGTAAACTGGGAAACCATGTCGACGATTTCTCACACCAATGTGAATTGGGAAGATATTGGGGCCATGTCCAAGGCGGGAGCAAACTGGAATGATATCGGGGCCCTGTCGAACGCGGGTGTGAATTGGAGCCGTATTCAGGACATGAGCCAGACCAACGTGAACTGGGACGGTATCAAGTCGCTGTCTGACGCGGGCGTCAACTGGCTTGATATCAGCACGCTTTCCAAGGCGGGTGTGAACTGGACTGAAATCCGTGTCCTTTCGGAAACGGGTGTGAACTGGGAAGATCTTGATGTTCTGTCCCATGCCAATATTAATTGGAACAGTATCTCCGCCATGGCTAGCGCGCAAATCAACTGGAGTGATCTCCAGATTCTTTCGGATGCGGGAATTAACTGGGGAGACATTGGCGTATTGTCTCGTATTGGCGTGAACTGGAGCGATCTGCAGGTTATGTCTTCACGCGGCGTGAATTGGTCCGATCTCGGCGTGATCTCTAAAACCGGCATTAACTGGTCGGACCTCGGCGTGATGTCAAAGGCCGGGGTGAATTGGAGTGATATTCAAACCATGTCAAAATCCAGCATTAACTGGGCGGATCTTGCCTATATGTCCGGAACCGGCATGAACTGGACCGACGCGCAGGGCAAGAGTGTGGCCCATATCAATTGGCAGGACTTGTCCCGCTTGGCTTCCCGCGGCATCAACTGGGATGACTATGTGACCCTTGGCGCGCGCGTTGACAGCACGCTGAACTTGTCGACCACGATCAACACCACGCTGGGCGCGACGACTGATGCCGTGGGTGCCAATACTCTTTTTGGAAAAATGCTCCAGGTGGATCAGGCTATTGCGCAGATCAACACACAGTCCCTTCAGGACCTCGTGACCGCCTTGGGCGCCTTTGATTTCCAGGACGTTTTGGATATCCAGACGCAGCTCGATGACGTGCAGGAGTATTTGAGCGAGCAGCTCACCGGCATCACCACGCTTTTGGGTGCGGCGGATGACGAACTGGACAGTGATTCTGTTTTTGGAAAAATCGCGGAGGTCAACTCGCTGATCAATGATATGAACGATATGATGGGTACCCCGGATGATGCGGGATCTGCGGCGTCGATGTTTGGAAAAATTACGGCTCTCCAGACCGCAGCGACGAACATCGATGGCACGGCCGCCAGTGTGCTTGAACAGGTCCAGGCCCTTGCCGACAACCTTGGCAGTAAAGACTCCAGCACTGTGACCCAGGGGTTGGAAGACATCAAGGGACTTCTGTCAGACTTAAAGAAGGCCTCTAAATCGATTATGGATCAAGGCGGCCAGACCAACAAAATAGCTCAGGAAATGGTCAATAAGATTGTGGACGGAACGAACAAGAATCTTGAGCAAATGGGCTTTATCGGAAGCACGATTAAAAAGCTGGACGATGAAGAATCCAAAAATCGCAGTGTGGTTCAGGCTAAACTCGACGAAATTAAGACCTACCTCCTGTCTGTTAAGGAAGCGACCGATACTCTTGAGAAGAAGGGGGATGGCGTGAACTATGCGGTTGTTCAGGCCTGGATGGAGCAGGAAAAATAAGAATGTTATAAATTGGATGTTTTTGCCGTTAATTTATAGTAAATATGCTATACTCAAAGCATAACTATCAATTCTAACCAGGCTGGGATTGTCTTCATGAGAAGCCCGTTGAGGTTTTTCACATTTTCACTTTTGCTGGCATATGGCGGGATGCTGTTATTTCAACCCGTTCAGGCACTGGCAGAAGAGAAAAAAGACGTTGTCACCATTAAAATTCTGGCCGTCAACCCTACAGACGCCCCCCTCAATACCGTTATCACGCACCGCCTTCCTCCCGAAGTACAGCCCGAGCAAATTGTTGATAAGGGCGGTATGGAAGTGAAATACGATTCCACCCTGGTTTCGTATTACGTGACCATGTCGGTTAACCTTCAGCCGAGAGAGACCCGAACGCTTAATATCAAAGTTAAAAACGTGTGGGTGCTGGATCCCGTCTATGTTGAGAAGGTCCAAACCAATCTCCGTCAGACGGTGGCGGCTTTGAAAGGAACACGGTACGAGGAAACCGCGCAGAAGCTCTTCGAGAAAACGATGGAGCAGATTGACCGGATTATGGCGGAGCAGGGGAAAGAAAAAAGCATTCAGAATCAGATCGAACTTTACCGTTCTCACATGAAGCAGCTGCAGCAGATCGAGCAGGGAGTCCTTTCCCTGGCAGCCCTCAGGAAACTCGCGAACTCTTCCGAAACCGGCGTCCGGACGGTCAAATTTATTGTCCGAGCCAAGAATCCCGCGAGTGAAGAGCGCAATATGTCGGTGCGCGCCATGCTGCCGAAAGAAATCACCTCTTTTGACATCATTAACAAGTTTGATTTCCGCCTCTTGTTTGATGATAACGAGGCGCGTTTCCTGGTGGAAAAAGAAGATATTTTTAAGCCTACGGAAGAAAAGAAGTACGAAATTATCCTGCGCGACGTCTGGTACATCACCAAAGAAGAATTGGATTTCCTTCGTGATCAGTCCGCTAAAATTCTCGAAAGATTCAAGAACAGCACCTACGAGTCTTATGCCCAGCAGACAGTGGAATCCATCATCCAAACGCTGGATGAAGTCTGGACTTTGCAGCAGGAGGTAGAGAGTTCAGAAGCGATTGAAGACCGCATCCGGGCCTTTGTCGTGAACCACCAAAAAGTGGAAATCATTAAGAAGAAAATCAAGGAACTTCAGGATCTCCTGCTGGAAATCCCGGTTAAAAGAAACACGGAAATCGATCAGATTAAACAGGCCATTAATGAACTTTCCAAGATGTTCGATATCTTGAGCCTTGGTTTTACCCCGGACCTTTCCACGACCTGGTGGTTGATCCTCGGCATCATCGGCTTCCTGTTTGTCTTTGCCAGCAGCTTCTATGTCACCTGGGTGATCGAACTTGGAAAGTCCAAATTTGGTAAAGCCAAGGAAAAGAAGAGTAAAAAGAAAAAAGAGGCCGAACCGCCGCCAGCCGCAACCGAACAACCCGCTGAAACCAACCCTGCATGAGCACAATCCTCAAGTATAAAGAGTATGGAATTGTAAAGTCCGCCGCAGGCTGTATTACCAATGTGATCGGGCTGGAGAACTGCTTCCTCGGGCAGCTTCTCAAGTTTGGCGCGGGAACCGAAGGCATCATCATGGGCTTTGATGAAAAGAATGCCCAGGTGCTCATGGTAAAGGAAAATCAGCCGATTGCTCCTGGGCAAAAGGTGCTTGCGAGTCTTGAGCCTTTTTACATGCCCGCTGGAAAAAACTTCATTGGCCGTATCGTGAATCCTCTGGGAGAGGCCATGGATGGTCTTGGCCCGGTGAAACCCGATGAATACATTCCTTATTTTAACGAGGCTCCGGGCATCATGGACCGCCAGTCTTTGAGCGATACCCTGGAAACGGGAATTAAACTGATTGATGCGCTTTTGCCTTTGGGAAAAGGCCAGCGTTCTTTGTGCCTGGGTGACAAAATGACGGGCAAGACCACGATAGGCACCGACATTATCCTCAATCAAAAAGGCAAAGGGGTGATCTGCATTTATTGCGCGATTGGTAAACCCCGTGCAGCCCTGGCCCGTGTGGTGGATCTTTTTAAGGAACGCGAAGCTTTTGATTACACGATTATCATGAATGCTCCCGCGCAGAGTTCGCCGGGACAGCAATACCTTGCGCCTTATGCGGCCTGTTCTCTTGGCGAGTATTTCATGAAGCGGGGCGGGCATGTGTTTGTGTATTTCGACGACTTTACAAAGCACGCCTGGGCCTACCGCGAGCTTTCACTCTTGATGCAGGTGCCTCCGGGCCGTGACTCCTATCCCGGAGATATTTTTTATCTTCACTCCCGAATGATTGAACGCGCCGCCCGCTTGAATAAAAAGAATGGCGGAGGTTCCATGACCTTTATTCCCGTTGTGGAATTGCTGGAAGGGGATTTGACGGCCTATGTTCCTACGAATCTGGTTTCAATGACCGACGGGCAGGTGTTTTTAAGCATGCCGCTTTTTAATGAAGGATTCCGTCCGGCGGTAGACGTTGGTTTGTCGGTATCCCGGGTCGGTAGTAAGGTGCAGTGGAAGGCAATGAAGGATGTGGCCAAGTCTCTTCGTCTTGAGTTTATTCAATACAAAGAACTCTTGCGTATCAGCAAGCTCCAAACCGGCGGTCAATCGGATGAAGTCCGTGACCAGCTCCAGGCCGGCCGCATTCTCCAGGCCTGCTTGACGCAGCCTGCGGGAAAGCCGATGCCCGTGCAAGTTCAGGTGCTGCTTTTTTATGCCAAGGGTGAAAAAATCATGATGGAGCTTGAACGAAAAGAAGAAATCGCAGATTACATTGCCGGGATCGAGGCATTCACCAACGAGACGGATCCTGAGCTTTTCCCGTTGTTGTGTGAGAAGAAGGCCCTTGATGATGAAATTAAACGCCGTATGACCATTGTTTCCAAAGAATTCGTTAAAGTCATCAAGGCGCGTTATAAGCATCTTGATGATGAAGACGTTGCCTAAGAGATTTTATGGCGCTTAAAGTCACGACCTTTCGCCTTCAGGTTCTCAGCCTTATCCGCATGCTGTTTGAAGGGGAGGTGGAATCCGTTTACATCTCCGGCGATGAAGGCGAGTACGAATTATTGCCGTTTCATTTCCCGCTGCTGGGAGCCATTCCTGAAGGTGTTATCAAGGTTGCAGGGCATGAAAGCATCCCTTTACGCGCCGGAGTTGTTCTTTTTCAGGATAACCAATGCATCATTATTATTGAGGAAATGGAAAAGGTCGAAGTTAAGGAAGACAAAAAACCGATTCACGCCGGATCAAAGCAGCAAAAGTAAATATTATCTTTATATATAAATAATTTTTATATAAATAAAATCTATAAAAATACCTTGGAACAATTGAATTTAAAACATAGCTACGATATACTTTGATTGTCAATTAATAGCAACATTTTCCAAACTGACTTTTCAAACACCAGGCTTTAACAATGTCACAACATACACTGGTCTTGATTGGGGTGATGATGATGGCGGTGCTCGGTCCCGCGATTGTTATCGCGGTTGTCGGTTTCGCCACGATCAAGGCTCTCGGCCGTAATCCATCCGCAGCTCCGAAAATTTACACAGGCGTTATCTTGATGCTCGTTTTTGCTGAAGCGACATCCATTATTTCCTTATTGGTCATTTTTCAGCTTTTCGGCGGCGGTTGATACAGAGAGGGCAGGAGGAAACGCACCATGATGCTTTTGCAATTTATCATTCTTCAAGTCATTGTTTTCTCCGCGGTTATTTTTTTTATGAAGAAGATTCTCTCCAGTGACACGCAGGCGGCGGTTGGACGTCTGGACACTACGTATCAGGATCTTTTAACCAAGCAGAAAGAGCTCAATGAAAAGATTGAGGAAGCGGAAAAGGAATATGCCGCCAAGAAAGAAGAATCCGTCCAGCTGTTAGAAAAGATGAAGACAGATGCCAACGATGAGGCCCGCAAAAAGAAGGACGAAATTTTGAAGCAGGCCAAAGCGCAGGCTGATGAGGTTTTAGAGAGGGCCAAGTCTTCCTCCGAGGAAATTTACCGGAAAATAGAACGCGAAGTCCGGGCGAAATCTGTGGATGACGCGGCGGCGCTTCTTCTGCAGAGTGTCAGCCAGCATACGATGGCTGAGTTTCATGCTCAGGTGCTGGAAGATTTCCTCGTCAAGGGAAAGGACTTTGACCTTTCCAAAGTGAGTCCGCACGTGGAAGTGGTTTCCGTAAAAACCCCGTTCCCGCTCAGCGACCAGCAAAAGGCCAAAATTAACGCGCTTATTTCGACCAAGGTCAACCGGACACTTAAAATCGATGAAATTTTAGACGCCTCGCTTATTGCCGGAGTTTGCCTCATGTTTGGAACCCTTATTCTTGATGGCAGTCTTGCCAATACCATCCGGGAGGTTGCCGAAGACAAGAAAATGAAAATCCAGCTCGGGGAATAGGGGGCTCTATGGGCGGTAAAACAACCCGCATCAAAGGTGACCTTGATGACGTGGAAGCCATCCTCGAGATCATTACGATTTTGAAAGACGTTTCGACTAACCGTTTTTTTGCTTTTGCCAAAAAGAAAGAGAATTTTGCAAAGTTCCTTGAGATTTTCCTCGTTTTTTTTAACATGCTCGAATCGGTTAAAACGAGCTGTCCTCTCGTCCGCAATCAAAATCCGGGCACCGATCTTCTTGTGATTACCTCGGAATCCAGTTTTATGGCTCAGCTTAATAACAAAGTCTGCAACGCCGCCATGAAAGAGTATGAAAAGCATCAGGACGTTCAAGTGCTTTGCGTCGGCCGCCGCGGCGCGGATAAATGCCGGCAGCTGGGGATGCGTCTTGAGAAGGTTTATGAAGATATTGACCGGGTAGGCCGCTACGAAGTGGCATTGAGCATCCGGGATCATTTGATTGAGCGCATCATGAGCGGCAGTTCGGGAAAGGCCGTCGCGGTTTATATTTGGGCAAAAAGTTTTAACGTTTTGAAGCCCCGTATCGTGAAGCTTCTGCCGGCTGAAGAATTGCTGGGCGGCGCGGGGGACGAAGAAGAATCCTACGGACACACGGGGCGGCGTTTCATTACGGAGTCCACCATCGACGGTATTATGAAAGTGCTTGCGGATGTCTGGGTTTCGAGCCGTCTTTTCGAAATGATTTCAGATACCCAGCTGTCCGAAGCGGCTGCCCAGGCCCAGCAGCTTGAGTCCGCGATTGAGGGCATGTCGGGAGAAAAAAAGGGTCTTGTCATGGCTTTTAAGAAATCTCAGCGTGGCGACCTCAACAAGGCGATGCGTGAAGTCTTCACCTCGTCTTCAGTCACGAGAAAGAAATAACCATGCCGGACGAGAAGAAACTGCCTCAGGCAGAGATTGACAAGATTCTGGCCGGTGTCGCCGATCCGGGCGAAGCCGCGGTCGGTAAAATCGTCGGCGTCCGCGGACCGGTGGTCGATGTCCGTTTTGAGAAAATCGAACATATCCCGGCTCTTTATGACGTTGTGGAAACACGCAACTTCGAAGGCCGGCGCGTCGTGCTTCAGGTCGCGGAACACATGGGCGGCAACGATGTCCGGTGTATTTCCCTTTCCGACACCCTTTTTCTCCAGCTTAACCAGCGATGCTACAACACGCGCGGTCCGGTGCAGGTCCGTACGGGCGATGAGCTGTTTGGGCGGATTATCAACGTCTTCGGGGAACCTGTCGACCAGTTAGGCCCTTTGAGCGGCGGGGAATGGCGCGTGATCCGCAGGCCTCCGCGGTTTGACCCCTTTAACACCCGCAGCAAATTCGGCGAAAAAGCAGAAGTCCTTGTTTCCGGAATCAAATTCATTGATATGGTCTTTCCTGTGACCAAGGGAAGCAAAACCGGGATTCTTGGCGGCGCCGGCTGCGGAAAGAGCGTTGTCATTCTCGAACTGATCAATAATATCGTTAAGGCGCATGATGGCTGCTGCGTGTTCACGGGGATCGGGGAACGCATTCGTGAAGGGTATGATCTTTTCGACGAACTGAAGGAAGCGAAGCTGCTCGACAAGGTGAAACTTGTTTTCGGCCAGATGAACGAACCGCCGGGCGCGCGGTACGAATGCGTCAATACAGGAATCACTTTGGCCGAAACCCTCGCGGAGCAGAACAAAGACGTTCTTCTTTTCCTGGACAATGTTTTCCGGTTTATTCAGGGGGGGCAGGAAATCTCAACCCTTCTTGGCCGCGTCCCGGGGGAATCCGGTTACCAGCCTACGTTGTCTTCCGAGGTGAATGGCGTTGAGGAGAGAATCCGCTCTATTCCAGGCGGCGCTTCCGTGACGTCTTATCAAGCCGTTTATGTGCCTGCCGACGATATGACAGACCCTTCAGTCGTCGCCATTTTCAGCTGTCTTGATACCGTGCTTTCACTCTCCCGTGATCTTGCACAAAAAGGTTTTTTCCCGGCCATTGACCCTTTGCGCAGTTCCTGTTCAAACCTGGATCCCCGAATCATCGGGCAGCGTCATTATGATCAGGCCCAGAAAATGATTGCGATGTTTGCGAAATACAAATCCCTTCAGCGTATCGTGCAAGTCGTCGGTCTCGAAGAAATTCCAAAGGAAGACCAAATCGATTATAAGCGCGGGGAAAAACTGATTAATTTCATGACCCAGCCTTTTCAAACAGCCGAAGCTTTTACGGGTAAAAAGGGGATGTTCATTCCTGTTGAAGATACGGTCGATGACTGTTCAAAAATCATTTCCGGTCATTATGACAAATTGAAATCAACCGACTTTTATCTGATTAACCGGGCGCCTTGAAGTATGAACACGCGTCTTGAACGCAAAGCTTATCAAATTCTTTTAGATGCCAAGCGTCTTCCGGCCCCCGACCTGGACCGCGTTTTTAAAGAGGCGGAGAGTTCAAAGTCTTCCTTTTCCCAGCTTCTTGTGAAGCAAACCCTCATCAAAGAAACAGATCTCCTTAAAATCTATTCCGAATCCCTGGGAATTCCCTTCGTCAGTTTGAGGGATGTCAAAGTTGAACGCGAAGTCATTGAGTCTGTCCCTGTCAAATTAGCCTGGTATTACCTCTTTTTTCCGTTTGCCCGGAAGAACAACAAGCTCACGATTGCGGTATCGCGCCTTGTGGACGTTAACTTTCTCGATGAAGTGAGATTTGGCATTGGCGCGGACGTGGAAACGGTCCTCGCAACTGAAAATGAAATAGAGGAAATGCTCCGTAAGTATTACGGGTTGGGGGCGGATACGGTCGACAAGATCATGACCCAGTCCCACGGTCCCGCGGCACCTGAACCGCTCAGCATGAGCGGGATTGAAGTCGAGGATATTGAAAAACTGGCTGAAAACGCTTCCGTGATTCAGCTGGTGAATCAGATCATCCTCGACGCTTACCGCAAAGGCGCCAGTGATATTCATTTTGAACCGTACCGCGGTAAAGTCCGGGTGCGCTACCGTGTTGACGGGGTTTTGCAGGAATCTCCGTTGCCGGCGGAAATGAAGAAGTTTTTTACCGCGATGCTTTCGCGTGTCAAAATTATGGCCAATCTTAATATTGTGGAACGGCGTCTTCCCCAGGACGGAAAAGCCCGGGTGAAAACCCAGGATCAAAACCTGGATTTGCGTGTTTCCTCGATCCCAACGCCTCACGGCGAGAGCCTTGTGATCCGTATTCTTCCCAGCAAGATGATCCGGCGTTTGGAAGAACTCGGTTTTGAGCCGGGGCAGCTCGGCCAGTTCCGCGACTTTCTCCAAAAGCCCCATGGGATCATTTTTGTGACCGGGCCTACGGGCAGCGGTAAAAGCACCACTTTGTATGCCGGGCTCTCCTTTTTAAACACAGGGGAGAAGAAAGTGATTACCATCGAAGATCCGGTGGAATACGAACTGGAAGGAACCACTCAAATTCAAGTCGCCCCTGAAATCGGGCTGACTTTTGCCGCGGGCCTGCGCAGTGTCCTTCGGCATGATCCGGACATCATGATGATCGGGGAAGTCCGCGACCTTGAAACCGCAGATATCGCGATCCGCGTGGCGCTGACCGGGCATTTGATTTTGTCGACACTCCATACCAATGACGCCGCAAGCGGTGTGACGCGTCTTCTCGACATCGGGGTCGAGCCTTATCTGGTGGCCTCCAGCGTCAATGCCTTCATTGCCCAGCGGCTGGTGCGTGTCATTTGCCCGCAATGCAAGAAAGAGGACTCCTCGGTTCTCCCGGCCATCACGGAACTTATCCGCCGTGACATGCAGCTCTCTCCAGACCAGGCGGTGCCTGTTTTCCGGGGTGTAGGCTGTGACGCCTGCAATAGAACCGGGTATGCGGGCCGGATTGCCATTTATGAAATTCTTCCGGTGACCGCGGAAATCAGCCGGTTGATTTTCCAAAGAGTCCCGGCTGAGGAAATCAAGGCTTTGGCCCGTTCGCAGGGAATGAAGACTTTGCGCCGGCAGGGATGGGAAAAAGTTTTTCAGGGCATTACGACTCCGGAAGAAGTTTTGGAGGCGGCACCCGTGGATGAGTTTCCTCAGATCTCTTCTGAGAAGGTTCCGGCGGTCAGCAAGTCCGCTGCCGAGCCGCTTCCACCCAAGCTTGAAAAGCCGGAATTTGATGAAGATCTTTCCTATTTTTCAGACCGGCGCGCTTTTGTCAGGCGCCAGGCGCATCTTGAATTCCGCTTTCGTGAAATTGATGTCGAGCGGGACGAATTAAAAAATGAAGCGGAGTCCCTTGTTTCTTATGAAGGCGCGGTCACGGATGATATCAGTGCGAACGGACTGTCCTTTACCTTTGAAAGAGAATTTACTCCAGGGGCAGCCCTTGACCTCCGCATTCAACTTCCGGAAGGCCCCTTGATCGCGTGCGTGAGCCGCGTGGTCCGGGTGATGAAAACCATGAATCCTGAAAGAGGACCCGGTCATTTCCTTTTTCAATCCGGCGTGACCTTTCTTGCGATTAACAGCACCGACCGTGCGCGTCTTGAGAAGTTTTGCAAACAGAAAGGACCGGTTTCGTGAAGAATTACCGGTACCGGGCAAAAAAAGGTCCCCGTGAAATTGTCGAAGGAACCCTTTCTGCCGGGTCTCAGGATGAAGCGATTGATAAAGTCAATGCCATGGGCCTTATTCCCGTGGATATTCACGAAGACTTGATCCGGGCAGATGTGGAAAAGAAAGTCCGGCGCCAGCGCTGGAGCCGGGTGGGTTCCGGTGATCTTTTAGCCTTCTACCGTCAGATGGCCAAGCTTGTGAAGTCCGGAGTCCCGCTTCTTCAGGCGGTATTCCTGGTGACGCAAGGGCTGGAAAAAGAAGCTTTCAAAACCATTCTGGATAAAATCCATAAGGAAATCCGTGAAGGGCAGACCTTTTCAGCGGCATTGGCCGGTTACCCCAAAATTTTTTCCGCGTTTGACATTGGCATGATTCAAACCGGTGAAGCCGCCGGACGTCTGGACGAAGTGCTGCGTCAGATTGCGGACTACCGGGAAGCCCAGCGCGCCCTTGTTTCTAAGGTCCGGGGCGCCCTTGCTTATCCGGTTTTTGTGATGCTGATGGGCTTTTTTACTGTTGGATTCATGCTTTCGAATGTGATTCCGAAATTTTCGCGTTTTTTTACAGACTTAGGCCAGGAGCTTCCTTGGATTACCCGGGCGCTTATTGCGGCCAGTGCCTGGATGCAGGACTATGGCCTTGTTGTCTTGTTTGTTTTTGCCGCAGGCATTATTCTCTGCGCGGCGCTTCTTAAAAATCCCGCTTACCGCCTTGGGTTTGACACACTTCTTCTGAAGCTTCCTCTTGCCGGGAAAGTGATCCTGAAATCAGAAATCTCAAGGTCTGCCAGAACCCTGGAGCTGCTGCTCAAAAGCGGGATCCCTATTTTGAAAGCGCTCAGGATCGCGGTCCCGGTCACGGGTAACCTGCGTGTCCGCCAGGAACTTGAGGCTTGCCGGGAATCCGTTGAAAAAGGCGGCTATCTCAGCGAGGGGCTTCGCAAATCGCAGCTCTTTCCCTCATTTGCCAGGCATTTTATCGCCATTGGCGAAGAGTCGGGGAACCTGGATGAAGCCTTGAAAGAAATTGCGGAATGGTATGAAAAAGATACCGAGGAAGCCGTAAAAATTATGACCAGCCTTTTGGAGCCCGCGATGATTCTTATCATTGGAGGTCTTTTGGGCGTGCTGATTATTGCCGTTCTTTTACCTGTGTTTAGTATGAATACCATGGTTTCTTAAAATCCGGAGGCGTTTTATGTTAAAAGCAAGGCGTCAACTTTCCCGCGGGCAGCGCGGCTTCAGCTTGATCGAAATCCTCCTGGTGGTGATTATTATGGGGACTTTGTCTGCGATGGTAATCCCTCGTCTGATGGGGCGTTCGGAGCAGGCCAAGAAAGCTGCCGCCCATGCGGATGTGAATATTAATATTCCGACGGCGCTTAAGCTTTATGAATTGGACAATGGTTTCTTTCCTTCTTCAGAACAGGGGCTTGATGCCTTGATGAAAAAACCGGTCACTTCGCCGACTCCGCAGAACTGGAACGGGCCGTATCTGGAAAAAACACCGATCGACCCTTGGGGGCGTCCTTATCAGTATTCTTCGCCGGGAACACACCGTCCGCACGATTACGACCTTCACTCACTTGGAAAAAATCCGGCCGAGGATAAAGCGGATGATGACGTCGTTAATTGGGTGTAAAAGAAACAAGGCGGGAGAGAGAGGCCTTTCTCTTTTTGAAGTTCTGATCAGCGTGATTATTCTGGGCAGCAGTCTGATTGTGGTTTACCGGCCGCTTCTGGGGGCGATTAGCGCTCTCTATGAAGCTGAAACGCGGGTGAAGGCGAACAGGGCGATCGCTAATCAAGTCTGGGCTTTTCAAGAGGAAGTCAGCCGGACCAAACGCTTTCCTAAGGACATGACCAGCCAGGTTGTGACGGAACAGGACAAGGTTTTTTATTATGAGGTCAGTTATCGCCCCATTTCAGCCGATAAAAAACTCTATGAGGCTGTTGCCGCGCTGTCTTGGCAAAGCGGGGTCAGAAGGAAAAGCATTGCCCGGGTTTTCTATGTGGACGCTTTTTAAGCGCGCAAATTCCACCCGCGGATTTACGCTGATTGAAGTTTTGCTGGCGGTAACCATTATGGCCGTCATCGCGACTGGAATTTATACAACGTTTGCTCAAGGGCTCCGGTTGTGGCGCCGGGCGATTGAAATAAAGCCGGACATCGAGTCCAACCTGATTTTTGAAAAAGCCGCGGCAGATCTTAAAAATCTTTTTCCCGGAAAAAAACCGCCCTTCAAGGGTGAACAGAACGCGCTGGAGTTTTTGACCTATTCACCGCAGGATCTTACGGATGAGGACGGACACCGGATTAAACAGCCTGTTTTTGTCCGTTACCTGTATGATGCGTCCGCGGGGACACTGATGAGAAGCGAGGAGTCTTTACGCCGCCAGCTTGCACCCAAAAAAGAAACGGATGAATCTCTTTTAAAACCTTTGGGGCTTATTCTCAAAGACTGCTCTTTCGAGTATTATCACCAAGATACGGAAAAGAAAATTTTCGAATGGAAGTCCTTTTGGAAGGATACTTGTCCTCCCAAGGCCGTAAGGATTTCTTTGCGTTATGACGATGGTAATAAAACGGGATATCAGGTAAAAATTCTCCCTGTGCCGGCAGGCGGCTGCGCGGCGTAGGGAAGGACTCTGTGATGGCAAAAGCGGCTTTTAAAACATCTCAATCTCCGGAACTTGTGGTGGTCGACCTTTCAGGCGGCCACGTGAAATTGGTTTTGGCCCGCCAGGTCGGCAATCAGGCGGTGTTCGAGGATTTTCGCTCCAAGGTATTCGGAGAGGGGGCTGACCTCGAAATCAGCCAATACCTGGCCCAGACATGGCGCGAGTGGAAACTTAAAGGCCGTCAGGCCATGTGCATCATTCCCTCCAAGCTGTTTATCTCCAAAAACGTGGATATGCCATCCAATGACCCGGAGGAGATCAGCAAAATTATTGATTTGCAGGCCGGGCGCTACACCCCCTACTCCCGGGATGAAATTGTCATTGATTACCTGTGCATGACGACACCGGGCCAGCATTACACCAATGTTCTTTTAATCATTGTGAACCGGAAGCTGATAGACCGTTATGTTCAGATTTTTGAGAGGGCCGGAATTTTTGTAGCCCGTTTCGGAATTGCGTCCGAAAGTGTTGCGCACTTTTATCAGCGCCTTCTTCCCGCGGAACACATGAGCGGTGCCATTGCCGGTATTCATGTCGACGAAGATGCCTCCGACCTTACCATTATCGATAAGCGTGAAATGGTTTTTGTCCGCAGTATCCCGGTAGGGGCTTCCCATTTCAGGACCGGTATGGAATCGGCTCAGCAATCGTTTGTCAGCGAACTGAACAAATCCATCTCTTCTTATCAGGATCACGGCGTCGGGCAGCCCGTCAAGGCGCTTGTGATGACCGGGTTGACGAACGGCCTGGAAAGCCTTGAAAAGGCCATCCGCGAGTCGCTGCCCGCCATGCAGGCCCCGGGGTTTCCAATCAAACTTGTCACCTATCACAATCAGTTTCAGGTCGCCTCCGCGGTTAAAGAAAAAATCGGACCCCAGAGTTCCGAGTCTTTTTTTGAGCTCATGTCCGCGGTAAGCGCGGAGGAAAGCCTCAGGATTGATTTAACACCGAAGGAAATCAAGCTCAAACGCAAATTCCGTGAAGGGGGCAAGGAAATTGTGACCCTCGGTATTTTGATTATGACCTGCCTTGTGATGTTCAGTGTTTTCCTTGCGAGCAAGATCTACATCAAACGTAATTTAATTGAACGGCTTGATCAAACGGCTGAATCAGTCTCCACGCAGGCAAGGATCCTGGAAAGGGCTTCCACGAAAGCCCGTGTGCTGCGAAACCTTATTGATTACAGGGGCAAAGGGCTTTATGTGTTTGATAAAGTCACATCCCTGATCGGTTCTGATGTTTACTTGTCGAGCTTCAGCTATGACCAGGAGGGAAATCTCCAGCTCTTGGGGACCGCGGATACGATGTCGGCTGTTTTTTCATTGGTGACAAAATTTGAAAACTCGGGCTATTTCAGCAGTGTCACGACCAATGAGACAAAAACTAAAAAAGAAGGCGGTAAGGAAGTTGCCGACTTTGATATTAAGTGCCAGCTCAATCAGGAGATTTAAATGGTTCTTGATAAGGTCAAAGATTTTTATAACAAGCTGACAGCCAGAGAGCGGGTGCTGTTTTACGGGACCCTTGGCACCATTCTCTTTGTTCTCACGGACTTTATTGTGCTGAGCCCTATTTTTTCAAACATCTCGGTACTGGAAGCTGAGATTAAGGCCAAATCTCAGTCGATTCAGCGCGATATGCGCATTCTTTCCTTCAAAGACGGCATTTATCACGAGTACCGGAAGTATGAAAGCTATCTGGACACCGGCGAAAAAACCCAGGAAGAAATTATTTCAACCCTGCTGCGGAAACTTGAAAGTGTGGCGGGGCAGAATTCCATTGCGATTTCGAATGTCTCTCCCGGAGAAATCGAAGAAAAGCCGATCTATAAAGTCTACAAAACCACGCTTGATTTTGAAGGAGACCTTCACAGTGTTTTTGTTTTTATGAACGCCCTTGAGGAGTCCGACAATCTTTTTCAGATCACCCGCTACGTGCTCGCGCCTAAGAGCAAAGCGGGTACGAACATGAAATGCAATATGGACATCACGCGTATTCTTATGACCTCTGAGGATATGGCCCCGTTTGCGGAGGAAGGTCTGGACGCGCAATCATCCGCTCCGCAGGAGCCCCAGGCCCCCGCGGATGCGGCACCTCCGGAACCTGACGGCGCGGCTGGTAATCCTCAAGCCGAACCCATTTGAGGAATGATTCATGAAGTCCCTTTTGACCCGGCGGAAAAAGATTTTGACCGCTGCGGCCCTTTGCCTCGCTTGTTTTCTCCCCGAAGCTTTTTGTGAAAGCACCAAAGACCTCTATGAAGCCGGTATGAAAGCCATGGATCAAGGGGACTTTACGGCGGCGGTTGAAAACTTTGAAAAGGCACGGGACCAGAATCCGGAGATCGCCCAGCTGCATAACGCGGTGGGGATTGCCCATCTTCAAAAGCAGGACAATGCCGAGGCGGCTGTGGAAGCTTTTCAGGAAGCCGTGCGTCTTGATCCAAATCTGGCCGATGCCCAGAACAATCTCGGGATCATCTATACCGGGCTTCTTGAGGATTATGACTTGGCGGAAGAGTATTTCAAGGAAGCGCTTAGAATTTACCCCGACTTTTCCCGTGCTTATTTTGGGTTAGGCTGGCTTTATCTCACCAAAAAGAAACAGCCTGAAAAAGCCGTTGAGTACCTTGAAAAAGCGGTGCTGACTAACCCCGATTACGCGGAGGCCTATTATTATTTGGGGGTCGCCTATATCATCTCGGATCACAAGCCCCAAGCCCTTAAACCGATTACCGTCCTGAAAGACAAAGGGAAAGAAGAGTTTGCCAGGACCCTTGAGACCATGATGGAAGAAGATCCTAAAATCGTGCGAAGCCGGATGCTGGGAGGGGATAATGCCCAGGAGGAATCTTCTGCGCCGGTGGAAGACCAGGGGCCGGCATCAAGAGTTCAGCTTTAAGAAGGTCTTTTGGAGTCCGGAGATTTTAGCCGGGCAAGTTCTTCTTGAAGCTGCCGGATTTTATATTCCAAAATGCCGAGTGTTTGGGCGAGTGACTCAGTGCGGCTGTTCTGCTCATTGATATAGACCGTAAGAAAGAGGCAGAGGGCGGAAATCCCGGCTAGAAAAAGAAAGAAAATGAAGTTGCTCTGCAGTTCAAATCCCGCAAGTCTTGCAAGTTTCAAAAGCGCCGTGTCATAAAAAGCGAAGATCAGGGTTCCTGCGGATGAAGACAGCCAGAAAAGAGAGTATTTGAAAGTCATTTTCTGGCGCCGGATCAAATCGAGAATCAGACAGAAAATGAAAATTGCGGTCAATATTGCGAAGGTTTTGGCTTGCACGGCGGTGCCTCCGTCAGGGTTTTGTTTTCAAAGTATCGATAAGGATGGCCAGCGTAACCTTGATCATGTAGTAGAGTGTTTTGAACATGCGGATAGAGGAGATACCCCCAAGGCGCTTGCGCATTTTTACGGGCACTTCACCGATTTTGGCACCCAGCCGTTTGGCCGTTTGAATTGCCTCAGGTTCCGGAAAATCGATCGGGTAATAATCGGCAAAGTGCCGGATGAGTTTTTTGCCGGAGGCCCTGAAACCGGAAGTCGGATCTGTTAAATGGACATGGGTCAGGGCGCTTAAGAGCCAGGAAAAGAACCGGATCCCGATCCGCCGTGCGAAAGTTGACTTGAATCCGGACTCATGAGAAATGAAGCGGCTTCCGATACATAAATCCAGCTCCCCGGAGAGAACCGGGGTTAAAACAGCTTCCAGGTAACGCGGATCATGCTGGGCATCGCCGTCAATCTGAACAGCGGCATCATACTGATCTTCATAGGCTAAACGGAAACCGGTCTGAACCGCTCCGCCAATGCCAAGATTGTAAGGAAGACTAATGACCAAAGCGCCGGCTCGAAGGGCTTCCTGCGCGGTATCATCCTTGGATCCGTCATTGATCACGAGGATCGAGACGGAAGGGTGCAGGTCCCGTATTTCCTGAATCAGGCGCCGTATGGCTTTACCTTCATTCAGGGCGGGGATAATAATCAAAACTTTGTACTGAGAGATTGTTTTAGAGGTCATTTTCAAGATGTGCCGGGTGAATGAAAGTTAAACAGGCGCGTCTAATCCGTCAATGATTCGGCAGCTTTTCCCGAGAGGTTTAGGTGGACTTTACTGGATCCATGAAAAAGGGCAAGGTTTCGGCGGCTATTTGTCTGGCGCCGGCGGCCGTTTTTTTTGTCTTAGCCATTGGCCTTTATTTCCGCTCTTATGAACTTCTCCCGCAGGGAAGCCCTTCTCCCGAAAAGAAGGTTCTTTTGGCCGAGGCTGCGGTGCGTCAGGCCATTCAGGGGCAAATCCTCCGCCAGCTTGAGACCTCCGGAAGCCAAATACCGGAAGCCGCGCGGCAGGCTTTTGCCGCTCAGCAGGCCGACGTCCTGATTCAAGCCGATCAAACGCATTTCAAAGAGGCTGTCGCGCAATTTTTGAGCAATATGCCGGGGGTGAAGTCACCGCCTGTTTCCCGCCACTATCTTCTGGAGTCCGATCCGTATCACTATTTGGCGCAGGTGCAGAACCTTCTGGAAACGGGACGGATTGCCGAACGCGTTGAAGGCGGCAAGTTTTTCGACCCTCTCCGCCACTACCCGAAGGGCTGGTGGATTCCGGTGGGCGGGCACCCTTACATCGGGATTCTTGTTTACAAGGCCGCGGCTTTTTTTCATCCGGCGATCGACCTTATGGAAGGTCTTGGGTATGTTCCGCTGGTGCTTACGGCCGCGGTTGTTCTGGCGTTTTTTATTTTGTGCCGCAGTCTGGGCCTTGGTTTGACAGCTTTTACTGCAGGGGGCGTGTCGCTTGTTCTGTCTCCAATCTTTCTTCAGAGAAGTTCCTACGGCTGGTTTGATACCGACCCCTATAACCATTTTTTTCCCGCGCTTATTTTGGCGTCATTTTTTTACGGTATCCAAGGGACTTCTCCGCGACGGGCAGCTGCCTTTGGTTTGGCCGGCGGTGTGTTGACCGGTCTCTACGTTTATTTCTGGGTGGGGTGGCCTTTTATCTTTTTGTTGGTGCTTGGCAGTGCGTTTGTCCTGAGCTGCTGGCGATGGATCAAGCGCCGTCCCGGGCTTGAAAATGCCCCGGTTTATTTCGGTACGTATGCTGCTTTTTCAATCGCGGCAGCTCTCGTCACCGCGACGCCTGCGGGTTTTCTTGAGTACCTGAGCCGTGGAGCGCAGTACCTGGTTATATTCTCATCCGGTCAGCCCGATGAATCGTGGCCCAATATTTTTATCATGGTGGGGGAGACGACCTCCGTGTCCCTGAAGCGGATGATCTACCTGACCGGAAATGCCGTGACCACAGGAGCTTTTTTTATCGGTCTCGCATCGGGGCCTTTCTTAAGCCGGTTTTCAGGGCAAAAGGAGATGCTGCCCCGGTGGGTCGTGTTTGTGCTTCTGAGCGTGCCGCTTTTCTATCTTTCCCTTAGGACAGAACGCTTTGCTCTTTTGTTTGTTCTTCCCGGAGCGGTGTTTGTCGCAATGGGGATACAGCTTCTCTCGGAGATTTGGGAAAAGGAACTCAAAGCGCGCCTGCCTGCTTCCCTTCAAACTTTTCCGGCGTTGAGAAAGGCTCTTTTCGCGGGGCTCGTTTTGGCGGTCCTGTTTCCCATGCAGCTTTTATTTGCTCACGCACTGGCACTTAAAAGCGAACCCATTATGAACGATGTCTGGTACTCGGGCATGCAGGCGATCCGCGAAAAAACCCCTGCCGATGCGCTGATCTACACCTGGTGGCCGCCCGGGTATTTCATTACGTCACTGACCCAGCGCCGAGTTTTCTCCGATGGCGGAACACAGGATGTTCCGGAATGCTACTGGATAGCCCGTTTCTTTATGGCCTCAAGCGAAACCGAAGCCATGGGGATCATGCGCATGCTGAATACGGCCGGTAACGATGCTGTTGAAAGCCTCCAAAAATCAGGACTTCGTCTTCCCGAAGCCATTGATGTGATTAATAAAATCCTGCCTCTTTCTGCCGGGGAAGCGGAAAAAGTGCTGACCGAGCGTGTGGGGGCGCAAAAAGCCCAGGACATCCTGAAGCTGACCCATACGGGGAATTTTTTGATGCCTTCAAACGTTTTTCTCTACAACGAAATGGTCGATAAGAATCTGGCGCTTTCTGTTTTTGCACGCTGGAATTTTCATAAGGCTGCTTTGCTGAAAAGAACGGCCCCCAAAAAAGAGGGCTTTCTGGCGATGTTCAGCGGAGCAGGAAAAGATGAGACCGTCCGGAAGTTTTTGGCTTCCTCCGACGGCATTTTAAAATACAGGCCGGAAGAAGCCCTTGAGAAAAGGGAAGGTGACACTTTGTTTTTCAAAAACGGGCTGATCGTTGACTGGGCCGCCAAGACTGCTCTTATTCAAGTCCCCTCTGAAAGGGTGGACGGGCGTCCCGCGAGTCTTTTTTACCTCGAAAATGGAGAAATGAAAGAATCTGTCTCGGCGGACAGGCAGCTGGATATGTCGGCTCTTGTTTATGAGGATCAGGGGACGTATTACTCAGTTCTTGCGGACCGGCAGCTGATACTGTCCATGCTTTACCGGCTTTATTATCTCAAGGGCGGTGGACTGCAGTATTTTAAAGCGGTTTTTGAAGATCTTCATAAGGACTCGGGAATGAGGGTTCAGCTGTTTGAAGTGGATTGGGAAAAGTACCGCGCACAGCATTCCGAAGCAGGAGGTGTTTCGTGAAAAAAATAGGGGCAATGATCGGTTTTGGAATCGTGCTTGTTTCATGCTCTGCTTGGGCAGAAGAAGCGGGGCAAAAGAAATATGGGGTGGTTCAAAATATTGCCGAGGACAGGGTCGTGGAGCGTGTCGGCGGAATCTATGAGCCCGAAGGCATCGACAAATATATGAAACGCCGTTTTGATATGCTGGCCGATCAGCTCAATAAAATGGACAGCCGTCTTGCCAATATCGAAAGTCAGATCACCGGGATCGTCACTAAAATGGAAGAACAGGAAAGAGCCGCGAAGGAAAAGAAGGAGCCTTTGCCAGTCACCGCGGAAGAAAGAAAGCCGCCGAGGGTTTCCGGCACAGGCATTCTGGTGGGGAGTTCCATAACACCGGAAAGCGAGGAGCGCTAGCTTGCCTTTTTCCTTGCAGCAGCCCGGCCAGCGCGGGAGCATCTTGATTTTTACCTTGTGGGTGCTGATGATCATCGGCCTTTTTGCCTTGGCTGCCGGCACTCAGGCCCGGCAGCGGCTCCGTTATGTCCAGCAGTTTGAAATCCGGGACAAGCTGAGGCTTGCCGCGGATTCCGGCATTAAACGGGCCAAGCAGATGGTCTTTGATTCCAAGAAACTTCCGGCTCATACTCTGACGGACTCCTGGACCAACCAGGAAAAACTGTTTAAAGAAATAGACCTGAAAGATTCAGTTTGCAGGGTCAGTTATGTTTCCCCGTCGGACGGCGCGGTCCGGTATGGAGCCGTGGATGAAGCCCGGAAAATTGATTTGAACAAAGTGAAGTCTCCGCTGATTTTGGCAGGCATTTTTGAGTTTGGGGCGGGCGTCACGAAAAGCCAGGCCCAGGAAATCGCGGCCTCGATTTTGGACTGGCGGGATGAGGATGATGTTCTCAACGCAGGAGGGGCGGAAACGCGATATTACCGGTCTTTTTCCCCGCCCTATGAGCCCAAGAATGCGGACCTTGATACCCTTGAAGAACTGCTATTGATCAAGGGGGTGACCCCGGAGGTCTTTTTAAAGGTGCAGCCCTATGTGACGGTGGATGGCGATGCCGTTTTTAATATTAACACGGCGCCCGCGCCCGTGTTTCTGGCTTATGGTTTCAGCGCCGGGCTTGTGGAGAAGATTCTGAATTTCAGGCGGGGAAGGGATCTTGTTGAAGGGACCTTTGATGACCGCCCCTTTAAAAACCGGGGGACGATTGTCGCGGATCTTAAACAAGTCACTTCTTTGGGGACGGATGAAGAAAAGAGTCTCAAGGATTTTACGGAATCAGGAATTCTGGATGTGAAATCCTTTATGTTTTCAGCCGTCAGCACGGCAAATATTAAGGAACGAAAAGAAAAGCTGACCACGACTTGTTACTTCAGCCTGGATGGCGCTCTTCGCAGGTGCCAGGAGACTTTCGGACGGCTGGATGAAAAATCGGATCAAAAAATAGAGGATAAAAAGGAGCTTTCATGAAGTTACTCTCGGTTAGGCCCCGGTTTGTTTATGCACTGCTGGCAGCTTGTTTGCTGAGAAGCGGCGTCTTATGGGCGCAGACAGGCCCTGCGCTTGACATGATTGAAGAACTCAAGCTTTTTTCCAAAACCCTTGGCGCAATTATGGAAGGTTATGCCGGGGACGTTCAGCCCCGGAAAATGTTTTACGAAGCAGTCCGGGGAATGAGTAAAGCGCTCGATAAGTATTCTGAGTTTATTGACCCGGAAAAATACGAGTTGATGAAAATCAGCATGGCTGGCGAGTATGCCGGAATCGGGACCTGGATCAAACAGCAGGACGGAAAAATCATGATTGAGAACATCAAGCCCGGAACCGCGGCTGAAAAGGCCGAACTCAAAATAGGCGATATTTTCCTCCGTGTGGATGGGGTTGATTTAAAAGACAAAACCGCTGCGGAAGTGGGGGCGATGCTCCGCGGAGAGGCCGGGACCGAAGTGGTGATCCGGGTTTTGCGCGAAAAGGAATTCGAGGTTAAACTAAAGAGGGAAACGATTCAGATTGATGCGGTCCGGGACATCCGGAAAGTGGGAAAAGCGATCGGGTATTTTCAAATCATGGATTTTCAGGAAAAAACCGTGGAACAGGCGGACAAAGCCTTGCTGGATCTGGAGTCTCAAGGGGCAAGGGCCTTTATCATTGATTTAAGAAACGACGGCGGCGGCCTTTTCAACCAAGCGGTTGCGCTGGCAGAACGCTTTTTACCCGCGGGTTCTAAAATAGTCTCAGTGACAAGCAAGATTGAAGTTCAAAGAAAGGATTATTTTACTGCCGGTTCGGTCCGGGTTTGGGATTACCCCATGGTGATTTTAGTGAACCAGTTCTCAGCCAGTGCCTCAGAAGTCTTCTCGGCCGCCATGCAGGATAACAAGCGCGCAACTCTTGTCGGGGTCAAAACCTTTGGCAAAGCATCTGTTCAGTCCGTGGTGCCTTTGGACGAAGTTTCAGCTTTGAAATTGACCACGGCCCGGTATGTGAGTCCCACGGGACGCATGATCGACGGGCAGGGGCTTGAGCCGGATATTTATGTCGAGGATGGAACGCCGGATAATCCCCAGGCGCAGAATCAGATCAAAGCAGCAATTACCATTTTAAGAGATTATTACTAACGCAGTTCAGCCCAGGAGTTTCTATGGATAAGAAGTCTTTAACGATTGGTTTTGGAGTTGCCGCAATTGCCGTCATTATTTTCTGGTCCAGGCTTGGCAGCCTGAATCACTCCGGCTCACAGCCGGGATTGGTTCCCCCGGCCTCAACCGCTTCACCCACGGGACCGGTAATGCCTAAAAAAGATCCGAGTGAATACAATGCCATGATGGGAGAGCTGGCTCAAAGCATGGCCTCATGGCCGACTTTGAACCCTGAAGATCAGCGGCTTGCCGTGGCGGCCGTGATTCAACTCTTGGGGCAGCAGCGTGGTAAGATCGCCCGCCCGCCGGCGTACTATGCCGACCGTATTAATCAGTCCCTTCAGGCCAGCAAGGAAATTCTGGGCATGTCGCTGGACCGCGTGGTCGTTATTTTCGCCGTTATGGATTATGATTTTGACAATGGACAGGACAAAGACCTTCTAGCGCAGGAAATCCTTGGCCCTTCGATGTATGCCGCAAACAAAGCCAGACGGCAGCAGATGGGGCTTGTCTAACACCCGTGGTTGAAAGTTTTAAAATACTTGCGGCGCCCTTATCGGCGCCGCTTTTATTTAGCGCCCTGGGAGAGAGTGGGTGGTCCCGGATTCTTCTTTCCTGGGTTTAGGAACCCTTGATTCAGCCGATAAATACTGTCAGTTTATAGATTTAGCCTTTAACCCTTATGAGTGTTCATGACAGTCCCCGGAATGGTCTCCGTCATTGTTCTTAACTGGAACGGCAAGCGCATCATCTGCGATTGCCTGGACAGTCTTTTACGTCAAACCTACAAGCCTCTTGAAATCATTGTCGTGGACAATGGTTCCAAGGACGGCTCCCTGGAAATGATCCGCGAAAAATATGGTTCCCGGTTTGTGATTTTGGAAAACGGCTGCAATCTGGGGTTTGCCGAAGGCTGCAATGTCGGGATCCGCAAAGCTCAGGGAGAGTTCATTGTTCTGGTGAATAGTGACGCGACTTTGAAAGAGGACTGGACAGAAGAAATGGTCAAGGCCGTCCGGAAAGATCCTCAAACCGGGATGGTGGCCGGAAAAATTTATTTCGCGGGACGCGAAGGAATTCTTGAAAATACCGGCCATGTGGTTTTTCGCGACGGTATGGCCCGGGGAAGAGGCCGCCTGGAAAGAGACAAAGGGCAGTATGACAAGATGGACCGGATTTTCTGTCCCAATGGCTGCGCCGCTCTTTACCGCAAAGCCATTATGGAAGAGGCCGGACTTTTTGACGCGGAATTTTTTGCCTATGCGGATGACATTGACGTGGGGTTCAGGATCCGGATGCTGGGGTATGAATGTGTCTATGCGCCGCAGGCGATTGCCTACCATGAGCTTTCCGGGTCTTTCGGAATGCTCTCTCCGCTGAAGGCGTATTTGCTTGAACGCAACCGCCTCTGGGTTTTAATCAAATGTTTTCCTTTGCCTCATTTGGCCATTGCGCCGTTTTACACCATCCAGCGTTATTGTTATCATCTTTACGGGATGCTGCGAAAAAAAGGGCCGGCAGCGCATTATGCGGAAAAAATTTCGACTTTTAGCCTCATGTGGATTGCCCTGAAAGTTTATTTATCAACCCTTCGTCATCTTCCGTATCTTTTAAGGGAGCGCCGGAAAGTCATGAAGAAGTGCAGAATTTCTATTGAAGAATTCGAATGCTGGCTTCGCCTTTACGGCATGACCGCCCGGGAAGTTGCGCTCAACGAAATCTCCTATACAGAACCCGCTGTCTGATTTTCCCCGGATTTTCTTTTTTCCGACGAAGTAATCTCTATTCAGGCTTTGATTTTTTCGGAGGGAGCGAGCTTTTCAGGCCCCAGGACCTCAAAGAAAAAAATAAGGACCAGCGGAGCCGCGTGCAAAAGCAGGCGGGTAAGGGCGGTTTCAATCTGCCAAGCCACAGGGTGCGGCGTGACGTGAATGACCAGAATGTACCCCGCCAGGATCAAAGCCGCAAGAAGCACGGGGATCCAGGACTCATCCCAGCGTTTATACTCAAAAGATTTGACCGCATTGACTGCGATGGCCGCGATTCCCAGATGCCACAAATGCAGCCATTGGGACGTTTGAAGCGTGTAACTTTTGAGTGCGGTAAAAATGAGCCGGGTGTTCTCAGGAGATTGAAACACGAGATGCGTATAGTCGGCCAGAGTCCGCTTTGACCCCAGATAATCTCCGTGCGGGGCATAGAGAGTTTTCAGAAGAAGCAGGGCCATGATTGAGGGAAGCAGTCCCAGCAGAAAGGAAAACAATTCTTTCCGCGATGACGCGTCTGTCAACCATGATTTGCCGCGGTAAAGGGCCAGTGTCAGAAAGACCCACAGAACAAAGAAGAGACCTTCGTTTTTCGTCCACGCAGAAAATCCTGCCATCAATCCGCTAAGAAAAAAAAGTCCCGCAGTTTTATTTTTCAAGGCATGAACAAGAAAAACCGCAGAAGCCAGAAAGAAAAAGGCCTCCGGAATATCCGCGTATTGGGAAGCGGACCAATACCGGAAAAACTCAATTGAAAGAAGAAAGCTTGCGGCGATAAGCCCGGTCTCCCAGCTGCGGGTCACGGCCAGATGCCAAACGATAAGACCTAGAATGGACAGGGAGAAAACAAGGGCTGTCAGCGCAGGCCAGAGCAGGAGTTCCTGGCCTGCCCAGTTCCAGCCCCAGGCCACGGTGCCGGGAATGAGGAGCGGGTAGTCCGGATGACTCCAGGCAATGACGCTGGAAAACATGGCGCGCCAGGCCTCGGGGTCACGCAGGTAAAACTTGGCCTTAACATTCCAGAAAAAACGTGCGTCCCAATCCCCGTTGGGAGCAAGACAGGTCATGGAAAGAAAGGCTTTTAGGTAAACCGCAAGACTCCATATGAAGACAAGGATGCAGCAGATTCTTATAAAGGTTAGAAGGCGGCTTTTAGGCCATGAGAAAAACACTGTTGGCATTGAAAGCGAAGAAGAGAATGAAAAAAATGTTTTTTGCAGAAGCCATGAAATCAAGGGGATGAGAACGGCAAAAAGCAAAACCGTTCCATTCGGTGCGTGGATGGCGTAACCGCTGAAAAGTGCAAGAGAGATGAGTCCGAAGCCGAGCGGACCCGCGGCCGCAGCGGATAAAAGCGAGAGGTGCTTCAGCGGATGCCCCTGAGTGAAAAAGCGCAGGATCAGAAAGCCAATGAGAAAGGGAATGAAAAGAGGGGCGAATGCGGTCATGACTTTTTCACCGCCAGGCCCTTTCCGTCGGCAAGCGGACGGACCAGGGTGTAGCCGGTTTCCGCCAATCTCTGGAGCGCAACCGCGGAATTAGTGCAGTAAACCAGCGCGTTTTTTTCAACCGGTTTGGGATTTAGAAGAACGGGGGCCAAGGCGCTTTGAGCGGTGTAAATTTGTTTGGTGATATTGCCATAGCCGTTAAAAGGAAAATCCATGATGAAACTGTAGGTTTCTTCAGCGGAAAGATAGGGGCGGAAAAGATCAAACTCGCTGCCTAATTTGGGAATGCCTTCATGCGTTCCCCGGACCATGCCGGAAAGCATGGAAGTGTCAGGACTTTGCAAAGCGGGAACCGGAGTCGAGAGAATTTGAAACAGGCAGAACCCCAAAACGCAAACTCCGATAAGCCATTCCAGTTTTTTCATAGGCGGTAAGGATGAGGGCTGCATCAGGATCCTTTCGCCGGGTTTTCCATCACCGCGCAAAGCGGGGTGCCGTCTGTTTTAACTTCATAGAGGGTCTTGGCCCCGGGCCACTCTTTTCTGCGAAGCGCTGCGGGATCCCAGCCCCGTGTCATCACAAGGGCATAATTCCAGTCCGCCGGGATATTGACCGGAGGGTAATTGATGAAAAAATACGGGTCTTTATGGACAAAATCCGCTGGGTAGCCGTAAGGCGTATAAGCCTCACCCAAGGACTGCCGGAGAAATGGATAGGTGGACATGATACTGCCGTCTGCGCGGACCACAGCCCTTTCGCCGGGGTGCTGAGCAGCGTGGTATGCGCCAAGCCATTCCGAACATCCGCGAAGAGAATTTCCCCAGTAATCGGTTTCGTAATTTCCCAAAGCGCCTGAGAGTCCGCCGGTAGAGGTATTGAAATAGGTGTATTCATGGGGATGGTTCCGGATCGTCCATTCCAGAGGCATCCAAAGAAGGGCACTGAGCAGTCCGGCAATGCACGCTTTTGAAACCGGCTTTTTATTTTCCTCCCACAGATGATTCCAGGCCACTGCGGCAGTCACGGCGAGCGGGGGATAGACAAAAAAGAAATGCCTCCAGCTGTCCAGGACCGTGGATTTTCTTAGGATCTGAAAGAACAAGGGAAACGCGAAGGTGAAAACAACCGCAGCCAGCAGCCGCCAATCCAGCCGGCGCATCAGAGAAGAAAAGCGCAGGACAAAAAACGCCAATCCAAAATGAATAAAAAAAGGCACGCTTATAAAAATCCACTTAAGCACATAGTACCAGGGCAATTGATCGGTTGTGATTTGACGGCCTTCAAAAAGCACCACGCCTTTCCAAAAGGAAAAATTGGAGAGCTTCGCCAGTCCTAAGGCGGGATTCGTAATTGGATTTTGCTGTGCGTAAGGCCAGAAGAGAAGGCCCCCCAGATAGCCTGCTGCGCCAATGAAAACGAGGTTGATGAATAAAGCGCGAAGAGGCATCCGTTTTTCCGGAGACGAGGTGATCCAGTAAACGGCCGAGAAAAGTCCCAGGTAAGGTAAAAGGATAAGGCCCGCGGCTCTTGCCCCAATCGCCGCGGCAATCGACAGAGCCAGGTAAATCTTTGTGCTGAGAAGAGGCTTGGGCAGTTCCTTCAAGAAGCGGATCAGAAAATAAAGGGCCACGATATAACCCGCGGCCATAGGAATGTCTTTGGGGTCATTGAAAGACGCCCCTAAAAAACGGGGGGAAAGAATCATGAAGACAAGGGCCAGTATTCCGGCGCGCCAGCCCGCGAGGAGCCGCGCAAGAAGGCCGGTGAAAATCATGGCAGTACAGCCGAACAGCGCGTTGATCCAGTGGCTGGTATAAAAAAAGCGCAGGAGATGAAGGTCTTGATGCAGGCCCTCGAAAACAAAAGTCCGGAGGTCTCCCGCGATCAGGCCGTAAACCGTTCCAACCACGGAGTAAAAAAGGCCGCTGTAAAGATACCCGTGCCAGAAGCCCGTATAAGAGGTGTCCCGCCCAAGGGTGAGGAGATAGCGAAGGGTCAGCATGCCGTTGTTGGCATCCATCCATTCGTCCCAGGTAATGCCGTAATCCGCGGTGATCCAGGAAACGAGAAGGACAAGCCCTGCGGCAAGTGACCAGAAAAGACGTGAAAGAGGAATTTCGGTTAGCGTTTTGAAAGGACGAAGATTTGCCATTTGCTGATCCCGGAACGCTCCGTGTAGTGTTTTTCGATTTTAAAACGCTTTGCCAGCAAAGCGCCGAGTTCGTCCGTGGTCCGGAAACAATCGCCGCGGTCAAGAACCTGCATGGCCTTCGAAATGGGGTCTTTGAAAAAACTTGCCTTGAAAGGATCCGTGACCAGGAGGCGCCCGTCGTCTGTCAGGATTCTGTGAATGTCTTTTAAAATGGGGTCCGCATCCTCGTCCCGGATATGATGAAAAATATCCATGGCAATGCAGCTGTCAAAAGAGCTGTCCTGAAAAGCCATGCGGCGGGCATCCATCCGCATAAAAGCACCGTCGTAATGCGCTTTGGCATGAAGGATCACGGCCTCTGACATGTCAACGCCGAGGTACTTGTGCCGGTCAGGAATCACATCGAGGAGAAAACCGCCGCCGCAGGCAATGTCCAAAACCCACCCGCGCAGGGGAAGTTCCCGCTGAACCGCCTTCTTTTTCACGACAAAATTATTTTCCGTAAAGGCGCGGACGGCGTACGTGAAAGATTGATGGGTTTCCAAAAAACGATGGAAGGAAAAGGTTCCTCCCAGCTGTTTTTCGCCCTCTTTATTCTTTTTTGAAATCTCTGGGTCAGACATGGATTAACTTGCGGCCAATCTTGGTTTTACAGTTAGAAAAAGACTCTTTTATTAACGGCTGGGACAGGTGATTACCTGAGAGCGGGGAATTATGCCTGGGGCTGAACTTTGGAAGCGTCCACGACAACGCAAAGGGTGACCCCGTCGGCCTTGGATTCATAAACTGTTCCCGGAGGAGGCCAGCCGCCGCCTAAAATCTGTTCCCGGGACATGCCGCGCGACAGGCCTATGAAGTAATCCGGCGGGTGGAGGCGCTGAACTTCCTGGGGAAGAATCACATAAGGAATATAGAGATCGCCAAGGGCTTTTTTGAGGTACGGGTAAGTGGACATAAAAAAGGCGTTGGTGGCAACCACGGTTTTCTTGCCCGGGTTATTCTGAAGATGGTACTTGCCCAGCCACTCCGCGCAGCCTCTCGCGGAATTTCCCCAGTAATCGGTTTCATAAATGCCGTTTACGCCTTTAAGCCCGCCTGGCAGTGCGTTGAAGTAAACATTTTCATTCGGGTGGTTACGGATCATCCAGACCAAAGGTTGGACGAGGTGAATCGCCAGAATCAAGGCCAGGACTCCGCGCAGGGTTTTCTTTCCGGCAAGCGACAAGAGAGCATCCCAGCCAAGGGCTGCCAGGACTACGAGCGGGGGGTAGACAAAAAGAAAATGCCGCCAGCCGTCATACAGAATGGACCCCCTGAGGACAACAAATGCCACGGGGAAAAGACCCGCGAAAAGGGTCATGAGCACAAGGCGGAGATCCAGCTCTTTGCGAAGCCGCGAAGCCAAGAGCCCGAAGAGCGCAAGACCGGCATGAAAAAAAAGCGGGTTGGCAATTCCGATCCATAAAGGAATGTAGTACCAGGGGAGATTGGAACTCAGCACCATCCGGCCTTGGAAAAGCATCTTGCCCGCGGCACCCGTAAATTTTGACATTTGCGCGAAGGCGGAAAGCGGGTGGTGGAGCGGATCCAGCTGGCCATAGGGCCAGAACAAAAGCCCTCCGAAATAGCTGGTAACAGAAATCACGGCCACATAACCCGCGAGTTTGAGAAGGTCTATTTTTTCTTTTCTCCAAAAAGCATAGCCCGCCGCGATAGCGCTGAAAACACTGAGTTGAAAAATCAGCATCAGTCCGCCGATGCGGAGGTTCAGCGCCCCGGCAATGCCAAGGACAAGCAGGACGAGCGTCTTTTTTCTAGGCGCGGGAAACTCCTGAAAAAAAGACAGCATGTGGTAAAGGGCCATGGTGGTCATGGCCGCAAACGGGATGTCCTTGGGGTTGTTCATGCATTGGGCCAAAAACTGCGGCGAGAGTGCAAGGAAAACGAGGGTCAGGCAGGCGGCTCTCCAGGAGCGCAGTTTTTTAGCGGTTAACCCCGCGTAAAAAATGGAGAGAAACCCAAAACAAGTGTTCACAAAGTGACGGATTTCAAAATAGCCGGATCCCGCAATGTCCTGACGGGAGACTCCTTGAAGGGTGTCCTGTAGCCCGGAATAGGCAAAGGCGCGTAAAGGGCCGAAGAAAGTTCCGTAGAAAAAACCGGTCAGGGTATCAAACAGCCCCCCGTAAAGGTACATGGTTTCAGCAAAAGTCAGGAAGGCCCGGTCATTTCCGCCGGAAAGGAGATACCGGAGCACCAGTTTCCCGTAATGCCCCTGCATCCACTCGTCCCAGGTGATGCCAAAGTCTTTTTGAATCCATAGAAGGACAAGCAGGAGGGCTAAAGAGAGACCGTAAAACAGGTGTTTTCCCGAGGCTTTGAAACCTGGGGAGGCGCCTGATTGAGTAAAGATTGTCATAGGGGAAAAGTTTGCAGAAGGGTTGGCCGATAATTCATGGTTAAGAAATCGGCTTTTTTTAGGCAGGCTTGAGAAGGCTGCCTGTAAATCTCTTTTAGGGAAACCCGCGGATGAATCCCAACGCAATCCTTTTGACTTTAGGAACTCTCGTAGTCACTCTGTCCGGCGCTGGAACCTGGCTGCCTGAGCGGCCGGCCCGTCTGCCGGCTTCTTCCGGCGAAGAGATGCAGGTGGAAACGCAAAGACGGGTGGAGCTTTTGAATGCTTTGGGAAAAGACATGACGCTTTGGACAAGTTTAAGCCCTGAAGACAAATATGATGCGGTCCAGTCGGTGCTTCAAGCCATGGCGGCTCAGGCGCATGTCGGGATCAAGAAACACCCGTCCTTTTACGCTCAAAAAATTGATGAACGCATTGCCGCGGATCCAGGCATGCAAAGCCAGCCGCTTGACCGGGTGCTGATGGTCCTCGCGGTGATGGAGTATGATTTCGCAAACGGTGAAGATCCCGAGGCTTTGGCTCAGAGGGTTTTAGGGACCGTCCTTTATGAGGCCAATAAAAAGACGCACGGGGAAAAGGTTTCATGACAACGGTACCGGTCAGAAAAGAGTCCGAGGAGTGGAGACAGACTTACCGCTGTGATTTGCTGGTCAAGCGGCGCCAGGCGGGGCATGCCCGGAAATTGAAACGTTTGGGTTTTCTCGATCTGCCGCGGGATGTGCGTATTCTGGACGCTTGCTGCGGTGAAGGTGAAATGCTCGATATTTTGGAGTCGCATGGTTTTCGCTTTTTGTCCGGTGTGGACCTGGCTTCCGACAAAAGTTTCGCGGAGCAGCTGAAAACAAAGAATTGGCGTTACGCCGCGGCATCGGCCGCGGAACTTCCTTTTCAACCCGGGGTGTTTGACTGGATTCTTTGCGCGCATTCCCTGCATCATTTGGCTGGCCTTGAAAATATCCGCCGCTTTCTTGAGCAGGCCCGGGGCTGTCTCAAACCCGGAGGAAAACTGGTTCTTGTGGATCATTACGACTCCTTTCAGTTCCGGCTGGCTTTAGGCGCGCTGCTTTCTCCCATAGGCTGTTTGACCCCCATGACCCGGGTTTTCCGCGAACAGCATATTGAAGAAAAGGCCATCCTGTATGATTATCTGGATCATTGGAAAGACCTGAAAGAACTGATGCAAAACGCAGGCTTTGAAAACTTCTCCCTTGAGAAAGGCCTTTTCTTTTTTTATGCGGTGCTTACTAAAAGCGGAAGTGCCCGATGAAAGCCATGCTTTTGGCCGCCGGAAAAAGTCAACGTTTGAAGGGTTTTGCGGAAGGCCTGCCGAAGGTGATGCTGGAGGTTGCGGGCCGTTCAATATTGGAGCATAACCTCCGATACCTTAAAAAAAATGGTGTGACCGAGGTGGTCATTAACCTGCATTACCGGCCGCGGGTCATCCGTGATTTTATCCGTAAGAAAGGCGCTTTCGGCATGCGTGTTCATTTTTCAGATGAGCGGAAGCTTCAGGGTACGGCCGGCGGGGTGAAAAAAGCGCGGAAGTTTTTAGGAAATAAACCGTTTTTTGTGATGTATGGCGACAACCTCATGGATTTTGACCTCCGGGACATGGCCAGATTTCACAAAAAAAAGAAAAGCTCATTGACGCTTGCGGTGTATCATCCCGCCAAGACCGATTGGAGCGGCGTGGCCGCGGGGCTGATCAAGATCGGGCCTAAAAAAGATATTCTCGCCTTTGAAGAACGGCGGGGGAACCGGCGCGTAGCGCCGGACCGGTGGGTGAATGCCGGGTTGATCTTAATGTCGCCGACTATTTTGAAAGAAATTCCGGACCGCAGGGTTTTTGATTTTTCGCGCGATCTTTTTCCGGAATGGCTGCAATCGGGACGCCCTTTGTACGGGTATTCCGGAGCGCGTTATGTGCTCGCTTCCGATACGGTTCCGGCCTGGCGGAAAACGAACCGTCTGGCCCGCAAGAGAATAAAAGAGGAAAAACATGCCTGACCCTTTTTTGAGTGTTGTGATTCCAGCCTATAACGAAAGCAAACGCCTTCCTCAAACCCTGGATGAAATACGGCCTTGGCTGTCGGCCCAAAAGTTTGACTATGAAGTGCTGGTCGTGGATGACGGAAGCCTTGATGATACGGCGGCCCTTTGTGAAAACTATGCCAAGTCCTGGCCCGAGCTGCGCTGCGCGCGCAGGCCGCACAAAGGCAAAGGCGCGTGTGTGAAGTTCGGATGTTTGGATGCCAAAGGTCAAAATATTCTTGTGATGGATGCGGATCACCCGACTCCGATCGACACCCTGGACTTTATGCTGCCTTCCATGAAAAGTTATGACATGATCGTCGGGGTCCGGGGTTTTTCGGGAGAAGAAGGTTCCAGCGGATGGGGCCGCCGCGTGATCGGATTGATTCAGCAGCTCCTCTCCCATTTGATCGTCTTTAGGCGTTCCGTGGCGGACAGTCAATGCGGCTTCAAACTGTTTTCCCGGAAATGCGCGCGGGAAATTTTTTCGCGCTCGCTGGTGAACGGCGGCATGTTTGATGTTGAGCTTTTCTGCATCGCGCACCGTCATCAATTCAAAATCTACGCAAAACCCGTGAAGTGGGTGAATAAAGAAGGTTCTACCATCAACATCGTCCGCTGTATTCTCCTTGATCCTTTCAGCCTGGTGTACATCCGTTTGATGGACATTTTGGGCAAGTACCGCTAGGCGCGCGCGTGAAACGGCTGCTTGTTACAGGCTATCCCGGGTGGCTGACCCAGCGGTTTCTTGAAACACTTTCTGATTATCCGTTTGATTTTGAAGCCGTGCGTTGTTTGGTCCTAAACGGAACGGATTTATCCCGCCTTCCGAAGTCCCTTCAAACCCGCAGGGGAGCGGTTCCTCTCGAGTTCTCCTCCGGGGATATCTTGGATCAAGATTCGCTCGTCCTCGCTTGCCGGGAAGTCCATTCCATTTTGCATGCTGCCGGCGTCCTTCATGTTAAAAGAATTTCTGATTTCTATGCCGTCAACCGGGATGGCGTGAAAAATGTTTTAACCGCCGCTTCGCTGTCCTCGGTCAAACGCGTGGTGGTGATCAGCTCTAACGCAGCCCAGGGCTTTTGCGAGGGGCCTGACCAGCGTTTGACGGAGGTCGACCCCTGCCGGCCCGAAGGCCATTACGGGCAAAGCAAGTATGAAGGGGAGAAGGCGGCCGCGGCATTCGGCGCGCATGGCGGTCCTGAATCCGTGATCCTTCGTCCCGCGATGTTTTATGGTCCTCCGGTCGCTCCTAGGCATTTGGATATTTTCCGGAAAGTGGCCCGCGGCTGGTTCCCTGTTTTCGGGCATGGGCGTTATAACAGGAGCGTGACGTACATAGACAACCTTGTTCAAGCCATTCATCTCGCGCTGGTAAAACCCCAGGCCGCGGGGCAAACCTACACGATTACGGACGCTGAGATTCCCACTTTGAATGACCTTGTGGACACCATGGCTTCCTCTATGGGCAAGCGGGTGCGGCGTATTCATTTGCCGGCGTTTCTCGCGGCCCTTGCCTGGAAGCTGGACGCGGTCATTTCTGCTACGGGCCGGTACTGGATGCTTCCCCACATTGTCGGCGAGTCCACGCGCCATATCGCGTACTCGATTGAAAAAGCCAAGCGTGAACTCGGGTATGACCCGAAGGTTACCTATCCGGAGGGGTACCGGAGAACGATGGCCTGGTGCCGGGAGCAGGGCTATGAATTCTGAATCTAAAAATTCAAAGCGGGCGGTTTTCTTAGACCGTGACGGAGTTTTGACGCCGGTGTTTTTAATAGACGGAAAGCCCTATGCCACGCGGACGCTTGAGGAATTCGTTTTTCTGCCGGGAATTGAAGGCCCGCTTGAAACCCTTCATAAAGCCGGGTTTATTCTTCTTGTTGCGACCAATCAGCCAGACATTGCCAGAAAAAAAATGACGCTGGAAGTGCTGCTTGAAATGAACCGGCTGCTTTTGGCAAAGCTCGGAGCCTCCTGCGGTGTGCGGAAAGTCTACTTCTGTCCGCATGATGATCCGGATCATTGTGACTGCCGGAAACCAAAACCGGGCCTGCTTTTGCGCGGAGCCGAAGAATGGGGGATTGATCTTAAGCAGTCTTTCATGATCGGTGACCGGGGATCCGATGCTGAGGCGGGACGGCAGGCCGGATGTAAAACGATTCTTCTCAACACTTCCTACAATCAGGACTGCCCTTCGGATTACCGCGCTTCTAACCTTGATGCAGCGGTCCGGATTATTCTCACCAGCGTTTCCTGAGCAGGCTTCAGATTTTCAACTTCCAAAGCATGCAGCGGTCATCGCGGTAAACCACTTCCGCGAGTTCTCCGAATTCCGCTTGAATTCTTTCCTGAAAAGGGCTCGGCAGGCGAAGTAATAAATAGTTGAGCTTCAGCCGCTTGATTTTGTCTTCCAGCGATGTCAGTCCTTGAATCGGAACTTCCCGGAGCCTTCCCAAAAGCAGGGCGTTATAGAAGAAAAGACGGTACTGCTTTGCCGCGGAATCGAGGGAAAAGAGATTTCCCACGGGGAGATTCAGGTAAGTCTTCTGATCCGTATAAAGAATTAAATAGTCTTCTTTCCAGCGGTCCTGCGGAGAAACCGTCAGAACCACTTCACTCGGCGCCGCGTTTTTATTAAGCCAGCGGTAAGCGCCGTCATAGGGAAGGGACCGGTTATTCTCCTTAAGCTGTGAGGGAAGAGTCAAAAAGCCTAAAAGGGTCAACGCTGCCAGTAATTTGATTCCATATTTTTTAAAAGGGTTATCCGCGGCCGGCTGCAGCCGGAGGAAGGTAAGGGTTCCCAGGACAATTGCAGGCAAAAGTCCCAGAAGCAAGAGCGAGTGATTGAAAGCGTAAAAGTGCGAATCGGAAACCGGAAGGTGGCGGAAGAAATTGGTCTCAGGGGTCAGAAGGACCCAGACTTCAATGCCTGCCAAAAGATAAATCGCGGGCCGCTCCCATTTTGCATAAGACTCTAAGGCCATGACGCGGGGGAGTTTTTCCAGAAACCATCCGATCAGCGCGGCCAGGTGAACGGGAAAAAAATAATACTGGTGGCTTTCAAAGTGATAGTTGTGAGGCAGAAAGACCTGGACGTTTGAAACCGCCGGACCAAGAAGAAACAGCCACAAAAGAAGACGGTCGAGTTTTGTGAGAGAGGTTTTAAAAAAACGCGAATAGGCGAAAATGCCGCCTGCGGTCAAAGTATAAAAGAAAATTGAAATCCATTCCGGTTTGCGCTGATCCGGCGGGGCTTTGTGGCCTGCCAGAAAGTTGAGAAGCCAGGGGTTTTCGCTCATGTTGAATTGAATGTAAAGCTTGTAGGAAAAAGCTGCCGCGGCCAGTGCCGCGAGCATACCGAAAAACCAAAGCGCGGCGCGTTTGTCTTTTTGTTTGAAGAAGAACCAGAGCATTTCGCAGAAAGCGACACAGGCAACCGGCAATACAAAATAAGGGTGTAGCCACATCAAAACCAGAATGATAAAGGGCAGTGCCGCGGTCTTTCTTGGGGACCTGTTTTCGGGATGCATGACCAGGGAAAGCCAAATCATGACCAGCCAAAGCCCGTCTCCGGGGCGGGAATAGCGGAACAAAAGAAACTGGCACTGACCGCGGAGAAAAAGAGTTGCGGCCAAAGAAAGAAGCGCGAGTGCGGCCGCTCCGCCTGAAGGGCAGCGCCAGATCCGGGTCAGACAAAGATAGAAGGTGAGCCAAAGAACAAAGGGCATGCCGATATGCCAGATTGGAAAAAAGAACATCACCGGAACATGCAGGAGTTTTGCGAGCCATCCCGTTAAGGTGGAGGTCGTGTAAGGAAAGGTGTTTCTTCTCCCGGCTTCTTCCGCGTAGAAAGGGTTGCTTTCAGAGGTGGGGGTTTCTGAGGCCCCTTTGGCAATAGCCCAATAGCCGTATTCGTCATTGTGGGTGATGACATAGCGCCAGGAACCTGAGGTC
The DNA here is from genome assembly GCA_964434115.1 of uncultured bacterium. Taxonomy (GTDB): domain Bacteria; phylum Omnitrophota; class Omnitrophia; order Omnitrophales; family Aquincolibacteriaceae; genus ZLKRG04. Next base: position 42,328 of record CAYSSX010000012.1, read on the forward strand.
AGAGCTTCGCGGCCGTGGAAAATGATAAAACCCACAGTGAAAAGGAGGAGTACGCCAAGCGTCCAAAGCCATTCTTTTTTTTGGAGGCCGAAGGGAGCTTTTTGAGGGGAGAGGCTAGCCATTTTTAAGCCTCCAGGCTTCTTCATAGCGGGCCAAGGACTCAAGGGACGCTTCCGGCTGCTGGATTAGGAAAAAGGCTTCCGCCTGTTTTTCGAAAAGACTGGGACTTTGAACCCCGTTTTTCTGGGCCATAAAGACCGCCTGAATAACTCCCATAAGGTCTTTCTTTCCCCATAGGGCCGCGACCACAAGCTCATAAGCCCGTTCTTCCTTGGGGAATACGGCCATCAGGGTGGCTGCGGTTTTAAGGGCGTCATCATACCGGCCTGCGTTCAAGGCCTCCAGGGTCTGGGGAATCATGGCTTGAACCTGTTCGGCGGTGAGCGGGGGGGCGTCGCCGGCTTTAAGCCCCTTCAAGGAGCAAGTGAAAAGAACCAGAACAAGGGCAAAAAGGGCTAAGGTGTGAGGCTTGAAAAAATTCTTGAGTTTCAGGTTATGAATGACGATCTTTATCAAGGCTAACCTCTTGATGGAGTTGGGGATAGTAAGAAATTTACGAAGTTGACAGGGTTCTTTTCCGCCTGAAACTTAAACCGATTCAATCAACGGCACGCCAGCCCTTATCTTTAACCAGAGTCTCAAAAGTCATAGCAGGCGTATGCCGGGATTTTCGTCTTCCTTTTTTTATGAGTCTTTACGCCGGGCCTTTGCTTTGGGGCTTCGCGTAAAACCGATTTTGGAAGCCCTGGATTACCGTGAACCTTCTGTCAGTGTTTTGGATTTAGGCTGCGGGTTTGGAAACCTGGCCCCCTACTTCAAGAGTTGTGATTATACCGGAGTGGATCTGGATGCCGGCCGTATCACTTGGGCCAAGGAGCATCTCGGTGAAAACAGCTGCCGGCGTTTCCTTTGCGGCGACGTCACGGCGATGAACTTTCCGGACAAGAGTTTTGATAAGGCTGTGGCTTACGGCATTCTTCACCATTTGTCGGATGAAGAAGCAGGGGCCTTTTTCTCGAACCTTAAACGTCTCGTAAGGGGACGGATCGTATTTTCGGATCCGGTTTACGCGCGGTTTCATCCGGTTAATAATCTTTTGTGCCGTATGGATCTCGGGAAATATGTCCGCACTGAAGAGGCCTATCTGGCTCTGTATAGAAAACATTTAAACATCACGGCGCACCGCACCTTCTGGTCACGGAACGGATTGAGCCGTTACCTGCTGGCCACCTGTTCGGCATTTTGAGGGATTGATAATGAGTTACGATTATCAGAAGTTTTGGGACGTGTTTGGAGATGCTTCCTGGTACAACCCCAGCCAAAGACACCGGTTCAGCCTTATTTTGCGCGAAGTGAAAGAGCTTTTGGCAAAGCCCGAGTTTTCAAGGCGCCGCATCCGCCTTTTGGATCTCGGCTGCGGCAAGGGGCATCTGCTGGTCATGATCAAACAGCATTTCCCAGAACTGGAATGCGCAGGGCTTGATATTTCCGAAAGCGCTATCGGAATGCTGCGGGAAACCGTTCCCCAGGTGACCTGGAATGCTGCGGACATCCAGCAGCCGCTTGACCCGTCAAAGCACGGGATCTTTGACCTTGTGATCTGCAGTGAAGTGATCGAACACTGTGAGCATGTTTCCCCAATTCTCGAAAACATCCTGACGCTCACCCGGCCTGGCGGCTATGTCCTGATTACGCTGCCCGGCGGCAGCCGATATAAAATTGACGAAAAACTAGGGCATTTGAGGCATTACACGCTGGACGGCGTGAAGGAGCTTTTTTCGGGAAAGCCCGTGGCCGTGAGAAAGGCTTATTCCTGGGGGTATCCTTTTCACAATTTGATGCGCTGGGGCGCGCATGTCCTTCACGGTTATGTGGTGGCTGACTTTCTGGACAAGAAGTACACCTTCCGACAGAAATTTATTTGTGAAATTCTCTATTGGCTGATGTTTCTGAATGTTCCAGGTCAGGGCATCCAACGTGTCGTGCTTTTTCAGAAAAAGGAGTCTGAATCATGAGCTCTGCCCCGATGACTTCGATTCCGCGCCTGCTTTCGCTTGTGGTGCCAATCTACAAAGACGCGGACTGTGTTCAGCCCTTTCTGGACAGGATCCGCAAGGTGCTGGACAAGATCCGTGAGGAATACGGATTTGACCACGAAATTATTTTTGTGATGGATCCTTCGCCGGATAACACGGAAGCGGTCATCCTTGAAGCGCGGCGCCAGGACAGCCGGATCAAACTCATGACTCTTTCCCGCCGCTTTGGCCAGCAGCCCGCGATCCTTGCCGGTATTTTCCGTTGCCGGGGCGAGGCCTGCATTGTTCTCGATGTCGACTTGCAGGACCCACCGGAATTGATGGCGGATATGATGAACCGTTACTGCAAAGAAGGGTACGACGTGGTTTACGCGGTGCGCCGGAAACGCCATCGCAGTGAACCGCTTCTGAAAAGATGGATGACCCATTGGGGGTATTACCTGATGAACCGTCTTTCTTCCGTGGAAATCCCCCGCAATGTCGGTGACTACCGCCTGATTGACCGTCGCGTGATTGAGGAGCTTCGCGGTCTCCATGAACGCAATGCCTTTTTCCGCGGGCTTGTGCCGTTTGTGGGGTTCCGCCAGACCGGAGTTGAGTTTGACCGCGACGAAAGAATCTCCGGAGAAACCAAATACCACCATTATTGGGGATCTCTTACCAACGGCGTTAACGCCCTCGTGTGTTTTTCCAATAAGCTTCTGATGCTGTCGTCGGTGGTGGGGTTTGCCTTCTTTCTCCTCAGCATTGTCCTCACGATCGTGGTGATTTGTGTTCGCTTGTTCACGGACATTCCCATCGCGAATGGCATTGCGACCATTATGATCCTGGTACTTTTCACTTCCGGTGTCCAGGCCCTGCTCATCGGGATTATGGGCAGTTATCTGGGAAGAATTTACGATGAAACAAAACAGCGGCCGATCTACATCCTTGACCGCACGGAAGGATTTTAGAGTCATGAGTTCCGCATCCCCTGAAGCTACGGTGCTTCCCGAAATTTCAAAAAAAATTCCCTGTCCTGTCTGCGGCGCTCCGGAAATGTCACGGCACCTGGAGATCAAGGACTTTGAAACGCACGAAGTTTTTTATGCCTACCGCTGTGCCAATCCCGAGTGCGGAGTTTTCCAAACTTTGCCGGTTCCTGCGGACCTTGGGCCTTACTATTCAAGGGAACTGGGCGATATTATGCGCTCCAGCGGAGGGCGGATTTATGAAAAACTCAAAAGCATCCTTCTAAAAAAAGAACTCGACCGGTTGAAACCTGCGCCTTTGACCTCTTTAGTGATTGACGTGGGGGCGGGCAGCGGTGACTTCAGCCGTATGCTTTATCAATCCGGCAGGCGTGTCGCGGCTGTGGATGCGGAGGGAAGCCCCCGGCCTCAGGAAATCAGGCTTCTTCCGGAGATCCAATTCGGTTCTATTGATTACGAACAATACACCTTCAAGGGACTGGGAGACATTTCAAACAGTGTGGTGTTTTGCCGCCATGTGCTTGAGCACGTGAAAGACCCGCTGTTTTTTCTCCAAAGACTGAAGCAGCAAGGGGTGCAGGACTTTTATATTTCAGTGCCGAACGCGGACACTTTCGACCGTGTGCTGTTCGGAACATACTGGTTTATGTGGGATCCTCCGAGGCATCTCTGGCAGTTCAATAAAAAGTCTTTGTACCGGCTTCTTGAAAAGGCCGGCCTGAATGTTTTAGACAGCGGTTATGATTTGAGTCCGATTGTGATCCCGAGCGTTCACCGCTTCCTCCGCTTAAAAAAAGCGCCGGAGTGGCTTTGCCGGTTCTTTGGTCCCAAAAGCACGCTGTGCAGCCTTTTTGGGGTTCTTAATATCTTTTTTCCGAGAAACATGATTTGGGTTTACGCCCGGTCATCCAGCGGGAAGTGAGGCCTTTATGAAAGCGCTTGTGATTGGCGGCGCGGGATTTATCGGGAGTCATTTTGCCGACCGTCTTCTTTCCGACGGGCATCAGGTGACGGTTTTTGATAATCTCAGCACGGGGCGGAAGGCGTACCTCCAATCAGCTTCAAAGAACAAAAAATTCCGGTTTGTCTCAGGCGATATTCTCAGCGGAAGTGCCTTGCGTAAGGCGGTCAAAGGGCAGGACCTGGTATTCCATCTGGCAGCCAATTCAGACATCATGCGCGCGATGAAAGACCCCGGACTTGATTTTGATCAGGGTATTCGCGCAACTTTTTGTGTGCTGGAGGCCCTTCGCAGGGAAGGGGTCCGGAAGCTGGTCTATTTTTCCGGCAGCGGGATTTATGGTGATTTTGGCCGGACGTTTGTGGATGAAAGCCGCGGCCCTCTCAACCCCAAGTCGATGTACGGAGCCGCAAAGCTTTCCAGTGAAGCCATGATCAGCGCCTACTCTCATCTTTATGATTTGCAGGCATGGATTTTCCGCCCGGCCAATATCATCGGCCCTCGCCCCACGCATGGCGTGATCTACGACTTTATTTCTAAGCTGACCGCGGACCCCGGACGCCTTGCGATTCTCGGGGACGGATCCCAGACCAAATCTTACCTTCATGTGCAGGATCTGCTGGCAGCGGTGTTTTTTGCGATAAAGAAAGCCCGCGCGCCGCTGAATCAATTTAACCTGGCCAGTGAAACCTATATCAGCGTCCGTGAGATTGCGGCGATTGTGGCGGAGGCCATGGGGCTTTCGGGCGTGAAGTTCTTGTATGGCCGGGGAAAGCGGGGCTGGAAAGGCGATGTGCCGCATTACCGGCTCAGCATTCAGAAGATAAAGAAACTGGGATGGAAACCCCGGTTGACATCCAAACAGGCCGTGGAGCGGACCGCTCACGAGATTCTGGCGGAAATGAACCGCGCGGGAGCCAAGGCATGACGCGCCTTTTACGGGACCGTGTCCAAAAGGTTTTTGTCACAGGCGGCGCTGGATTTATCGGCAGTCACCTTGTGGACCGTCTCTTGAAAGATGGTTATGAAGTCACGGTCTTTGACAATTTGTCCTCGGGAAAGCGGGAGAATATCACGGGCCATGAAGGCAAGACCGGCTTTCGTTTTGTGGAAGCGGATCTTATTGATTTGGAAAAAACGGTTTCCGCGATGAAAGGCCATGACCTCGTCTGGCACATGGCCGCCAATACCGATATTCCGGGCGGTTTTACGCGCACCGATATGGATTTGAAAAACTGCGTCACCGCAACTTACAACATCGTTGAAGCCATGCGCCGGAACGGGATCAAGGAGTTGATTTTCCCGTCCACCGGAGCGGTTTACGGGGATCTGTGCCGGACCACCCCTTGTCCGGAAACGTCGGGACCGCTTTTACCGGTTTCGTTATACGCGGCCGGAAAAATCGCGAGTGAAGCCTTTATTTCAGCGTACTGCTATTTGTTTGGAATCCGGGCCTGGATGTTCCGCTTTGGAAATGTGATCGGTTCAAGGATGACGCACGGCGTAATATTTGATTTTATTCAAAAGCTGAAAAAAAATCCCGCGGAGCTGGAAATACTCGGGGACGGAACTCAGGAAAAAAATTATTTTCTGGTGGAAGAGTGTCTCGAAGGCATGGCGTATTCTTTTTTGAATATTCCCTTAACCGAAGAAAAGCCCTGCGATTTGTTTAACCTGGGGACTGATTCTGTTTCGAGCGTCAAAAAAATCGCCGCTATTTTGTTCGAAGAGATGAACTTAAAAGAGGTGCGCGTTAAAATTGCGGGAGGCCTTCGTAGCTGGCCCGGAGATCAGCCGCGGGTCTATATGACAGTTGAGAAAATGAAGGCACTGGGGTGGCGGGCAAAACTTCATTCGGACGATGCGGTGAGAGCGGCTGCGCGCAGAATGCTGGGGAAAATTTAATGGAAACATCGATCGCAGTGATCGGCCTGTGGCACCAGGGGATTGTGGCTTCGGCCTGCTTAGCCGAAGCGGGATTCCGTGTGACCGGAGCGGATCATGACGCCAAAGTCATTGAAGGCCTTTCCCGCGGTGAAATTCCGATTTTTGAACCCGGTTTGGAAGACTTGATCACGTCCGGTTTGAAGAGCGGGAAGCTTCAGTTTACAAGCGAAATTAAAACCGCAGTCCGAAATGCGCCGTATGTTTTCCTGATGTTTGACACGCCGGTGGATGAAGAAGACCGTTTGAGTACGGGCGCGGTTTTTCAAACGATTCAGGAAACAGCCGCCTTTATGATGGATGGCGTGACTTTGTGGGTCACGGCCCAGGTCCCGGTGGGGACCTGTGACCGGATCCGTGAAAAAATCGCCGCCCTGCGGCCCGGGCTTGATTTCGGCGTCGCTTATTCCCCTGAAAACTTAAGACTGGGGCAGGCGATTGAAGCTTTTAAAAAACCGGCGCTTCCGGTGATCGGCGCGGACCGTGTTGAAACGCATGAGCGGATGGAAAAAATACTTTCTATATTTCCCGCTGCTTTTCACCGCGTCACGCTAAGAACTGCGGAAATGACCAAGCATGCGCTGAACGCTTTTTTGGCGGCCTGCGTGACTTTTGGCGGTGAATTGGGAAATCTATGTGATGTGCTGGGTGCGGATGCCTTGGAAGTTGCCAAGTCACTGCGTCTTGAACCGCGGGTCGGTCCGAAATCCATGATTCTTCCCGGTCTGGGATTTTCGGGAGGGACTTTGGCCCGTGATTTACAAGTCCTTCGGGGGTTTGGTGACGCGCAGGGCGTTGAGACTTTCCTTCTCGACGGTGTGTGGGAAGCGAACAACTATCAGAATGGCCTCGTCATCCGCCGTCTTGAAAAATGGTTTCCAACCCTCAAAGACCTGCGTGTTGGGATCTGGGGCCTGACCTATAAACCGGGAACGAGTACGCTCCGCCGTTCGGCCGCACTGGAACTGATCCGTAATCTTTCTTCCAAAGGCGCGCTTGTGAAGGCCCATGACCCTAAAGCGGACCGTGATGAAATCCGGAGGTTTACCAATTTCGCCTTTTTTGAAAACCCTTACGATGCGGTTCAGGACGCCGATGTTTTGGTGGTCATGACCGGCTGGCCGGATTATGCCAAGCTGGATTTTTCAGAAGTCCGGAAGAGGATGAAACGTCCGCTCCTTCTCGACACGAATAACATGTTTGACCGAACCAGTCTTTTTCAGGCCGGCATCCGGATTTGCGGCATCGGAAGAGGTCAGGATTCCGGAAAGGAGCAGGAATGAGAGTCGCGTTAATTGGTGCGGGTCTGCAGGGGCGCCGGCGCGCGCCGGTTCTTAAAAGCTTAAAAGATACAGATCTCCGGGTGATTGCCTCTTCAACTTTGGAAGGCGCCAAAGAACTTGCGGATCCCCTCAAGTGCGAAGCCACGGATGACTGGATGACGACAGTCCAGCGCGCCGACATTGATGCTGTTCTGGTCTGCACCCCGCCGGATTCGCATATGGAAATCACGCTTACAGCTTTGAAGGCCGGCAAGCACGTGCTCTGTGAGAAGCCGCTTGCCCGGACCCTGGAAGAAGGGGAGCGGATGATCGAAGCTGCGCGGCGTGCGGGAAAAGTTTTAAAATGCGGGTTCAATCACCGGCATCACCCGGCAGTGAAACTCGCGAAGGACTATCTTGACCGGGGTGATCTCGGTCAGCCCGGATTTGCCCGTGCCCGTTATGGCATTTGCGGGCGCCCAGGCTATGAAAAAGAATGGCGCGCGGACCCAAGGGTCGCGGCGGGGGGGCATTTTCTTGAGCAGGGAATCCATGTCATTGACCTTTTCCGCTGGTTTCTCGGAGAACTTCAGGAGACCGCCGGGTTTACTTCCACGCAGTATTTTAAAACTCAAGCGCTGGACGATAACGGAATGGCCATTTTCCGTTCCAAACAGGGCGCCACGGCCATGATGCATGCGAGTTTGACGCAGTGGAAAAACCTTTTTTCTTTTGAGGTTTTTGGGAGTGATGGTTATGTCCAGGTGGAAGGACTTGGCGGGTCCTATGGTATTGAGAAGTGTATTTTTGGAAAGCGCGATTTCAATGGACCTTTTAAAGACACGGTCACGGAATTCCGCGGCGGAGACATTTCCTGGCTTGAAGAGTGGAAAGAATTTGCTTCCGCGGTTCTGGAAGGGCGGGAGCCGCTTGGAAATGGCCGTGATGGTTTGGCGGCTTTGCGTATTGCGAACGCCGTTTATGAATCCGAGAAAACAGGGCGGGTGGTCCGCCTGAACACTTAGGAGATTCTGTGGCACGCTGTTTTCTGACGGGAATTCATGGTTTTATCGGAAGCTGGCTGGCGGATTATCTTTCCTCTCAGGGGCATGAGGTCAGCGGAATCGCCCGCAAGCCTTCCGCTGAATTCGAAGCGCGTCATCCCCGCATTGACGTAACCCTTGCGGATTTGCTGGATGAAGAAAAAGTCGCGGCCGCTGTTCAGGCGGCCCGTCCTGATTATGTTTTTCATCTGGCGGCCCAAAGCTCACCGCAAAAGTCCTGGGAACATCCAGAAGAAACCTTTGCCGTGAATGTCACGGGAACACTTTACCTTCTGGAGGCCGTGCGTAAGGCAAGGCTTTCCCCAGTCATCCAGATTTTTCTTTCCAGCAGCGAGTATGCGTCTGGGACTTCCGAGGCTCCCATTCCCGAAAATGCGCCGATTGATCCCTCTTCTCCGTACGGGGTCTCCAAAATTGCGGCCGGACAACTCGCAGTCCTCTATGGGAAACAGTACGGGCTTAAAGTGATTCGGGTCCGCCCTTTTTTTCTGATTGGTCCGGGAAAAAAAGAAGACGTCAGTTCCCGGTTTTGCCGTCAGATTGCAGCGGTTGAAGCGGGACAGCAGTCCGTCATGAAGGTGGGAAACCTGACCGTAGTCCGTGATTTTCTTGATATCCGTGATGGGGTGGAGGCCTTGTGGATTGCGGCCGAACGCGGACAGTCCGGAGAGGTTTTTAATATTGCTTCCGGAAAGCCTCTCTCCGTTGAAAAACTTTTGCACCTCTATTTGTCGCATGCGAAAGCAAAGGTAAAAGTAGAGTCAGATCCTTCGCTGTTCCGCGCGCTTGATGAACCTTTTAAAGTAGGGGATGTCCGTAAACTTCAAGCTTTGGGATGGCAGCCGAAAATCCCGCTGGAACAAACCGCGCGGGAAATTCTCGAGTATTGGCGCGCCGCGGCCGCGAAAGAGCAGAAGGTTTAACGATGCAGATGGTGATCCTCGCCGGCGGGGCGGGCACACGGCTTGGGCCCCTGACTCAGGACAAGGCCAAGGGAATGCTTTCCATCGCGGGAAAACCCTTTTTGCTGTATCAACTGGAACTTTTAAAGGCGGGCGGAGTCAAGGACGTGCTTTTTTGCATCGGCCATCTGGGCGAGCAGATCCGCGGGTTTTTCGGCGACGGAAGTTCTTTGGGGTTGAAGATCCTTTACAGCCAGGAAAACGGAAAGCTTTTGGGGACTGGGGGATGTCTTAAAAATGCCGAAAAGCTTTTGAAGGATACGTTCATGGTCATGTATGGCGACACGTATTTAAGGCTCGATTACGCGGCTGTCTGGAAAGCGCAGCAAGGCCATCCCCAGGATGCGCTGATGGCGGTTTACCGGAATGACAATCAATATGACCGGAGCAATTTGATCGTGGAGAATGGTTTTGTGACCGAGTACAGCTACGAGCCTTCCGTCAAAAGAGTTTACATTGATTATGGAGTATCAGTCCTGAACCGTACGGTTTTAAATCAATTCCAGGCGGGGCAGGTTTTTGGGCTGCAGGAAATTTTCCAGAAATTGATCCGCGAAAAAAAACTGAGGGCTTTTGAGGTTTATGAGCGCTTCTATGAAATCGGATCGAAACAGGGGCTTGAGACGTTCACTGAATTTATCCAAGGAGAGAAAAGATGATTATTAGCCGGGCGCCGGTTCGCATTTCCCTGGGCGGCGGGGGAACCGATATTGCTTCTTATTACTCGAAGTTCGGCGGTTTTTTGATTGCCGGCGCGATCAATAAATACATCTACCTTTGTGTGAATAAACGCTTTGATGAGAGTATCCGCCTAAGCTATTCCAAAACCGAAATTGTCCGTACCGTGGACAGCATCAAACACCGGATTTTCCGCGAGGCCTTTCGTCTTCTCGAAATCCATTGGGGGGTGGAGGCTGTTTCCATCGCGGATGTTCCCGCCAACTGCGGTCTGGGTTCTTCCAGCGTTTTTACCGTGTCGCTTTTGAACGCGCTTCATCATTATAAACGCGAATATTTGACCCTGGAGCAGCTGGCTGAAGAGGCCTGCAAAATCGAAATTGATATCCTGCAGGAGCCCATTGGAAAACAGGACCAGTACATGGCGGCCTTCGGAGGATTGACATGCCTGACTTTTGAACCGAACGGCCACGTTACGGTGGAGCCTTTGAAAATTGCCGCGCATACGCTGAACCAGCTCGAAAGCAATCTGCTTTTGTTCTACACACGTATTGAGCGGAGCGCCTCCGATATTCTTGCGGACCAAACAGAAAGCGTAAGCAAGGCCGAGACAAAAACCGTGGATGCAATGCATAAAATCAAAGACATTGGCCTGAGAACCAAGAAGGCCTTTGAAACCGGGGATTTGGACGCCTTTGGGCATATGCTGGACGAGCACTGGCAGACTAAAAAGAAGCTGTCGTCCAAGATTTCAGACCCCTACATTGATGATTGCTATGAAACGGCCTTAGCAAACGGCGCTATGGGCGGCAAAATCATCGGAGCCGGCGGCGGTGGTTTTCTGCTCTTTTACTGTTCTCAGGATCACGCCCGCCTTATCGACGCGATGCAGAAAAAGGGCCTGCAGTGGATGCCGTTTCGTTTTGAGTATGAGGGCGCCAAGATCGTAGCCAATCTTTCAAATTGATGATTTGAAACTATTGCTATCGAGTGCTATCCTTTTATCACTATTGATCTTAAAAGCATGACTCCCAGAGGATGACTTATGGATACGATTGAAAAGCACCTTGCCGAAGCCAAGCAGATTCTTGACCGTTTGGACCGCGGACAGATTTTGAAAATGATCGATTCCCTGGCCCTTGTCCGCGAACAGGGCGGACGGCTTTTTATCTTGGGTGTCGGCGGCAGCGCCGGAAATGCCTCCCATGCCGTCAATGATTTCCGGAAGATCTGCGGTTTTGAAGCTTATGCGCCCACCGACAATGTTTCGGAATTAACGGCGCGTATTAATGATGATGGCTGGGACACGGCTTATGCAAACTGGCTGAAGGGAAGCCGGATTACGGCGAAAGACGCCCTTTTGGTTTTCTCCGTAGGCGGCGGAAATCTTGAAAAGCAGGTCAGTGTTAATTTGGTGAAGGCCCTGCAGCTTGGAAAAGAAGCTGGGGCGAAAGTTTTTGGCATCGTGGGGCGTGACGGTGGTTTTACGGCCCGGGTTGCAGATGCCTGCGTGATCGTTCCGACGATTCACCCGGACTCTGTGACGCCGCATGCCGAAGCCTTTCAGGCGGTTGTTTGGCACTTGATAGTATCGCATCCCAAAATGCAAAAGCATGGGATGAAATGGGAAACTACGAAATAAGGACCAAGGAGCGATTCGATGAGCAAACATGAAACTATCCGCGGCGGTATCTTTCTCGATACGGGAAAAATGGACGAAATCCGCAAATACCACGAAATGGGTATTATCCGCGGGGTGACGACGAACCCCAGCATTATGCTCCGCGACGGTGTCACGGGCGGTATGGAAGGAATCAAGAAGCGGGCCATTGAAATCGCGAAGCTGATTCACCCGCTGCCGCTTTCCGTGGAAGTGACCAACAACGATCCCGTCCGCATGGTTCAGCAGGCCCTGGAGTTTTCCAAGTGGGCCGACAACATCAATGTGAAGATTACGATTCATGGCCCGAAAGGGGAGCTTGAAAACGTCAAAATCATTCATGATCTGGAGCATAAACATAACATCCGCGTCAACGTTACCGCGATGATGAGCGCCCAGCAGTGTTTTCTTGCGGCCATGGCCGGAGCCACGTATGTTTCGATTTTTGGCGGCCGCGTGAATAACATGGGGTATGACTCAAGGACGGAAGTGCGCCGCCTCCGCACCGTTTTAGATGACTTTAAATTATCATCCCAGATCATTGTAGGTTCCTGCCGCGAAGTGCTCAATATCATCGAATGGTTTGAATCCGGCGCGCATATTGTGACTGCCGGACCGTCGCTGGTGGAAGGTATGATCATTCATCCCTACACCAAGGAAACCGTGGAGATGTTTGTCCGGGACGGTGAAAAGTTCGAGAAGGATATTAAGGGTTAGCTTGCTGCTTCTCTGGCAGGGGCGCAAAGGCTTCCGAAAGAAAAAGGAGGCCCAGCCCCATGGCATGCGACATAATGCGAAGCAGGGCTGTTTCGATTTGAAAGCGCAGGTCGTAAGGGGTTACATGCAGAATCACAAAGTAACCCGCCCAAAGCATGAGCGTTAAAGCAAAGAAAACCCACCGGCCGTTTTGATAAGCCTGTTTTCCTCCCGCAAGGGCTGCCAAAGCAAAGATCAGCCACAAGCCATTCCACTGCTTAAAATTAACCGCAAACACGCCAAAGACCGCGGCGATGAGCTGTGTCTTTGCTGGATTCCCAAAAATCAGCGCCAGAAAATCGGATGCGGACCTCCCGGAGCCCAGGTATTGCCCGCCCGTGGTTCCTAAGAAAGACTTCACGATAAAAGTGGCAAATAAAGGGACAGCCAAGGCGCTGAGGAAAATTCCGCAGGAATAAACAAGCCTTCTGGAACTTTCTTTTTTGAACAAAACCTTTATGAGCAAAAGAAAAAGCCAAACACAGAAGAAGAGACCTTCGTCTTTAGTCCAAAGTGAAAGGCCCGCAAAGACGCCGCAGGCAAACAGAAGCGCAGTGGTTTTAAAAAAGCTGCGCACATAAAGAACAAAGCAAATCCCTGCCGCTGTTATAAAAAAGGTCAGCGGGATGTCCGCGTAAAGTGTGGTGGACCAAAACCGCCACATGTAGACCGTCATGAGAAATGAGGAAGCCAGGCACGCAGAAGCTTTTGAAACATAACTTGCGAGATACCAGAAAATCAACCCCGCCAAACTCAGACTAAAAAGAAGGGAAATAAGAATAGGCGCCAAAAGCGTCTCCTTCCCCATAAAAAGCCAAATCGAAGCGATGGCGCCGGGAAGCATCAGTGGATAATCCGGATGAGACCAATCTCCTGGGATTGCGGAAAACATACCTTGCCATTGGGCCGGATCCCGGAAAAAGAAGCGGGCTTTTAGTTTCCAAAAATAACGGGCATCCCAGCCGCCAAAAGCATTCCATGTCACCTGTCCCCAGAAGTAATCCCAATAATGAAAGAAAACAACCGCGAGGATTAAAAAGGCCGCGAGCTCGAGTTTGAAAAGGATGCGCTCGCGGGGAGTTCCTTGGTTAAAATTCAAAAGGTATTGTTTTTTCAGGTCTGCCATTTTTTGAAAAATCAACGCCAGACTGGGAAGGGAAGAAGGTCCTTTTTTTATTTCGAGTGCTTTGAGCAGGGCAAGGTAAAGCGTAGAGAGCAGTACCAGGGACAAACAAAGAGAGGGGCCTCTGGCGCCGGCGATTAAAAACGAAAAAAATAAAAAGAGGGACACCAGGGCAAAGCCGAGAGGGAACGCTGCGAAGGCTAAAAGCCAGGAGCGGTTCGGAAGCGCTGAAACAGCAAACAGTCTCGATGCCGCCAGGTAGCCGAAAAGACCCACTGTGATAAAAGAGGGGATAAAGCTCATGAGATTCTTGCCAGCAGACCCCGGCCGTCGCCGGAATCATAAACAAAACGGTAGCCGGATTCGGCGGCGCGCTTTAAAGCTATTTCGTGCGTGGAACAATAAGCGATCCCCAAAGCTTCTTCGGGTTCTGGGTTAAGCAGAAGCGGGGCAAGGTAGTTTTGGGCTATTTGAAGGCGTTCCCAGTTTTTCTTATCCAGATCAAAAGGGGTGTCGCTGATCAGGGAAAAAGTCCCGCGGGCAGGCAGGCGTTCTTTTAATGAAGCCAGTTCGTAGCCGGGCAGGAGATAGCCCTGCTCAGTGCCTCTCAGAAGCTCTTGGAAAAGAGTCGGTTCACACTTTAGCTTGTTCGGCGACAGCGAGAGCAGGCTTAAACCCGCCAATAAGGCAAAGGTAACCACGCTTCCTGTGTAACGGATGCTCATGGCTGGACAAAACCCCCTGTTAATAAAAAGGTTACAGAAGACGAAAATAATGATAACGTTGTCACTATATGCGGCATTTTTGACAAAAAATTAAGTTTGAAAGCGTCCGGCCTTTTATTAAAATGTGAATGGCAGGCATTTTTGGACGTCTTATTCCAATATGATTCCTTGGATTGCCAAGACATAAGATCTGAAAAATAGGGGGTTCTAATGTTTCAGCGTACATTTGCTGTGGTCCTTGTCAGTGTGTTGGTCATGGGTTTCTCTTACGGCAGCCGTGACGAGAAAAAAACAACCACAGCCCCGGCCGCTTCTACTGCGTCCAAACAGGTTCAAAATGAGGCAGCGGCTGTTTATGACACCGCCCGTTCCCAAGCCGCAGCCGCCAAAAGTGAAGTAAAGCAGACGGTGGATGCGTATTCTAAGAACTTCAGTTCGACAACCCCCAGCGAATCGAAACCCGCGCAGCCTGCTTATAACGCCATGATGACAGCGGCTCCTGCTGCGGCAGCACCCGCCGTCGCTGCAGCCCCTGCTTCCGGTCAATTTCCCACCAAATTGATCAGTCAGCTGGCCTCGGGAGATGAAGCGACCCGAAAGGCCCGCATGGAGAGTTTAAAGCGTCTGAGCATCGCGCTTAGTCAAATGAATGCCCAGAAGCAAGCGCAGCCAGCTTCCGCACCCGTGAAGTCTGACACGAGCAAAAAAGCCTAATCGCGCTTTACAGAACCGCTTCGTTTTAAAGTGACATAAACCGCCCCGGGCGCATTCAAATCTAGGAAACTACGCATGCCAGCAAAGCTTTCGGTCATTATTCCCGCATACAATGAAGCGCCCACGATTGAGAAGCTGCTCGGAAAAGTCCTCGCTGTTTCCTTTGCTGTTCCGGTGGAAGTTGTTGTGATTGATGATCACAGTAACGATGGTACGTATGAACTTTGCGAACGCGTGAAGACCCAGTATCCGGGACGCGAAATCAAGATTCTGCGCAATGAAATCAATCGCGGCAAGGGGCTGAGTATTCAGCGCGGCCTTGAAGTGGCTTCCGGGGATATCGCTGTGGTGCAGGACGCAGATTTTGAGTATGACCCCGCGGAAATACCGGGACTGCTTGAACCGATTCTTCAGGGAAAATATTCCGTTGTTTATGGCAGCCGTTTTCTGAATTCAGCGCGTCCTGATGGGATGGCGCTTCCGAATTTTCTAGCGAATAAATTTTTGACCTGGCTGACAAATATTTTTTACGGGGCCTCCCTGACGGACATGGAAACCTGCTACAAGCTCATCAAAATGGACGTTCTGCGATCGCTGAAACTGAAGGCTGACCGCTTTGATTTTGAGCCGGAAGTGACCACGAAAATCATCAAGAAAAAGGTGGCTATTTTGGAGCTTCCTATTTCCTACCACGGGCGAAGTGCCGGTGAAGGAAAGAAAATTAAGGCACGGGACTTTTTTATTGCTATTCGGGTCCTTCTTCGCAATCTCTTCCTCAGCTGTTAGTTTTCCCTAGCAACTTCCCTGGAATCCTTACAAAACCCCGCTATTTCCCTTAATAACCCACTTTTTTTCGCTTTTTTTTAAGAAAGTTTCCCCTGGGTATTGTGCTTTCTAAAAATCATGTGTTATCTTCTGTTTACTATTGCTATGAATAGGGCTTATTCATTAGATTTTTGTCATTTTAAAGATCTTGAATGTTTAATAGGCTTCAAGTACATTATAAATGTGTCAAAAAAGTAGGGTGTGTGTTTATAAACTTAATTAAAAGCTTAATTAAAAGTAGTTAGAATAAATCAGCTGATTGAAAAATTCTTTTTCCTGGCAAAGGAAGGATAAAACATGAAGACTTTGACTCTCATGCGGAAGACGATTTCTCTCGTCCTCGCTATTGTTCTCGTCGACTTCAACCTCCCAACAAACACCTTTGCCCAAACATTAATTTCTGATGAGACTCAAGGACTACGCCCGGAAGCGGAAGTTCAGCCGGAGAATTCGCAGTCTGAACCGGAAGTTAAAAACGCTGATGCCCAGCGTGAAAGCACGGATTTTTTGGCGGATGACGAATCTGTCTTTCCGCCGCAAGGATCGGCTGAGCAGGAAGAATCCTCTGATCTGAAAGCTTCGGCGGTAAAGACCGGTGAGTTGACTGTGGGGCAAGAAACGCTTCGCGCCGAGGAGCGCGGCATGGATGCCGAAGCGGCCTTCACGATGGAAAGTGATGGAGCCCCTTACTTGGAGCTCCTTGATCCCGAAACCATTCTTGGTGCTATTGGAAAATTTGGTGTCGGTAAAACAACGGAGTCTGTTCTTGCCGGCGTGTATATCAATGACAACCTGAAATTTTTTCTCATCTCTTCAGATGAAGAGGATCAGGTAAGTTTGGCGGAATATGTCAGTGAGACATTCGCCGGGAAGCTTGCCTTTGCCTACCATGTTGAACCGAAGAGCGGTGAAGGCAGTGCGAACGATGCCCGGGCGGCTCTGACGTACGGCGTCAATCCCGGGATACCGAATTTTGTTGTCGGACCCAAAGGGATTCATAAAATCAGTGCGGACGGAAGCGAGCCGGCCACTTTGGCGGATATCCGCAGAGCGCTTAATCCACTTATCTACGAAGCCACCCATTCAGGTTCTAATGGGTTCACCAAAACAGACCGTCAAGCGCTTGGAGATTTTATGGCCACGCTCGACCAGCTGCGTGAAGCCCAGAAGCAGATGATTAACCCTGTTTCGTTTTTGTCGGAAATTCCTATTATTACGGGAACAACGCCCACGGGTGTTCCGAGTTCTGTTTCCAATCTTCCTTCAGCGACCGTTTACGGGAATTACATTTCAAAGTATCCGTCAGACCCCGGCCTTAAATATGTTTACGACGTACGCGCGCCTGAGGCCACGGAAGCCATCATGAAGCTGGAGACCTTTTCTCAGACCTTTTCCATTGATAATAATTTCACGGTGTGGCTGAAAGGCGAAGTCAATGCCTCTCCGTTGACCTTTCCCGCCACGGTTCGTATCCGCTTTACGGACAAAAATGACCGTGTTGTGGAGGCTGATCTTTTGGTTACAGGAACCAAGCAGGCATTCACCGTTGATTTATCTTCCATCAATGTCTCCTTTGACCGCACCAATGTCCGGAAGATTGAGTTTGTTCAGTCGAAGGCCATTTCCGGAACGAATAAAAGAGCGAGTGTCTATGTTGAGCTTGGGGGACTTCAGGATGATCAGCCGGAGATTTCCGGCGGCGCCGTATCAGGCCAGAAGCCTGTGATTCAAGGGGCCCCTGACTTTATGACTTCAGGACGCTGGATTACGCCGCAGGATTACACCGGCGGATTCAAGTATGTTTATGATGTCCGCACAAGCCAGTATGATCAAGCCATTGCGACCCTGGAAAACAAGAATGGAAGCATCTCCATCAACCAGCCTTTTAAACTCCGTCTCAAAGCTGAAGAAGCGCCGGCGACTGTAGCCGCACCGGTAGAATATCCTGTCCGCACCTTTGTTAAAATTACAGACCGTGATGGCCGAATCGTGAGTGTCAATTTGAACCTCACGGGTTCTTTCCAGGATTTCGTTCTTGATCTTGCCGCGCTGAATCCTCTCCTGGATGCCGCGCATATTCAAAAAATCGAATTTTTCCATGACCGCGGTCTCGGAACATCGGATGGGAAAAACCGCCGCGCCGCGATTACCGCTGAAATTGACGGACTTGCAAAAGATATGACCGTGATTACCGGCTCTACGATTACCCAGGCGGAACCGTCTACGATTTCCAATCAGCCTTCCATCACCCGTCTTGGCAAGTACAGCTCTGATCAGCAGCTCTCCGCTGATCCTCTCAACAGCAAAACGGAAGGTTTCAGCTATCAGTATGATGTCAGGCATAGCAGCTCCGACCAGGCCGTGGTTCGTTTGAGCAACCCGAATGGGGCCATTGGCACTGGGAACACCGTTACTTTGTGGATGCGTGCCCTGAAGGCTGTTTCAGGGGACATGATCGATATTAACTACCCGGCCCGGATTATGGTCCGGTTTACGGATCAGAGCGGGAAAGTTGCCGTTGCCTTGGTGGATCTTGCGTCAGCGCTTCAGGCTTTTACCTTTGATCTTTCACAGTTGAACCCGGCTTTGGATCCTTCCAAGCTTGCATCCATTGACTTTATTCAGGATCAAACCATCAGCTCAAACCGCCGTGCAAAAATTGATATCAAGGTGAACGGGCTTTTGAAGGATTCCGACGCCATTGCGGGAAAAACCATCACAGCCTCTGGACCGAGCACTTTCGCCAACTCTCCGGTGGCCACCATCGGCGGGCAGTTCATTACGGAAGTGGAGTATGCTGGCGGCGTCAGCTACCGCTACGATGTGCGCTATGGCTCCACCCATGAAACCTTTATGAAGATCGAAAAACCGCAGGGCACCTTTTCTCTATCCGGCAGCCCGATGATTCTTTTTATGCAGGCCGAAGACATTGGTTCCGCTATTACGCCGCCTGTGAAAGTCCTGCTTCGCATGACCGACAGCACGGGGCAGGTCATTGGTACTTTTCTTGATCTGACCCAGAATCTTCAGCAGTTTGACATTGACCTTGCAGCTTTGAACCCTAATTTCAACGCGGCTTCAATCTCCAAGGTTGAGTTCCTTGAAAGCAATGCCATGGCGGGCGTTAATCCCCGCGCCAAAATCAATATTAAGGTCGGCGGTCTGGGGCAGAAGACCACGATGCAGTTGACGCAGAATATTCAGCAGAACCAAACCACGCTGACCGTAACCGACCAAGTGACGGGGGAAGTCACGCGTCAGGAAATTTACAAGGGGTTGTTCAGCACGATCCCATCTCTCGACCCGATGAAAATGATCCGGAAAATCATTTTTAATTCCAAGACCGATCAAATTGTGCAGGATATTTATCAGGGCCAGATTTATCACACCAGCCGGCAGACCATTCTTGAAGCGAACACGGCCAATGAACGCACGCTCATTGCGGACCCTGTTACGGAACAAGGGAATGTTATTCCCGGGACCACGAATTACAGTTTGCAGCGTATTAAAAACAAAGGACAAAACGACGAGTACACGCTCGTGGCCTCACCCGTTGACTCTCAGGGGGATGCGGTGGCGAAGACCAAGTATTCCCGTCAGCGGACGGCGGGTCTGACCACTTTTGTTGCGCAGGATGTTAATCCGGACGGCAGCGATAAGCCGGGCGTGACTCAATTCTCCAAGCAGACTTCAGAGATCGACACGGTGATCGGGGGCGTTCGCGGGGACTGGATGAAGATCGAAGCGAACCTGACGAGTTCTTATACCGCGGGACCCAAGACAACTTACTCCCGCCAGTTGAGCAGCCTGGAAGTGGATGCTCAAAGCCAGGAAGTCCGGCGCAAAACCTATGTGATCTCAGGGTATGACAGCAGCGCTTTCACCACAGGCGATTTGAGCCGTATCACTCAGACGATTGAAGCCGACGCGACCTACGGCGGAGTCACAGGGGATTGGGTGGATGTGGTCACTGCCTTGGATGAAAACTTTGCCCCGACCGTGAATACCACGGCGACCCGTCAGCTCACGAATGAGTCCACGGGAGTGACGAAGGTGATTGCGAATTACAAGCCTGATTTCAGCGGTCCCAAGTCAGGAATGGAGCTTTCTTATTCCGAGCAATCGGAAGGTGTCAAAGCGGATTACGATGGTGACGGTATTGATGACACGGTTATTAAAGTGGCGGCCAATCTTAGCGCGACATTTTCAGGAACGGCTCAAACCACCTACACCAAGCAAGCTTCGGGTTCCAAGGCTGTGGATGTGGATGGGGACAGTGTGAATGATTCTGTCACATTTGTGGCCACCAATCTTGACCAGGCTTTTTCGGCCACGGCAGCAACCAATTACACGAAACAAGTGTCGGGATCAAAAGCTGTGGACCTTGACGGCGACAGCAAGAATGATTCCGTAACGTTTGTATCTTCAGGTCTTGACTCCAATTTTGCGAACACGGCACAGACAAGTCACACAAAACAGGTCACAGGCACCAAAGCTGTGGATATCGATGCTGATGGTGTGAATGATAGCGCTACGTTCGTTGCGACCAACCTCACGGCTGCTTATGCCGCGACGGCGACCACAGCTTATACAAAACAAGTAGGCGGCTCGAAGGCTGTGGACGCTGACGGGGATTCGAAGAATGACGCCGTGACGTATGTGGCTGCGAATCTGGATGCGAATTTCGCAGCTACGGCCACCACTTCCTATGCCAAGCAGATTGCGGGTACGAAAGCATTGGATCTTGACGGGGACACGAAGAATGATTCCGTGACGTTTGTGTCTTCAAATCTTGATGTGAATTTCGCGAATACAGCACAGACGACACACACGAAACAGGTAACGGGTTCAAAGGCCGTGGACCTTGACGGCGACAGCAAGGATGATTCCGTCACATTTGTGGCCACGAATCTTGATGCGAACTACGCGGCAACAGCCACGACTACCTATACGAAACAGGTCACGGGTTCCAAAGCCGTGGATGTGGATGGGGACAGCAAGAATGACTCCGTGACGTTTGTTGCGTCGAACCTTGATGCTAATTTTGCAGCGACTGCTACAACTTCCTATACCAAGCAGATTACGGGCACAAAGGCTGTGGACCTTGACGGTGACAGCAAGAATGATTCCGTAACGTTTGTGTCTTCAAGCCTTGATTCCAACTTCGCCAGCACAGCGCAGACGACCCACACCAAGCAGGTGACGGGTTCCAAGGCCGTGGATCTTGATGGCGACGGCGCGAATGATTCTGTGACGTTTGTGGCCACGAATCTTGATGCGAACTACGCGGCAACGGCTACAACGACTTATACGAAGCAGGTCACGGGTTCCAAAGCCGTGGATGTCGATGGAGACAGCAAGAATGACTCTGTCACGTATGTAGCTGCGAATCTGGATTCCAACTTTGCGGCAACAGGTCTTAGCACATACACGAAACAGATTACGGGCACAAAGGCTGTGGACCTTGACG
>CAYSSX010000013.1:0-62805 GCA_964434115.1 uncultured bacterium
CCGTGATCTGATCAATGTAACGGGTGTCACTCGTAGCGCCCCAGCTCGCGTCAAGATTGGTCTTCACTCGGCTCACACGCTGGTTCTGACCATTAAGACCCATGTCCTTCACTTCCGTCCGGCTCGTCACCGTTGTGAATGTGTCGTTCGTGTACTCCACAATCCGCTGCGTATCACTGGAAACAGTGATCTGATCAATGTAACGGGTGTCACTTGTAGCACCCCAGCTCGCATCAAGATTGGTCTTCACTCGGCTCACACGCTGGCCAGATGAGTTCACCCCGCGATCCTCAACCTCGGTACGACTCGTCACGTCGCTAAATGTATTGGTGCTATATTCTGTGATTCTTTGGATTTCGCTTGATACCGCGACTTGATCGATATATCTGGTTTCTTCAGTTGCCTGCCAGTCAGCATCTAAGTTAGTCGTTACACGCGTCACATCCTCCGGACGAGTTTCAACAATACTGCGGCTTTTAACCTGATCAAAACTCTCGTCAGAATATTCGGTTACCTTCATCCGCCCTTCACCGAGTGTTTCTTGATCTATAAAACGAGTTGATTCCGTCGGATTCCAATTCGTATCAAGGTCCGTCTCAACACGGCTCGTTTGAATATTTAACTGTTTTATTTTACTCCGGGTTTTCACCTCATCAAAAGAGGCCCCTGTATATTCCGTCACATTCATCGTACTATCATCAACACGCTTCTGATCCATAAACCGCGAAGCCTCGGTCGGCTGCCATGAAGAGTCAAGATTCGTCATAATGCGAGTTGTGTTCTCGTCAAGTTGCTTTACGATGCTGCGGCTAACAACGGTCGAAAAGTCACTTTCATATTCCGTGATCTGAGTGGTGCGCCCATCAATCTGAACCTGCTCAACAAAACTGGAGTCTTGCGTTGCCCCCCAATTCTCATCAAGCTTAGATTTAATACGCGTACGGCTGTCATCAACCTGAACAGTCTCGCTGCGGCTAAGCAAAACATCGGCCTCATCACCCGTAGTCGGTGTTACCTCACCATTTGTTCCCACAACATCCACAGTTCCTTTGACTTCATATTCACGAACTCTGGTTGTTTGGGCATTTGGATGCTCAAACACAAGCAAGCGAGCAGGGCTTCCGTCTTTATAGGCAATAGAGTATTGAATCTCCGGCTGCAAAAGGGCATTGATTTTAAAGAAGTTTTCTGTAAGAGTTTCATCCTCCGCATTCTTACGCGTTGTCTTCTTCAGCTGTCCACGGCCCAGGGGGTCATACTCGTTGAGGTCATATGAGCCATCCGCATAGTCAATTCGGTCTGTCTTGGTGACCCCAAAAAGAGATTGGCTATGGTGGAGTGTCGCCTGCAGCACTCCGGTTCCTTCATGCCGAGCATCGCTTTCAGTCAAACCTCGTGTGTCGTACTGTTTAGTCGTGACAGGATTTCCATTTTGATCTGAAACTGTCTCATGGCGGGCCATGATATTTCCCGCGCGATCATAAAGGAAGACGGTTCCACTAGCCATAATCCGCTCTGACAAAAGCCGTGCATTAGCACTGGCATCCGTATAAGTAAGAATTTTATCGTGTTCGCCCTCGTTCGGCTGATTCGACGTATACTGCCAAACATTGACCTTCCCATTGCTTTCCACGGTTCTGGAAACTTTTTCTCGTCCATCCTCATCAAGAATATTTTTATTATCAGCCCCCAATTGATACTCGACCGTAATGCCATCGCTTTGCTCAACCCGCAGAAGAGCCCCGGCACCCGCATCATCATAGACATAATTATCCCGACGTCCTTCAACGTTGATGACATACATTGTCCTAAAATTCCCACCTTTGAGCTCCAACCGCACGTAAGTCGCTTGACCGTTCAAAGTAATCCGAATAGTCGCGCCGGAAGCATCTTGCTCCTGCAACGTCATAGTAGCGGCAGCGTTTGCGTGATTCAAAAGGTCAACTTTTTCATCGCCAGTATCTGGATCCGTCTTTGTCATAACGATCAATCCATTGCTGTATAGGCGCCGTTTACGCCCCTCCTCCAAGTCTTCCACTTCTGCGTAGACTGTATCTTTACCTTCAAAATCTATGTCGATCACTTTACCGGTTACAGGGTCTTTGACTTGATCCAATTGAAGTTTCTCACCGAGGCTGTTGTAAAAAGCTATAGCCAATCCCGTCGCCGGATCATAATCAACGCCGCTAAGGTCAGCATTTCGCACAGCAAGAAGCCGTCCTAGCGCATCAAATTTTCGACGACCACCGTCCGCGCTGATAATTTCAAAGTCGATGAGCTTATTGTCGAGGTCGTAATGACTAATGTTGGTATACCCATTAATCAGGTCTTCAGAGGTGTGGATTTTGATCCCGTTCTGCTTCTCATATGTTTTAACAATCTTATGAACGAGCCCATCAACTTCTGCATCACCCCGAATCCCAGTGTAGAAATCTTCGCGGATCAATTCGGCCTGGTCGTTGAAAAGCATTTTGACGGTTTCATTAGAGGTGTGTTTTTTGACAATGCGGACTTGGTCGCTTACATAAATAGTGCTCTTCTTGGGAGGAAGTCCAACCGTCGTGTTGTCTGCACGAGTTCCAGCAAAGATTGCCTCACTATAAAGGTCTCCTTCGTCATCAAAAATTAATTCAACCGTTTCATTTTTTTGAAAATCTTTGACGATTTGACGCCTATTTTCATATAGGGTTGTCTTGCGGAGAATCATGCCGTTCGTTACATTGTCCGCACGAATTCCCGCATAAACATCTTCACGAAGAAGCTCCCCTTCATCGTCCAACGAGAGCCTCACGGTTTGATTGGCCTTATAATCTTTAATAAGACGGGTATTACCCTGGTAGATAATCGCTTTTTTGAGAATAAGCCCCTGCGTATCCCCATCGGGTCGCGTACCTGTAAAAATCTCCTCACGCGTCAAATCGCCCGCATCGTCGTAAAGATATTTCGATGTCTCATCCGTGACATAATTTCTTACAAGACTGACCTTCCCCCCCGTATACGCAATGGTTTTTTTTGCCGGAAGTCCTTCCGTGGTATTGTCTGCACGGGTTCCACCGAAAACAAATTCTTGCGACAGCTCAGCCTGGTCATTAAAAATGCGCTCCGTCGTTTCGTCGTTAGTGTAATCCTTAAACAACTGCCTTGTTTTACTTTCAACAGAAAGAAAACTCTTTAACACCAGACCTTCCGTGGATAAGCCAGCCGAGACCCCATCAAAAACTCCTTCACTGGCAAGCGTTCCTTCAACACCAAATTTTCTCTCTGTCGTTTCCTCATTTTCAAAATCCTTAAGAAGCTGCCGATCGGCCTCTACCGCCAACTGTCTCTTGAGCAATAACCCTTCGGTTGAACTGTCACCTCGAGTTCCAGAATAAACTTCCTCTAAAGCAAGCTTCCCCTGGTTATCAAATACCTGTTTTGTTGTTTCACCTGCATCAAAATCCTTAATGATTGTTAACTCGGAATTTTCAACAAACTTCACCCGCTTTAAAATCAATCCATCTGTAGAATCGTCAGGGTTGATCCCTTTATAAATGGCCTCCTCTTGCATCTCGCCATTGGGTTTGTAGGAACGCACAGCTGTTTCATTGATCAGATGATTCTTTATGATTCGAACGCCATCACTCTTAATAAGGGTGGTAGTCTTGAGCATAAGACCGTCCGTCGTGGTCCCATCTTGAGTGCCTTGATAAATTTCTTCACGAACGGGACGCCCGTTGTCGTCATAGACCAACAGCGCTGTTTCTTTTGTTATAAAATCTTTGACTATTTTATTTTTAGCATCTTGGGTAAAAATAGTTCTCTTAAGGGTTAGCCCTGTTGTTGTATTGTCGCCACGTATCCCTTCGAAAACATCTTCGGTAAATTTGCCATCCGCGCCGGATGTAATCGTGCTTGTTTCGTTCTTTTCGTAATTTTTCACAAGTGTAAGTGTTGCACTTTCATATTGAACGAGCTTTTTGAGTACAAGTCCCGTTGTATCGTCGGTCTCTTTTACTCCACCAAAAACTTCCTCTGAAATAGGCTTTCGAGAAACATCAACGTTGACTCGTTTGGTTTGATTCAACTCATAATCTTTTTCCAAATAGCTACTGGCGCTTTCAAACACACGCACAAATTTAAGGACTAAGCCGTCGGTACTGGTCCCCTCAGAGGTCCCAACATAAAATTCCTCGCGAACAACTTGCCCCTGAGCGTCGGAGAGAGAGCGCGTGGTCTGATGTTTTTCATAATCTTTAAAGAGACTGCTTTGCGGAGAAAGCGTGATTTTTTCAAAGATCAAAGTCATCCCATCTGTATTCTCAGAGTCCTGAACCCCCGCAAAAGTCTGTTCATTTTGCAAAAAACCCTGCACATCAAAAACTTGCCTAATCGTCTTGCTTTGCTGGTAATCCTTTACGAGCCGAACACCGCTTCCTTGATAAAGGTAAGTCACCGTCAAAGTCAAACCGTCTACATTATCTGCCGCATTAACTCCTTGAAACAGATCTTCACGGGTAACTTCACCATTTGAATACTGCGATAGTCGTGTCTCGTCCTTAGCAAGATCTTTGACTAGAACGGAAATAGTATTTCCGTCAGCATCTAGATTGTGAATCGTAACCTTGCCATCGGGTTCCGAAATTCTCACGGCACTAAGTTTTCCTGCCGTAAAAAAATACTGTTCCTGCAGAATAAACACGCCCCCCTCAGTAATCCGGAGGGCTTCAACGCGACGAGCGTCTTTATTCACACGGCAGGTATATGTTTTGCCCTGGTAAGTGAGGGGCACAACATAGAGGCCGTCTTGATCCTGCGTAACGGAACCGCTGACAAAATCGGCTCGGTCCGCATTCAAACGGTCTTCAAGGGCTCCTTGGGCAATAATAAGGGCTACAAGCTGGTCGCCGGTGGGGCCATCGGCGCGGTAAAAATCCTTAAATTCGTTCGGCAGGCCTTGAAACACATCCATGCCACGGATGAAAAGATTGAGAAGAATGGACGCCTGAACCTTTTCCTCCAGGCTTGCCGGCTGCCCTTGCTGAGCAGCTGAAAGACGGCTCAGAAAATCCGCAAGAGGCTTCTCTTCAAACTGAATTCCGTCTTGGTCATAGCCATAAAAGCCTTTGGTATTGAGAACAAATTCCATTTTTTTTGATTCCTCAGCACCCTTGAGGTCTTCCTCGCTGGGGCCGGTAGCGCTATTGGGATGCGTGTGCGCCATAAGCTGAGCCTTCGCGGCAAGATCTCCCGCGGCACGAATAATAGAAAGTTCATACCCCTTCCCGGAGGTAAACAGAACAATCTGGCCATACAGCACGGCAATGCCGACTTCATGATCCAGCTGAAGCAGCTGTTTAAGCTGTGCTTCATCCAGCCGGTCGACAATAACCGCCGTGGCAATGTCCTTTTGGTTCAGAAGAGCGTAAGCATAGTCAAAAGACACCGTCTCAAGCGCATCGTATTTGAACGGTGACTTGGCGGCTTCGGTTTCTTTGGTGAGGGCTTGCTTTTCGATCGTTCCATCGCTGTTAACGGTAAACTTGCCGTCTTCAACAACAGCGCCATCACGATCATCTGTGAAAAGAGTGGTTTGGTAGGTTAAAGTGGAAAGATTAAAGGCGGTACGGGTCTTCGCCTGGGAATCGTAGGTGTACTGAATTAAAACATATCGGCCGGCATTATCCGGAGGGCCTCTCGCACTTATCAAATTTCCTATTCTTTGATCAGGGCGAACCTCATAAGTCCAAACGCTCTTATCGTCTCCGACAATCACATAGCTGTTGTCGACCCTTTTCATCTGGGCTTTGGTCTCACGAGTCTGCGCGCTAAGAATTGTGCCGTATTCAACAATCTTGGCCGAACTATCCAGAAAATCGTTTTGCGGCACAGCCGAGTCATCCGCATACTGCATCTTTATATAGGTACCTGTGATGAAGTTCAGGATGGTGACGCTGTGAGCAGCGTCATCATAGACAAACTCTTTGTTCTGAACGGCCTCACCCTGGGGGCCATACTCTTGAACCAAAAGGAAACGTCCGGGCGCGCCTTTACGGTTTTCGCGGACATAAAAGTTAAGCGGGTTCTCTAAGTCCCGGAAGGTATAGGTCGGAACCTGCTGGTTATCCCGGATAATGGAACTCATTTCGACCTGGTATTTTTTACCGGCCTGACGGGCACCGATAAGGCTTCCGAATTTCTTACCCTCCTCAAGCCGGTATTCAAAAGAATCTCCCGAGAGGTCCGCGATTCTCACTTTCGCATCCGCGTCATCATATTGGATCGTGTAAGAAACATTCTTGTCCTGATAACGGACAAGCCGGCTGGCCTCACCCTGAGGGTCCAATTGCCAAACTTGATAAGACGCCGCATTGACGGGATCGAAAATACTGACTTCCCCGGCACCTGACTGTGCATCAAAGTGATAATCCCTAATGGTCACGAAGCGTCCGTCAGGAGTTCCATCTGGAACTACCACCCCGTACCGCAGCAGCTGCGAAGGCTTGCCGCTTGCATCGAGCTTGTATTTATAGAAGGTGTTCAAACGGTCTGCTTCCGGGGCTTTGATTTTTGTGATCAGAAAATCCCCTTCACCGCTTCTTTCGTACGAGAACCATTGGACTTGAAAACTGCTTTTGTTTTTTGGATCCAAATAGTTTCCAACTTCCAAAATTTTTCCGCTGGCGTCGGACTTGAAATAACTTCCGTCGTCATAAGAAAATTTCTTTGTGCCTGGCATCTTCGGATCTTCTTCGATGTTCAATTGCTTTCCATCTTTCGAGCCCAGTGGGTTGGCTTGAAGAAATGTATTGGCTACAGACTCTTTGTTGGTCTGGATGGCTTCGGGCGTTTCGGGGAGATCTTCGGGGGCAATTTCCTGTTCGGCTTTTTCCAAAGGACTATCCTGCGTCCAATCGAAGTCTTGAATAAAATGCGTATCGCTTACTTTATCCGGGTGTACTTTGGCGGGCATCACTACGGGGAGCGGCAACGTCGAAGGAGAGCTTTGGGCAAGCTGGATGTCCACCGACGTAAATATATAAATGAAGACGACCGACAAACTAATCGCTCGAAGCGAAAAGGGTCTTTTAGGTTTATTACAATCAATCAGTGTCATGCGAGAAAAACACCCTCACTCACTTCGCCGAATATCGAAGTGACGGATTTTAAGCGTGAACTAATTTTCACACAGCTGAAAACGATGACAATCAAGAGCCCGAAGTAAGCCGATTAAATTAATGACACAAAATTTAATTAAAATACGGATGGTAGATGAAAAAACTTTAATTAATGGCCCAACTAACAACTTACTAAAACATTTTATCAACTTAAGCCTGACGTAATTTTACTTGCCCTTAATCGCCCTGTCAAACGGTATCATCGATAAATGTTTTGCTCAGTTTTTAGAGCCTTACAACGATTAAAGATATGTATTTATCGTGTTTAATAAAACATCATAATAAGATATAGCTTTGGGGACTCCGAGGGGTCATTTTTAAGATTTTTGAGAAAAGTGAAAAAAAAGTGAAAAAAGGGACGGTTTTGAAGATTTCTGGGGAAAATGGTCGGGATGGCAGGATTTGAACCTGCGACCTCTCGGTCCCGAACCGAGCGCACTAGCCAAACTGTGCTACATCCCGTTGATAAGCCGGATAAGAACTAAGAAGGCGTGCATTATAGCGAAGCCAATAAAAAAAACCAGCAGGAAATGCTCTCAGGAATCGGTCAAATACGCAGAGCTTTAATGACTTCCGCAGGGTTCCCTGCCCAAACCCCGTTCCAACTTTCAAGAAATTGCTCCGCTGGAGAGCGGCGGGGATCCAAAAGTATGCGCATGATCCGCTGAAGGAAAAGACATTCGCTCCGGGATTCGTCCTGAGTCGTTTGCTTGGCAAGACTTTCGCAGGAGAGACTCACGAGTTCATCCGCAAAATCCCAAAGCGGTCTTCCCATGAATTCCCCCGCAAGTCCACGCTTCGGAATGCTGCTCATAAGATTGGAACGATCCTGTTTGGAAGACCGGGCCACTAACGCCCAAGCCTTCTCCCGGGTTTTGGGTTCGTAAAGAATTCCTTTCCAAAAAGCCGCCAGTGCAGGAATTAAAGGCGGCGATTGGCCATCCATACCGCGTACTTCAAGATATTGTTTAAGCCGAGCATCCGGAAAGGCCGTGCTCAAATGCATTTCAAAGTCCTGCAGGGTCGCAAACTGTCCCTGAAAACCATTTTTAATAAACTGCCGGAAAGTGACTCTGTCTAAAGCGTGCCACGCCCCCTCACGAACAATAAACATCAAAGGCATTTCAAGAATGTATTCCAGGTAATCGCGGAAAGTACGCCCTTCTTCTAAAAAACATTCTGGAATCCCGGAACGGTCAGAATCGGTATGCCGCCATATTTCCTGACGCTTCGACAGATACCCGTTCGTTTTTCCTTCTGAGAAGCAGGCATTGGCAAAAAGCGCGGAAATAATCGGCGACAGCGCTAAAACCGTTCTCAGACTCGCCATCGCATGCTCTTCACTTAAATAATCGAAATTGAATTGATTGGTCGCCGTCATCTTCATCATCTGAAGCGCCATGGAACCGCGCTTCCCGAGATAACTTGCCATAAGCTCATAGCGTTTCTTGGGAACCATCCCAATGTCCTCTAATCTGCTAAACGGCTGAATTCCAAAAGCCAAAAAAGCCGCTGCAGGAAAAAACTCCTCCATACGCTTTAGATCCGCAAGGAATTCATTAATCAGGGTTTCAACCTCAAAAATAGTTTTAACTGGCGGGGCGCTAAGTTCAATTTGCCCCCCGGGCTCGAGGGTAATAAAGGTTTGATCCTTTTTGAGCGCGATAATGGCCGTTTCTTCCATAATGGGTTGATAGCCAAAGCGGTCCGCCAAGGTCTTAAGAATGGCATGGACACTTACGGGACCTTCATAAGGGAGGGCCTTTCCCGAATCCTTAAAAACAGGGAAAAGCTCGGCCTCAATCCCCACCCGCATACACTCTTGCGGCTTAGCAAAGGCATGAAAGTAGGTAAGGAGTTCTTCTTCGGAATGAATTCTCGTGGGTGGCTTGGATCCTAAAAAGGTGCTCAAAAGGCTTGTTCCTCCAAAACGTTGCGCTAGAATATCGCGTCCTTATAAAGAAAACAATCTCTAAGCCTGCGGGAAACTATGAAAGCTAAAAAACCAGTCCTTTTCATCCTGGATCCCCTTAAAAAGCTCGACATCAAGACAGATACTTCCCTCGCTCTTCTCTTGGAGTTTTCTTCCCGGGGCCGGGGATCATGGATTGCTGACTTGAGCGATTTGGAAGCCTATTCAGGCAGAATTTTCGCTCATGCTGCTCAGGCAATGGTTTCTAAGTCCGGCCAAATTACCGCGCTCAAGCCTCTCCGCCGCCCCCTTTCAGACTTCAGCCTGGTCATCATCCGCAAAGAACCGCCTTTTAATGAAGCCTATATCACCATGACCTATCTTTTAGAATTGGCCCCGCCCCAGGTCTTTGTTTCCAACAACCCTGCCGGCATTCGCAATACCAATGAAAAAATGGGCATTCTGCGCTTCCCAAAGTGGATCCCAGAGACTTTTGTGAGTTCTTCACCGGACCTTATCTTAAGCTTTCAGAAAAAGCTGGGGCGACCGGTTGTTGTTAAGCCGCTGGATAAAAAGGGCGGCGAAGGTGTTTTTCTCCTTCACTCCGGAACCTCCCATGCAATAAAGCAGCTCCGCCAGGCAAGTGAGGGCGGAATTAAGCCGCTTCAAGTTCAGCGCTTTCTGACTTCCAACGGGTTCCGCGGAGATAAGAGAATCCTCCTTCTGGGCGGACAGCCTCTGGCGGCATTTGAAAAGGTTCCTCAAAAGGGAGAATTTAGAGCGAATTTAAGTTTGGGGGCGGTAACCCGGGCCTGTGGGATTAGCCGTAAAGAAAAATTACTTATCCGATCGCTTGCTCCCTACTTAAAAAAACAGGGGCTTCATTTGGCAGGAATTGACGTGATGCAGGAACGTCTTATCGAAATAAACGTTACATGCCCCTCAGGGCTTCTGGACGCTAAACTCCTCTACCCGGAGCTTGAACCGGTAAAAGCCTGGGCTGACTTCCTTGAGCGGCAGGAACAGAAGACTTTGGCGAACTAAGGCTTTTTGCATTCTCTGGAATGTATCCCATATAAAGAAGCCCCGCCTCAATCACCTCTTTGAAAACCGGTCCGGCAACAGTGCCCCCATAGTATTTCCCGCGGGGATCATCTAAGACAACGGCCATGACTAACTGCGCATCATCGGCAGGTGCAAAACCAATAAAGGAAGAAATAAAGCTGTCATGAGAATAGCCCCTTCCGCCCGGCAGGACTTTCTGCGCAGTTCCGGTCTTTCCGCCGACCGGAATTCCGTCGATCCTTGCCGTTTTACCAGTGCCTTCATTTACAACTCGGACCAGGATATCTCTCATTACGGAAGCAACTTCAGGACGAATTACCCGGTGCTGAACTTGCGGTTTGTTCTCGCGGAGAACAATCCCTCTTGGGTCTTCCACTCGGGCAATCATATAAGGTCTAACGAGTTCCCCCCCATTAGCGATCACACCAAAGGCGCGAACCATCTGCATCGCCGTTACCATGATTTCATGCCCCATGGGAATGTTATAAGGAGATGTATTTGACCATTGTGAAGGCGGCCTTGTATAACCCGGGGCTTCTCCATGGATATCGATGCCGGTTGCTTTTCCAAAACCATACTGATTGATATAGCTTTGAAAAACCGTCGGTTTCATCAAAGCTGCAATTTTTACCGCTCCAATATTGCTTGATTTCACGATGACTTCGGCCAGGCTGAGATTACCATAACTATGAACATCGCGGAGCGTTCTTGAACCGTAACGGTAATTTCCGTTTTCGCAAAAGAACACACGGTCCTGAGTGGCCAGGTTTTCATTGAGGACGCCGCTGGAGCCGACAATCTTGAAAACAGAGCCTGGTTCATACATGTCTGTAACGGCTCTGTTCCTGCGGCTTTCAGAGTTCGACTTTTCATATTCGTTTGGGTCAAATCCGGGACGATTGGCCATCGCCAGTATTTCACCCGTTTTCGGGTTCATAATAATGGCCATGGCGCCTTTAGCTTTCCATTGCTTATAGGCTGCTTCGAGCGATCTTTCCGTCAAGTACTGCAGATATTGATCAATCGTTAAAATAACGCGGTTTCCATTTTGTGGAGGTATTGTTTTTACATCAAATGCCCGGATTTCACGTCCCAAAGCATCTCTCTTCGTGAACCGGCGCCCCTCACGGCCTTGAAGATCTTTATTAAGGGAAAGCTCAATACCTTCAATCCCCTGATTATCAATGTTGGCAAAACCCAAAACCTGGGAGAGTAAATCGCCCTGAGGATAAAAACGGCGGTATTCTTCAACAATCCCGAGAGAAGGATGGTGGAGCGCCTTGACCTTTGCGGCCTCCTCCTGAGAAACTTTGCGCTTGATCCAGACAAATGATTTATCCCGGGAGAGGCGTTCGGCTACATACTCTTTTTGCAGATGAAGCACTTCCGCGAGAACACCCGCAACTTCCTTTTTGGTCGGCTCATCCATGACACGCGGAATAGCATAAATAGAGGGCAATTTGAGATTTGTCGCAAGTTCCCGTCCTTTGCGGTCAAGAATAGATCCTCGAAAGGGCGGAATGACTACGGTGAGGTGGTGCTGGCGTTCAGCGACTTCATGGAGGGCGGGCTGACGAATCCAAGTAAGCTGAACAAGCTGATAAATGATGATGCAGAAAAGAAGAACAACACTTCCTTGAACCGCCCAAAACCGTCTTGGCGAAACCGAAGCTGTCATGCTTAGTTTTCCATTTTAGCCTGGGCAACCTTAACCCAGCGTCCTAGTAAATCAAAAGGACTCGCCGCAAGAGGCTGCTTGGAAACAACGGGTTCCAAGCGGGACTCAACTCCAGAAGTCTTGGGAATGCGGATCACTTGAATTTCCGAGGGTAGTGACAGCTCCAGCTCCATACGCTTCATCTTTTCTTCGAGAAGGCGCGGGGCCTTTAACTGATCGACTTCAAACTTAAGCCGCCGGAAAAGTTCGCTATTCTCTTTCAATTTGTCAGATTTCTCATTGATATCATAGGAGACTTTGAAAACGGCTGTCTGTCCATAAACATAGAGCACCGCTAGAGAGGTTAGAATCCCGGCAATAAAAAATATTTTGAGAGCAAATTTAATCATCGTTTTTCTATCGTCCTAAGCTTTGCGCTTCTAGAGCGAGGATTTCGCTCAATCTCTTCCTCGGAGGGCTCTAAAGGTTTTTTTGTAACTAAAACCCCTGTTTTGAGCTGACTCCATTCCTTGAACTGATGCTTCACAATCCTGTCTTCAAGTGAATGAAACGTGATAACCGAGAGACGGCCGCCTGGCTTTAGTTTTTCAAAAAGCTTTGGCAGTGCTTCCGTAAGGCTTTCCAACTCGTCATTAACCGCGATTCTTAATGCTTGGAAGACCCTCGTTGCAGGATGGTGCCGAGCCCACGGAGGCCTTCTTCCCGGTGGATACGAATACGCCCGGGGTAATGCGAGTTCGATCGTTCGGACCAATTCGTCTGTTGTTCGGATTTCTTTTTGCTTCCGGACTTCGGAAATTTTTTGGGCAATTTTTCGGGCCCAGCGTTCCTCAGCATACCGGATAAACAAATGTTCAAGCTCGACCTGAGAAAGATCACGAACAAGATCGGCTGCGGTCACATGACCCGCCGTATTCATTCTCATATCCAAAGGCCCCGGCCGCTCAAAGCTGAATCCTCGGCGGGCATCTTCAAGCTGGTCTGAAGAAAAACCAATATCTAAAAGAGCTGCATCTAAACCGTTTATCTTTAGAGAATTAAGAATAAGATCTGCATTTCTAAAATTCGCCTGCTGGAACTCAACCCATGGAAAACTTGCCAACTTTTCCTTGCACCGGTTAATCGCATCCGCATCTTGATCCATCGCGATCAACCGCCCCCCGGGGCCTATGACTCTCGCTATCTCATGAGAATGCCCCCCGGATCCGAGAGTGCCGTCCAGGACAACAGCTCCTGGCTTCAGATTAAGGCTCTGAAGAGCCTCTTGGAGAAGTACCGGTTTATGCAGCAAAACTCCGGATAGCCTCCTCTTCACTGCCAAAAGATTCAATGAGATCACTGACGCCTATCATTTTAAGGGTCTTGTGGACTTCCGGGCGCATGTTGCACACTTTTATGTCGCCGTTCGCAGCACGAACCTTCATCAAGCGATCAACAAGAATCCCAAGCCCGGCCAGCTCGACGCGCTTTGCACGGCTCATATCCAAAAGAAGATTCTTGTGATTCTTTTTCAGAAGACGGCTGAGACGGTTCTTCACCTTCACCATTTCCATAGCGTCAAGATCGCCCTGAAACCGCACGATATCAACTCCCATCTTCGCCCGTGATCTGTATCCCATAGCCACCCCCTGTTATGATTTATCGTTCATTAATTTTTCAGCGAGATCTTCAAAACTGTTTTTATTACCTTCAAAAAAACTTTCCCACTTGTCCTTGGCCCAAATTTCAATTCGATCCGAAACGCCAATCACCTGGACATGTTCTTTAATTTCTGCATAAGACTTCAAATAGTCCGGAATTAAAATTCGGCCTTGCTTGTCGCAAACAACATCCGACGCACCAGAAAAATAAAGACGGTTAAATTTTCGGGCTTCAGCATTGGTGAAGGGCATGTCACGGAACTTTTTTTCCTGGGCAGCCCAAACTTCCTCAGTAAATACAAACAAGCACTGATCAAGTCCGCGCGTGATAAAAAACTTTTCAACATACCGCTCTTTGAAAATTTCGCGGAACTTGGCCGGGATGATGACTCTCCCCTTGCTGTCCAAGCTATGTTCGTATTCACCGTAGAACATTCGGTTTTACTCCTGCCTCAGATTCACCACTTTTCACCACTTTTCACCACTTATTTATCGGCCGGAGTATATATTCGTCTTAACAGAGAGTCAACAAAAAAAAATGTATAGCAATTCATAGCACCTTAACACTATTAATTGTGTGCCATTTTTTTGAGTCTACTATAGGTAGGGATTTAAAATGTGGAATGAAGTGGGGGAATTTCTCAGAAAAACCTCCAAAAGGCAAAAAAATGGCCTTTAGGGGTGCTTTTCAGTTAAAGAGGCTATTTCGTGAAGATTTTTTCTGAGGGAAGGAAAAGGTTATTCGATATACAAAAAGCGGGAGCATTGTTCGCAGGAAACTAAATTTTCACTCATCATCACTTCATTTAAAATTTGCGGGCGAATTTTGATTTTACAGGCACCGCAAATCTCACCCATCACAGGAGCAAGCGCTATGCCCTGTTTCTTCTGAACAACAATGTCATACATGACCCGAATCTCAGGCTTTACGTGAGATAAGGCCTCCTCTCGCTGCCCCTTGAAACCATCAATTTCTTCTTTGAGTTTTTTTTCTTTTTCTTTCAAGTCATTGTCAAGAGAAGCGCACTCTTTTTCTTTCTGCTTCAGCCGTTCATTTTCTTTGCGGAGTTCAGCATGGGCCGCTTCGACCTCATCCATAATTTTAATAATATCTTCTTCCAAAAGGGAATTATCGGCCTTTAATGAAGCTATCTCTTGCTGCAAAGCGCTGTACTCTTTATTGGTCTTAACTTGCGCCAGCTGACCGTCAAATTTTTTCACTTGGGCTTCTTTTTGTCCAAGCTCTAGTTCTTTATCTTTCTGTTTAAGCTGAAGGGTTTTGAGAGATGTTTCGAATTGGCGCAATTGTCCCTTTTCCGATTCAAGCTGTTGCTTAATAGCATCTCTTTCGGCAGGGATCTCTTTAAGGCGTTCCTGAGCGAGGTACAGCTCTCGATCAACTTCCTGAGCCTTTTTAAGACTTTCTATTTCAACCTTGATTTGATTCATGGGGGTGGATTATATCACAAAGCTCTCTTTTGGAAACCGAAGAATTCACTGATTCCTTTAACCTGCAAGCCTTTTCAGATAGGCTGCCTTTTTCATTTCAACACCAATTTCAAAGAAACTCTCTATTTCTTGCCTTGTCAAAGCTGCGGGCCCTGGCAAAGAGCCCTCCAGAAAGCGCTCTGATCCAGTTCCCTCCTCAAAAACGCTAGATAATTCAGGAAGCGGGTTTTCAATCGGAGACACGGATTTTTCAACGCTTAAAACGACTGAAACGAGAATACTAGGTTCATCGAGGAAAGAAGAAATAGGGAGAAATCTCACAAAACGAACGCTTTTGAAATCAGCAAAAAGCTCTCTAACGCCCTCTAAACTCAAACAGAATTCATTCCCCCTGTCTTTGTCATAAGGGAAGAAAACGATAAAATCGACACTTTCCGGAAAAGCACTTTTTAATTTTAAAAATTCCTGCCGCAAACTCTCAAAGTCCTCAAACGACGGAACATTTCCTAAAATGCGTGCGCAATAAACACCCTCAGAGTTCTCCCCCCAGAAACGCTGATCGGAGTCGCTTTCAAAGGCAATGCCTCGAGTGACCGGGAGTCCGTCATAGTGCTCTTGAATGGCTTTTTTTAAAAAACTTTTGAGAGCCTGCGGACTCAGGGCCGCGCCCGGCTTATAGGTCTTCATGATGCATCTTTCCAGATTCCTGTCCGAAGAAAGCTGCCGCATAATTTAAAACAGCAAACTTCCCAAGCATTTCCACAGGTGCGTTATCCGCTAGAAAAAAATTATCCAAATCCAAATCCTTTGATCCCTTGGTGTCCTGGGAGGGGTTTAAATAACCAAGCCATACGAGATTGATCCCAAGACGATCAGACGCCATCGTGGAAAATTTTTCAAACAAAAAGCTGTCTGTTTCTCCCTGCCCTTTCGGTCCCTCGAACAACAAATAGTACTGCAAAAGACCTTGGGCCAAAGAGCGGGTCCCCTTCATCATTCTGTAGGCCTCCATAATTCCATCCAGGCTTGGCGGAACAAGAAAAATCCACCGGTCAAGCAAAGGGACTACCGCTTGCAAATGACTAGGGTGACGTTCGTCAAAATCGAATAACACCATTTGTTTTTGAAGTTTCCCGCCATCGGCCATCAAAAGCGGCTGACGGCACAAGTTTTCAAACGCGGCCCAATCAAGAGCCGCGTGAGACACTCCATCAGAATTTGGCAAGGCAGAAACTTTTCCGATTGAAAGAACGGAACAGGGAACTTCATGCTCGGATAAAGCTTTTGCGAGCCTGTGGGGGGCAAATTGAATTTTCTCTTTAAACGGCTGATAAACCCCCACGCATTTCAAAAACAAAGCTTCTCCATGGGAAGACGCCGGCTCTCTAGATCTGGATTCATCCAGAAAAAGATTCGAGATATCTTTTAACCCTCGCTTCAATTTACGCTCTTCGCCATTCATTAAATCACCTTGAGGTAGGAATCAAAGCTGCCGTAAGAATTCTCTCTTGTGGATTCCTGGCACGGGTCAAGCTGCCACTCGCCATCCACAATGAACTTGTAACGAAACTCCCCCTCTTCCATGGGAATAACTTTTTGCCAAACCCCAGGAATTGCTCTCTGTGTCATCGGTTCAGGAATCCACCGGTTAAAATCACCCGCAACATCAACTTCCTGAGCACCCGGGCTGTGGCATTGAAAGAGAACCCCTCCCACGGCACGTCTTGGACCAAAACGGTTTCTCATGACGTTTCCCCACCCTAATTCATTGCTCGGGAAAAGGGATTCCCAAGTTCGCTCAAGGTATTCAAGGGCCAAATTCATGTAATCCCGGCAGGCTTGTGTGTCGGGTGCATAATCAACAATGCTTAGGCCTGCGCTGGCGGCCTCTTTCAAAGAAACACTCTCATGGATAATGGACCGAAAAAGTTTCTTTCTAAAATGCTTTTGAACCTCGTCATACACCTCTTTTGCAAAACGGGTTCTCGAATCAAAGATCGTCAGAAGAGCATGACTTTGCAAGGGGACCCTGCGGCGGCAATTAACCCGCTCAAGGGTTTCGGAGATCTTCGCAAGCCCATGCAAAGAAAAAAAGGAAGGTTCAATAGGAATAAGAACTTCATCTGCAGCTTCCAAGGCATTCAAAGTCAAAACACCCGTCGTCGGCGGGCAATCAATGACAATGTACTCGTATTCCCCTTGAATCTGAAGCGGGGAACAGACTTTTTGGCGAAGACGCCTCTCGCGTCCCTGAAGATGAACCAGCTCTTCCTCAAGACCCGCAAGAGAAGTTGTTGATGGCAAAAGACAGAGGTAAGGGTTAATAGAGAGCGCGACATCTGAAACACTCAAAGAATCGTCATGCTCGGTTCGGAGCAGCTCATAAAGAGTTCGAGTGAGACGTTCAGCCCGAACCCCAAGCCCGCAGGTCG
Organism: uncultured bacterium; assembly: GCA_964434115.1. Lineage (GTDB taxonomy): Bacteria > Omnitrophota > Omnitrophia > Omnitrophales > Aquincolibacteriaceae > ZLKRG04. Next base: position 17,334 of record CAYSSX010000013.1, read on the forward strand.
AATGTCCTTGCGGATCAAGATCCAGCAGAAGGACTTTTTTCTTCAAATGTGCAAGACAGGCCGCAAGATTAATACTGGTGGTTGTTTTGCCGCACCCGCCTTTTTGATTTGCAACCGCAATGACGCGCAAGAAAGCCTCACTTCATTAAAATCATCCAGGATTTTAGACAGACTCCGACTCTTTCACATGAATTAACGGCTTCGCTTTCTAAAGCTTAATAGAAAGCCGTGTTACTTTTTTCAACATGTCGACTTTTTTAAACAGGCGGGTTTCAGAACATTACTTGGGCGGGCGGCGGTTGTACTCTATCTGGGAAAGGATTTTTCGAAAGAGTTCGCGCTCTTGAGAGTAATCATCAAAAGCTGGTTTCATTTTTCTCCAGGGAGCTCTTTCGGAAGAACTCAAGGGTTTGAACTGATACTCCGCTCGAATATCCACTTCCGTGTATCGCGGCCAGGACTTAAATGAAACTTTAAACTTGGTTCGTCTCAGCAAAGTTTTTTCAATTTTTGTAAAATAAAGAGACGTTGTGCGGTCAGAGCTTCCCTCTACCCAATTTGTTTCAATAGTAAGCTTTTCAGCATTCTGTTTGCGAATCCCATAAGGCTCCAGGGCCTGCAGAGCCGCCTTAAAAACCTCTTCCGATCCCGCACCAATTTCCTCATGGTAGGCAAATCCAGTCTTGGACATACCCATCTGCAAAAAGGATAAGTAAATAGTCAGCGTTAAAAATTTTATGAATAGACTTCTCTTCCCCATAAATTCTCCCTTAGAAGGCCAAAAGCCTTTCAATTGCCACCACTCCCACCACATCCTGCTCATCATCGACGATGACGGCATAGGACTGATGCCGCCTCTGTAGAGTAAAAAAAGCCCGTTCGTTTGAAGCCGTTTTGGGAATAAACACCGGCGATCGAAGAAAAGACTTAAGGCCTTTGGACTCATCCTCTTCAAAAAGGAGATCAAAAACATACACCATGCCCATAACGATAGACGGAATCTCTTCATAAACAAGAAGCATCTTGGCACCTGTTTCCCGAGCCACTCGTTTCGCCTCTTGAACGCTCGAGTGAAGCTCCACTTTGGGCGCTTTCTCTACAGGCATCATAACCGCCTGCACTTTGACTTTTTCAAAATCAAGAATGGTATCGATAATCTTCTTCTCTGGCTGACTTAATACACCTGTCCGGGTGCCCTCTTCAACAATGGAACGAAATTCTTTTTCACTGACAAAAATACTCTTCCGGTTTCCACCGCCAAGCGGCGCGAGAAAAAAATCAACACACTTCAAAGTTAGAGAAGTAAAAATATGCAGGATAGATAGAAATGCTTGTAAAAGTCCCGAAAAACGCCGTAAGAGCGACTGATTGTGCAGGCGACCATAATCTTTAGGCAGAATCTCTGCAAATATAAGCAGAAGCGGCGTCATAATAAGGGTGATGAGGGTTTCACTCTGGATGCGGAAGTGCTCACTCAGCACATAGGTTAAAATCGTTGTCGAGGTAATATTGGCAATGTTGTTCCCAATTAGAATTGACGCTAAAAAATAAGGTGTTTTTTTATAAAACTTGATGACTGTTTTGGCAGAACGGTCACCGCCATCAGCAAGTTTACGCATGTGCACTCGGTTACTTGACACAAAGGCCATCTCCGCGGCTGAAAAAAAGGCTGAGAAAAGAAAGCAGGCGAGAAACCACCCCATCAATCCAATCATACGAGTTTTCTCACCGTAACGCCCAGAATGCGCTGGCGGATTACTTTTTGAATACGGATCTGGAGCTCCGGAGTTTCTAGAATTTCTCCCGGTTTAGGCACTTTTCCCATTTTTTCGAGAATGAAACCGCCAAGAGTCGCCGCTTCTTCAGTCTCTAGTTCGACATGAAAAAACTCCTCGAAGTCAGCGACTGAAATTTTAGCGTCTACAATGTATTCCTGGTGCCCAAGCGGGCGTATGGGGTTTACAACCTTCTCATACTCGTCATAGTACTCACCAAAAATCTCTTCCAGAATGTCCTCGAGTGTAACCACGCCCGCCGTGCCGCCATGTTCATCCACACAGACACAAAAAACCTCATCCCGTTTTCGCAATTCTTCTAATAGCTCATCGATGCGCTTCGTTTCCGGGACAAAAAAAGGCTGTTTCATGAGAACTTCCAGCTTTGGAGAATCAGAAAGAAGATACTCGTGTACAGAGATGACTCCTAAAATGTGGTCTGGGGAATCTTTATAAACAGGGAAATGTGAAAAGTGATATTCTTTCACAAGCTCCGTATGTTTTTCTATCGGGTCATCAATATCCAACGCCACCATATCCACGCGGGGCGTGATAATCTCTTTGACAGGCCTTTCTCCAAGATCGAAAAGCTTTTGAATCATATAGCGTTCCTGCCCGTCAAAAACCCCTTCCTCTTCCCCGATTTTAACAAGGGTTTTCAACTCTTCTTCTGAAACCGGATCATGCTTGTCTTTTCTTTCACTCGCCGGGGCCATCATCCGGTGGGTCACAAGATGCATGAGAAAGCTAAGGGGCCAAAAAAGAATTGCAAAAAACCGCAGCGGAATCGCGCTCAAAGCAGCAATCCTCTGGTTTTGCCGTGCCGCAACAATCTTGGGAAGAATTTCGCAGAAAACAATGACGAAAAAGGTGTAGAGAGCCATCGCCCAGCCTAAGGTCTCGCCCCCGAAATGGCGCAAGACAAGGAGCGTCGCAAAAGAAACGGCCAAGGTGTTTACAAGAATATTTCCTATAAGAAGGGTCATGAGCGTACGGCGAGGGTGCTGGAGGTGATCTTTAACAGCTCGAGCAAGGTGAGGATGGCGCTGTTCAAGGCGTTTATTCTCAATACGGGTCAATGAAAAAAGCGCTGTCTCCACCGCGGAAAAAAAACCTGACGCGAGAGAAAGCAGGAGCAAAATAAAAACAACAGTCCAGGTTTCCATAAAAGTTTATTTGTAAAGGTTATGCTGCTGAATATACTCTAAAACACTTTCCGGAAGGGCGTTTCCGGAAAACTTCGGGTCCCGAATTTTCGCACGGATATCGGTAGAAGCAACGGGATAATCCGGCATCATAACCCGAAAGACCTTATCTGAAGAACTCTTAAAATCGTTGACCCCTGGCCGGCCGGCAACCAAAAAAGCAACCCGGCTTCTAATGCTTGCAGCATCATGCCAACTGTCAAAATCCGCGAATGCGTCTGCTCCCAGGATAAGAAATAATTGCGCGGCAGGGTAAATCGTCTGAAGCATTTTTACGGTATCTGCGGTATAGGAAACCCCGGTACGGTCAATTTCAATGGACGAAGCTTCCCAGGAAGGATTGCTCTGAATTGAAAGCGCTACCATTTTGTATCGATCCTGAGGGGAGGCCATATTTCTCCGGCTGCTTTTATGGGGCGGGATATTTGCCGGAATAAAAACGATTTTGTCTAAACCAAACTGATTTTGTGCGGCAGCAGCAAGGGCCAAATGCCCCTTGTGTACGGGGTCAAAGGTTCCACCCAAGATGCCAACTTTCATAACCGCCTTTGACGGTCGTTAGGACCGAATCTGACCATCGCCTCGGACCACATATTTGTAGGACGTAAGCCCCTCAAGCCCCATAGGCCCTCTTGCGTGAATCTTGTCTGTGGAAATGCCAATTTCAGCTCCAAGACCATACTCAAACCCATCTGCAAATCGGGTCGATGCGTTAACCATCACCGACGACGAATCAACCTCCAAAACGAACTTTTCGGCCGTCCTTTTATTTTCGGTAATAATGGCATCCGTATGCCCGGAACCAAAGCGTCCAATATGCTTCACGGCTTCGTCGAGGCCTCCTACAACTTTTACGGCAAGAATTTTATCAAGAAACTCCCGCCCGAAATCATCCGGCTTGGCTTTTTTGGCCCAAGGAATCCAACGGCGGACTTCCTGGTCAGCACGAATTTCACATTTGCCTTCAAGGGACTTACTAAGAACGGACAAAAAACTAGCCGCAATTTTTCGGTTCACAAGCAAGGTCTCCATGGCATTACAAACACCCGGTCTTTGGAGCTTTGCATTCACAGCAATGGCTGCCGCTTTTTTGAGATCCGCCTTTTCATCCACATACACATGGCAGATTCCTTGATAGTGCTTAATCACGGGAATACGGGACATTTCCACCACTTTTCGGATAAGTGACTCCCCGCCCCTGGGGATAACCAGATGAATCTCTTTTTCTCTGTGAAGCAAAAAATCCACAGCTGCACGATCCGTAGTTTTAACAATACTGACACATGCTTCCGGAATCTTTCGGCGTTTAAGCACCCGGGTAAAAAGAGCCGCTAAAACCTGATTTGTGTAAAAAGCCTCTTTTCCGCCGCGCAAAATGACCGCATTGCCGCTTTTCAGACAAAGCGCGGCACATTCAACGGTAACATTAGGACGTGATTCATAAATAATCAAAATAACGCCGAGAGGAACGCTGACGCGGGAGATTTCGAGACCATTGGGCCGTTCCCATTTCCCCAAAAGTTTTCCGATAGGATCCTCAAGTTTCGCCACGGTCTTAACGCCTTCCGCCATCTGAGCGATGCGTGCCGGTGTCAGGGTTAAGCGATCTATCATGGCAGAGTTCAAATTGTTCTTTCGGGCAGCTTTTAAGTCACGGGCATTCGCAGCGAGAAGGTTCGGGACAGCCTTTTTCATATCCGCCGCGACCTCGTGGAGAATGCGGTTCTTGTCAGCAGAAGATAGCAAAGAGGCTTCTTTGGAAGCTTCTTGAACCTTTGACAGCATCAGGATTAAGTCTTTTTCCCAGGAATTTTTTTTCAGTTTACTCATCTCCTACTCCCAAACCACAAGATCATTGCGGTGAATGACTTCATCCTGATTTTTATACCCCAAAACACCTTTGATTTCCCCTGTCTTTTTTCCTGTCAGCCGGCCTAAATCACGGCTTGAATAACGGACAACCCCGCGGCCAAAAACCCTTCCATCCTGAGTTTCCAACTCGACCACATGCCCTTTTTCAAATTCGCCCTTCACGGCAACCATACCGCGGGGGAGAAGACTTACACGCTGAGTTCGCAAAGCCTCAAAAGCCCCGGGATCAACAATAACAGCGCCTTTTCTCGGGGCGGAAAAAGAAATCCACATACGCCGGGCACTTGGTTTCTCACGGGATGGCAGAAACAGGGTTCCAATGTCGCCCCCCCGAATAGCACTTCCAACCAATCCGCTTTTGTGGCCATTCACAATCAGCATCGGGATCCCCAAGTTCATGGCCGTAGTCGCAGCTTTCAACTTGGCAGACATCCCGCCAACCGTTTTTTCCTTCCGCGTATCCCTCACATGTTTAACCAGTTCTTCACGGATCTCCCGGATTGAAGAGACCAAACGAACCCGCGACCCATCGTTCAAATAAAATCCGTCAACATCCGAAAGGAGGATAAGAAGATCCGCCCCGACCAGGTGGGAAACGTGAACAGAAAGACGGTCATTGTCCCCAAAAGCTATTTCTTCCGTCGAAACCGTATCATTTTCATTCACAATCGGGAGCACTTTCATTCTTAAAAGCTCGCTCATGGTGCGGCTCGCTCTTAAAAAACGCTCCCGGTCTTCAAGACCATCTCTTGTTAACAGGATCTGTGCTGTATGAATACCATGCTTTGCGAAAAACTTTTCATACGCGGCCATTAGCTTCCCTTGCCCAATCGCGGCACAGGCCTGAAGCTGAGACATTTTTTTAGGCCTCTTCTTAAAGGCTGTCACTTCCATGCCCAGACCAATCGCTCCCGAGCTGACAAGAACAACTTCCTTCTTTTGCTCCATGAGGTCAAGGACTTGCTTCCCAAGTCTTGCAAGATAAGCCGGGACAAAGCGGCCGTCTTTACCAGTAAGGATACTGGTTCCGGCTTTTATCACAATCCTTTTAGCGCGCTTAAGACGGTCGGACATTGGGTGCCTCTAAAAAATTCCTTCTCAAAAAATCGCGAATTTCATCAAGGCCTTCGCCAGAAACAGCAGAAAACCGGAAGATCGGGACTCCCGGTTTCCACTTTGCTTTTTTGAGCTTATCCACGGCTTCTTTGAGATCTATTTTGGGAACCAGAACAGCACACGGAATCGACAAGAAGTCAGGATTGTATTCTTCCAAAAGCCCTCGCAAAAGAGCCAATCCCTTGGCTGGAGAGTCCGCAAACTCGGAGACAGGGTCCAAGACAAAAAAAATAAATTTCGCATCCTCAAGGTGTGCTAAAAAATCCATCCCGCAGCCGCGCCCTTCGGGGGATCCGTCATAAAGCGAAGGAAACTCACAAAGCGTAACGGCTTCGTAGTCAGACAAATGACAAACCCCGATCTCGGGGGACTGAGTCACAAAAGGATAGGGCTCCGTCTTAAGATGCGTATGCGTTAAGGCGTTCATCAGCGTAGACTTCCCTGAGTTAGGAAGCCCTACAAGAAAAACGTCTGCCTGAATCCGGAATTTCAGTTCAAGCTCTATCTGCTGCCCTCTTTCACCCAGTGTTGTTTTTTTTCCACCCTGATTACCGACGCCTCCCCGCCCGCCTTCCACCACAACAACTTCGTCTCCGGATGTCACGAGATGGCGAATCAGGAGACCTTTTTCACGATCCAAAAGCCTTGTACCCGCAGGCACTAGAATGACCGTATCCTTCGCGTTTTTTCCGCGGCATTTATTCGGTCCTCCATGGGTACCAGATTCAGCGATAATTCGCTGACGAAACCGAAAATTGGCTATGGCCGGGGCATTCACGTCCGCACGAAAAATAATTTTCCCGCCTCGTCCGCCATCGCCCCCGTTAGGCACAGCCTTCCGGTCCGTACGATGATTATAGCTTTCGCAGCCATTACCGCCGGATCCCGATTGAACAGTAAGATGAATATGGTCTGTAATCATGCTCTGAAAAGGAAAAAGGCTAAAAAGCGAGTGAGGCGCTTTTTAGCCTTTGTTGTAGATGCAAAAAAGAAACGAAACTTATTTCTCAGGAAGAATATTAACCGTGCGGTTAGGCTTAAACTCAACGTACCCGGCCTGTTTGGCAAAAAGCGTGAAGTCATTGCCTCTTCCCATTCCAGTGCCCGCACGAAAACGATTACCGCGCTGGCGGACGATAATGCTTCCAGCTTTCACAAACTGCCCGCCGAACACCTTAATGCCGAGTCTTTGCGCGTTTGAATCTCTTCCGTTTGTTGTACTACCTTGGCTTTTTGTATGTGCCATGACGTGCCTCTTCTCTCAGACTGGTATTTAAAACTTGATTTCTTTAACCTTCAACCGCGTATACGGCTGGCGGTGCCCCTTAATATTGCGAGAGGCTTTACGGCGGCGATACTTATAGGTGATAATTTTTTCACCTTTAATATTCCCGATCACATCGCAAATGACTTTGGCATTAGCAATAACAGGCTGACCGATTTTAAAATTTTCTCCGTCTTTCGCAAAAAGAACCTGAGTCAGTTCAACTTTTTTCTGATCCTCGCTCAGTTCTAAAAGCTCCACATCAAGAACAGCATCCGGTTCAACCCAGTATTGTTTGGAGCCGGTTTCTACGATCGCATACGTCGACATACTTCGTGTCCTGCCTTTTTTGACTGTTCAGACTTACTTCAAAAGGAATGCGGCTGTATAAGCCAAAATGAGTGTGAAGTATAAGAAATTGAGCTCTTTGTGTCAAATGTTTTGTAAGTTCTTTAACCGTTGCTTCTGACAATAGTTAGAGCGTTTACCCCAGACGCCTGTGTTGGAGTACGGGGAAGCTCTGCCGTAGTTTGCCTTGTTCAACAAGATCCAAGTCGGCCCAAAGGACCTCTTCCCCCTTTGAAGAGGCCTCTGCAAGGACCCTGCCCCAGGGGTCTAAAATCAGGCTTTTCCCAAAGCTTCGAATACCGCTCTCAGGGTGGCGTCCGACCTGTCCTGGAGCCACCACAAAACAGAGGTTTTCCACAGCCCTAGCCTTAAGAAGAACCTCCCAATGAGCTTTCCCCGTTTCATAAGTGAAGTTCGCGGGAACAAAAAGAATTTTAGCCCCCTTAGCTGAAAGTTTCCGGTAGAGTTCTGGAAACCTTAGGTCATAACAAATGCTGAGCCCCGCCGGAACCCCTTTCACTTTAACCATGACTAGCGCATTGCCTGAAAGGATATGCTTTGACTCTCGAACCTTCAAGCACCCCGGAATGACAACATCAAAAAGATGAATTTTGCGATACTTTGAGACAAGTCTTCCTTCCCGGGAAATCCAATAGGCCGTGTTGTAAAACTGGCCAGGCTGATTTGAAGTTTCAAGAAGACTTCCGAGAAGGAATGCGCTCTTTTTGGCCTTCGCTATTGCTTGAAAACGCGCGAGGATGTCTGGCGAAGCTTTTGCCGTCTTGGAAAGATCGGAGGAAACGCCTCGCCAGGCAAAGTTTTCTGGCAGCGCTATAAAATCAGGGCGAATGGCGTATGCTTTAAGAAGAATTCTTTCAAGCCGCTCGAGGTTTTTCCTTAAATTGCTTCCGGCATTAAACTGAACAAGACAAGCTCGGATTTGGTTGCGGGAGCGAACAGCCATCAGTCAGCCGAAGGCGCGGGTGCAGCGCTTGAATGCCAATCGTTCAGGCTCCAGTCAAAAGGCAGGTATTTGATCTTATAGTTCCGGGTTTCGAGATATTCGATCTTAGCTCTATCATCAAGGTAATAAGCAAGGAATCCAAGAACCGCGTTTTCTGTCACATCGAACTTCTCATTTTCATCCTGAAATCCAAAATCAAGTTTAAAATCCGTGGCATACCACTTAAAGAGTCTCGAAATCTGAAGGTTCTTTTTGCCTGCTTCAATCGGGTTTCGCACGGGGTCATTGACGAAAGCGCGAGCCGCCAAATAAAGCTGCCCCTCAACCTTCGGCCCTGTGAAAGCTTCCTGCTTAAGCAAGGGGAAACCCCTCGCCCCTGAAGAAAGAGCCGCATTAATTTTCTCATCATGGAAATCCTTGATCAGCAAATTTTGCCGAACCTGATTAAGACTATAAACATACTTACCAATCTCAACCGCGGGCAAATCCCATACCCCAGGAATTTCTTGGATCGTTTTGACCGGGTACCGCTTAATAATTTGATAAATGATTCCCGCATGATAAAGATTCATGATGAGGGCCAACCGCTCTTCTCTCGGCCAAGACTGAAACTCTTTGGCATTCAAAGTTGCGATTTGATCAAGATAAGCGTAAAGCTGCTCCTTGTTTGCCTTAACTCCTGCATAGTCGACCTCGCCTTTGTCGTTCACGTAGGTCTTGAGGAATTGATCCCATAGAGAATGATCGTAAGGTTTGTCAAGAGTGACTGCAAACGCCGGCATTGCGCTTAAAAAGAAAGAGAAAATCAGGGAGCAAATCAATGCGCGAAAATGCAGGTGAGACTTCATAGGTATAGGTCCGTTAGAACCGGATGCCGTAGCGTCGAAGAAAATCCAAATCGCTGTCGGTAAGGTGGGTATTTAAGTCTTCACTTAGCTTTTCCTCATCAAGAGCATAGGGGTCATAAATGTCTTCAAGCTCTTCCATCTCTTCAGGCGTCAGAGGAATAAGCGGGAAAATGAAAATGTTCATATTGATATCGCTGCCCCCTTGAGATTCCTGGGAGTCCCGGATCTTATCCTGCAAAGGATGATTCCTGAGCAGTTTCTTGAGCATCTGGATAAACTTCTTCATGTCTTGGTTAAAATCGCCCTCAAAACTCATCTAACTCCTCCTGAAATCACGGATAATGTTACCCCTGCTCGGAAACTCATCGGCCGCCCCTTCCCGCCCCTTCTAGAACCTCTTCCGGGTCAGGAAGTGAGAACCCATAATAAAGAATTTTGCCCTTAGGATCAAGCATGACCGCCACGGGCAGGCCCACAACACCATAGTCAGAGGCTACTTTGCTTTCTTTGTCCCAAACGACCGTATAAGGAATGTTCTGGCGCTTCAGAAAGTCCTCCAGCGATTCCTCAGATGAGCCGACATGAACCGCTAGCACTTTAAAGCGTCCTGTCGCTAGGGCTTTAGCCTCAAGGCTCCTAAGCTCCGGAATTTCGGCAACACAGGGAGGACACCAAACAGCCCAAAACACTAAGAGAACCGGCTTCTCTTCTGCCCAATCAAAAAAACTGAGAGGCTTCCCATGAAGCACCTCCGGAAGAACAAAATCTAACGCTTCCTTTGGTTTCCTAAAATCGAATTTTCCTGACTCAGACCGAAAGTTTGGGGGGCTAAGCTTAAAAAGAAAAACCCCTAAAACGGCAGTTACTACAAATAAAATCAGCGCAGCCGTTATCCGGCGATTCATAAATGCTCAAGATACTCCTGCGCGGCTAAAGCAGCTTCGCACCCTTCACCGCAGGCCGCTACAAGCTGGCGGGTCGCGCCAGCCCGGATTTCACCCGCAGCAAAAACGCCGGGCAGCGATGTTTTAACAGATCCATCGCTGACAACGTAGTTCTGATCATCCATTTTAACAAACCCTTTAAGAAAAGAGCTGTTTGGATCATGCCCAATAAAAATAAAAACACCATCCACAGGGAATTCCTTGGATTCTTGGGTCTTTAAGTTTTTCAAAAGAACAGACTGAACCTTCCCCTGCCCCTCAATCTTCTCCAGAACTGTATCCCAAATAAAATCAATTTTAGGGTGTTCTTTGGCACGCTGCTGAAGAATAGGACTGGCGCGCAGTTTGTCACGGCGATGCACCACCGTAACCTGCGAGGCAAAGCGCGTCAAAAAGAGCCCTTCTTGAAGGGCTGAATCTCCGCCGCCTACTACGATAAGTTTTTTTCCTTTAAAAAAAGCGCCGTCACAGGTTGCGCAATATGACACCCCCTTACCGGTCAGTTCCTTTTCTCCAGGAACCCCCAGCATGCGGAAGGACGCACCGGCGGCAAGAATAACACTTTGAGCTTCATATGTTTCAGACGGCGTCTCAATGAGAAAGCGGCCATCCTCTTGCCGGCGCAGTGAGCGGACTTCCTGATAAGCGATCTCCGTGCCATAACGCTTTGCCTGCTCTTCCATCTTCATTGCAATATCCGGCCCCAAAACACCTTCTGGAAAACCTGGGTAATTTTCAACCAGGTCAGTAACAGCAATCTGCCCCCCCGGTGTGAGTTTCTCGAAAAGAAGGGTCGATAAATTAGCACGCGATGTGTAAATGGCTGCTGTGAGCCCGGCTCCCCCGCCGCCAATAATAACAACCTGATACTGCTTCATACGATCAGCTCCTTAAAAATAAATAACCTTTGAAGATTAATTTTTTAAAAACAATCAGATCGAACAATAGGGGATTTTCTCTCGAAGCTGGCTTCAAGGGAAGGATTATTATATTTCTTTAACACCGGCCTTCGCAACAACCTCTTCAGAAGCAAAAACAGGTGTCCCCGTACGCAGGGCAAGAGCCACGCTGTCAGACGGACGGGCATCAATGGTTAAATCTTCCTGCCCGCTCCGGGAAAGAATAAGCTTTGCATAAAAGGTTTGTTGTTCAAGCCTGTCGATGCAAACCTTGGATAGCTTGGCTCCTAGCTGTTCAATAATTTGGGCCATCAGGTCATGGGTCAGAGGCCGCGGCGGCTTGACGCCGCTCAAGCGAAGCTTGATCGCGTTGACTTCGGCCATTCCAATCACAACGGGCAGATACTTTCCGCCATTTTTCTCACGGAAGATAATGACCTGCTCACTTCGGGTTTCATCGACTTTGATTTTATTGAGCACAAGCTCAATCATGGGGGGAAGACTCTTTTTGAGAAGCAAGAGCTGACGGCGAGGAGGAAGCTTCGTTTTTACCTGCACGAATCTGGGGAGCTGTTTTTTCTTTTTTAACCTGCTCTAAAAGATGCCGCTGCGCCTGCTTACTCTCAACGATTTCTTTCTCAAGAGTTTCCTGATGAGTCAAAATCTGACGCATAAGCTCCTCGCGCTGACGAATCTCGGTTTCAACACGGGTCTGATCTTCCACCAAACGCTTGAGCCGGTCTTCTTTCTCTGCCATTTGCGACATAATCTGATTCCGCTTAAGCATTGTTTCGCGCTGTTCCATTTGAAAATTCAGATCGCGGATTTGCCTGCGTAAACCGTCAATTTCACGATCTCGGGCTTCAAGCTGCTTGGTTTTGTCCTCAAAAGACCTTTCGAGAATAAGACCGGCTTCTTCAAGTTCCGCAGCCTTCTTGCCAAGTTCCAAAACCCGGGCTTCTGCACTTTCCGCGCGAAGAGTCTGTTCCTGGAAAGCTCTCTTGAGAGATTCCCGTTCAAGACCGCCGACTTCTAGGAGTCTGTTTTTTTCAGAGATGTCAGCATTTTTTTCTTCCAGCGCGTTCCGAACCCCTTCGGCCTCGGATTGAAGCGCCCGTAAAGAAGTTTCCAGCTCCAAGCTTTTATTCTCGGCCTCGGCAGTTTTTCTAACACACTCCTCGGACACAATCCTGAGAGCACTCACTTCCTTTTCAAGCTCTGCGATGGTCTGTTCACTTCTAAGAAGAGCTATTTTATCCTCATCATATTGAACAATCAGTGCGTTGTATTTTCTAATCAATACATCGCTTTGGGATTTGTGCTGTTCTTCTAAAACTTTCTTATCATCAAGCGCTGATGTCAAAGAGGCCTGACTTTCGGAGAGTTTTTTTACTGCATCCGTCAATTCTTGAATGCGGCGAATTGCCGCTTGAAGCTCTTTTTCGGAATCAGCCAGCTTTAACTCATACAAATCGCGCCGCTCTCGGGTCTCAGCAAGAACTTTCTGAGAAGACTCCTCAAGGGCTTTATACCGGCGGTCTTCATCGGCCAAGCGCGTTTCCAGCTGCGCCCTCTGCTCGACATGCGTTTGAAGCCTGTTTTCCAGCTCCTGGGAAAGGGCTTTCAGCCTTTGCTGCTCGGCCAAAGCCCCCCGCATGTTCACCTCTAGAGACTGGCGGTCCTCTTGCGACAGAGCGGTCGATTTCCGCTGGTCGTTAAGCTTCGCAATTTCAGCCTCCAGCAATCCAGATCTCCGCCGCTCCCGCTCAAGCTGATCTGAGAGTTCCTTAAGGGCGGCTTCCTTGACACGATGTTCCTCGCTCTGCCGGCCCTGCAGCTGTTTCAGCTCGGCAGATGCTTTTTCAAACTGAGCTTCGAGGATTTGGTTCTTTTCGTGGAGAGCTCTCGCCTTGTCTTCAAAAGATTTAAGCTTCCCCTTGGAGTCAACGGTATCACGGCTGCTGGATGCAACCTTATCCTCAAAGAACCCACGGGCTTGGCGGTACTCTTCCCGCAAAGCATCATACTTTTCTTGAAGGCTCTTAATCAGCGCCTGGTGATCACGAATCTGCCGGTCTTTTTCCTTGAGCTCAGCGTCCTGCACAGCGGAATATTTGGATCCGGGAGCTGGCGATTCATTTTTGGCTTTCGAAAGAGATGCCTGAAGCCTTTCGACTTCACTTCGGCGGGCCAGGCATTCCCTGCGCCAGGTTTCCAGTTCTTCAAGGAGCTGTTTGCGCTCTTTTAAAGAAAAAGCAGCGGCAGACTCCTGCTCCCGTTCACGGGGAGGCGCGCGAGGAGGGACCTGATTCATCGTCCGAAGCTCCTCAAGTGCTTCATCGGCACGAAGGGCTTGTCCATCAGGTACAGCGTGAGCGGTCGGAGACTTATCCGCATTCCATTGATTCAGGAAAGAAAGGTTAGGCGCTTCCGGCCAAACGGTACGGTAGCACTTACGCTTGTAGAAAATGTCATTCGTAAGAACAAGGTCAGCGCCTTCACTGCGAAAGTAGTCTTTAACTTTGACAGCAATGCTGCGGGAGAGATTATCTAGAAGTATGATCGGTGTATTTGAAACAAGATCTAAAGACTCTTCGATCGACAGGGAAAAAACTTCCGAAATTTTCCTGGCGACCCTTTTCTTGTCGATCTCGTTTCGAAGAGGTGTCAGAACTATACACCAGTTCTGTTCTTCCTCTTGTTTCTTTCGATTACCAAGCAGCATGGAAAGCCTAAATGATCACGCCCTCAGGCGAACTTTTTAATAAGGCATCCTGCCGATCAAAAACCAGTCACTTAAAGGCGTATACGGCTCGCTGTTTCATAAATGACCGGCATTTCCCAGCGCTCTCCCATAAGTACTTTTGTAATACCAATAAGCGAGAGAATGCCAAAAACCACGAAAGCTACTGTAAAAACTAGATCACCAAGCGCGGGAACTATTTTAATGATGCTGGCACCCACTTCCAGAATAAACAGAACCAAAGCTTGTTTTCCATGAAATTCCGCAAAGGAATTGCCCCGTTTAAAAACAAGCGGAACAAAACAAAGGAAACTCAGGTAACCAATGGCCGCAAAAAATTGTGCGTCCTGAGCTTCAGGGTCTTGCTTAACTTTCTGAGGACCATTTAACGAACCCGGCATGCGTGGGATCTCCTAGGAAATGAACGTGCAGGATGGGGCTATTATATGAATCGCACCCCCCCAGTCAAGGAACAATCAGGGAAGCAAAAAGAAAGGTCCGGACTTTAACTCAATTCGTCCGGGGACGGATAAAAAACAGCCTCTTGGACAGGCCTGCCGCCAATAAGATGCTCTTGAATAATTCGTTCTAAGAGCGGTAAGTCCACGTGGTGATACCAGATTCCATCGGGATAAACAACCACAATAGGCCCGTTTTCACAAACCTGAAGGCATTGACATTGGCTCCGGATAGTCCGCGAAAGGCCTTGCTGAAGCCCCAATTCTTTAATTCTGCGCTTCAGTGCTTCGTAAAGTTCAGGGCTTTTATCAGGTGCGCACTTGGTGCCCGTACATACCAAAATATGCTTTGCATAAGCTGTAAAAGCAGGTGTTTGATTGTTTTTGTTTGTTTCCATCAAAGTTCAGTTCCAGCATAGTGAAAATCCAGGTCTAAAAAATCACGGCGGATTTTCTCAAGTGTCATGGGAATAACTTTCTTAGCCATGGGAATTGACGGTTTACCGAAACGTAAAAAAACAAACTCGCCGATCCCCTGGGATATCCCTTGGCGAACTGCGGCTTCAAGGTTTTCTCCCTGGTCATCCAAAACAACAGCAAAAGCCTCATCCGGGTTCTTCGCCGAAGAGATGCGCTGAAGCCACAAATCCATAACCTTCGAGAGAATCGCCCGTTTTGAAATAAGCAGAATAAAGGCCCGCTTTACTGTTCGTCTTTTTTTCTGGACAGATTTTCCCCTTTTCAAAAAATCCTCTTTTAGGCGACTTGAGCGGCGGGTTGGCTCTGGCAAACCGGGGGGATTGTTCTTTCTTCGGGAAGAATAAATGTCCCGATCTCCGCAACCCCCACAACAATGCGCCGCAGCATAAACAATGTTCCTTTACCAAACCCCGTCGCTAAACCAGCAGCTCCCTGTTCCTTCGCATCCTGGTTCATCGTACAGGGAATTTCGGCGGGGCTCGTGACAACGTTCAAAAGGCCGCGTCCAAGGTTGGCACCCATAGCATAAAAATAATCTCCAGTTGTCCCCTCACCGGCCGCTGAGGCAGAAGTTGCCACAACAAGCGTGCTTAAAATAGCAATCGTGATGACTGCAAAAAAACCGCGCATTTTTTTCATATCAAATCTCCTTCTGATTAGGCTTAACGCTAACATAGGTCACAAAACTTGTAAATGTTCTAAAAACGCTGGCCAAACTTAACGCAAAAAACGGTCCTGTCATCATGTGCCGAGGAGCCGCTTAAATGATCCTCCATCAATTCAAAGATTCCCTGCACCATCTGCTCGGAAGATTGAAAAAGAGCGTGCTCACGTAAATAGCTCTCAACATTAGCGACTCCCATTGGCTGTCCTTTCAAATCACGGCTCTCCTTAACCCCATCGCTGATGAGCACTAAAACATCGCCATCCTCATAAGCCATTTTAAAATCCTCGTATTGTGCATCCGTAAAAAGTCCGAGGGGCGGCCCTTTCGGAGGATCAATGACCTCGGTCTTCTTGGACGCCGCGTGATAATAAAGAAAGGGTTCGTGGCCGGCCGAGCTCATCACAAGAGTTTTCTCATGCCGGTCTACCACAACTTGAGTAATGGTCAGAAACATTCCGGAATAAGTTTGGGTTGCAAGCTGCATATTAAGGGCCTTTAATGTTTTGGACGGACTTCTTCCCGGCCTGTTTTCCCGGCGAAACTCGCTGATCGCGCAAACCATATAAATGGCGGCAGGAATTCCCTTTCCCGAAACATCTCCAACCGCAAAAGCCATTCGCCCCCCGCCAAAGTCTGCCCAGTCGTAAAAATCCCCGCCGATATGTTCCGCAAAATGGCATTTAAAAGCCATATCGAACCCTGGCACGTTCGGGCGCATTTCAGGTAAAAACGTTGCTTGGATTTTAGCCGCCATCGCCAGCTCGCGTTTCACAAGCTCTCCTTGAAACCTCATATCTGAATTACTAAAAAAAAGGAGGCTTACATAGGTGAGAACCATCGCGATTATGGGCATAAAAGCCGGAAGCAACACTCCAAAGAAGTAAAAAATAAAAAAATTCGCAAGGGAGTATGCGCCAATGCTCCCCATCACAAGAAGCAGCGCTCTTCGTGCTGAAACAGCGCTGACAAGCAAGGCTGTCCAGAAGCACAAAAAAAGCATCAGTGAAAAGGCCGTGATCGGGCCTGTTTCCAAAAGAAATTTCCGGCTTAAAAGCGTATGCATCGCACTGGCTTGAATCACAATGCCCGGGGTATCAGTTGAAAAAGCCGTTGGCCGGACATGTTGACTGCCGCGAGCCGTTTGCCCCACCAGGACAATTTTATTTTTAATAAGCTTCTTCAATTTCTCATCATCACCACCCTTTGCGGCTTCTAAAAGTTCCCGGAAAGAAACATGCTGAAAAGAGGCAATCGCCCCCGGGAAATTGATCCAAAGTTCGCCGCGTTCATTCAACGGCAGCGAACGCCCCCACCTCCGGGCTGATTCCTCGTCTCTGAGCCCTGACAAAACGGAAAGCATTGCGGTGTGGTAATACTCAACACCTCCAGCTTTGAGAGAAGATCTGAACCGGCGGACATGTCCATCGGGATCTGATGCGAAATTCATAAACCCGATAGCCCTTGCAGATTCCCGAAAAAGCTTAATCGGATAAAAGGCCTCCATGGGCTCTTCTGAATAGTAAAAGAATGGCAGAATAACATTGGCTGATTTCTCCATAAGCCGGGATAGCGCTTCATCATCCTTGGAATTTTCATCGGATTCGGTGAAAAGGACATCGTAAAAAACCAGGCGGGGCTGGTAACGGGAAAGAAGCTCCAGCATAAGCAGATGCGTCCGTTTCGGCCAGGGCCACTGCCCTAAAGTTTCAAGACTGGCGTCATCCACTTCAACCAGCAGGAGATCCGGATGTGCTTTCTGCTCCCCACGCAGGAGAATCCGCAAATCCACGGCATCGGCTTCACGGAAGTTTACAATTTGAAAAAAGCGGAGAGAAAAAAGGACAGCAGCGATTGCTAAAGCGATAACAAAGTTTCGCTGTGAAATAGATTTGGGGGTAATGGCCATGAACGCCTTAGGAGTTTTTTCGAACCAGGCGCCAGGGACGATGCTTCAGGTCGTGGGTTAAATCCCGAAGGTTGGCCGTAATCTCGTGAACATTAGCAAGCGTTCGAGCGATCTCTTCTTCATGGCCTTTCATGAAAGTACTCATTTGGGCAAGCATCGGATTCATCATGATCATCATTTCATCAAAACGATCCGTCAAAACATTCATTTTATGCATCATTACATACAAGGGGATCGGGTCATCCCCCTGAATCTCAGTACCTTCTTTCAAAAAAGCCGCTGCTTCAGACCCGGGTGTTAGTTCAATAAACTTTTCCCCCATGAGTCCGAGCATATCGATATTGGCGAGAGAGTCTTCCCGCAAAAGAATCTCCCGGGCCAGACGGATGGTGACGCGGATAGGCCGAACCTCGCCGGGAAGAATTTCTATCTTATCGACCTTGCCTGCTTTGCGGCCGGCGAAAAAAACAGGTGCTTTCTCATCCAGACCGCTCACATATCCAAAACGAATCTTCCACTCTGTTGTTTCTCCAGAAAGGTAACGCCCCACAACAAACGTCAGCCCGAAAAGCAGAAGCAGTGATATAAAAATAAAAATACCCGATTTGACTTCTGCTGACGAATATTTCATGGTTCCTCCGGATGCTGGAGACAAACTACGTTTCCAGCAGTCCTTTTAAGTAAGCTTCGCTCGTCTGTTTAAAGGGAATCGCACCTTCGTGCTCCCCTTTGATGAACTGCTGCACATAGGGATTCGAAGAATTTTTGATCTGTTCCGCAGTGCCCATTTCGAGAACCTTTCCTTTATGGAGCATCACGATTTGATCCGCAATGCGAAAGGCGCTCTGCATTTCATGAGTCACTACAACGGTTGTAATTTTCAACTTTTGACTAAGGTCAAGAATCAATTGATCGATCATACTCGCCGTGATCGGATCCAAGCCGGACCCCGGCTCATCGTAAAAGACAATCTTGGGGTCTAAAGCGATTGCCCGCGCCAAAGCCACCCTTTTTTTCATTCCGCCGGAAATTTCAAAGGGCATAAAATCTTCGAAACCTGTCAGTCCCACAAGCTCCAGCTTAACTTTTACAATAATACGGATAATTTCATCGGATAGATCCGTATGCTCACGCAAAGGCAAGGCTACGTTTTCCGCAACTGACATAGAATTAAAAAGAGCCGATCCCTGAAAAAGCATTCCGAATTTCCGACGGACTTCGTTCATCTTGTCTGACGACAACTTAACGATATTGACACCGTCGATCAAAACACATCCGCTTTCAGGCTTCAAAAGCCCTATCAAGTGGCGAAGGAGTGTGCTTTTTCCTCCTCCCGAACCTCCCATAATGACAGTGATTTTGCCTTCAGGAACGGAAAGATCAATCCCATTCAAAACAACCCGGTCACCGAACCGTTTCACCAGGTTTTCGATTTTAATGATGGCGTCATTCAATAGTCACCGGTTAACTCGGAAGCGCATAATAAAAAATGGCGGTTGCTAAACAGTCCACCACAATAATCAATACAATGGAGGTTACCACGGCTTGTGTTGTGGCATGCCCAACTTCATGGGCTCCCCCTTCCACAGATAGACCTTCGTGGCAGCTGACAAGTCCGATCAGTCCGGCAAAAAGAAAACTTTTAGCCAATCCGGTATAGATGTCTTTTAACACAAGCGCATCGAAACTTTTGGCAATGTAAAGGTCCGGGGTAATTCCAACACTCAGAACACCAATGGCAAAGCCGCCGATCATCGCCACAACATCCATCAAAATAACAAGGCAGGGCAGCATGAAGCAAAGCGATAGGCACCGGGGAACCACAAGGAACCGGATAGGTTCAAGCCCCATCGTCGTCAGGGCGTCAACTTCTTCCTGTACTTTCATGGTTCCAAGTTCCGCCGCCATGCGGGCACCAATGCGTCCGGCAATCACAATGGCGGCCATGAGAGGGCCAAGCTCTCGGGCTACGGAAACGCTCACAAGACTTCCCGTATACATGACAGCGCCAAACTGCTTTAACTGATACGCCCCTTGAAGAGCCAAGACCATCCCCATGGACGCCCCAACCAGGCAAATGATCGGAATGGAATCAACTCCAGACAACATCATTTGGTGAAAAACAGCATCCGTTCGAAGAGCCCGCTTTGCAGACCCGGGAAACAGCGATAGACGAACCGAGTCAACCAGGAGGCCGCCAAGTCTGGCAATGCCGGAAAAAAGGAATCCCGCACTAGCCCCAATACTTCCAAAAAAGTCTCTCATAGCTTTTACTCTGCCGGGTTTTAGGCTGATAAAATCGTGACTGCTTCATCCTGGGTTCCTGCCAATAAAAAAACACCGTCCAGTTTAGCAATCTCAAAAACACTTCTTACGGCTGGTGCCAGTTCGGAAAGCACCAAACGACCGTTGTATTTCTTCACTTTTTGGAGGGCCTCAACAAACGTCGCTAAGCCCGAGCTGTCGATGTACCTCACTTTTTTGAGATTCACCAAAATGCGCTGGGTTTGCTTAGCCAATGATTCATGAAGTTTTTCACGGAGGTCAGGAGATGTGTGAAAGTTAACTTCCCCATCCACTTCATAAATTTCGATCTTGTTCTGCTGGCGCTGAATAATTTTCATGAAACCTTATGTTTGGTTAAAAGCAATTCGTTAGCATTTTGCAAGCCTACGGTGTATTCCACTTTGTCCATAACAGTACGGATAAAATAAATCCCTAAACCGCCCGGTTTTCTCGGCGGTAATTCGGGGGCAGGCATTTGTGTTGGGTCAAATTTTCGGCCAAAATCGCGGATCAAAATTTCGACACGATCTTCGAAATTCCGGAAATAAACCTCGATCTTACCAGCCGGGGTGTCATAGCCGTGCCGGATAACATTCGCCAAGGCTTCATCAACCGCGAGCGTTACCTCATGCATTCTTTTTTCATCGAGTCCTGACCCCGTAAGCAAGGCCTTCAAATCTTTACGAAAGGCCGCGAGATTTTCAGCATTCGAGAGCAGCTCAAATTTCTTTTCCATGCCCGTCGACAGTTCCATTGAGATTGAGGATTAGAATTGTTACTTTGTCAGGAATTCTACGTCATGACTTACAGCGCCGCAAGCCTGGATTAGAGAAGCTCGATTTAGAACCCCTGCAGGCGAAGCTCCCGGATCCAAGCCTGTATTTTTCGGCGGCGGGGCTGTGGCTGCGCTTTTTTTGCGGCGTAACGCGCGAGCATATCCACCTCTAAATTCAGTTCATCCCCCGCCTTTTTATCAGCAAAAGTCGTTTTCTTAAGCGTGTGCGGAATTAAAACAACTTTAAAAGCATTACTTGCGGCTTCCTGAACCGTAAGGCTGACCCCATCCAGGGTTATGGCCCCTTTAACAGCTAT
Organism: uncultured bacterium; assembly: GCA_964434115.1. Lineage (GTDB taxonomy): Bacteria > Omnitrophota > Omnitrophia > Omnitrophales > Aquincolibacteriaceae > ZLKRG04. The sequence goes on from CAYSSX010000013.1 coordinate 38,201, forward strand.
AAAAGGAGCAAGGTGCCGCGGCAGATGGATCAGAAAGACTTTCTGCCTTCCCACCCTTTCTACCTGAATAAGTTTTACCCGGGAATCGACATGCCCTGTTACAAAATGTCCGCCCACGCGTCCCTGATAGGAAAGAGCCCGTTCCAAATGAACCTTCTGTCCTTCAACGATCTTTCCAAGCGTAGTCGCTTGGAGCGTCTCAGGAATCACGTCTGCAAAAAAACCCTTGGCACTTTTTTGCGCCACGGTAAGACAAACTCCGTTTACGGCAATGCTTTCTCCCGTCTGAATATTCTTTTCACTTTTTTCAAACTTGATAAAAAGGCGGCAGCCTTTTCCTTTGGGTGTTCGCTTGACAATAGTTCCTGAATTAAAAATGAGTCCGGTAAACATTAAAAATTTCCCTCAAAAAGCCAATCCTCACCCAAAGGACGGCAAGTCAGATGCTCGGGACGAAAAGCCCGGTTAGGATTTGTAACTCCCGGCCCTTCTACGGATGAAATGGCTTGCCGCCCGCCAATAAACTTAGGCGCAATAATCCAAAAAATCCGGTCAACAAGCCTCTGGGACAAAAGAGACCAGGCAGTTTCACCCCCGCCCTCAACAAGAAGACGAGCCACCCCTAAAGAACCCAATTGTTTTAACAAGGCTAAAAACTTGATACGTCTGCCGCTGCTGGGGACAACTAAAATATTTTGGGAGCCGGGGGGCTGCTGCTTTTTAAAAGAAATCCTTGCGGCTGTTTTCTCCGAAACAACTCTTAGAGTAAGCTGTTCTCCTTGAAAAATTCGGCCCCGGGAAGGAATCTCATAATCAGGATCTATGGCAACACGCCAAGGTTTCGAAGTTTTCTTATGTCCCTTTCGAATGCCTGGACTCAACCTGGGATTATCTACCAGGGCCGTTTGCTTACCCACCATAATCGCGTCTTGGTCCTCTCGAAGCTTGTGAACGAACTGCCTGGCCGTTCGCCCAGAAATCCAGCGCGAGCGGCCTCCCGTCGCGGCAATTTTTCCGTCTAGGGATTGTGCCATTTTAAGAGTCACAAACGGCATTCCCGTTTTAACCCACTTAATAAAAGCTTCGTTTTGTCTCCGTGCTTCATTTTCCAAAACTCCTGTTGTAACGGAAATTTTTGCACGCTTCAACGACTCAATCCCTTTCCGGTAATTTCTCGAATTGGGATCCAGCATGGCTACGACTACACGGGAGATTCCGGCCTGAATAACGGCCTGAACACAAGGGGGCGTTTTTCCCCACGACGAGCAAGGCTCCAGTGTTACATACAGAGTTGCCCCACGAGCGCGGGCTCCGGCTCGTTTTAAAGCGGAAATTTCCGCATGAGGGCCGCCAAAAAAGGCGTGATACCCCTCGCCCACAAGCGAGCCCCTTTTAACAATACAGGCTCCCACCTTGGGGTTTGGACTGACGCTAGCCCCCCCTTTTTCAGCGAGAAGGAGAGCTTTTTTCATCCAGTGCTGATCGGACTTTTTTTGCGGAGATAGTGAGGCGCTTTTTTTCATGGAGGAGGCGCTGCGGGCCTCGTCAGGAAGGCTGTTGAGAAGCAGGTTCCCCCGAAAGCGGGGGCCGTGTCTTTTCAGAATGACTGATTTGATCCAAAACACCGTTCACAAACTTCCCTGAGTCTTCCTGAGAAAATTTCTTAGCAATATTAACCGCCTCATTAATGGTCACATTCGGGGGAATATCCTCGCAAAACACCAGCTCAAAAGTCGCAAAACGAAGAATGCTTCGGTCAATAACCGCCATTCTGTTTATTTCCCAATTTTTGGCATACTTCGTAACAATATCATTAATGGAATCAAGATTGCGAAGAGTTCCCCGAACAAGCATCTCTGCAAAATCGCGAATTTCCTGAGATGCATCTGCATTCTGCTCCCAGAAGCTCATAAAAAGCTCATGGAGAGGTTTGGGGTTTAACTCGTACTGATAGAGAAGCTGGAGGGCGCATTCTCGTCCTTGCGTCCGTTTCCTCATGTTCGTCTCCCGGCAAGCTCTTTGACCAGACCTGCAAGTTCCAGCGCCGCAAGTGCGGCATGAGCACCTTTATTTCCGGCCTTCAAACCGGCACGGTCAATCGCCTGCTCTAAGTGGTCCGCAGTAATAATACCGCTAGCTACCGGAACATTCTGTTCAAGAGCAACCTGCGCAACACCGCGGGTGACTTCATTGGCCACACATTCAAAATGGTAAGTGTCTCCGCGGAGGACACAGGCGAGAGCTAGAATGGCCTTCATCTCTTTTTTAAGGGCTAGTTTTTGACAAAAGAAAGGAACCTCTAAAGCCCCGGGAACCCATACGACATCAATACGCTTTTCGGGAATCCCTGCCTGTTTAAACGTTGTCATAGCGCCGTCCAAAAGGCGTTTTGTGATAAAGTCGTTAAAGCGTGCGACAACAATGCCAAATCGCCCGGTTGAATATTTCAAAGATCCATTGATAATCATTAAAAGCTCAAAAAGTGTCCCAGTTTTGATTTTTTAGATTGAAGGTATTTTTCATTGTGTGGGTAAATGGGTGTAGGCGCCGAAACACGCTGGACAACTTCAAGCCCATGCCCTTCAAGCCCAACAATTTTCCGCGGGTTGTTTGTAATAAGACAGAGTTTTTTAAGTCCCAAATCTTTAAGGATTTGAGCGCCCGTCCCATATTCACGAAGATCGGGTTTGAAACCAAGCGCTTCGTTAGCCTCTACAGTGTCCAGCCCCTTATCCTGCAGTGCATAGGCCTTAAGCTTGTTGGCCAGGCCAATACCCCGGCCTTCCTGACGCAGGTAAACAATAACGCCTCTTCCGGCTTTGTCAATCATCTCCATAGAAGCCGCAAGTTGATCGCGGCAGTCGCAGCGCAAAGAACCAAGAATATCTCCGGTAAAACATTCAGAGTGCACACGCACAAGGCACGGCTCCGGTCCCAACGGTCCTTTTACAAGTGCCACATGTTCGCTTTGGTCGACAATCGACCGGTAAAGACAGACACGCCAAGAGCCATAAGCCGTGGGGATATCGGCTTCACTGACTCGTTCCACCAAGGTATCAAAACGTCTCCGATACTCAATGAGGTCCCGGATGGTTCCAATTTTCAAATGATGCTGCGCTGCAAAACGAGCAAGCTGAGGCAGCCGGGCCATCGTGCCATCGTCACTTACGATTTCGCAAATCACTCCGGCCGGCTCAAAACCCGCAAGCCTCGCAAGGTCTACAGCGGCCTCGGTATGGCCGGCACGAATAAGGACGCCTCCCTTTTTAGCTTTTAAAGGGAACATATGCCCTGGGCTTACAAGATCTGATGGCCCCCTTTTAGAATCTGCAAGAACTTCAATGGTCCTTGCCCTGTCGTAAGCAGAAATACCCGTTGTAATACCGAGGCGGGCATCCACAGATACCGTGAAAGCTGTCTTCATAGGATCTTTAGACTGAAGAGTCATATCGCTCAAATTTAAAACCTCGGCACGCTCTTCACTTACAGGAACACAAATCAATCCCCGGCCATATTTCATCATAAAATTGATTTTTTCGGGAGTAACTGCCGCGGCGGCAAAAAGAAGATCCCCTTCGTTTTCACGATGTTCATCGTCGACGATGATCACCATGCCTCCGGCACGGATTTCATTCAAAATTTCTTCTATGGAATGAAAGTTCACTTTTAGCCCCCAAAATAAAAAAACCCGATACGGTTTAAACGCCGTCTTCGGGTTTATTCTTAGGAATAAAAACAGGTGCGCGAAGTCTCTGGCCTCATAGCCAAACTTCGCGCTGACAAGTCTTCTTCCATCCGGACTTTACCGTCGGCACCTGAATTCCACAGGTTCAGTCCTCTCTTCGTTCACAGCAGAAAGGAGTCGCGGGCTTTCGTCTCTGAAAAGAGACACCGCCGGTAGGGAATTTCACCCTGCCCTGAAGACGATGGAATAATATCAAGCCTGATGCCTGATGTCAAACCAAAACCCCGCACTTCTTAGTTGCAACTCAATATATTTAAATAACTTATGGCGTTATAGCACCTTTATGTCATCCCTTGTGACTCTTCTGTCCTGTGGTATCTTTCTATTAAGAAGTAAGAAGTCGTACTTCGATCTTTAAGATACTGAGGATTCTGACAACGGCAAACCCGGGGTAACCCGGGGACGCAAAGTCACAGATCCGACTCTCACTGAAAGGTGGGAAGGATGGCTGGGCCGCCAAATCCGAGGGCATGGAATACGGTACTGATACTGGCAAACCCGGGGTAACCCGGGGACGCAAAGTCACAGATCCGACTCTCACTGAAAGGTGGGAAGGATGGCTGGGCCGCCAAAACCGGAGATTTGGCCGAATCAGATCCTCCTCGATTCCTGAGGGGAGATTCGGCATGAAAAACATCATCGCGACGTTAAGGCTTTTTGCGATTAGTGCAGCACTTGTCTCATTTGCTTTTGTTGCTGAAGCAAAGGCCCAACTTTTCAGCCAGTCTCCCCTCTCCCTTCAAAATCTTTCCAGCGAATTGACTTCTCCTGAAAAAATCGCCCGCTTCCTTTGGCGGAATTTTTCTTATGAAAAAGACCAGACCCAGTTCGGCTCTGAAGAACGCTGGCAGTCCGCGGATGAATTCCTTTCCACCCGCAAAGGCGATTGTGAGGACTTTGCGGTTCTCGCAAAAGAGCTGCTCAGCCAGTCAGGGCATAAAGCTTTTCTGTTAAATATCTACGGCAGCCGTTACGCTCACACCATTTGCGTCTACGTTGAAAACGGCAAGTACAATGCCATCGATGGCAGCGAGCTCAAGCGCATCAATGCCCAGGACATGAACTCTCTTATTTCAGAGATTTGCCCTCAATGGAGCCGCGCGGCCATTACAGAGCTCTCAAAAGAGACGGGTAAAGGCCGGATTGTGAAGATGTTTCCGAAAAAAGCCGCATAGAAAACCTCCCAAACAGCCGATATATAAGCCGATAGCTTTCAACCTTGCAGGCGGAGTCCATGTTAAAAGAACATCAAAGTTTGTTAAGCAGGCTTTTGGTATTAATCGACCTGGCGTTGATCGTGACGGGCTTTTTTCTCGGCTATTTTATCCGGAACCATCACCTTGTCCTTTCCCACATTAATGAAATCCCAAAAACTTATCCTCTCCATACTTATTTTTCACTCATCCCTTATTGGGTTTCAATTTGGCTTCTCACCCTGCTGACAGCCGGGGCCTACCGTCCCTTCCGGGCGCAGCACAGTCTTTCCTTATTGACCGCCATCTTTAGAGCGGCTGTTTTTTCGACTCTCCTCTTTGGCAGCTTTGCATACCTCATGAAAATTCAGTATGTGAGCCGATCTCTTATTTCCATCATATGCTTCCTAACATGGTTTCTTATTTCTATAGAAAGATTGGTGGTCCAGGCCGTCGTTCGAGATCTCTTCAAGAGGGGTATTAACACACGTTTTTTACTCATCGTCGGGACGGGTTCAAGGGCTCTTGCCTTCATCAAAATGCTCTCCCAGAACCCAGAGTGGGGTTTAAAGGTTGCGGGTCTCGTCGATGACGACGAAACCAGGATTGGCAGCGTCCATGAAGGCCACACGGTCTTAGGCACCCTTCGGGATATCCCTTTGCTGCTTGAAAATATCGTGGTCGACGAAGTGATCTATATTGTTCCGCGGGGCTGGCTTGGAAAAATTGAGGATTCGGTACTGTACTGTGAACAACTGGGCAAAAGGGTCAGCATCGCCGTAGATTTGTTTAATGTCCGTTTTGCGAAGGCCGTCCAGCGTGATATACAACATTTTCCATTCCTGACCTTCGAAACGACTTCCAATCTCCTGTGGCAGCTTTTCATCAAAAGATTTCTGGATATCGTTTTAGCTGCAATTTCTATTGTGGTTCTTTTTCCTCTTCTGATTTTTGTTGCTGCGCTTATTAAATTGACTTCGGGCGGTCCCATTTTATTTAAGCAGACTCGATGTGGGCTCAGCGGGCGGCTTTTCACTGTTTATAAATTCCGCACCATGGTCATTGATGCGGAACAACGCCTTGAGACACTTCGCAAGCAAAACGAAATGACCGGTCCTGCTTTTAAAATGGCAAACGATCCCAGAGTCATCAAACATGGAAAATGGCTTAGAAAATTCAGCATCGATGAACTGCCTCAGCTGTTTAATATACTTGAAGGAAATATGAGCTTCGTGGGACCGCGCCCGCCCATCCCTGCGGAAGTTAAAAAGTATGAGCCTTGGCAGAGAAGACGCTTAAGCCTCCGTCCGGGATTGACCTGTATTTGGCAGGTTCAGGGGAGAAACAAAATTGTCCGATTTGAGGAATGGATGAAGTTGGACTTGGAGTATATTGACAACTGGTCTCTTTGGCTGGATTTAAAACTATTCATCAAGACAATTCCAATCGCCCTTCTAGGAATAGGCGCAAAGTAACCTCAGTGTTTTTTTCCTAAAAGCTGCATGACTTTTTCCCGGAATACGTTTAGAAAGAAATACGGGATATCATAGGCGTAACGTCCTGTCAGACGTTTGGGATCTTCCCATATACGGAATAACCACTCCAAATGAAAATGGAGCATCCAGCGGGGCGCCTGGCCAAGTTTCCCTGCCGCGTAATCCAACACGGCACCCCCGGGAAGAAAAATAGAAACTTCTATTTTCTCCCAGTTTTCCTTAATCCATACCTCTTGAAGCGGCATCCCGAACCCTATAATCAGGATATCGGCCCGGCTCTTGTTAATTACTTCAATAACCTTTTGTGTTTCTTCTCCCGTTTTTTTGAAGTAACCGTGATGAGTTCCAGCAATGCGCAGGCCGGGGTTACGCTCCTGGAGTTTTTCAGCAGCCAATTCACCGACCCCCGGAGCTCCCCCAAGAAGGAAAAGACTGAGGTTTTCATCGCGGCAGAACTCGGCAAGCTGCCATATCCATCTTGTGAATCCGACTTTTGGAGGCGGTATTTGGCCAAGAAACTTGATGCCCCAGCGAACCCCGTCACCATCACAATAGACAAGCTGCGCCTGATTAAGGAAGTCTTTCAGCCATGGCTCGCGCAGGGCCAAAACAATGCAATGGATGTTCACGTTCAAAACCAGTGCTTTCATCCGCCTGGAGATAACCCGCCGGATATAGCGGTGGAGTTGCCTTACGTCCACTCTGTTGACCTTGATATCAAATAGGCGGAGAGTTGTTTTCTTTTCTGGCGCCCTTGCGGATTCTTTCAAGCTGCAGCTCCTTTCGAAAACCTTCAAATATTCCAATCGATGAAAAATAGAGAAATGAAAGCGCTTGCGGTGCATCAATATCTTCTGTGATGACCCAAAGCCCCATACTCACAAAAACAAAACCAAGACATCTCCAAAATAGAAAGTAATGCCGCCGCGCCCGGGCATCTTCCTTAAGAGAAAACCAGCGTAAAAAAAGAACAATTTGAAAAAGAACAAAAACACCAAGGCCAACGCCGCCGGACTTATAAAGCATTGAAACATAGGTGGAATGGGACCCGATAGGAATAGCAAAGATGTCCTCCCGCGGCTTCATACCCACTCCCAGAATCCAATCAGCACCACTTAACTGATCAATCGTGTAGCGGTACAAATCCATACGCACAGAACTGCTTCCTCCGCGTAACCCCATGATCCACTCTGTAAATTGGGACAACCATGGAAGAATCGCCAGAAACAGAGACCCTCCTACAACAACCCAGACAAAAAAATGTTTCCTCCCGATAAACCAGACAAAAAGAAAACTTACACTTAGGGCAAGTATGGACATTCTGGATAAGGTCATGCCAAGGGCTAAAAAACTGGCCCCCAAAAGACCTATCCAGAAAGGACTTTGGGTTCTTTTCTTGAGAACTCCATCTGTAAACAGAAAGAAAATAGCGATCATAATAAGACCTGCGGAGGCTGTCGGGTAAGGTGCCAAGATATTCAACCGCGGCCTTGAACTCGAGGCAAACCAGTCAAAGGTCAAAGGTCGAATAATCAGGGAGTCCTTAACCAGATTTGTGCTGCCTAAAAACTTGCTCAGCCCAAAGAGAGGCGTTTGAAGCTCAAGCTGATCCGTTCTTTTCAGCCAAAAAATAAAGACAATCAAGGTCAGTACAGCAACTTGCACGCTGAGACTCCGGAAGGCTGAAAAAACATCTTCCATAGAGTCCATTCGAAACGCGTTACTGAGAACTACAACAAGAAGCGCTCCCATCAGCCAAAAGCTTAGGTTGTAAAGAGCCGCTATAATGCGTGTGGTTTGGCTGGTCGGAGCATGAATCACAATTGAGAACCCATAGATAGCGGCCGCTAAAAAAATAAGAACGGCTGTCGGAGGAAGATAAAGCCCTGTCCCCCTTCGGCTGGCGTTTTGCATCAGCTGACAGAAAAAGAAAAACGCCGCAGCATGGTAAATAAAAAGATTAAAACCTAGCACCCACCAAAGGCTCACCCCCATAACAATCCACTTCCAACGACTAAAAAAATTGTCTTTTTCGAGTGTTATCATGGGGCGTCTTTCAAGTCTTGATAAACCTCTAAATATCGGTCCATCAGGACTTCAAAACTGTATTTCTGCCGCCATAATTCATGCGCTTTGGTTCCTCTGTCTGAAATTTCATGACTATGACTGAGGATATAGCGCAAGGCCTCGGCTAGGGCCGCGGCGTTTTTAGGGGGAACAAGCCACCCGGTTACGTGATCCACCATCGTCTCACGGGTCCCTGGAATATCCGTGGCCAGCACAGGCTTTCCGGCACTAAAGGCTTCAAGCACAGAGAGAGGCATCCCCTCCCAAAGGCTGGGCAAAACAACAAAGTCACAAAGGTGCAGATACTCGGGGATTTGTCCTGTATGGCCGAGGAAGCAAAACTGGTTTTCGACTTGAAGTTCCTGTACCCGATTTTTGAGACTCTCTTCCAAGCTTCCATCCCCAGCCAAGAAGAAAACAAGCGTCTTTCTCTCATGCGGCGAAAGCAGCCCAACGGCTTCGATCAGATAAATATGACCTTTCTGTTCTTCGAGACGGCCAATAAAAAGAATCTGAAATTGCCCCGGATTTTTGGGAAATTTTTTACGCAGGGATTGAAGAATGTCGGTCCTGGGCAGGGAAGGTTTTACGGCATTAGGAATCGTTACAATTTTCTCGAGTGGAACATGGAAAAAACGATGCAGATTTTGAGCCACACTTTCATGGACGGCCGTCACTTTAGTCCCCGCCCGGAAAAAAAATTTTTTATCTTTTCTGAGGACATGCTCCGTATGCAAAATCGGAGCTTGGGTCTTTAAAAAAAGATCCGCGAGAAAGGTCGTGTATCGATGATGCGAATGGATAAGCTCTGGTGAGAACTCTTTACAAATACGCTTCAGGGCCAAAACGGTCTGGAGCGACTTTGATTTTTTCCAGAAAATTTCTGTGACGTTTATACCTTCCTCTTGAAGCTGATCCGCCAATGGGCTTTTATTGACGGCAGCCTGAATATGGTGCCCCCGAGACTTCGCTGCAACGGCAATATCGAGCATCACTTTTTCGGCGCCTCCCATTCCAAAAGAGGCATCATAAAGATGCGTGTAGAGAATCTTCATCGAAGAGCCTCCTGAAAAGCATTGGCAATCTGATGCCGGGCCACTTCATGCGCCTTGTAGATCTTCTCTTTAACCTCATGATAGTTTTCCCATAAACGCCTCAAAGATGCCAGCAAACATTCTTCTGTCACGTCATAGAAATCTCCCAAATAGAGTTCCTCCAGTCCCGCAGCCTTCAGGATCCCTAGTGCTTTATACTGGTACCCGGTTAACAGCGCTGGACGGCCAAGAACAAAACTCATAAGCGCCGAATGGAGACGCATGGCAACCATCAAATGGCAGCCATCGTATAGCTTGCTAAGTTCCTCAAGAGAAAAATAGGGTTGAGCGGTACAAAACTGAACCTGCTCTCTTGGCAAATTTCTAAGAAGTCTGTCTTCAAGTTTTCTGGAGATGCTTTCATCCCCTTCATTCTGTTTTTCGTCCTGAACTTGGACAATGATGCGAACAATAGCCTTCTCGGCACGGGCAAAAACAGCTAAGGCACCCCCCAGGACCTTTCCATAGTCCTCAGCATCCCGCCCAGCCACCCGCCAGGGACGGATTGTGACACCTATGATTTTCTGCCCCCAAAATGGCTCCGAGGCTTTTCCAACCAAGTCATGCCGCTTTAAGTAAAGGGCATGATCCGGCATAAAAACAACTTTTGCCGGAGGCGACGCCAGATCTTTTTTTAAAAAATCCCCGGAGATATTTTCCCGGTAAAAAACCTTTTTGGAGTTCCTGATGCTGACCTGAAGGAGCTTCTTAGCTAGGCACGAGTTGATAGGTCCGTAAGACTGTGGCAAAAAAACAACCGGCTTCTTGTATTTTTTCGCAAGAAAAACAGGCGCGAAATGCGACATATAAGTTAGTCCAGGCGCTGCTTTCCGGTAAGAATAAATGTATCCGCCTCCTGCGATAAAAACATAATCCGATTCACGAACAGCCTTGATAAGCGGACCGGGAGAAGCTAGAGCCGATGGAATTTTCAAAACCTTAGAGATCGAATCATCCATAGTCATTCGGTCAACATCAGGGTAACTGGGAATCACGTCCAAACCGCTCGCTTCAAAAACTGACTTTTGTGAGGCGGCTCTTGTCACAAGAGTTATTTTTTCAGGCGCAATCGTTTCACGAATGAGTTTAAGTGTTCCTTGGAGAATGGCTTGATCTCCAAGGTTAGCGGGAGAAGCCTGGCCAGCGATCACGATCCTGCTCATAAGACTTGCCCCGCTGTTTTTTGGTTCCAAAGACGTTCAACGGCGACCACCATCCAAAGGGCGGACAATACCCCCGAGAGCGTCGTGCTCATTGCAAGTCCGGCGATACCATATTTGGGAACAAGCCAGAAGCTTAGGACGCCTTGCACTAAAAGCCGGCCCCAGGACTGCAGGCAGAAAGTCAGAGGCTTCCGAAAAACGAAGAGGACACGCAAATAAAGGCTGGTTAAAATGGCAGGCGCGAACCCCAGCATAAGCCAGCCAAAGGCCTCGGCAACAATGGGCAGCTCCTTCATCGGGAAGTCCCCTCTTCCATAAGCCAGCAAGACTGCCGCATGACGAAAAAACCACAGTCCAAGGGACGCTAGAAATGCAATGGAGACCGTCCGAACAGTATCTCTTAAAACCCTTTTTCTAAAGTCATGGGGCGTTTGCTCTAAGGCCGCATCTGACCAGCGCGATAAAAAAATCTGGGATACCCCCGCGAGATAAATCTGAGAAGGTATCATCGCCAGCCGGTCAGCATAGCTCATGAGAGTAACATTCCCAGGGCTGAGCCATGTCGCAAACCATTGATTCATCAGCGGAGCTACTTGGATCGCGGTCAGCGCGAAAACCTGAAGTCCTGTTTCTCTCCAGAAATGAGCCGTGATTTTCGGTTTTAAGCGGTCCCGTTTCTCATTTTTCATAAAACCATGCTTGCGAAGAATCCAGACACTAACAAACCACCTAACGGCTTCGCCGAGGCAAAAACCAAGCGCAAGAGCGTGAACACCCAAGGCCTGATGAAAAAGGAAGAGACAGAGGATAACAATCATCGATCTCAGCAACGGCGATAAGGCCGGATACCAGAATATTTTATGGGTATTAAAGACTCCATTGATCGCAGAAGCCACTATCGCGAGCAGCAAGAAAGGAATCATTTCAAAAAAAAGTTTTACCGCTAATAAAACCGACTCTTGTGACAGTCCGCTTGCCTTTTGTAGCCAAAAATTCATGGCTGCCCCTAGGCAAAGGGCAGCCATCCCCACCAACGGAAGGAGCCTCCAGGCTACAAAAGAGGCCAATTCGCCAGCTAAGTCTGGATGGATTTTTTTTTGCTCAGCTAAATAAGGAATTAAAACCGATTCAAACACTTGTTGGAAAAGCGCGGCTGCAAAGAAAACGAAGGCGTAAGAAAAGAAAAAGGCGTCTGTTTCGTGCGTTACGCCATAAAAGTAGGCAATAAAAAAGGGGATGATCATTCCCCCTGCCCGCCCTAAAATTGCGAAAAAAGGCGTTGTAATAAAAACACTCATGCGAAAAGATTTCACGATAAAAGTTCTCTCTTGTTTACTTCTTTGTTCCGCTTTTGATCCCGAAAATTTTCAAACCTCCGACTTCAACAATCCCTTCTGGATTTCGAACTTGCGGCGAAACCACTCTTTCAACACTTAACCAGTATTTCCCGCCTTGAACTTCAGTTTCAAAATGCTGTGAGTGCCAATGAGGCGAAAGGACCGCGCAATTTCCAATAACACGATCACCCAGCCTGATAATTAAAGCGCCCTCTTCGGACTTCCCGCCCGCAGTACGGATCGCAATCGAAAAATGGACTTTTCCAGGCAATAAAGCAACCAAAGCCCCTGTTTTTTGACCTTCGTGGAGCCTGCCTTTTTGGGATTCTTTATCTTCCCATCTGCTCGAGGGCTGAGACTTCGTGATGTCTGTCTTAATCCTTTGCTGAATTTCTTCAAAGCGCGCAGGGTTTAACTCCTGAAAAAGCAGCAGCTCACGGAGAGTGGCTTCTTTTTTCTCAAAACCAAGGTTCAGAATTTCTAAGGCTTCTTTTTTTTCGCCTTTTTTCAGAAGCGTCAGGGCGGTGTAGTAACGGAGATGCTTTTTATTTCCCGAGACGTTTTTAAAATAATCGTATGCACTCTCAGGATTCTGCAGACTCAATTCCAAAAGGCCTTTCAAATAGTTTCCTAAACTGGGTGCGTCCGGGGCACGGAGAAAAAATGGAAGCCTGCCCAAAGGCTCTCCTTCTTCAAGGGCTTTTTCAATCCATTCCTCTGCGGGTTTAAAATCCTTATTTTCTAGATGAAAAGAGCAAAGTTCTTTGCCTGCTTTTGCACGCGCGGCGGTTGAATCAAGCCATAGCGCCTCATCAAACCGGCTCAGCGCATTTTTCCACTGCTTTTTTTCTGCAAAGGCTTCCGCGGCATCACTGTGCTCCGCGTACTTTTCCTGCCGAAAAATTCGCATTTTTTCATAGGCCCACTCCCAGCGCTTCCAATCCGCATTCTCCTGAAAAAAGCTCGCTGCACGCCTATAAGTTTCATAGGTTTCAGGGATACTGGCTTTCAGAAAGCTTTCGTTAACGCGCAGATCTTTCAAACACTTGAGAACAGCTTCGAGATAATGCTCCGGTTGATCTTGAGCGGCTTGCCGAAGAAAGCGGTAGGCCTTTTCCCTTTCTTGGTTTGAGAGCCAGGATTGATACTTTAATAGGGTCTCGCCGGCTTTGTAGGCTGTCCAGGAACTGCCCCGCTGCATAGCCTGCGCCGCATAAAGCTCTTTTTCTAGCGGTTCCCAGGACTCGCGATTCAGCTGGCTCTTTTTTTCTAAGACTCGGATTTCCGCCCTTGCTGTTTGAAGGCGGATTTTTCCTGAAAAAGGCATTTGCTGGCGGAGCATCCTAAAAGCATCGAGACTCTCTTTTGCCGATTCAAGATTGTTCCGAGCAACGGCTTCGGCTTCTAGCATTTCAGCTCTCCTGAGAAGAAAGTCAGGAGTCCTGTTTCCAGAAGCAAATGCTCTTTTCATTAAAACAGTAGCCGAGTCTCTATCTCCCCGTTTAAGCGCTAAGCCTCCTTGGTAAGCCGGGATATCGGCACGAACCGATTGAATCGCCCCGGCACAAAGCAACGCGGCAGCTGTCCGAATGACTGTTTTAGCCCAAAAATCTCCACTCACGACTTTCTCTCCTCATGAAACACCGTTTGGCGTTCAAAAAAAAGGAGCCGGTGTATCCCTCCCAGAACCAGCGCAAACAGAAACACGTTTCCCGGGATGGCAAAATTAAAGTCTGTCAACCCATGAAAACTCATCGCAATCAAACCTGCCGCCCCTCCCCAGACCAGCGCGAAGGTTGAAAAATCTTTATCCCACGTCCGGAAAAGGCATTGCGCTAGAATCCCAGCAACACCCGCAATCCAAACACAAAAAGCAGGGCCGCCTATTTCAATAGCAAGCTCAAGGTAATCTTGATGGGCATGGTTCCAGCCATAATCTAAGGTCCCCTCCTGATAAAGCGGGAAAACCCACTTAAAATTTCCTAGTCCAGCACCTGTCCAAAAGTAATCTTGGAGCATGGGCACCATTGAATGCCAGGCTGTTGTCCGGCCTTCCAAAGTCAAAAGATCGCCGGCCGTTTCATGAAGCCGGGAAGTCAGGGTGTTCCATCCCAAGGTTCCGCCCGCTAAACAGCCGAGAATGATGGGCATCAAAATGATAAAGGTTTTCTTTTCGGCGCGCCGGATCAAGAAAAAGGAAAGCAAGAATAGAGCTGCTCCAAAGCTTATGAACGCAGACCGGGAACCGCTTTTGGCAAAACCGGCAAAGGATGGAATAAGCAAAAGCATCAAGGTTAAAGCCGTCTTAGGTTGTCCTTTGTGGATGGCCCTCATAAGACAGCCAAGGTGGATACCTAATGCCAGCTCCATAAATCCAGCATAATGATTCCTATTGAGATAAGTGCCTGTTACAAAACCGATATGGGCTTCTTTTTTTTGCCACAAAACAGACTCATGCCCTGTGGCAACCTGAAAAATGCCATAAATAGACACCACTACTCCAAGCAGTATAAAAATCTGCCAAAGCCTAAGAACAGCCTCTCTTTTCAAACGATGCACCAGCAGAAAGATAGCGGCCGCAGCAAGCCAGGAAAGAAGCTCCGTTTGACTCACGGCCTTTTGCTTCGAAAAAAGCACAGTCTGGCACACAAGCCACATTGCGGCGGCAAACAGACAGCAACGGGAGAAGATAGAGACAGAAAAAATCTCGGATATCGCTAGCGGCGACAAAATGAGAAGACTAAAAACAATGGCGGCAAGAGTGCCATACCCCCAGCCATAGACAGCGCCAAAAGAGAGGGGGGCAAAACCAAGGGTAAGAAGAATTCCTAATTCCAGAAGAAACGCCCGCGGGCTTTTCATTTTTTAATAACGGCGTTTTGCCCGTAACCATAGTAGTAGTAGTGGTGATAATAGTAATCTCTTTCCTTAACACTCACCTGATTTATGACGACTCCCAGGAGTTTATGTTTCAGCTCCGCAAAACGCTTCTTGAGATCTTTAAGGTGCCTTTTTTCTGTCTGTTGATACTTTGCGACAACCGTCATCGCATCAGCATACTCGCTCAGGACAATCACATCGGCCACAGCCAAAAATGGCGGGGAATCAATAATAATCATATCGTAGAGCTTTTTCATATCTGAAATAAAGGACCTCATACGCTCACTGCCAAGCAACTCCGTGGGCCGGTTGGACATGGTTCCAGCAGAAAGAAAGTCAAACCCAGCACCTTGGACATCTACAGCAATAACCTCGGAAGGGACTGCGGTATTCTCTAAAATATCCGTAAGACCTTTTCCAGGCTTAATCCCGATCCGGCTATGGAGTTTAGGCTTGCGGAAGTCCGCATCAATCAGAAGAACCCGCATTTGATTTTGCTGAAAGGCTGCCGCAAGATTGAGACTCACGGTGCTCTTTCCTTCAGACGGATTTGGACTTGTAGTTACGAGTACCCGGCACCCGGCAATATGCCTAAGTTTAAACAAAAGGGCTGTCCGCAAAGCGCGGAAGGCTTCAGCGGCCTGTGAGGGACGTCCGTTTTGAGGGATAAAAATTTCACCGGCTAGCGGACCTTTTTTATCCTTTACAGCCAGAGGAACTATTCCAAAAAGCTCCAAACCCAATCCCTTTTCAACATCGTCAGGGATTTTGATTGTGGCATCCAAATACTCGAAGAAAAAAGCTAACCCAACACCGATGACAACTCCAAGGAAAGCAGAGATTATAAAGTTGATAAAGGGTTTGGGACTGTCCGGGCGCTCTGGAGCTTCGGCCTTATCCACCACCATAATATTGCTGGCTTGAGCCTTAGCTTCACTATGCATTTCCTGGAAACGGGAAAGAAGTGTTTCGTAAATCTGCCTTGCGCTGACGGCCTCACGTTCCAACTCTTCATACTCAATGGCGACTCTTCCCAAAGAGAGCTTTTTTTGCTCCTCTTCAGCCATCCTCTCTTTGATAGCTTCTATTTCAGAGCGAATATGAATAAGTTTTGGATGTGCTGGCAAATAACGTTTTGAAAGCCGTGCCTCTTCCGCTTGGGTTTTCACAAGCTCAAGCTTGGTCTCTTGAAGAAAATCGTCTTTTTCATGCATAGAAGGAATAGAGGTGAGCTGATTTTTCTCTTTATAGCTTTGGAGGTTACTGTCCGCTTCCGCAACCTTCTTTTTCAGAATTTCAAGTTGATCTGCGAGCATATCTCCCGCTTGTTTGGAAACAAGAAATCGGTTTTCGAGGTTCTTTCGGATAAAAAGACTGACAAGACTGTTAGCAATAAGCGCTGCCTTTTTAGGATCGGGGTGGGAAATACTCACACGAACCAAGCGGGAATTTCGAACAGGCTCAACTTTCAGCATTCTTTTACTGACAAGCGCTTCCAGAGATCGATCCGTAATAAAGGGGGCCAGCCAGTCAGGGAAAAAGGGATTACTTTTGAGCCATTTCCGAAGCCCCCCCTTCCTCATCCCTTTCAAATAGGCATCTTCCTCAAGCTTCCCCTCTTCGATAAGTCCCTCAATAAGAGAGCGGCTTTCCAGCATCTGATATTGCGTCTGATAATAATCCGTCGTGGAGGCATCAAAGGCCATCACTTCTTTGAAATCAACAATGTTCGGGTTCTCGCGCTCGATCAGTATGGTGGTTGTTGCTTTGTAGAGTACGCGGGCACGGTATGTGAATAAGATACCGATCGTAAGGACGGCAAGAAACGCGGACACGATAACCCATCTGCGTTTTTTAAGAATGTACAGATAGTCATAAAAATTGACTTCTGGATGAGAGAAAAGGGCGCCCATGCTCTAGAAGAAGCTTCTGGGGACAATGACCCGGTCATTGGCCTTGAGCTCAATGTCCTGAGAAGAATCCCCTTTTTTGGTTAACCTCGTGATGTCCGCTTCGAAGCTTGTTTCCTTGCCGCGTTCCTGGCGGACGACCTTGATCTTGGCTGGGTTTGCGACTTCTGTGAAACCTCCCGCAAGAGTAATGGCTTCAAAAACTGTCATATTTCCATAAATCGGAAACGAACCCGGACTTTTAACTTCCCCAAAGACATAAATTTTGCTGAACTCTTTAACAAACACGGTCACCTGCGGGCTTACTAAATACTTCTCGCCGAGCAGTTTGGTAATCTTATCCTGGAGATCCTTAACAGTCAGATCGGCCGCCTGAATCGCCCCAAGGAGCGGCATTGAAATAAACCCATCAGTCAGAACCCTGACCTCTTTTGTAAGGTCGGCTTCATCATAGACTTCGATCTGGAGAAGGTCACCAACACCAACACGATAGCTTTGCTGCTCAATTGCGGGGGCTGGGATGGCGGGTGCTGATTCAGCAGCAAGCTCCCCGGAACCCCCGAAGAACATTACTGTTAAAAACAACGCTGTGAAGATTAACGATTCGCTTCTTTTCATATGCGTTTGGGTCCTGCAAAAAGTTTAACACAACCTAGCCTGAATGAAATGGTTGCGGCTTTTATTTAACGGCCTAAAAACGCAAAAAATGAACCCTGGAGCTTAATAGACAATTCCCGAGGAAAGAGTGAACCGGTTGTCACCGTATTCAAATGTCTCAAAATTTGAAAATCTACGAAGATGCTCATAAGCCACGACAAATTCAAGCCAATCGCGGGGTTCATAGCGAATTCCGGTTTTGAAGCTCATATTATGATCCCGGCGGTAACCGCTGCGCTCTCCAGTCGCTCTTTCGGCATAACTTTGCCGGTAGAAACGATAGAGAGAGAAAACCTCCCATTGAGGACGGATCTGATACTCAAGCCCAATTTGCAAAAGATGCTGCTTATAGAAGTTGATATCTTGGAAGGTTGCTTCAACGGCCTTGCGGGATACTTCAAGATGCGTTTTCCAATTCTTTCTAATTTGGTATTCGGCCCGGAATTGGCCCACCCAGGAATAAAAATCTTTTTCCGAAGAAGCTTCATAGTTTCGAAAATGCGGCCCGACGCGAAGCTGCAAAACAAGGTTCGGCAGGACTTCACCTTCAAAACCAACACGGGCCTGGTTAAAAGTTCCCTTCCTGGTGGAGGCATCATCATAATCAATTTGCGCGAGCTGATACTCAACCAAAGCCTTCAGGTTCGCAAAAAGGTCGTAGAAAACGATTCCAGTCCACTCGTTGATCTGAAAATCCAAGGAGTCATCCACAGAGCGCCGGAAATCTCTAAGCGTGTGCCGGTATCCAGCCTCAAACGTAAGGCGTTTCCAGCGGTAACCAATTTTAGGGTGAATCGATTGGTCGCGGCGTGGAATTCGGCTTGTAAAAGTCGTTCCTGCACGGCCGGAGGTTTCTGCATACTGCTCAAGGACATTCACATACCAGGAAGGAAAGTGGAAATTTAAAAGCGTGAAGAAATTTTGATTCTCAGCGTTTTGAGTATGATTCCGTTTTTTTGTAAAGAATTCCATGTCAGCTTCATAGCCGACAGTCAGCCGGTGCTTGTTCACCGGCAGGTCAATAATGGCTCCCGGCAAAACCTCATAAACGACGTCTTCTTTGGCATCCCGATCTTCAAGATAAATATTGTCGTCATAGCTGACTTTAGTTCGCAGGGTGGGATGAAAATGAACAGGGCCGGCTTTAAGACGCGTCGGCCCCGTTTCAACAAACCGTTTTTCTCCAAATTCTTTAATAACATCAATCAGCTGAAAATCCGCATAGGCGGGACGGATGAATACTGCTGATAGGAGAAGTGCAATAAAGAGATGACCGTGAGGTCTTGGAAATCTCAGCACTTTTACTGTTCAGGGCTAGCGTCTTGTGTTTGGTTGTCCTGAATCTGAATATTCCGACTGTCTGGATTTACATCCACAGCAGCGTCAGTAGCCGGAAGTCCAAGCTCCTGTCCTTCTGCGGTGGCAGGGGCGGCTTCCTGAAGCGCAGGCATCTTGATGTCATAGGTTTCTCCGGCTTTAACTTCGACCGGCTTACCTTCATCATCCATCATCGAAACCGTTCCAGCTTCGACTTTAAGCTGTCCGCTGCTTTCTCCACAGGAAAGAGTCACAGAGGCAGCCGCAGCGATTGCTCCCTCATGTTCAAGACAGGAAATGCTGACTTTGTCTCCCTCAACGGCTGTAAGCTTGAATTTACCATCAAAAACTTCAACGATGGAATCATTGGCGATTGTCGGGATAGCATCGCCGGGCTCAATAAGATTGATTTCGCCATCCGGAGAAGTAATTACAAGAGTTCCTTCAAACTGACCATCAATTGTCACTGCGGCATATCCGGAAGCGGAAAAAATCAGTCCCGTTAAAAAAAGAAAAAACATGCTAGCGATTGAACGATGATTTTTCATGATTGATCTCCCTTTGCGAGAAGTATACGTGAAAGGAATGCGTGTTTCAAGCCAGGATAGAGGCCTTGATCTTTGGTCTAACCTTTTATTTTAAAGTACTTTACGGAAAAAGAAGGCCGCCTAGCTCCAAATTGAGCGTGCCAACCTCATTTCCTGTATCTACTGAGTCTGCATCGACCACGAAGTTAATTCTCTTAACCCGCGTAAGATCAAGGCTTGAGGACAGTGTGGAGGTCAACAGTTCATAATAGCCTCGCGCGGCGGAAACACCTGTCAGATAGAACACTGCACGGTTACCAGAGGCATCATCAATTTCCATCTTAACCCTTTTGGCTTTAGCGGAATCCAAACCGAAAACCAGCCGGTTCAACCCGGAAAGATCCGCGCCTTGAGTGTTCCCAGCAGGGTCAAAATTAACAGACACTCCGGCAAAGCCATTTTGACTCACGTCAAAATTCAACCGCGAGAGACTCGAAGAAAGTCTATCGAGGGTACTATTAGGCGAAGAGCTGAAAAGCTGCGCAGGAGGGTTGCCGGGAAGCACCGTAACCTGAGAGCTGTTCAGACTGCCATTGGAAGCAATCGTCTGACTTGATGCTAAATGCTGGAAAACCATGGAATGGATCCGGAAATCACCGCCGGTGTCCCCTGTCGCATTTTGATCAATCACAAGCACAACCTTTTGAACCTGTGCCAGGGATGCTCTATTAGGCAGATCAATAACGAGCTTCTCAACAGCTAATCCAGGAGTCGTATCCACAACATTTTTGATGACCTCAAACAGTTTATTGTCGGAGGCATCTTTGAATTCAAATTTAATTTGTTTGGGTGAGTTCAACACCGAGTACTGCATGACAACCTGCCCGGAGGTCCCATTAAACGGGGTTTCAAGATTAAAGACCTGTCCCCCGAAACCGTCTTTCAAGGCGTCATATTGAAAATGAACACCCGCATCAAAAGTCGTATCAACGGGAAAATCATTAATCGACCCCACAGAGACTGTATTCCGGAAAACACTCAAGGTACGGTCCGGAAACTCAGGAGGCGCAGGAATCGCCGCGCTAGTCTTAGAAATCTTAATCTCATCATCTTTCGTATCGTAGAGAAGATTATATGCAAGTTCTTTGCCGCGGTTGCGCAGGTACAGCTCAAAATCCTGCGGCCCAGCGGCCACTAAACCAAGAACAGTAGAAGCTATATCGATCGCGAGAAAACGCTTTGCGGTTTCAGTGCTGGAACGGGCGCTATCCACATAACCATAAGTTCCATTCACATTACCTATTTGCCCAATAGCTTTAAGCCAGGTTAGGGCTTCCTGCGGAGCAATAGCAAAAGCGCTCGCCAAAGCGTAAGTTGAACCGACATCCGTTGTAAGTTCGGGCATGCTGGTTTCAGAAAGATCCCGGATTCCTTGATCCCCGACATAAAGATGATCTTCTGGAATTTCTGCAGCCGAAACAAACCCTGGGATTCTGTACTTCGCGGCAAAATCAGCCTGGGAAACAAACTGATTGTAAAGAGCGTTGCGGAATCCGATGAAATCCATTTCATTATTCCGGAGCAGCGGCCAGAAAATCTGGAAAGCCGATCCGTCAAATGACGCCAGGTTGGAAATCGTAGTCCCGTTACGATCTTTGTAATCCCGTTGAGCAGTAAAAAGCTTATCCCAAATAGACGCCGGCAAAGAAGCATACCGGACACGGGCAAAAGCAATAGCTCCGCGGAACTCAACCGCGGTGCGATCCAGGAAGCTGATAAACTGCTGCGTTTGCGTATTGTAGGCATTATGCAGAAGCCCAAAGGTCGGATGCACGGCAGCAAGATATCCCTGCTCCTGGTTATCCATGAATTGTTCGGACTTTGCAATAATCTGGTTGGCTTGCGTCAACTGCGCGCCTGTAAGGCCTGCTTTTTCCAAAGCCCCTGACATCACTGCCATGCTCTGAATGAGGTTAAGGTTGTCGCCAATTCCAATGTCCCCAGACGGCGAAGGAAATACGGTAGGCGCAAGGTGCATAAACGGCAACAGGCCCTTCCACCCGTAGGTTGTTTGGAACTGGAGAAGGTTATTAACCACCGTCGACATTTCCGCCAGAATCTCAGCGCGTGTAAGCCCGAGGTCAATTCGTTCGTTCAAGGCATCACCAAGCATCTGAAGATAGAACCCAATCAGAGTCGGCTGAGTAAACTTAGAGGACTCTTCAACCTGTCCGGAAACGTTGACCGCGTCATACGGAAAATGAGTCGCGGGATCAAGGCCAACGCCTGGTTTAAAAAATGCCAGCCCTTTCTGAATCAATTGCGTCTTCACTGCAACAAGATCCGCGGGAAGCGCCGGATCCGGCGTATAAGCGACTCCTTTAAGCTGCACTTTCACAACATCGGTCAGATTTTTATTCAAAGAGCTCCGGTCTTGCACAAAAACAACCTGGGCAATGCTGTTACGGTTAAATCCTGCGGGTACATTGGAATCGTTCAAAAGCAATGTGTAATTCTGATAAGCGGGACGGAGGTTCAGAACAAACCGCGCTTTCACACCGTTCGTGTCAGTAATTTCAACTCTCGTCTGGCTTCCTTCACTGCCTCGGGCCGCGATTACAAAACTCTCCGGCAAAACGCCTGGGGTTCCATAACCGAGATTCACAAACGCAAAGCTGGTTTGGCTTGTCTGAAGGTTATAGGCATACTCAAATTCATTCGCGCTGTATTGCTTCAGGGAAATACCCCCAGGCGCACGATTTGGGATAGTGTTGCCACCCGTCGCAGACGCGTTTGGAGACCCAGTTAAAGTCGTCACGGAAGATTCATTATAAGCTTGGCCGTCGACAGTCGGTTCAAAGTCCAAACCTCCCGTACGAATCTCAATCGTGTCTTTCAGGTTCACTTTCGCCAGGTCACGATCTAACACAAAGGTAATATTCAGAATCTTGGTTAGGTCAAAACCGGCGGGCACGTGAGAGCCGGAAAGGCTCAGGGCATAGTTACGGAAATCCCCCTGAAGGATGAGCGTGTTAAAAATCTTTTTATGGTTAACATCTTCAATTTCAACTTTAAGCTTCACGCCTGAAGGTCCTTTAACTCCAACGGTTACAAGATTCGGAAGAGACGCAGTTCCTTTGTTGAAGTTAATCTGACTAAAAACAAACGCCGTCTGTGAAGAGTTGAGATCGTAATTGAATTTAAAGCTCTTGGTGGATGATTGGGTCTGCGTAATAAAACCAGGCACCCGTCCAGCGATGGTATTTCCCCCTGCAGCAAGCAATCCAGGGCGATTAGGCAATACCAAGTGCTGTGTTTCGTCATAGGCAGATCCGCTCAGAAGCGGGGTATACATCAACCCTGCTGTTTTGACCTCAATCGTACTCTTAAGGATCCCGTTCGCCAAACCTCTGTCTAAAACCAAGGTGATATAGCGGACCTTACTCCGGTCGAATCCCGCGGGCACATGAGAACCAGCAAGACTCAAAGCATAGTTCCGGAAATCTCCCTGAAGATTGAGGATGTTAAAAAACTTTTTGCCGTTCACATCTTCAATTTCAACTTTAACCTTGATCCCTTGCTGCCCTTTAAGACCCAGAACAACATTTTGAGGCAAAGCCTGTCCATTCTGATCAAAGGCAATTTGGCTAAAGACAAAAGATGTTTGAGACCCATTAAGGTCATAGACAAATTGGTAATCCTTATCAGACGTCTGCGTCTGGGTAATAAATCCGGGAACTCTGTTCGGAATCGTGTTAGCCCCGGTTGC
Organism: uncultured bacterium; assembly: GCA_964434115.1. Classification (GTDB taxonomy): domain Bacteria; phylum Omnitrophota; class Omnitrophia; order Omnitrophales; family Aquincolibacteriaceae; genus ZLKRG04. The sequence continues at coordinate 61,356 of CAYSSX010000013.1, forward strand.
AGTCAAGCCAGGATTATTGGGGAGAACGGTATGCGCGGAGGCATCAAACGCTGTGCCGTTGAGAACCGGCATATAAAGCAAGCCCGCCGTTGCCACTTCAATCGTACCGCGGTTAGTACCGCTCGCCAAACCACGATCCATAACAAGTGTCACAAAACGCATTTTCGTCCGATCAAATCCTGCAGGCAAATCTGCGCCCGAAAGTTTAATCAAATAGTTTTTGAAATCTCCTTGAAGGGCTATGATTCTTGAAAATTTCTTCCCTGATGCGTCTTCAAATTCCAATTTAAGATTGGAACCCGCAGGGCCCTTCAATCCAATCACAAAATTCTCGGGCAAGACTTCTCCTGCCTGACTAAAAGCAATCTGGCTGAAGACAAAGGATGTTTGAGAGCCAACAAGGTCATAAACAAACTGGTAACTCTTGTCGGAACTTTGCGTTTGCGTAATAAATCCCGGGATACGATTTGGGATTGTATTAGCGCCGGTAGCACTTATACCAGGAAGATTCGGCAGCAGAGTATGTTGCAGCGGATCAAAGGGGTCGCCGCCGTAAACCTGGTCAAATTTAAGACCCTTTGTATTGACATCTACTTTTCCAGTGGCTGTCTTAGATCCAGCCGTGGATTCATCAACAACGACGACAATTACCGCGATTTTCGTGGCATCAAACCCAATAATGCCTGCGGATTCAAGCAGGCTCCTGCTAATCTTGTAGCGCTTAAATGATGTGGTAATGTCTTCCACATTCACGGTTACTTTCTTGCCATTAGCATCAACAATATCAAGTTTCACTTTCGCGGCAGTTGAACCACTCCCTTTAAACTCAAGGATGATATCTCCTGTCGAATCATAGGGTTTGCTCCCAAAATTAATCATACTTCCAGCGAAACGGCGGAACTCAACATCGTCTCCATTACCGAGATCAAAATTAAAGCTGAAATGATCTGCGGAATCCTGAGTCAGATTGGTCACTGTATTGAATGTGCCGCTTGTGCAAGGGTTCTGTCCGATAATCGAGCACGGCTCCAGCTCACCCACCACAGGACTTTGAACTGAAAAGTCTGTTAGTGGGTCTGTGGTTTCAACCGCTTTCGGCGTGAAGCCGCCAAAGAGTCCCCACCTAACATTCAATCTCTTTACGCCAACCCCTTCAAAAACAAACGCGATCGTCTTGATCGACGCCAGGTTGATATTGAAGAAATCACTACCCTTGATCACATAGTATTTCCCAAAGTTCTCAAGACCCACCAAACGCACGCTGTCACGTTTCCCTGACGCGTCCGTCAACTCCAACAGCACGCTCGTCACATCCGGGCTGTCCGCTCTCAGCACAATCCCGTTCGGGAATTTCGTGTTGAAATTAAACTCACTTCCCGTGTAATCAAGCGCCAATCCGCCAAACGAATCCGCTTTCGACCCCGTGTACGTCAGCTTCGCAAACGTATCA
>CAYSSX010000014.1:0-37610 GCA_964434115.1 uncultured bacterium
TCAATTCCCTCCCTGCCCAGTTTTTCCAATCACATAGAGTAAGCAGGAATCAGGTTCTGAATTTCATGAACCTTGCAGGGTGGAATTGAACAGGAACTGCCCAGTTTTTCACTCCACCGCGAAATAGAATCTTGAAAACCCGCCGGTATTCCACACACATGAAAACAGCGATTGGCATTGATATAGGTGGAACAAAAATCTCGATGGTCCTCGGGACTCCCGAGGGGCGCATTCTTGCCCGCCGCCGGATTCCCACGCGGACAAACGAAGAGACTCTTGCCTGTGTCCGCGAATTAATTGAAAACATTGCAAGCCTGCTGAAATTTGCTGCGGCCCGCAAGCTGAAAGTTCTGGGCATTGGGGTTGGAATTCCCGGTGCGGTGGATTCCGTTAAAGGGGTGGTGCCGCGTTCCCCGCATCTCAAAGGCTGGAAGGGGATGAAGCTCGCTGCGATTTTGAAAAAGGAATTCCGTGTCCCGGTTTTTCTCGCCAATGATGCCAATGCAGCAGCTGTTGCGGAAAAAGTTTTTGGACAAGCCCGCAAATGCCGTGATTTTATTTATATGACCGTGAGTACGGGCATTGGCGGCGGGATTGTCGTGGATGGCAAACTTCTGGAAGGCTCGACCTTTGTAGCCGGAGAGATTGGCCACATGATTTTGGTTCCCGAAGGAAACCTCTGCAAGTGCGGCAATTCAGGATGTCTTGAAGCGTATGCTTCAGGGACTGCGATTGCGAAAGACGCGAAGGCCCAAATCCTTTCCGGGAAGCGATCCGTGCTCATGAAAAATCTTGAGCTCGAAGGCCGGTTTAGCGCAAAAGACGTGGGCGATGCCGCCAGCCGTGGAGATGCCGTTGCCCTTAAGGCGTATGAAAAAGCAGGGTATTATCTTGGAATTGGAATTGCCAACCTGCTTAATATCCTTAATCCGGAAATGATTCTTCTTGGCGGCGGTGTTTGGAAATCGGCTCCTATGGAATTTCAAAAAGCTATGATCAAGAGCTGCCGCGCTCACGCCTGGCCTGAGGCGTTGAAAAAGGTCCGTATCAAAAAGTCAAAACTCAAAGGCAGTGTCGGAGACTTAGGTGCTCTGGCGCTTGTTTTTGAGAAGCTGCGAACTCTCTCCAAGTAGTTTTTCCGTTACCCTCCTGGAATCTGCCCCTTGACTTTTCTTAGTTCCCGGGTAAAATCCACATACTCTATCAATCTTATAGGCTATCCATGTTATCCAATAAAACAAAATATGCTCTTAAGGCGGTTGTGGCTTTGGCCCGTGACTATGGCAAAGGGCCGGTGCTTATTTCTGATCTTGCCCAAAACGAGCATCTCCCCAAGAAGTTTCTCGAATTAATTCTTCTAGAGCTTAAGAACAACCGGATACTGGACAGCAAAAAGGGCAAAGGCGGCGGCTATATGCTCAGCCGGCCCCCGGAACAAATCAGTTTGGGGGAAGTGATCCGCGTGATGGAAGGACCTTTGGCGCCGCTTCCTTGCGTCAGCCAGACTGCTTATAAACGCTGCCAGGAATGTGTCGACGAGCAGTCTTGCGAAGTTCGGCTCGTGATGAAAGAGGTTCGCGATGCCACGGCTAAGATTCTGGATCACAGGACTCTCCGTGATGCGCTGGAGCAGGCGGAAAACGCCAAGCGCCGCGGACTTGAAAATTTACACTATCAAATTTGACGGGTCTTCAGGAATCTTCTTATGCTGTTGAAGCAAAAATCTATTCTGCCGGGATTTAATATCAGCTTGGGCTACACCCTTGCCTACCTTAGCCTGATTATCCTGATTCCTTTGGCAGCTCTTTTTTTAAAGGCGTCGGTTCTGTCCCCGGCAGAGTTTTGGAAAATTATTTCAGCGCCGCGTACCGTGGCTTCATTCCGGCTTACCTTTGGCGCTGCGCTGACAGGGGCGTCGATCAATCTTGTGTTTGGTCTTCTGATCGCCTGGGTTTTGGTGCGGTATGATTTCTTTGGAAAAAAAATCATCGATGCTTTTGTGGATCTTCCGTTTGCCCTGCCCACTTCAGTGGCGGGTATTTCTCTTACCGCGGCGTATGCCCCCAACGGCTGGCTTGGGCAGCACTTCGCGGCGGCTGGAATCAAGACCGCCTTTTCTCCGCTCGGGATTGTCATTGCCTTAACTTTTATAGGACTTCCTTTTGTGGTTCGAACCGTGGAACCCGTGCTTCAGGATCTTGAAGCCGAGGTTGAAGAAGCGGCCGCCAGCCTTGGTGCGAATCGCTGGCAGACGTTTACCCGGATTATTTTCCCGGCGGTTTTTCCATCCCTGCTGACAGGTTTTGCCCTTGCTTTTGCCCGTGCCGTGGGAGAGTACGGGTCGGTGGTTTTTATTTCGGGCAACATGCCGATGAAAACCGAAATTACATCGCTTCTTATTATGACCAAACTTGAGCAATACGATTATGCCGGAGCTGTCGCGATTGCGGTTGCAATGCTCCTGGTTTCGTTCGCGGTGCTTTTATTGATTAACCTCCTGCAGTGGTGGTACCGCCGCAGAGGAATGAACTAAAGAGGATATAAGGATCATGGCCGGGGGAGTCACCTCAAGAATTGCTTTGAAAAAAAAGGGCGCGGCCGCGCGCGTGATCGGGGAGCCGTTTTTTGTCCGGGCGCTGCTTATTGGCTTGGCCTTGGCCTACCTCGCGCTTTTCCTTCTTGTTCCTGTGGCGGTTGTTTTTGTCAACGCGCTTCACAAAGGAATCTTGTTTTACCTGCGGTCTTTCGCGGAGCCCGATGCCTGGGCCGCGATCCGTTTGACGCTGATTACCGCCGCTGTTTCCGTGCCGCTGAATATGGTCTTTGGATTGGCCGCTTCCTGGGCGATCGCGAAGTTCGAGTTCTGGGGCAAGAGCATTCTGCTGACCTTGATCGATCTTCCCTTCAGTATTTCACCGGTGATCTCCGGGCTTGTTTACGTGCTTCTTTTTGGAGCCCAGGGACTCTTAGGCCCCTGGCTGATCGAGCACAACATCAAAATCATTTTTGCGGTTCCCGGCATCATTCTGGCGACCATCTTCGTCACGTTTCCTTTTGTGGCGCGAGAACTAATTCCGTTGATGCAGTCCCAGGGAAACGAGGAAGAGGAAGCGGCGATCACACTTGGAGCCAGTGGTTTTCAGACGTTTTGGAGGGTGACGCTCCCTAACATTAAATGGGGCCTGCTCTACGGCGTGATTCTCTGTAATGCCCGCGCGATGGGAGAGTTTGGCGCTGTGTCCGTGGTTTCGGGGCATATCCGCGGTTTGACGAACACACTGCCGCTGCATGTGGAAATTCTTTATAACGAATATAATTTTGTCGGAGCGTTTGCGGTTGCCTCGCTCCTTGTTCTGCTGGCTTTTGTCACGCTGGCTTTGAAAAGTTTTGTGGAATGGAAATATGGAAATCAAATTCAAGAGGCCGCCTAACGGCCGAAAAGGCAGATTTTATGAGCATTGCAATTCGTGGTGTAACTAAAAAATTCGGAGAATTTACAGCGCTCAAGGATGTGACTCTGGATATTCCGTCGGGCGAGCTGGTGGCGCTTCTCGGCCCTTCCGGGTCCGGCAAAACGACTTTACTCCGGATCGTTGCGGGGCTTGAGTTTGCCAACCAGGGGGAAATTCTTTTTCAGGGTGAAGATGCCCGCGACAGCAAGGCGTCTTCCCGGCAGGTCGGCTTTGTTTTCCAGCACTATGCGCTTTTCCGTCATATGACCGTGTTTGAAAATATTGCGTTTGGCCTCCGGGTGCGCCCGCGGAAAACAAGGCCGAGTGAAGAAGTCATTCAGGGGAAAGTTCATCAGCTTTTGAAATTGGTTCAGCTCGATAACCTTGCGAAACGCTACCCCTCACAGCTTTCCGGCGGACAGCGGCAGCGTATCGCGCTTGCCCGCGCGCTTGCCGTGGAACCGAAAGTCCTTTTGCTCGACGAACCTTTTGGCGCCTTGGATGCGAAGGTGCGCAAGGAGCTTCGTGTTTGGCTCAGGGAACTGCATGATCAGATTCACGTCACGAGTATTTTCGTGACCCATGATCAGGAAGAAGCGCTTGAAGTTGCCGACCGCGTTGTGGTGATGAACGAAGGACGCATTGAACAGATGGGAACGCCGGAAGAGGTTTATCACCGGCCGGCGAATGCTTTCGTGTATCACTTTTTGGGAGACGTGAATCTTTTTCACGGCCGGGTGGAAGACGGCAAGGCGCACGTCGGAAGCATGACCATGGATTTGTCCCAGCAGGATCAGCCCGCGGAAGGGCAAACCGCGACCATTTATATCCGTCCGCATCTTTTTGAAATTCACAGAACCCCGACGAGAAAGAATTGTTTTAAAGCCCGGGTCAAACGAATTAACCCCGCAGGCTCAGTAGCCAAAATCGAATTGACCAGTGAATGGGGAGGGCTTGTTCACGTGGAGATCCCTCAGGACCGCTATCTTGCCCTTGCTCTTCAGCGTGATGAGGACGTCTATGTGACGCCCAAGCAGGAACGCGGTTTTTTTGCCGATTATTCCATCTGACCGATTCGCGGGTCAGAAAAGGTTTCGTTGTGCCGTTCTTATTGCCTGGGGCCGGGGCGGCCTGTTAAGATACCCATCTTCCCCCGGTGAGAACTCATGACAAAAAATCAGCCTTTGAGATTTTTCCTCTGCGTGATTCTGGCGGGCTGCGAAGCCTTGACGGGGTGCGCTTCGGCGGGAAAATCCTCCCGCATCGAAAAGCCCGCGGTTCGGAGTTTTTCTTCCCAGGAAATTCAGGAAGGCCAGCAGATCCATCAGCAGATCCTCTCTACCTTTTATCTCTACACGGAGCCTTCGGTTAAAGACTACGTCGGGAAAGTCGGCGAATCCCTGACCGGCAGTGATTTGGGACCCGACAAACCGTATGAATTTATCATTCTCTACAATGACAAAATGTATGCCACGGCCGCGCCCGGCGGACATATTTACGTGACTACGGGGCTGATTAATTTTCTTGATAATGAGTCAGAGCTTGCGGCGGTGCTGGCATTGGAAGTCGCGGCACTGCAATTCAATGATTTGAAAATATCACAAACCAAAAAAACGATGGACGGGGTCACTCAGGCTGTGTCTATGGTGGGGCCGGCCTTTGGACAGATTGGAGCGCTGGCCGCGCTGGGAATTGTACTCTTAAATAACGCCGCTTCGCCCGGGGAGATTTCGAAAGATGACCGGCTCATCAAAGCGGACGCAATGGCCCTCCGGTATATGATTCATGCGGGCTATGATCCTCAGGGATTTCTCGATGTCCTCTACCGTTTTTTGAAGGCAGACAGAGCCACGCTTCCGTTTTTCTATGACTACTATCAGTCCCACCCCATCACCGAGGAGCGGTTTAACCGTTTGAACCGGGATTTCGCAAGTTTGCCGGTGGCCAACCGCCAGCTTGTGATGCGCCGCAAGGAATTTTTGGAAATGACCCACGGTGTCCGCGAAATGTACGCGAACTAAAAAACGAAGAGCTTTCAGCAAAAGCCGGGTTTTCTGGCGAACTCTTAATCAGACCTTGTCAAGCAAGGCCTCTTTGAGTAGAATCCGCATCCACGTCCTCATGGTTTTTTGATATTCCCGCGAGTGGTTTGTCCAGTTCTCGGAGCCTTCGCTCAATTTTTAAATGAGCCAGGTAAAAGTTTTAAGCGCCCTTAGCTCAGTTGGTAGAGCAGCTGACTCTTAATCAGTAGGTCGAAGGTTCAAGTCCTTCAGGGCGCAACTTTTTTAGTCCCTAAGCCATGTATGCGGCGGTGGCGAAATGGCAGACGCGCAGGACTTAGGATCCTGTTCCGCAAGGAGTGGGGGTTCAAGTCCCTCTCGCCGCACTTGCACTTGATTTGGATTCCTTGTGGGTGCTGTTGCCGGGCGCGGGGATGCGTCTTTTGAGGCCTTGAGCTTAGAGGGCCGGCAAGCCTTTGGAATAGACGGCCCTAACGCTTTTATTTTGAATGGTTTGTAGATTTTCTGATTGCGTGTTTCTGCAGTTCAAGCCTTGCGTTGACAAACCCGGCAGCTTTCTCTAATATACCGGGTTTGCGGCGGTTACGGCTTTAGTATGAGAGTGACCGGAAAATGCCAGCTTCACCGGCGTTGACTTAAGGCACCCCTTAATACCTACCGGCGAGTGTAGCATAGTGGTAATGCATAGCCTTGCCAAGGCTACTACGAGGGTTCGATTCCCTCCACTCGCTCCATTCTTTTAATGGCACGCCGCACATCTGACCTTTCCCCTGAATCCTGAAATCCTTGGGTGTTGGGATCGAGGTATTTTTTTTGCCCTGAAAGGGCTTTCAAATCTAAGTTTCGCAAAGGAGATCGCGACCTTGAAGGTTTCCGTTAAAGACACCAAAAACTGTGAAAAGACTTTAAAGATTGAAGTGGGCTCCGACCGTATTCAGGAGGCCTACGATGCGTTTTATAAAGCCATTGCCCCCAATGCCAAAATCCCTGGTTTTCGTCCCGGCAAGGCACCGCTTCACATTGTGGCCATGCATTACCGCGGTGAAGCCAAAGAGCAGGTCCTGAAAGATTTGCTCAGTGATTCCTATCAGCAGGCGGTTGAAGAAGAGTCGCTGGAGCCGCTCGGATACCCGGAAGTCCGGGACATCAAGTTTGATGAAGAAAAACTTTCCTTTGAAGCCTCGGTAGAGGTACGCCCCAAAATCAAGCTGTCCAAAGTGAAAGGGCTTTCCGCTAAGAAAGAGCCTGTCTCCGCCAAGCCTGGCGAAGTGGAAGAAAGCTTGAAACGGATTCAGGAATCCTTGGCGCAGTACAAGGCGGTGGAAGACCGTCCTTCCGCGCTGGGGGATTTCGTGATCGCGGATTACGCCTGCGAAGTTGAGGGTAAGGAAGTTGAAAAGCGTCCGGATGACTGGTTTGAACTTAAAGAGGATGAATTTCTCAAGGGATTTTCCAAACAGCTTGTCGGCAGCAAGCCCGGCGAAGAGCGCGAAGTGCGCGTGACTTTTCCCGCCGATATGAACCGCCAGGAACTGGCCGGAAAAGAAGCTGTCTTCAAGATCAAGGTGAAGGAAATCAAAACCAAGGTCCTTCCGGAGTTGAATGATGATCTCGCGCGCGAAGCAGGCGAACATAACACGCTTGCCGAGCTCAAAGAGAAAATCGAAAAGGAATTGATGGCTGAAAAAGAAAAGACCGCCGAGAGCGCTTATGAGAAGGCGCTTTTGGACGAATTGATCAAGGCCAATAAAATGGACCTTCCCCCAAAGCTTGTGGAACGCCGCGTGTCCTACATGATTGATCAGGCTCGTCAGCATCTGGAGCAGCAGGGCGGCGCGGGCGATGAGTTCGAAAAGCAAAAGGACAAAATGAAGGAAGGCTTTCGTCCGGAAGCCGAACGGCAGGTCCATCTGGCGCTTCTTCTTGAGGAGATTGCGGCCAAGGAAGACATCACCGTTACGGATGAGGACGTGAAGAAACACTTCACGAAAATTTCAGAGCGTTTTCGCCAGCCCGTTGAAACTGTTGAAAAGTATTATCAGGGCCGTGAAGAAGCTCTTGAATCTTTGAAGGATCAAATTCGCAGCGAAAAGACAGTGGAATTCATTAAACAAAACGCCAAAGCCTAAACGCAGAGGAGAGCATTATGAGCGGTTATCTTGTTCCGATGGTGGTTGAACAAACGGGAAGAGGCGAGCGCGCCTATGACATTTATTCACGCCTTCTGAAAGACCGCATCGTTTTTATCGGCACACCGATTGACGATACGATTGCAAATCTGGTGATTGCGCAGATGCTCTTCCTTCAGATGGAAGATGCCAGCAAAGACATCAACTTGTATATCCATTCACCCGGCGGTTCCGTGACGGCCGGTCTCGCGATTTACGACACCATGCAGTTTGTGAAGTGCGATGTTTCGACTTACTGCTTGGGGCAGGCCGCGAGTATGGGGTCACTGCTTCTTTGCGCCGGAACCAAAGGCAAGCGCCACTGCCTGCCCAATTCCCGCGTGATGATTCACCAGCCTTGGGGCGGTGCGCAGGGAACGGCTTCTGACATTCACATTCAGGCAAAAGAAATTCTCAAACTCAAAGATCAGCTTAACCGCATTATGGCGCACCACACTGGCCAGACTGTCGAAGCCATTGAAAAAGCTACGGACCGTGACAACTTTATGTCCGCCGAAGAGTCCAAGGCTTTTGGGCTTGTCGATGACGTCATTGTGCTCAAGCCGGGAGCCAGTCAGCAGAAATGACCCAGCAGACGATTCTCCTGACGCCGGGTCCTGTTCAGATTCCTGAACCGGTCCGGGCCGTCATGGCAGAGCCTATTTTTCATCACCGTACGCCGCGTTTCCGGGAGCTTTTCACCAAGGTGTCCCGCAAGCTGCAGCAAGTGTTCCGGACAATTCATCCGGTCTACACCCTTGCGGGATCGGGCTCTGCGGGCATGGAAGCCGCTGTTGTGAATTTTCATTCCCCTCAGGATGAAGTGCTTGTCGTGGATACCGGAAAGTTTGGAACCCGCTTTACGGAACTCGCTCAGGCCTACAACCTTCGTCCTCAGGTCATCGCGGTTCGCTGGGGGCAGGCTGTGGATTCTGCTCAGGTGGAAGAGGCGCTTCGCAAAAATCCGCGGATCCGTTCCGTGTTTGTTCAGCTTTGCGAAACTTCGACCGCGGTTTTAAATGACATCCGCGCTTTGGGTGAGATTACCGCACGCTATGACGCGCTGTTGATTGTGGATGCCATTGCTGGACTGGCCGCGGATCCGATGGAAACAGACGCGTGGGGTGCCGACGTGGTGGTGGGAGGCTCACAAAAAGCCCTCATGCTGCCTCCCGGCCTTGCGTTCGTGAGTGTCAGCCCGAAAGCCCGTACCCGCATGGAAAAGGCGTCGCTGCCCCGCTATTATTTTGACCTTCTTAAATACGAAAAGAGCCTGGCCGCCGGAGACACACCCTTTACGCCGGCCACAACCCTTGTTGCCGCGGCGGATCTCGCGCTTGACCTTGTCCTCGAAGAAGGGCTTGAAAATATTTGGCTTCGCTGCAACGAGCTTGCTGAGTTTACGCGATGTGAACTTGCCGGCCTTGGGTTTAAAATTTTCTCAGAAGCACCTTCTTCGGCCCTTACGGCCGCGGTTTTCCCCGAGGGCGTGGATGGAAAAGATTTTCTGCGCAAACTCCGCGATGAGATGGGGATTACGGCCGCCGGAGGACAGGGCGCCATGAAGGGCCGCATGATGCGTGTTGCGCACATGGGGTCCATACGCAAAAAAGATTTACAGACAGGTTTTCAGGCCATGCGGGAACTGATGGGCTCAAAAGAAAATCTGGAATCACAAGTCGCTTAGCACCCAGATACGGATTTGAATTCTTAACGCGAGGTATAGAACGATGTCGAAATCAGAGACGAATTATAAAATTCTTGTGGCCGATCCGCTTGGCCAGGGCGGCATGGCCGTTCTTTCCAAAGATAAAAGCGTGCAGGTCGATGAACGCCCGGGCCTTAAGCCCGAGGAACTCAAAAAAATCATTGCCCAGTACGACGCGATTATTGTCCGCAGCGGAACGCGTTTGACGGAAGACATTATTCATGTGGCTTCAAAGCTCCGCGTGATCGGCCGCGCGGGCGTGGGTGTAGACAATGTGGACCTTGCCGCAGCCACTAAGCGCGGCATTATTGTGATGAATACCCCGGAAGGGAATACCATCTCCACAGCGGAGCACACTTTTTCCATGCTGATGGCACTTGCCCGAAATATTCCCCAGGCCTATGCGTCTGTGAGTAAAGGCGAATGGAAGCGTCAGAAGTTTCTCGGGACGGAATTGAACGGAAAAGTCCTCGGTGTGATGGGCTTTGGAAGAATCGGCCGTGAAGTGGCCAAGCGTGCCGCGGCTTTTGGCATGAAGATCGTGACCTTTGATCCGTTTATTTCCAAGGCCAGCGTAAAAGAGTATCCCGTGGAATTCATGGAATTGAAATCCCTTTTGAAGATCGCGGATTTCATCACCGTGCACACGCCGATGACGCCTGAAACAAAATACATTTTGAACGATGAAACCCTGAAGCTTTGCAAAAAAGGCGTGCGTATCGTTAATTGCGCCCGCGGCGGAATCATCGATGAAGGCGCGCTTTACCGCGCGCTTGTGTCTGAAAAAGTGGCCGGTGCGGCGCTTGACGTTTTTGAACAGGAACCGCCGCAGGATCATCCGCTTCTCAAACTTCCTCAGGTGATTGCAACGCCTCACCTTGGCGCCGCGACCCAGGAAGCTCAGGAGAATGTGGCTGTGGATGTGGCCTATCAGGTGCTGGATGCGCTTCACGGACGCGCGATCAAGAATGCCGTGAACCTGCCTAACCTTGACCCGGAAACCTTGAAAGCCGCAAAACCCTGGCTGACGCTCGCTGAGAAACTCGGGACGCTTCAGGCCCAGCTTTACGCAGGAAGTTTGAAGAACGTCACGATCCGTCTGGGCGGCGACCCGACGCGTTTTGGTTCAGCGCCCATCACGATCGCGGTTTTAAAGGGCATTCTGACGCCGATATGCGGAGACACGGTCAATTTTGTGAATGCGCCGTCCATTGCCAAAGAACGCGGCATTGTGGTCAATGAAAGCCGGAGCACCGAGTCTCAGGACTTTATTAATTTCATTGAAGTGGAGGCGCTTCAAAACAATGAAACGCACCGCATCCTTGGGACTATTTACAATCAGGACAATGCCCGCATCGTGAGAATTGATGAATTCACGATCGATCTGAATCCTTCGAATTATGTGATCTTCATCAAGAATGAAGATCAGCCCGGTGTTGTGGGAAAAGTCGGCACCATCCTCGGGAACAACAAAATTAACATCGCCGAAATGACTCTCGGCCGCGTGGCGCAGGGTAAAAAAGTTTTTGCCATGACGGTAATCAGCACGGATTCCGATGTTCCGGCAAAAGTGCTGACGCAGCTCAAGAAGTTCCCGCCCATTCTTGACGCGAAAGTCGTACGTTTCTAAAACTTATTGAGCAGAAAGAAGGAAGCATGAACCGGATTTTGATCGGCGCCCAGTGGGGCGATGAAGGCAAAGGCAAAATTATCGATATTCTGTCGCGCAAGAGCGACATTATCGTCCGCTACCAGGGTGGAAACAATGCCGGCCACACCGTGAAGTTTGATGATCAGACGCATATCCTGCATTTGATTCCGTCAGGGATTCTCCACAAAGACAAAATCTGCGTGATTGGCAACGGCGTTGTCATTGACCCCGAGGCTTTTTTTGAAGAGGTGGATGTTCTGGAGAAGAAGGGGATTGATGTCAAAGGGCGCCTCTTTGTTTCAGAACAGGCTCATTTGATTCTTCCGCACCACAAGCTTCTCGACTGCCTGCGTGAGGATGACAAGAAAAAAGGCGGCATGATCGGAACCACCAAGCGCGGTATTGGCCCCTGCTATGCGGATAAAATGGCCCGCGTGGGTGTCCGCGTCGGCGACCTTCGCAACCTCTCGTATTTTAAGGAACGCTTAGAAGCCGTGTTGAGTGAGCGTAACGAAATTTTGCGGAAAATCTATAAACACCCCGGACTTTCCTTTAAAAGTGTTCTTGCGGAGTGTCTTAAATACCGCAAGCGCCTTCTGGAGTTTGCGACCGATACGCCCAGCTACCTCTTCAGGGCTTCCCGCAAGGGCAAAAGCCTTTTGTTTGAAGGCGCTCAGGGGACACTGCTGGACGTGGATCATGGCACGTACCCTTTTGTGACTTCTTCCAACGCCTCGGTGGGCGGCGCGATCACAGGTTCCGGCGTGAGTCCGACCTTGATTGACCGCGTTATTGGAGTGGTAAAGGCCTACACAACGCGTGTCGGCGAGGGACCTTTCCCGTCGCAGTTTCCGCCGGACCTGATGAAGCAGATTCAGAAAAAAGGCGAAGAATTCGGCGCAACCACAGGCCGTCCCCGGCGCTGCGGCTGGTTTGACGCGTTGATTGTCCGCCACTCGGTGAGAATCAACGGACTCGACGAAATGGCGCTCATGAAGCTGGACGTGCTCTCGGGCCTTCCTGAAATCAAGATTGCGATTGCTTATGAGCTGGATGGCAAGCGGTATGAAGATTTCCCGCCGTCCTCCTGTGATTTTTCCCGCGTAAAACCTATTTATGAAACCATGAAAGGCTGGAAGGAAGACCTGACCCACGTTAAGCGCTGGAAGGACCTTCCGCCGAATGCTAAAAAATACCTCAAACGTCTTGAACGGCTGATGGAAACTCCCATCTGCATGATTTCGGTTGGCAGCAAACGGTCACAAACCGTTATTCTGTAATTCCGGAACGGGACGTCCTGACAAACGGATGATGAAAGTGGAAAAAACACCCCGGCACGTGGCGGTAATCATGGATGGCAACGGACGCTGGGCCGGACGTCAGGGACTTGCGCGGATCCGCGGGCATCAGGCCGGCGCCGACCGGCTTGAAGAAATCATGCGTTCCGCGGAAGAAGCCGGTGTTAAATACCTCACCCTTTACGCCTTTTCGAAGGAAAACTGGCAGCGCCCCAAGGAAGAAGTCCAGTTTTTGATGCAGCTGTTAGCCACCTATCTTGACCGCAAACTTCCGGACCTCAAAAAGAACAACATTGTTTTCAATGCCATCGGTAAGCTTTCCGATATGCCGGCGGAGATTCAAACCAAGATTGACCGCAACATCCGTGAAACCGCCGGCAATACGGGGCTTGTTGTGACTTTTGCCTTCAGCTATTCATCGCGTCTTGAAATCACGGAAGCCTGCCGCCGTCTCGCCCGGGAAGCGGCTCAGGGGAAAATTAAACCGGAAGACATTACGGAAGAAAGTGTTTCCGCGAATCTTTATACGCACGCCATGCCGGACCCCGACCTTTTGATCCGCACCAGCGGTGAAATGCGGATTAGTAACTTTTTGCTTTGGCAGATTTCCTATGCGGAGATTTACATCACTGAAAAATGCTGGCCGGAATTCACCCGGGAAGAATTCTTTAAGGCGATTGAGGCGTATGCTTCGCGTGAGCGGCGCTTTGGCCGGACAGACTCCCTAAAGGCAGGAGCAGAAGCATGACTCAGCTAGGCAAAAGACTCTGTGTGTCGGCAGTGCTTGTTTCTATTGCCGTGGCCACGATTTTTTGGGCTCCGCTGTGGTTTTTTGTGGTGATTGTGGAGATCCTTGTTCTGGCGGCTCTGAATGAATTTTACTCCCTGTCGGAAAAAAAGGGCCTCGCCGTCAACCGCATCCCGGGCCTTGTGTTTGGAGCCTTGATGCCGCTGGCTTTTCTTTTTCACGCGGATTTGCTGGCCCTGTTTGCCGCCTGCCTGGGATTGTTCCTTTTTAATTTCAAAAAAGAAAGATTGCACCAGGCGCTGGTCGGAACCGCGCTGACTTTTTTTGGCGTGATTTATGTCGCATGGTTTTTTTCCCAGCTGATTTACCTCCGTCAGATTCCTTACGGCGCCGAATGGGTTTTTTATGTAGCGCTCATTGTCAAAGGCGGGGATGCCGGCGCTTACTTTACGGGGCGGAAACTTGGGAAAACCAAACTGCTTGAGCATGTCAGCCCCAATAAATCCGTGGAAGGCGCGGTCGGCGGATTTTTGACAAGCGTTGTTTTATCCCTTCTTTCCAAGACCTATATTCCTGAACCTGGACTCCATCACTTTCTTTTTCTTGGAATTCTTGCGGGGGTCATTTCCCAGCTTGGCGATCTTTCTGAAAGCCTGATCAAGCGTGACGCCGGAATTAAAGACTCCGGTGTTGTCCCGGGGCTTGGCGGCATTCTGGACGTCCTCGACAGTTTGGTTTTGACCATCCCGTTTGTTTATTTCTACGTGATCCGCTTTATTTGATTCCAAGAGAGGCTGTGCGATGTCGAAGATGATTGCAGCGATGGATGAAATCCGCAGCGGTGGAAGCCGCGCGCCCTCTGTTTTTTCCCGCACACGCGTTCAGGCGCCTCAGGAAAAAGAGAAGCCGCTGGCCCGCCCGCGTTCAGGGGCATTTCCCAAAAACCTTTCAATCATGGGCTCCACGGGTTCCATTGGTGAAAGCACGCTTCGCATTGTGCGGACCCACCCGGATAAATTTATTGTCAAGGCCTTGACCGCGCGGAAAAACGCATCGCTTCTTGTCGAACAGGCGCTTGAATTTAAACCCGAGCTTGTTTGTATTTATGATGAGAACAAAGCCTTTGAGGTCGAGCGCAAACTCAAGCGCCACCGCATCCGTGTCGTGACGGGCGTGGAAGGCTTGAAGGCCGCGGCATCCCTCGGCAGCGTGGATGAAGTGCTTTTTGCGATGGTGGGGGCGGTGGGGCTTATCCCGATCTTCTCTGCGATCCAGGCCCGGAAGACACTCGCGATTGCCAACAAAGAACCGCTGGTCATGGCCGGGCAGCTCCTGATGCGCGAGGCCCGGCGTTTAGGGGTTCCTGTTTTTCCAGTCGACAGCGAGCACTCAGGATTATGGCAATGCCTGGAGGGGCGCGAAAGGGCGGCCATCAAGAGAATGATCCTGACTTCATCGGGCGGACCTTTCAGGACCCGCAAGGGTTCCCTGGCTGGCGTCACTCCCGCGCAGGCCCTTCGTCATCCCAAATGGAAAATGGGTCCCAAAATCACGATCGATTCCGCAACCCTTATGAATAAAGGGCTTGAAGTGATTGAGGCCGCTAATCTTTTTGAAATGCCTGCGGAAAAAATCGAAGTCCTCATTCATCCCGAGGCAATTATTCATGCCATGGTCGAATTTGTGGATGGTTCGCATCTCGCGCAAATGGGAATCACCGACATGCGTCTTCCGATTCAGTACGCGCTCAGTTACCCTGAGCGGCTGGTCAATCATTTGCCGACCCTTGATTTCACGGAACACAAAGCCTTTCATTTTGAAAAGCCGGATTTAAAACGCTTTCCATGCCTTGCGCTCGGGTATGAAGCCAGCGCTGAGGGCGGGAGCATGCCGGCCGTGCTCAATGCGGCCAATGAAATTGTGGTCGAGGCTTTTCTTCAAAAAAAAATCGGTTTTCTGGATATCCCGGCGAAACTCCGGCGCATTATGAAAAAACATTCTGTTATTAAAACCCCCGGTCTTCAGGATCTGCTCGAAGCGGATCAATGGGCCCGGAAGCAAGCGGAGGCAGCACTGTGAACTTTCTTATGTCCGTAGGTCCGACGCTCATTGTCCTCGGTGTTCTTATCACGATTCATGAATTCGGGCATTTCCTCGCTTGCCGGCTGACGCGCGTCCGGGTTGAAAAGTTTTCGATCGGATTTGGCCCGGAAGTTATTCATTGGCAGGGAAAAGAAACCCGTTACGCGATTTCTCTTTTTCCTTTGGGCGGATATGTGAAGCCTGCCGGGGAGTCTTACAGCGAGCTTCCGAACGGTGAGGAGCCCAAGCCTGGTGAGTACCTTGCGGCACCTCTGGCCTCACGAATTTTTATTGTCTGCGCGGGCGTGTTGATGAATTACGTTTTGGCCTTTGTGCTTTTTTCAGCCATTTACATGATGGGCCGTCCGGTGCCGGGAACAACGATTGGGACTTTTATTTCAGGCTATCCCGCGGAAACGAGCGGACTTGTCAAAGGCGATAAGATTCTGACGGTGGGAGAAAAGGCCGTCAAGACCTGGAGTGATATGACCAGTGCGATTGAAACCTCCGGATCCGGCCCTCTAGTCATGCAGGTCGAACGGAAAAATCAGGCGGGTGCCGCAGAGGCTTTCTTTTTGACGCTTACTCCAAAAACCGAGGAAGTGCCGGATGTTTTCGGAAAGAAAATAACCCTCCGCAGGCTCGGCATTACTCCCAGCCCCGAAGCCGCGATTTTTGAGCGCTATGGTTTTAAAGAATCGATTTCTCACGCGGCCAACACCACTGCTTATCTGACGGTCATGACGCACAAAGCCATCTTTTTCATGCTGACCGGTAAAATGTCTCTTAAAGCTGTTTCCGGGCCAGTGGGGATCGTTTCCATGACCGGCGACGCGGCCCGCATGGGTGTGACGTATGTGCTGCAGCTGATGGCCACGCTCAGCATCTCGCTTGCGGTGATCAACCTTTTGCCTGTGCCGGCGCTGGATGGCGGGCACCTTTTATTTCTTCTGATCGAAGCTGTGCGCCGCAAGCGGGTGAGCCTTGTTTTTCAGGAGCGCGTGACGCAGGCCGGGTTTGCGATGCTGCTGGTTCTGATGGCGTTTCTTATTTTTAATGACTTGAACAACCTTAATGTGTTTGGCCGTATCCGCGGTTTGTTCGGTTCTTGACGGACTACGGTTTAAGAAAGGGCTTTGAATATGCGCTGGACAGAAACACTTCTCCCCACCCTTCGTGACGTTCCCAAAGATGCTGAGGCCGTAAGCCACAAGCTCGCCCTGCGTGCTGGCCTTGTACGCCAGCTGGCCTCAGGTGTTTACACCTATTTGCCGCTGGGTTTTCGCGTGCTCTTAAAGGTGATGGGCATTATCCGCGAAGAAATGAACCGGGCGGGCGCGGAAGAGCTGCTGATGCCTGCTTTGCATCCCGCCGAGCTTTGGAAAAAAACAGGCCGGTATGAGACCTTGGGCGATGACAAGCTTGCTTTTAAAAACCGCGCTGGGCATGAATTTGTTTTAGGGCCGACGCATGAAGAAGTGGTGACCGACCTCGCGACGAATTGCATTAAATCTTTCCGCGACCTTCCTTTCACGCTTTATCAGATTCAAACCAAATTCCGCGATGAGGCGCGCCCGCGTTTTGGCGTGATCCGCACCAAGGAATTCATCATGAAAGACGCGTACAGTTTTGATAAGGATGAGAAGGGGCTTGATGTTAATTACCAGAAAATGGCCGAAGCCTACCGCCGCATTTTTACCCGCTGCGGCTTGACATTTCAGATTGTGGAAGCCGACACCGGCCTTATGGGCGGAAAAATGAGTCAGGAATTCATGGTGGTCTGCCCTTATGGTGAAGACCGCGTGGCCCGTTCCGAAAGCGGCTATGTGGCGAGTGTTGAAATTGCCGAAAGAGGAAAGCCTGTGAAGCCCGCTGCCGCCCCTTGCGCCGCGTCCCCTGAGGGGTTTGACACGCCCAATCTCCGCACGATCGACGAGATTAAAAACCGTTTTAAAATCCAGCCGTCGGAAATTGTGAAAACGCTTATTTATCTCGCAGACGGTAAGCCCGTGGCCGCGCTGGTCACAGGGGACAGCGAAGTGAATGAAAACAAACTCCGCCGCCTTATCGGAACCAAAAACCTCCGGCAGGCGGAAAATAAGGAAGTGGAACAGGCTACGGGAGCTCCTGTTGGATTTGCCGGTCCTTTAGGGCTTGTGATTCCTATTTACGCGGATTGGGATGTCGAAGGCCTTTCAGGATTTACCTGCGGCGCGAACCAAAAAGACCGGCACTTGAAGAATGTCCACATGGGACGGGATTTTAAAGCCACGGCGGTGGGCGATATCCGGAACGTGAAGGAAGGCGACCCCGCCAAGGATGGCCGCGGCACTTTGTCGATTGCCACGACCATGGAAATCGGCCATATTTTCAAATTAGGGACACGCTATACGGAAGCGCTTTCCACATTCTACCTGGATGAGAAGGGACAGCGCCAGACCGTGATCATGGGCTGTTATGGAATCGGCGTGAACCGTATTCTGGCCGCGGCCATTGAAGAGCATCATGACGAAAAAGGAATCCGCTGGCCTTTGGCGATAGCCCCTTACCAGATTGAAATTATTACGCTGAACCAGAGCGAGGAAAAGATCACAAAAGTTGCCGACAGCCTTTACGAAAAGATCCGTGAATCCGGTTATGAGGTTTTTTATGATGACCGCGATGAGCGTGCCGGCGTCAAGTTCAAGGATGCTGATTTGATCGGAATTCCCGTGCACATGATCCTGGGAGAGCGGAATTTGGCAGAAGGCAAAATTGAGATCAAGTACCGCGCCAGCGGCGCTTCCGAACTGGTAAGCCTGGAAGGATTTGACCCGAAAAGTCTTTTTGCGAAGAAGGAAAACTTTACTGCGGCGTCCTGAATGATTCCAGCGGTTTAGTATTTAACTTCTTCCCACTCCGCCCCGATCAAAAGATCCCGTTTCATTTTCTCATCGTAGGCGAAATAAAGCGTAAACTTTTTCTGGCCCGTGTACTCCCCGGGCTGGATTCCGAAAGCAATGCTCGCCATGTTGACCCCGATTGAAAATTCCGGCTTGGCGTAAGAACCCTTCAGAAACTCCTTCACTTTAAAAATGACGGCCTCTTCCATTTTGTTGCTGAAGCCCGGCCGCCCCTCCACGAAATCAATCAGGCTTTTCGCGTTCAGTTTGGTGGTTTTTTTAAAGGAAGCGACAATCACGTATTTCGAATCGCGCATGAGCTTGGCACGGGCCTCCTCATCGTAGGCGAAATTAGGTTTCGCGCATCCCTGAAAAGAGAACCCCAGCAGTGTTAAGAACAGGACAGAAGCAATTTTTTTCATCATGCACCGGAGGTATTTTAGCTGATGTTTTTCCATTAGAGCAAGTCCCTATCCAGAGGCTTGCCACGTGAATGATCTCGGGCTATGCTAGGGGGAAGCCGGAGGGTTCATTATGATTGAAGTAACTGTCTTTCTATTGTCGGCGGCCGGGCTGTGGCTCTCCATTTATTTTTGCGGACTTTATTACCGCTGGTTCAGCCCCGAAGTCCCCTGGATCCCTAAAGTCTGCCGTATCGGCACCGGCGAATGCGCGAGCGTTGTCGATACCCCGCGCGCCAAACTTTTCGGGATTCCCAATTCGGTCTTTGGCCTCGGCCTTTACAGCTACCTGATTTTGGACCTTTGGGTTTTCCCGCAGGAACCGGCCTTGGTGTTTATTTCCATCGCGGTGCTCCGTTCCCTTTATCTGGCCTACAGCCTTCTTTTTGTGACCCGCACGCCTTGCGTACTTTGTTTTGCCAGTCATATTCTTAATCTTGTTCTTGCAGGCATTCTTTTTTCGCGCTATTTCACCGCATGAAGAAACCGCTTCCGCCCTCAAAGCGCGCGAGTAAAGTCCACTGGCCCAGAAAAATCATTCATGTGGACATGGATGCTTTTTTTGCCGCGATCGAACAGCGCGATCATCCGGAGCTGCGTGGCAAGCCCGTGGTGGTGGGCGGGGATCCGAGAAGCCGGGGGGTTGTCAGTACCTGTTCTTATGAAGCCCGGAAATTCGGTATCCGCTCCGCGATGCCTCTTGCGCAGGCTTACCGCCTTTGCCCGCAGGCCATTTTTGTAAAACCCCGTTTTCACGCGTACCGCGAGGCCTCAGACCGTGTGATGAGTATCCTTCGTCAGCATACGGCGCTTGTCGAACCGGTTTCCGTGGATGAGGCCTATCTGGATGTGACCGAGCACCGCTTCGGAATTGAAGATCCCGTGATGATCGCATCGATGATCAAACAAAACATCGCCGCAACGACGCGCATCACAGCTTCAGCGGGGGTGGCAGCCAACATGTTTTTGGCCAAGATTGCCTCTGACTTCAAAAAACCTGACGGCCTCACCGTGGTTTTACCCGGCCAAGAGGAGGCTTTTTTAAGGCCGCTGCCGGTCCGGAAAATCCCCGGCGTGGGACCGGTCACGGAAAAGACGCTTCTTGCGCTTGGGTATGCCACCTGCGGAGAACTTGCGGAAGCATCGGTCAAAAGGCTTCAATCTGAACTGGGTAAAACCGGTCTGCACCTTTCTTACGCGGCAAGGGGAGAAGACGACCGCGAGGTTGAGCCCTGGACGGAACCCAAGCAGTCCAGCACGGAGGAAACGTTTGACCGCGATACCCGCGATGTCCGGGCGCTGAAGGCGCGTCTTAAGGCCTTTGCCGAAGAGATTTATTCCGGGCTCAAGGAAAGCGGGCGCATGGGATTGACCGTTGTTTTAAAAGTGAAGTATTTCGATTTCGAACAAATCACGCGTTCTCAGACACTCCAGCATGAACCGTCCGGACCCGAAGAAGTTTACCGGGTTGCTTGTGAGCTTCTTGAAAAGAAAACACACGCGGGGAAAAAAGCCGTGCGTTTAATTGGATTGGGCCTTTCGGGTCTCCGGGATATCCGCGAGATCCGGGGGCTTGAGACGCCGGATCTTTTTTCCGCTCAGGGGATTGTGATATGAAGAGGTTTTTGATCGCGCTGGCTTTGGGTTACGCGCTTCTCGCGAGCGTGATTTTTGTCATGGGGCAGGCAGGGCAAAAGGCCTCTGAAGGAAAGTCCAAGCCTTCGGCCGAGGCCCGGCGTGAGGAAAATAAAAAAGACCCAGCACCCAAGGACACAGGAAAAGGTTTTTCTGACCGCGAGAATCCAGGCCCTGTGAAAACAGCCGGTCCTGCAACGGTCAAGGTCGTTGCCGCCGCAGGGACTAAAAGTTTTCAAACCTTCTATGCCGGCGGCCGTGTTAGCTCGTCGTGGACATTTAAAGAAGGGCTTCTGGATGGCACGGTGGTTTTCTTTTATCCCAATGGTGCGGTTTGGATGGAATTTCCGTTCCAGGGAGGACAGGAAACAGGAATGGAAAAAGAGTACGCGCCTAACGGGCCTTTGCTTTTTGAGAAAGCCATGATCGCGGGCGCGCCGCAGGGTGAAATCAAACAGTATTATCCCAATGGAAAAAGTTGGATGCATGCCGTGGTTTCACGCGGGGCTTTTGAAACCCTTCCGGATCTTTTTTCAGAAAACGGCGAGAGCCAGTCGCTTTTTCAAAGCGGTCCGTCAAGCAGCGCTGCCGGGCAGGGCGTGTTCCGGGTCCTGACGGAAACAGGAGAGCCTAAGGCGGAATGGAATTCGGCAGGACAGGGCGGCGCGTCGATCGTGAAGACTTTTTTTGAAGATGGCAAAGCGAGTTCTGAATGGCCGGTCAAAGAGGGAAAACCGCACGGTTCAGTGCGGTTCTTTTATCCCGGGGGCTCCTTATGGCGTGAAATTGTTCTGGAGGACGGGGTTCTTTCCGGAAAGGTCACCACTTATTATTCCGGCGGCGCGCTTCAGCGGGAAACCGCTTATCAATCCGGCCGAAAGAACGGACCGGCCCGTATCTATTATGAAGATGGAAGCCTCTGGGCGGAATTTCCCTATCAGGACGGCCGCGTGGCGGGCATGCCCAAGGCCTACTCCCAGGGCAAATCAGAGCCCTCTGTGGCTGCAGAATCCCCGAAAGCCGCTTGATAAAAAGCAGGCTTCACTCAAACCCTTTATTATGATAAAGTCCCTTTTCAATCTCTCCTAAAACTCAGGACTCCTAAATGAAAAAACAGAATAAAAACAATCTTGTCTGGATGGATCTCGAGATGACAGGGCTTGACCCTCAAAAAGAGGGGATTATTGAAATCGCAACCCTTGTGACCGATAGTGAACTGAATGTTCTCGCCGAAGGACCCAATCTTGCAATCCGCCAGCCGGAAAGACTTCTTAAGAAAATGGATGACTGGAATCAGAACCAGCACGCCAAGTCCGGACTTCTTGACCTGGTCAGAAAATCGAAAGTGACGGTGGCCAAAGCCGAGCGCGAAACCCTGAAATTTATTAAAGAGTACTGTGTGGAAGGGAAATCACCCCTTTGCGGAAACTCAATTCATCATGATAAGCGCTTTCTTTTACGCTACATGCCCAAACTGAGCGCCTATCTTCATTATCGTATTCTGGATGTGAGCACGATTAAAGGGCTTGTGGACCGCTGGTACCCCAAACCCAAAGACCGGCCGAAGAAGAATGATAATCACCGTGCCCTTGGGGATGTGCTGGCTTCGGTTGAAGAACTTCGTTTTTATCGAAAAACTTATTTTAAACAGCCTAAAGACTAATTTACGGGGGATTGCATGCTTTCAAAAAAAATCCAAAAAGCCCTGAATGAACAGATCGCCAAAGAAGCCAATGCGGCGAACTACTATCTTTCCATGGCTTCCTGGTGCGATGTCAAAGGTCTGCGCGGTTCGGCCGCGTTTATGTACAAGCATGCCGAAGGAGAGCGGGCCCACATGATGAAATTATTCCGTTATGTGAATGACGCGAGCGGGCATGCCCAGGCTCCCGAACTGGAAGCCCCGGAAAGAGAATTCAAGAACCTGAATGAACTTTTTCACCTGGTGCTGAAGCATGAGCAGTCTGTTACCGAGGCGATTAATAATCTTGTCGACCTCTGCCTGAGTGAAAAGGACTACTCCACCTTTAATTTTCTGCAATGGTATGTGTCCGAACAGCATGAAGAAGAACGCCTCTTTACGCAGATCCTGGATATGATCAAGATTGCGGGCCTGGAAGGGCGCGGGCTTTTTCTTGTGGATAAAGAAATCAGTAAATTAGGCGTCGCCGCCAATTAAAAGACCCAAGGGAGTTTAAAACCATGTTTGGAAAATTTAAATCCATGGCTGATCAGCTTAAAATGGCGAACCAGCTTATGAAAAACGATAATTTCCGGGCGCTTATGGCCAACCCCAAGATGCAGGAACTGATGGGCGACCCGGAATTTCAGAAAATCGCGCGTTCCCAGAATTTTGCCAAGATGATGGCTCATCCCAAGTTTGCGAGCCTCATGAAGGACCCTCAAATGATGGAGGCTATGCAGGCCTTCGCAAAAAGCCAGCAGGGAATTGTTTGAACCCCATGCATCCCTCCCAGCCCGCGGAAGCCCTAGATATCCGGGAAAAAGGCGCGCCCGGTAAAGACGGCACGCCTCAAACGAGCGAGAAGCGGCTTTATTTCCAGCTCACTGTTTTCACGGGATGCTTTGATATGGCCGCGGTTGAAAAGGCTGTGAAAGCTTCTGGGTTCGAGGCTGTTCTCTATGAGGACTTCCACGATGCGCGCGGTTTCGGACTGCTTCTGATGCATGAGAACCCTGATTTTTTTGTCCGCGAGGGACGGGCTTTTTTACAGCAAGCGCCGTTTGCTTCCCTGACGCACCTTCGGGACATGACCATGGCTGGCCGCACCTATTCCCTGGGCCGGGAACTTGATCTTGAAGATTGGCTTTTGCAAAAGCCCCGCCGCACGGCCCTTAATCCGGCATGGCCCTGGGCTGTCTGGTACCCGCTCCGCCGCAAACCCGAATTTGAACTTCTTTCCAAAGAAGATCAGGGAAAGATTCTTTTCGAGCATGCCAAAATCGGAATGAGCTACGGACGAGCGGATCTCGCGCACGATGTTCGTTTGGCTTGCTACGGTCTTGACCGCGATGATAATGAATTTCTCATCGGGCTGATCGGTCGTGAGCTTTTTCCGCTTTCGCATGTGGTGGAAGAAATGCGCAAGACCCAGCAGACGGCCCGCTACATTGAGACGCTCGGCCCGTTTTTCACAGGACGGGTCCGGTGGCAGAGCCCGGCCCCTCTTTCCCCTCAACCGCCGCGTTAACAGATTCCGGAGCCTCCTGTATGGGCCGGAAAATTGCCTTTACCGCAGCTGCCGCAGGCACCCTCCTCAGCGCTCTTCTTTTGATGGAAGCCTTTGTGCATTTCACGCTCGAACCCCCGGATGGCACGGCCCTTATTTTAGTCGATCGTGAAGCCCCCTATGCCTTTGCCTTGAATCCGGAGCACGCTGAAATCAGTTCGCAGGGTTTCCGCGACCGTGAATTCGCCCTTCCGAAACCCGCGGGCACAAAACGCTTTCTGATGCTGGGGGATTCCACCACCTACGGTCTTTTTGTATCCGCGGACCAAACATTTTCCAAGAAGCTCGAAGACCTTTTGAATACGGAAGGCTTGTCTGCCGAAGTGATGAATGCGGGCGTCAACGGCTACACGACATATAATGAAGTGGAGTTTTTTAAGAGTGCTGGAAAAAATTTTGAAGCGGATGATGTGGTGCTTGTGTTCTGCCTGAATGATATTGTAAATCCCGTGCTTCATTGGGGCGATGACGAGGGCTTTTTCCGGAGTCTCTCCGAGGCAGCGTTTCCGCGCTATGACGAGCACCTCAGTCAGGTGGTTCCCGAAGTTTATGGAGAGGCCTCTTTCTGGGAGAAGACGCTCCGGCATTCAGCTTTGTACCGGTATTTTAAAAGAATCCGGAGGCTTTGGGATTTGCGGGCTGTTCGTTATGAGGAAAAAGACGGCCGCCGCTGGCCGGTTTATGTCTCGGATGAATCGCCCGTGACACTTCGTGTTTTGGAAAATCCAGACTCTCCGGAATCCCGCTGGCTGTTCGGCCTTTTCCGGGAACTTCAGAAAAGTACGGCCCGGGCAGGCGCAAATCTGCACATTCTTTTTTTACCGCTGGCCTATCAGATGGATCCCGCGTACCCGTTTTTGCCGCAAAAAACCCTCATGGAATCGTGCGCGAAGGAAGGGCTCGACTGCCTGGATCCGCTTGAGACTTTCAGAACGCAAGGCGGCAGCGCGCTGTTTCTTGGCAGGCACCGGTATCATCCCCGCGATATCTGGCATCTGTCGCCCCGTGGGCATGAGGTGACCGCGAGGTTTCTGGCGGACGCCTTGGTCAAGCAAACGAAAGGGGGCCCCGCCTGATGGAAGATACCACGGTTCATTTAGGCGCTCTTTATGTTGAGGTTTTTATCCCGCTTTCCGGATCGCTTAAATCCAAGCGAAGCGTTTTGAAAAGCCTCAAAGACCGCGTTCGATCGAAGTTTAATGTCTGCGTTGCCGAGATCGGAGCCCAGGATAAGTGGCAGAGGTCTGTCCTGGGTTTTTCCGCGATCAGCTCGGACAAAACACATCTTGACCAGTCCCTTCAAGCTATTCTATCCTTCATAAAAGAAATCCATGACCTTGAGGTTATTGACCACGCATTGGAATTTTTATGAGCGCAATTAAATACAATTTCAAAGCCGGAATGTGGGGCGGGGTTTTGACGCTCGCGCTGACAGCGGCCCCTCTGTATGCCGCTGATGCGACGCGCTGGGCGCAGCTTGAAGATCAGGTGGCCCAGCTTTATCAGAAAGGCGCTTATGCGGAAGCTGCGGCGGCGGCTTCGGAGGCTTTGAATGCGGCGGAAGAGACCTTTGGCTCGGAGCATCCCAACGTTGCGGTAGTGCTCAATCAGCTTGCCATGATTTATTACTCGCAGGGCAGTTACTCCGAAGCCGAGCCCTTGAACCAGCGGGCACTCAAAATCCGCGAACAGGCTTTGGGTCCGGCGCACCCTCAGGTGGCGCAGTCTTTAAACAATCTTGCACTTTTGTACGCTTCACGCGGCGACTATGCCAAGGCAGAAGAGTACTATCAGCGGACGCTTGAAATCGAAGAGAAAAATCTGGATCCCCAGCACCCCAATCTTGCGACCTCGATTACCAATCTTGCCCAGCTGTTTCTTGTACAGGGAAAATATGATAAAGCGGGCCCTCTCTTTGAGCATGCCCTTTTGATTGACTCTCACGCGCTGGGTGAAGATCATCCCAACACTGCGGCCGACATGGATAACCTTGCCCGTCTTTACATTGCCCAGGGGCGGTATCATGAAGCGGAAGAACTGGCCGTGAAAGCCTTGGGAATCCGTGAAAAACGTTTGGGTGCCGACCAGCCGGATGTTGCGGTGTCTTTGAATACACTGGGAGAAATATACAGAATTTTTGATGATTATGGAAAAGCCCGTCCCATGATCGAAAAGGCTCTTGAGATTGACCGTAAGGTCAACCCCGGAGACCATCCGGATGTTGCGCGCGATCTTAACAACCTCGCGCTGGTTTATGATGCCGAGGGGCGCCCGGACGAAGCTGAAAAAATGAACCAGGAAGCGCTCGCGATGCGCATCCGGCTTTTTGGGAAGAAGCATCCCTCCGTTGCGCAGTCACTCAACAACCTGGGGGTCTCTGCGCTGGCTTTGGGAAAAGCGGAAGAAGCCCGCGCGTACCATGAAAAGGCCTTGGCCATGCGGCGTGAGCTTTTCGGAGAGGAGCACCCGATGACCGCGCAGTCGCTTGCGAATCTTGGACA
This sequence comes from uncultured bacterium, assembly GCA_964434115.1. Classification (GTDB taxonomy): domain Bacteria; phylum Omnitrophota; class Omnitrophia; order Omnitrophales; family Aquincolibacteriaceae; genus ZLKRG04. The sequence goes on from CAYSSX010000014.1 coordinate 25,859, forward strand.
GCTTGAAGACACCCTGGGGAATGCGGTGAAGGCGCGGGAATATTACGAAAATGCGCTTGAACTCCGCAAAAGAATTCTGGGGGAAGACCACCCGGATGTCGCGGCTCTTTATCATAACCTGGCCTCGATCGAGGCCGCGGAAAAAAATCTGGAAAAGGCCGGGGATTTTGAAAAAGAAGCGGTCAAAATCTGGCAGAGCGCGTTAAGCCCTGATCATCCGCTCATGGCCGAGGCTTGGTCAGTGCTTGCGGGCATCAGCCGCTCCCAGGATAAATGGGAAGAAGCGGAAGCCTTTGCGGACCGGGCTTTTCAAATCCGGCTCAAAACCTCTTCCAAGCCAACACCGGAACTTCTCTCGGCGATGAGCCAGCTTGCTGAAATTGAATCCAGCCAGGAAAAAAATGAGGATGCCGAGTCGGTTTATAAGGAAGCCCTCAAGCTTGCCGGAGACCCTCCCGAGAAAGACCTTCGCGATGCGGCCGCGGTTTTATGGAATAACCTGGGGCTCTTTTACGCGAAACAGTCCCAGCACGATAAGGCCTGCCAGGCCTTTGAAAAAGCAGAGATCCTTTTGAGCGCCCCCAAAAGCGGACAGACGGCGCGTTTGAAGACAGTTTTGACTAACCACGTGAATTCCCTTGCGGCACAAGGGAGGGACAAGGATGCCCGGAAAATCCGGAAAAAAATCGATAAACTTCCAGTCTGATCCGATCAAACATATTTTCACCCTTTTAATATCTCCAACCCCTTATCCTCCAAGGACAACCGTCCGCTCCCGGATCTTTTTTCGCTGAAAACCCATTTAGAGCGCTGTTAGGTATGTGAGTCTATTGTGACTTGATAGTTTCCGTGTTAGCCTTTGATTAGACAGAAAAGCGAACGCGAAAGGGTTCTATGAAGATTCGGGAAAGAGGTTTCACACTTGTTGAGCTGCTCGTAAGTATCACGATCATGACGTTCGTTCTTCTGACGTCCGTCAAGGTTCTTATGGAAGCCCAGCAAATGACCCAGCAGGCACGCTACCGCCTTTTGGCCGTTAACGCGGCCCGGTCCGTGATTGAAACCATCAAAGACACACCTTTAAATCAGGTGCCGGCTATTGCAACCGCGGCCTTTGTTCCGCAAGGCCTTCCTGCTGGAACCATCACGATTGTCACCAATCCGGTCAACCTTGCCGGCGTGTCGGTTGCGACAGTCACTGTCCGTGTGACCTGGCGTAATCCCAAAAATACGATAGGACGCCTGGATGTTTCGACGATGAGGAGCCGTTACGTATGATGAAAGGCATGGAATTCCCAGCCATCCTGAAGCGCCTTAAGGAAGAAAAGGGGTTTACCCTTCTTGAGCTTACGCTGGCGGCCGCTCTTCTGACCATTGTGCTGTTGTCTGTTTTTTCTGTGACCGTCATGAGCCAGCAGATTTTTACCGATAACGGAACCTACGCGCAATTGACCACCGGGTCTATGGAAACACTCCGGCACATCAGCCGTGAGATTGGCCAGACCAGCCCGAATGTTTCACCTAGCCATTTGACCATTACCGCGGGCGCGGGCGGCAATAGCACAGTTTGTTTTCAAATTCCTGTGGATTGGGACAATGACGGAGATGCCGTGACGGCATCGATGAACCCCGCGGTGGAATGGGGCGCTTATGACTGGGTCGGGCAGACAACGAACGGCCGTTTGAATGGCTGGACCTGCTATTCCGTCAACAACGCGCAGCAGCTTGTGCGCGATGTGCGTGACTCGGCATTGGTGCCGGTGGGCGGGCTTTCCAGAATTGTCACGAACAACGTGCAGAACTTTGTGGTATCACGGAATACGGACAACTTACAAATGACCCTTACGCTTCAGGCCACGGACCGGGTTGGAAAAAACGGTGTGGCCCGGGTAAAAAACTCGACCTTTACAAGTACGACAATTTTAAGAAACGCTGTGAATTAAAAATCCTGAGAAAAGGGAGGATCCTATGATCCTTTCCATGCTGAAAGACCAAAAGGGAATTGCGATTTTAAGTGTGTACGTGGCCAGCGCTTTTATTGCGGTGCTTTCAACATCCGCATACGGGCGGGCGTTTTGGGAAGCCCGGCATGTTGAAAACGAACTGACGCGTGTGCAAAGTTACGCCGCGGCTGAAGCCGGTCTTCAAAGAGCCTTGGCGCAGATCGGGCAGAATGCGTACACGGGATTTATCAATACCGCAGCGATCAGCCAGCCGACTTTTCAGAGTTCGTACGGAACCAATGTCGGGAGCTATACGGTTAATATCCAGTATCCGAATTCCGCGGACTGGGTCATTATCCAGGCCACGGGAACAGTCAATGGAGAGACCCGCAACCTGGAAGGCCGGGTCTTCCTTGATTCAAATCTTTCCAAGTATCTGGTTTATGCCGATGCGGACTCCTTTAGTTCGGGGGATAACGCGCAGTATGGAACCTCAAATGGATCGGATCCTCAAGGCGTTCCTTCAAACGAGGACGAGAGAACCATGATGTATTTTACGGGCGATTGGAACATTTCCGGTGTGAATGCCCATTTGTATGGAGATGCTCTCGCGGAGGGGACCATCACCGGGATTGCCTCGGCCTATGTTCATGGGGATACTTACGCGCAGGCGTTTACCCAGAATGTTTCAGGTGCAGTCACCAACTCGGGCGTTATCGGGGCCCTGAATGTTTCGGACGGATTTTCGGATGACACAGACCGCAACCATGACAATGTGGTCAATGCTTTAGACAAACCCGACATGCATGACCTTACAGCCGATGGCGGAGGGGATGCCAAGCCTAAAGAGACCCTTGTTGCCATGGACCTTAATTTTTACGCGGCTCACAACAATGTGCCGTCCTTGTCATCGGGCGCCGCCGCCAATCATTACCTGAAATTTCAACCCATCAACGGTTCCAATAACACGCAAGTGATCGAGTATACAAATTCCAACTACACGACAGTGGCGAGCACCTATACGCTGCCGCAAACCGCGATCGTTTATGTGAAAGGGGATGCCTACGTGAAGGGCCAGATTCAGGGACGTATCAGTGTGGCAGCCTCTGACGATGTGCATTTTATGGGAGATGTCACCTATGCAAACGGAGCCATGAATGCCTCGTCGAATAACTCCGTGGCCTTCCTTTCCAAAGACATTCTCTATTTCAAACCCAACACGCTGAGTGTGGCCGGAATTTTGTATGCTGAAAATTCTTCCGGTGCCGGCGCGGCTTTTGATGCCAGCTATAACCTGAACGGGGCCACGGATACGTCTTCCAAGGTCAACCTGACTCTTTCCGGAAACCGCATTATTGAAGGCGGCACCAATTTGTCTTACTACGATACGCGGACTTACGGGTATGATCAGAATTTGAAATACTACCGCCCGCCGGGGATCCCGGTGTACCCGGATCTTCGTGTTGTCAGAGAAACATAAAATCCGTGAGGCCAAGATGAGAAAAATACTCTTCTACATACTTATGGTGACGGTGGTTTTTCCGGGGTGCGGAAAAAGCGGCAAGGCTCCCGGACCCCAGGTTCCGGTCAACGTGGTTCCGGTTGAAGAGCCCTTGCCCGAGCTTGAACAGAACAAGATTGAGCCTTTTAATGTGGTTGTTCCGTCAAGCCCTGAGCAGGCCCAGACTTTTAAAGATGTTCCCGATGATAACCAGCCGCTTTCGGAAGAAGAAAAGAAGCTTCTCCTTCCGCCGGCCACTGACTGAGCTGCAGCGATTCATGAAGCGGACCTTTCCAGCCTGCAAGAAAATAACAGTTCTCGTTTTGGCCGCAGCCCTTAGCCTGCCTGCCGGAGCCCCTCGCGCGGAAGCTCAGGTCCGTCTTCCGGGAATGCGTGATATTACCGTGGGCGTTGCCGTGACACCGGCTTTTCAAAAGATCCCGCAATGGAAAGACATTTTTAAAAAACGTCTGAAATACGCCTCCAGTATTCTTGAACGCGAATTCAAAATTAAATTGAAGGATGTTGTTTTCTGGACATGGGAAGCTGATCCGGCCTTGGATACGCGCCAGCTTCTGGATGATCTGATGGCGCGTTACCCGCTGAGCAGTAAAAATGTGGATATCATGATCGGCCTTAGCAAGCTGGAAGAAATCACGGGTTCTATGAATATCCGGGATCTTCATGTGCTCGGACGCACCCGCCCTTTTTCAGGCTACACACTTTTGCGTTATCCGAACAACCCGCTCTTTAAGGTGCAGGAAGAAACCGTGCTGATTCACGAGCTGGGCCACATGTTTGGGGCCATGCACACGGAAAACGCGGATACCATTATGGCCCCTTACGCGGACCGCCAGATTCCGACAACCTTTGATGCCTCCAACCGGCAGATTATTGCCATGACGCGCAACATGGATTTCCGCCAGGGCGCCGAGTCTCTTCCTTCGGAAGTCATTCAACGCCTCGTGGATTCTTACATGCTGATGGGGCAGTCGGATCAATCGACGGATTTTTATTACGCGCTGGCCCGTTTTTACCTCAAGCTGGGGCAGGATGAAAATGCCCTTCGAACACTTGAACAGCTGGCCAAGATTGAACCCGATGAAGGCCGTGTGCATTATGATTTGGGTGTGATGTATTTCCGGTCAGGAGAACAGGACAAGGCCCGTAAGGCCCTGACCCTTGCGATCTCAAAACTTTCAGGGCCGCAGTCAAAATCCATGCAGGCCCAGGCCTACAACATTCTCGGAAACAGCTACTATCAATCCGGAAACATGGAAGGCGCGCATCACAATTGGAGCAAAGCGCTTTCCCTGGACCCGAACAACCTGGATATCAAGATCAGCCTTGCGATTGCGCAAATCAAACGCGGCCAGCTCACGGCCGCGGTCAATGACCTTGAGAAGGCTTTGCTTCGAGATCCCTCGAATCCCAAGATTTATTCCAATCTCGCTTTGGCGTCATTCATGAAAAAAGATTATCCATCCGCGCTGGAACTTTATCAAAAGGGCTTGGCCGTCATTGAAAAGAAAAAGGCCGACAAAACCCTGTCCAAGGAAGACGGTTATTTTGAAGCCGAAATTTACGCCGGGCTTGGCTCTTCTTACTGGATGCTGAACAAGAAAAAAGAATCCGCCCAGTATTTTGGAGTGGCTTGCCAGGCGGATCCTTCCCCGGACTGCCGCGCGCGCATGGCCAAAATCTATTTTGAAATCGGTGATTGGGATTCCGCGATCCAGCAGGGGGTGGCGGTTCTCCAGCAGAGAAAAGAGGACACCGAGCTTTACGGAATTATCGGGGTGGCGCTGACCCGCAAGGGAGACCTTCAAAACGCGGCCGGAGTTTTTCAGGAAGGTCTGCGCTATGTCAAAGACCCCAAAATGGAATCAAAGTTTCATGCCAACAGCGGGCATATCTACCTTCAGCTTCAGCGTACCGATCTGGCCTTGTCGGAGTTCACCTCCGCCGTCTCTAAAGACTGGAACAATCGTGACGCGCATTTCGGAATGGCCCTTTGTTACTTACAGAAGAACCTTGCCATGGATGCCAAGCGCGCGCTTCAGAATGTTTTGAGTCTGGATCCGGCGAATGAACAGGCGCAGAAACTTTTGGCCCAAACCAACCGGATCATCGAGGAGTCCCAGAACCAGCAGGTCACCATGACCTTTAGCGGACCCAGCAGTTAACCCGCCATTCTGTAATCCGCAGTGTAGAATTCCTGCAATCCAACCGATAAAAAAGGAACCCTGTTTTTAACGGCATTAGGAGAACCATGAAATCCCGGTATTTTATGATGGCTTTGCTCGGAATCGTTGTGGGGGGAACCCTGCTGACCCCGAGTGTTCATGCTGTCGATTACCGGACCCACTGGATCGAAGACCAGGAAACCCCTGAATACACCATGTGGCGCAAAGCCGGCAGGGGAGCCGCAAACCTCTTTCTGGGTTTGTCGGAAGTCGCTTATCAGCCCGTCCGTATGGCGGAAGAAGGCAACCGCTGGCCCATTGCCTTGGGCGGAGGCCTTGTCCGGGGCGTCTGTTATGCCGCGGTCCGTATGGTGACCGGCGCTTATGAGATCGTCACTTTCCCGGTAGCGATTCCCTTGGGTTACCGGCCCATTGTTTACCCCGAATATGTCATCCCGCGCGATAAAAAAGTAAAATTATTAGAATAAATCTCGCCATAACACCGTCAAATCGTTAGACTTATCGAATGACTGATCCGGATCTGGAGTGGGTGGAACGCGCCCGTCAAGGCGATAAGCAGGCTTTTGGGAAACTGGTAAATCATTATTATGAGATGGTTTATATGGTTTGCTACGGAGTCCTGCGTTTGCGCGAAGCTGCCCGGGACACGACCCAGGATGTCTTTCTCAAAGCCTTTCAGGAAATCGCCCGTTTCAAGGGTGATTCCAAGTTTAAGACCTGGCTTTACCGGGTTGCGATGAATGCGGCCATCGATGCCGCCCGAAAGCGCAAACCCCAGGTCTCCCTGGACGGTACTGACGCTTCGGATGACGAGGATGAAAAGCCTGTAGTCATTGAAGACAACACCGAAGGCCCGCGCGATCTGGCGGCCCGGGGCGAGATCAAAGTGCTCATGAAACAGGCGCTTGAAGAGTTGTCGCCCGAGCACAAGGCCGTGCTTGTGCTTCGTGAGTGGGAAGGTTTAAGCTACGAAGAAATTGGTGAGACGCTTGGCATTGAGCTTGGGACTGTGATGTCGCGGATTTTTTACGCGCGCAAGAAATTGGGAGATGTGCTGAAAAAAATGGGCCTTAACGCCCACGAAACAATCCGAAGCCGTGAAGGTAGAAAATGAAACCAGAACCTGAAAATCCTCAAATTCAAAAGCTGTACCGCGAGATGCTTCTCGAAGAAGTCGACCCTGCCTCCCTCAAGGACGAAAAGAAAGCCTTTATCTCAGCGCATTTCAAACAAGCACCTGTTTTTTATATCCGCCCGGTGGTTTGGGCGCCGTCGTTTGCCCTTTGTGTGGCCGCGCTTTTTGTGTTCGTCATCCGCCCGGAACTCGCCACCCGGCATGCTCCCGCGGTTGTGACCACGGCTGCGGTTCAGCCGGCTGAACAACCCGCGGCAGTGTCTGTTCCAGTGATTCAAGCTGCGGCGGCCGCGCCCGCACCGGCAGATCCGCAAACCGCTGACGCTGACTCAGCGATTTCAATTACGCATATTTCAAGCGAGGTCGGAACCCCGGTTTTCTATCATAAGACCATCGAAGATGTTCCCGTGGTCGTGGTTTGGGTTTTTCCGCACCCTTCTTCAATGCCGGTTCCGTAAAGACACGGAAGGAGGCCTTATGAAAATTTTTTCAAAGATGGCCTTGGCACTTTTCATCTTTGCGTCTCTGATCACAGGGGTTCCTTCTGCCCATGCCGCGGAACGGCTGACGATTACCTGTATCGCCGCTTCCAATAAAGGCAATGATTTTGATATTGATAATGATGCCTACCGTGATCAGATCATGCGTCTTTTTGCCTATAAATCCTATGACCAGGTCAGCCGCTCGGCCGTGACCCTGGAACCGGGCGTAGCCTCCGAGGGTAAGATTCCGGGGGATTACGACCTCTATTTAAAGCTCATAAGCGTGGAAAACCACCAAGACAGGGTGCATGTTCTCATTAAAAAAGAGGGCGTGGAGTATGTGGATACGGTTTTGACCCTTACAAAACCGGGGGTCGTGTTTTTAGGCGGCCCGAAGATGGAAGATGGAGATTTAATAATAGTGCTAGAAATGGGCTTTTAAAATGAATAAAATAACCGACCAATCGTCCTTATGGGTGAATCATTCCTTAATTTCTTTACGGGAGACCCGGCGGGAAGTTAAGTGACATTGAAGAAGTAAGAAAGGAGCAAGGCGAATGAAGATGAAGTTTGCAAGTCTCATGGCGGTAATGATGTTGGTGGCCTTCGGAATTTCTGTTCAGGCGAAACAGGCTCTGGCAGCTGAAGAGTTGGTGATTTCGGATTTTGACACGGGTGACAAGCCGAATAACATCGGCGGTGACTTTGGCGGCTGGGATAAAGACCCGAACGATGAAACTCAGGGAACCCAGATGTCTTTTGAACCGGATGATGCTCTCGGTGATCCCGCGGGTTATGCCATTAGCCTTAACTATGATGTGGATTCCCCGAACCCTGCTTATAACGGTTTTTGGATGAAGCTCAATGGTGAAGATGCTTCCAAGTACAATACCCTGAACTTCTATGTGAAGGGTGTTGCTGCAAATGGCTTCACGAAGCGTATGAAGATCGAACTTAAAGACATGACGAACAAGCCTTCTCCTTACATCGTCAGCGGCATTACGGAACAGTGGCAGAAGATTTCGATTCCTTTCGAAAAATTCCGCCGCATTACGGACTGGAGCGCCCTGAACGAGTTCGTTGTGGTTTTTGACGACATCAATTCCAACCCGAAAAAGGGTACGGTTTTGATCGATCAGGTTACACTTTCAAAGAATTAATCGCCGCGCTGTAAGTTTCGCGGACAAGTTTAAGCGGCGGGTTGAAGGAAACTTCACCCGCCGCTTTCTTTTAAATGCTTCCGGGGAAAGCTTTAAAAACTTTCCCCAACGATCTGAGGTCTCTATGAACCGAATCCTCACTGCGATGCTTCTCGTTCCCGTCCTTTCCGGCTGTGCCACTCTTGGCGGCGGGCCCAAGCCTGGTCCTGAATTTCAGCAAAAAGTCATGCTTATGGTTTCTGATGAGTATCAGCAGCATCAGGCCACACGCTCTGGTTATGATGTCGGCGATCTGCAGTCCTTTCACTCCCAGCACACGTTTCCCATTCAGATTCAGGAAGCATTTAAAGAGATTTTCTCCCAGGTTGAAGTGATCAAGAACGAGCCGGGAATTGAAGCGGGCGAGCCGGATGTGCCTGCGGTTTTTGAAGTCCAGATGGTGGACCTTGCCAATGACATCTACAATGAAGCGGACAACTACCGCTCCCAGGCCACGATTGCGGTCGCGATGAAAAGCCCGAGCGGCGAAATCTTTTGGCAGCAGGCGTTCCGCGGGGAAGGCTTCGTAACAGTCGACCCCCAGTTTTCCACGGGGCTCGGGCCGCAGGATGCGGTGGTCGCGGCCGTCGAAGACGCGGTCGATCAAATGAAAACAGCCATCATTACTTCCCCGCAAGTGCAGAATCAGTTGAAGTACTACAATGCCATCAAACAGGCCCGTAATCAGACCGAACAGAAAATCTAGGCGGCAGAATCATGAAGCGTCTTTTCAAAATTAAAATTTATTTATTGGCCGCGCTTCTTTCGTTGGGAAGCCTTCCTTCCGCTTCAGCCGCGCCTAAAGCGCCTGACTTCACGGGCACGGGTGTGGATGGAAAAACCTATTCCCTTTCCCAGTACCAGGGTAAAGAACTCGTGCTTTATTTTTGGGCCACCTGGTGCCCGGCCTGCCGCCGCGATGCCGAATACTTCCGGAAAGTTTACGAAAACTACAATGGCAAGGCGGCGGAGATTTTGACCGTGAGTCTTGATAAGGACATCGATAAGCTGAAGGCCTTTATAGAAGAGAAAAAAATTCCTTACCCCGTTCTTTTCGGCGGCAAGTCGTGGGATAACCCCATTGCCGAGGCCTATCATATTGATTCCACACCTTCCTATATTTTGATTTCCAAAGAAGGCGAGATTGTGCGGAAAGGGGCGTTCAGCTCAGAGCTTGAAGCCGACCTTGCCCGTGTTCGCGACAAAGGCGCAGCGGATTTTCTTGTGGCTCCGGATTTTTCAGGAACAGACTTGCAGGGGATTCACCACAGCCTTGCCGATTACAAAGGCAAAAAACTCGTACTCTATTTTTGGGCCACCTGGTGTCCGGCCTGCCGTCAGGACACGGCCAACATTCGAAACCTGATTCCTGATCTCCAGAGTAAAGGCGTTGAATTTGTTTCCGTCAGCCTTGATAAAGAGCTCGATAAACTTCAGGCCTATGTGAAAGAAAACGAGATTACTTTCCCGGTTCTCTTTGACGGCAAGTCCTGGGATGACCCGAATGTGATTGCTTACGGAATGCACTCCACGCCTTCCTATGTCCTTATTTCGCCCACCGGGGCCCTTGAAGGCACCGGCCATTGGAGCGAAGAGATCCGCGCGGCTTTATTGTCGTAACCCGTCTTTATACCGGTTCTTAAATCGATCCTAGTAGAATTAGTGAATGTTTTTAAAAAGTCTTAAGTCAATATTTTTCAAGCACTTACGTTTGACAGACTGAAAAAACAGCGGGTATAGTTGCTTTACCGGTGCCTTGGTCCGGTAAATTCACGAAGTTCCGGAGGTGGATCGTGGGGGAAGCGGCCAGGAATCTCAGGGAAGTTCCGAGGGACACCGAACGCCGGTGGGAAGCTGTTCTTAATGAATTACAATCATCCGCAATCTTCAAGCTCGATACATTAGCCCGCCAGGTACCGCAAGCAAGCGAGCATTTTTCAGAAGCCAGTGAGCAGCTCGGTAATATCTTCAAAAAGTTCGCCCGCATCATGGAAATGATTTATCACTTCCGCGGCCATACCGGTTACTTCGAACGCGAATCCACAGAATCACTGGTCAACTGTCTTGTTCAAGACTCGGTGCAGGAAGTCCTGCATGCCATGACCTATGAAGTTTCCTTCGCGAATGTCACGATCCTTAAAATTATTCCGCATGATCTTCCGCCCATAGCTTTACCTCAGGAACACCTCGACATGATTCTTTTTCAATTGATCGATAACGGGCGCCGCTCTTTGGGCGGCAGGGCGGGCATTGTCACCATTGAAGTTTTGGAAAAAAATTATCTCTCTCCGGAAAACCGCGGCACGCGTAGAATTTATATTCGTGTTTCCGATACAGGGCCGGGTCTGGCGGAGTCCGATATGCCTTATCTCTTCGAGCCTTTTTTTGCGGGCACGCAAACCCGTTCCCGCTGCCTGGGACTTTTCATGGTCAAAAAAATTGTCGAACTTCACCGCGGCACGGTCCGCGTTGAAAGCTCCGTGAGGGGCAACTCATTCCACATTGAATTTCCCGCGTGAAAGTTTGATGGATGAAAAAGAAGATGTTGGTCATTGATGATGAGCCTGGTGTGCTTGATATGATTCAGGGCCATTTCAAACACCGCGGATTTGAGGTCTACACGGCGGATGACGGCGGCTCAGGCATTGAAGTCTGCCGTAAGGTAAAGCCCGATGTGATTTTGCTCGACCTCAAAATGAAAGAAATGGACGGGGATGAAGCGGTGCCGCAATTGAAGGCCCTGGCGCCTGAATCCGTGGTGTTCATGATCTCGGCTTATCAGGATGAAAGAACGCAAAAACGTATTCGCGGATTGGAAATTGATGCGTATTTTGAGAAACCGGTTTCAATTCTTGAGCTTCAGCGGGCCGTTGATAATGCCCTTCAAAAGACCAATTCTTGAAGTTTTAGGCGGTGATAGGAATGCGAGCTTTTCTGTTAGCCCTTTAAAGTAAACGGGTTAACATCGGTTAAGAGTTTAAAAAACTTTTCTAAAAAAGCTTTTAATGTTTTTCGTAAATAGCTGATATTAAACAAGTTACAGCAAAAAAAGTACGAGAAATGCGTTGACTCATAGGAATCGGAAGATAGAATTCTTAAGCGGTAAAGGAAATACGACTTTATCGCCCCGTTTTCTGCCCCCGATTCATCATCAGTGGATGCCAGACACGACCGGCTCTCGATGGGCCGGAAGATTTAAAAAGCGTGGAGCTGCCTCACAATTGAGAACAGCTATCCCCCCCACGCTTCCAAATTCTCTCGCAGGTGATGAGCACTTTGAAAACA
>CAYSSX010000015.1:0-35854 GCA_964434115.1 uncultured bacterium
GCCGTGGAAGTCGCGGCCCCTAGCCTGACGACTGCCCCGGAAACGGATCTGGAAGGCGAAGAAGCAGCTCCGCAGCCGGAGGAATCCATTCTCGGAGAAATTCCGGGTTTGAAAGGCGAAATTCCTGGCTTGAAGGACGAAATTCCGGAAGCGGAAGAAGAGGCTAAAGCAAAGAAACCTGTACCGCTTACAGGCGCAACACCGGACGGGGAAGAGGAGTTAGGCCCCAAGCTTAAAGACCCGGAGGCCTTGGTTGCGGAAGTCCGGGAAAAGTTGACAGCCGTTCAGAATGGGTTTAAAGGCGCGATTGTGCCATTCATGGAACACGAAGAAAAGTACAAGCGTTATGCCCCGGTGCTGAAATCCCTGAAAGAAATCCGTTCGCAGCTTCCTGTGGGCTTTGAGTCCCTGCCGGGCGCAGACCGGGTCATGGCGGATCTGAATGCTTTTGAAGCGAGTATTACCCAGGCCATTTCCAAACTTGTGGAGCCGCTGGTTGCCGCGGTAGAAACAGCCGCGGAAGAAGCGAATAAGGCTTACCGGGCCTATCACGCAAAAAAGACTCAGGAGAATGCAGCACGCATTAACGCAGCGCATAAGGCTCTTACGGAAGCTATCGCTGCTTACAATGCGGAGCGCGAGCTGGTGAGGAAGATCCTGACGGATGCGATGGGGGAAGAGCCCGCGGAAGTGACGGCTTCTTTTGATGCCTTCGCGGAACGGATTGAGACGGCTTCGAGTGAATTCCTCGAACAATTTAAGGAAATTCTTAAGAGCAACAAACTGGAAAAGTCAGTCCGTGATGATCCCCGGGTCAAACCTGTCATTGATCAGGCCAAAGCGGCTTTTGAAACCTCTTCAGCGGCTCTCGCTGAAGATTTCGCAGCGTCGAAATCCCTTAATGCGATTCGCGATTTACTGAAAGCCGTTCACGCGCTTGCAGGCATTCAGGAGCTTACCTTTTCCGGAGCGAGTGCCGATGCCAAGCGTGAAATTTTTGAAACCCTTTTGGAAAATTGGAACAAAAAACTGCAGGGGGCACTGACCGCGCACCTGGAAAGAATCGAAGAAGCGTTTGACTCAGCGATCCAAGGGGAACGTATTGCCTCCGTACAAAAATGGAACGGTTTGCTGAAGACGCTTGCCACGATTGCCGCAGGACTGGACGGCGCCGCGGAAGCCAAACAAAAAATTGACGAATTAAAAGCCCGGGCCGAAACGTTTGTGAAAAGCGTCAAGAAAGATACCGCCGCGGAAGCTGAAACCGCTGCGCCGGAAATCGCCCCGCTGCCGCCTGCTTCGGAAAAGCGCTCGACCTGGATTTCGACCGCAATCGACAAAACAAGAGTCGTGGATATCTTCGGCGGGGTCCATCTTAAAGGTCATGATATTTACGGCCGGAACGGGATCCGCAAACCGGGCCTGCTGCTCCGTCTCGCGCCGTTGGCGGCGATACTGGTTCCCTTTCTCGCACAGGCTTTTCCTGCGGTGCTGCCGCTGACAGCGGTTTGGGCCTGGGTGATTGCCGTTCCCGTGTTTATTTTGATTTATCTCATGACTTCAGGTTTACCGAGGAGCATTCGAACTCACTTCCTTCAAAAGGACAATCAGGAGAACCGGGACTATCTGGCGGAAGGTTTCCTTCAGTGGTTTGATGTTCGCCACGAAGGGGAAGCTGTGGTGACCTCTTCTGACCCAGCGATTTCGGTCCGCGATGAAGCGCTCCGCCGGGTGAAAGAGCGCCTTGGAAATGAAGCGGCAAAAGCATTCCCTGGAATCACTTCGTTTGCGGACCTGACGCTTGAACAGATCAAGTTTTTACTCCGGTTTTTTGAAGAAAGAAATGTCGAACACCAAGTGCAGGAGTATGAAAAACGGTATCACCCGCATGCCGAAATCCTGCCCGGCGAAACACCCAAACCCGCTTTTGGCGACACGGGGCGCGGCCGTTTGGTCGGCGCTCTTGTGGGCGGCGCTTTATTCTTGGGACTTGCGCTCGTTTTTCCGACTTTTGCGACGACTTTTCTGCCGCTTTTAGGGGCTTCTTCCTGGATTGGCCTGACCACCGCGTTTGTTATTGGTGCCGGTATTGGAATGGCGTCGCTCAAAGAAGTGCATGAATTCCTGGTGCTTGAAAAGCAATCCTGGAAAGCCGACGCGAAGCGGTCTTATTTCTACAAAGTACCGTCCTTTCTCTTTAAGACCATTTCCTTGCCGTTCCGGTTTTTCGGCCGGCTGATTCTTTCGTTCGTCAGTATGCTGACCTTTGGCTTTGCGTCGTTCCTGCTCGGTTACCAGCATCAGAGCTTTTGGGTGGATGATGAGGGGCGTGCGGACTTGAAAGCTTTAGGCCGTGTCCGGAGCGAGGCTTTTGATGCTCTTCGCCAGAAGGAAGCGGAAGCCAACCGGGATGACCGTCTCAAAGACCTCTTCAGCGTTGTTTCCGATGAAGAGGCCCGCGCCGATCTTGAAGGGCTTTTCAAAGCCGCGGATGTGCTGCATGGCGAGATCAACCGTTGGATCTGGTTCAAAGGCCCCTTCTATATTGGACTGGGGAAGAAGATCCACGCGCCTCAGCAGAAGCGAGTGGATACCATGACCCGGGAATTCAATAAAACCATGGCGCTTCTGAGGGCTCAGGCAGTGAGTCCAGAAGTCCTGGCCGCGCTCCAAGCTCAGTGGGACCGCAATTTTGTGGTCAAGAGCACATTCCAAAGAATGAAGAGCCACTTCGCGAGAAGCGATATCCCTCGATGGAAGTTTTTACTCCAGGGCGCGGGCGCTGTCGTGGTCCTTGCCTTGACCCGGGTTTCGAATCCCGTGGGGGGATTTGTAAACTGGTTCTTTATTAAACGCGGTAAACTTTTTCTTCGCAGCAGCATCGCAGGGCTTCCTCTCTTTCTCGGCGTTTTTGGTATTTGGCTTTCCGCAGCCATTCTTTTTTCCTACATTCTTTCGGTCGGGATCCGCAACAAAAAGCCCGCAACCACCTGGATCAGCGTGATTGCCTTGACGGCCTTAGTGGGCATTCTCGCGGTGGGTATCTGGCATACACCCTTTGCTTCGCTGATCGGCCCCAACTTTGAACTCATGGGGCATACGCTGTGGTCTTATGACATGGGGGCGGCATCCGGCGTGGTCTTGCCTCAAGCGCAGGCGGAACTTTTAAAATCCACCATTCAAATTCAGGGTGTTGTCAGCTCTCTTTTTCTCGGCGGCATGGTGAGCTATGAGAAATACGCCAATCCCGTAAAAGCCCGGGAGACTTACCGGCAGCTCATCCGCGATCCGATGCAGAATGTGATCGGGGACCCGAACAGCCAGCGGCTGATCGAACTCCGGAAAGCGCGTCACGAAGCTTTGGTCGCGATGAACCAGGCGCGGCGCGCAAACAATCTTCCGGAAGTTGAAAAACAGAAAAAACGTCTTGAGGACCTGAACAACGCCATCCGCGCCATCAACCCGGACATGGCGGACATTCTTTTGAAACTGCAGAGAGGCGGTTTGTCGGATGACGAGCGCTCTGTTCTGACCCAAGAGCTTGAAACCCTTCAGTGGGGAATCTTTGCCGGCATTGTGAATGAAGACAACCTCGAAAAAATCCAGTCTTATCAGCAGAACTTACTGCCCAAAGATTTCTCTCACCAGGCCCTTTCCCAATACCTGACCGAGATGCTGGATAATCCTCAAGTGCGCCGTGATATTGGAATCAAGGCGCGCCGGGATATTCTTGTGATCCTTCGCCGCGCAATTCTCAGCGGCACCCTGGGTTATACGGAGACGCAGACCAGCGAAATTCTCGGCCGCATCAGCGGCATGCTGTCGGAAATGGATGACCGCCTTTACGAACGCGGCATTGACGTTGGAAGCAACTCCGGAAACATTTTTAATTTTGCCAGCAGCAGCGAGAAGGAAATTCCTACGGATTTCAACATTGATACCGTGCGGCGGACCATCGCCAGAGAAGGGAGGCAGCAGACCTTCACGAATTACCGCTTTTACGGCAGTGCTTTTGCGGCCGGTGTGGCCTTTCAGGTCATTAACATCGAAATTCCTGCGGGTTTGACCGCGATGTATCAGGTCGACCATGTGATCGGAAAAGCGATCGGGCGGGATGATTTTCATTTCTTCTTCGGTATTGGTGAATTCATCGAACATACGCTGCTCGGTCTTTTTAATAATTTCTGGGGCGCCCTTTTCAAAAACAATCCTGTCTGGCTTTATGTGACCAATAACACGGGTGTCATTGACAAGCCGATTTCCGAGGCCGGCTTTTCTCCGGAACAAGCGGTGCGCATCCAGGTTCAAAAAAGCCTGCTGGATTACGCGAAAACCGATCTTGAAGCGCGTGTCAAAGACGCGAAGACCCCGGATGAACGCACCCGCTTGACCAAGGAACTTATGAAGGTCGAGCAGCAGATCGCCGGGATTGATCACCAGATCCGTGTTCATAAACTCGGCGAGGAACGTGTCCGGCGCGAGCAGCTGCAAGGGGAGGCCCTTCAAAACTACTTTTTCACAAAAGCGGAAGACGATGGGGACATGGTCCACCTTCAAACCGCGCTTTTCCAGCTTGCTCAGGCGCGCAAGGCGATTGCCGCCCCGGGCCCAGGTCCTGACGCCGCCGCGATTAAAGCGGTCGCTGAGGAGCGTCTTGGGGCGCTTGAACAGAAAGCCCGCGAGGCCCTTGCCCAGAATCAACTGCGTTTCCAGCAAATCGCTGCAGCGACTTATCCCAAAGCCGATCAGGCAGGGCAAAGGGATGCGGTTCTGCTGGCCTATAAAACCGTGACAGAAGAATTGCTTTCCCCGGCTCCGAATGAAGAGCGTCTTGCGGCCATGGGCGGCCAGGTTCAAGCCTTTTTCAAAGCGGTGGGCGATGATCAGCCTCACAACTTCAGCCAAGGCGGTATCCACTTCAATGTAGCGATTACGCCGGAGGGGAATTACCCGGTGTTTTTCCGTTCCAAACCGGTGCGTACAGAAAACGGAGACCACATTCTTTTGACCGACAGAATGGACCCTCTGCCTGTGCCGGTCGGCAAGGATGCGCGTCTGGTGATTCCCGGCGCCGGGATGACCAAGTGGGTGGTCCGCGACCAGGTCAATGCCGAAATGTCAAAAACCCTGAAAGATTCGGCCGTGCTTCCGGAAGCGGAGAGAATCAATGTTTTTAAGGAAAAAGGAATCGACCTGAAAGCGGAAGACGCTGCCGCGCTCACGTTTTTCAAAGATTATTCTGAGGAGCTGACGTCGGCGGGATCCGGAACCGCGGACGAAATGGTGAGCCGGATTGAAGAATCCCTGGCCGCTGAAAAGCGTTCTGCGGAAAGCGCCCAAACAAAGTTTGAAGCTTCGCAGGGAGAAATCGAAAACGTCCTTTCCAAGCTTCAGGAAAAAGAGGCGGCCTTTAAAGTGATCCGCGACAAAATGAACAAGGCGAATCCGCTTTTTGAATTGAGCTCACGCCTTCCTCCGGATCTGCTGGCAGAGATTCAAAAAACCCTGCCTCCGCCTGACCCCAATGCGGAACCCGCGCCTAAAGTGGCGGATTATCACGCGGCGTTGAATGAATTCAAAGCGGCCCAGCAGGAAGTTGTCAAACAAGCGCAGCCTCTTGGTCTTGACCCCATGGTTCTTGTGACCAAGGGAACCGACGGCGCCCGCGCGGCGATTGCAGAGCGCGCAAGAGCCGCAGACCAGCGTCTCACGGCTTTTCGGGCCAATTTGGACGCGATCCGCGCCCATGCCGTCCGTTATGTGGCGTTGAGAGGGGCCCTTTATCTGGCGCTTATGAATACGGCAACGGTGCCGACTGCGGCTGAAAAAAGGAAACTTGCCGCGGATGCCGCGAGACGCAAGGCCCAGCTTGAAGAAGAGGCGCGTCTGAAAAAAGAAGAAGAACTCCGTCTGCAAAAAGAACGCGAAGCCGAAGCTGCCCGTGTGGCCGAAGCGGCACGTTTGGAGAAAGAAAAACTCCGTCTCGCAGAGCAAAGAGCCCTTGAAGAAAAAATGCAGCGCGATGAAAACCTTCGCAAACTCGAATTGGCCCTGAAGTTCAGGACCCCTGAAAAAGGTGAAAAGCCGCTTGATAACCCTGATTACGCTCCGATCCCCGAAGCGGAAGTCAGGGCCATGATCTTGAAAACGGCCAGGGAAGGGCACCCGGATAATCTCGCGAATCTTGTGCGGTTTTTTGAAATGGAAAGTACCCGCGAAGAAAATGATTGGGGCGTGGATGTCCTGCTGCAAGTCAAAGACCGGGCAGACGGGAGGGACGGGTTCGAGGTTATCGTGCTCCGGGCCAGTGACAAAATGCCGCTCTGGGGAACGATTTATTCCCCCGATAAAGCCTCGGCCCCTGCGGATGTTCTGACGGATGAAGTCCAAGTGAATAATTATTTCCGTCTTGTGGATGAATTTTTTGGACCGGACAAAGATCTGACTGCCATTTTTGGGGGGACCGCCGGTAATGCAAGGGCCATGAAGGAAGCACGTGACAAAGCGGTTGCATTTGCCTCTTACCTTTTCCGGCAGGCACCCAAAGCGCTGAATCGTAATGACGCCGATGAGGACCCTTTTTGGATCCGTGTTCTGGAGTGGAACGCGAACCATGAGGCCGCCAAGCAGTTTAAAATTGCTATCGGAAAACCGGATAAGCCCCGCCCGGACAAGCCTGTGCCGGATGGCTTTAAGTTTCAGGCCTTTGACCCGGACAGGAAACTCCGCGGTGCCGTGATTCTTGACGCTGAAGGGGAACGTGTTTTTGTAAAAGAAGAAATCCCTGTGGCCGCCGCGGCTCCCAAACTGCGCGTTCCATTGGCCCCCAGGGACCTGCGAGCCGCGCCGGATGTGGTGCGTGAAGGACTGATGGACCGGGATTTTGAAGTGCCTCAGGTCAGACTGACGCACGTGCCTACTACAGCAATTCAGCCCGGTCAGTACGATGAACTGGAACAGGTGCGTCAGATGGTTATTAAGATGGGTTTTCCGACAGTCTTTCCTTCCGGCTCTTCGGGCAAGGAAAGGGGAATGAAACTGGAAGCCCAGCAAGAAGCCTATGAAAAGTTCCAGCGTGAGAATCCGGGGGTCTACACCGAACGCGATTGGTACGCCTTTTTCTTTGCCCATCTGCCTTTTGTGATGCGGCAAGGGGACAACGAGAAGGTCCGCCTGAAAGTCTACCAAGACTTGAATGCTACTTTAAGCGATGTGCTCAACTCTCTCAAAGCTTCAGGCTGGACGATGCGCGGCAGCGACCGCAAATGGCTTGGAAACCGCGCGGCCGATTCCGTGACCGATTTCTTTCCGAAAGACCATTATGCTTTTGTAGAAGCCTACCGGAAGAGCTCGGGCAAGGACTGGATGGGGCACATCACGACAGCCGATATTCTGGGCTTCATGCTGGAGTCCAAGGTTGCCAAGGATATGCAGCTTCACCGCCGCAATATCAACCTGGAACGAATCAATGCAACCGTCAATTACGGTGAAAGCCCGATCATGAGAAATTGGTTTAACCGGGCCTTGAACCAGCTTTATTTGGATTTAAGTACCAAGTGGGCGCAAATCGATTACCACATGCTGCGTCCTGGTGATGCTGTCTCTCGCTTGAACAAACAGGCCGTCGAACGGGCCCAGACACGCAAGACCGCGGTGGATGAGCTTGTTGAATCCAACCCCGTTGCCCGGTCAATCATGGGCCCGCGCTTTGAAGATTTACAGTACACAAGCCCGGAGCGTGATCCGGTCGCGGTTCAAGGCGCCGGTTTCATCGCGAATATCCAGAACCGGGTTTCCCGCATGCTTGGCTTTGACCCTGCTTTGGACATTCGTTCAGGGCTTTATGTGGAAACCCCCGTAGAGGACCGTCTGCGCGGCAATGGCCGTATGGGACGTTTGCCCGCGAATACCTTTCTCACGCATGAATTTCTGAAGTACGTGGACCGCAGTTACCCGTATACGGATGACCGTGTCGGATCCGCCCGCAATATTTTTCACTATGTTTTTTATACGCCCAAAGACCCCAAGGATGTCGGAGAAAAACAGGCCGGGCTTTTTATCGAATCCATTATCGGTTATTCCGGCGCGCTTGGACTCCTGACGAATCAGGGCCAGAATGACTCAAAGCTCATTCAAGCTTACGCGGAGGCCCTTAAAAACAGCAAGCCTCTTGGCACATCCCTGCCTGTCCGTTTCACACAAATGCTGCAGAACGCGGTAGAGCGCACGGCCACGGTGCCGCTGCGCGAGCCCCGCGCGGAAATCGGGACCCAGCGTTTCCGTACTTATCTTTTGACGGCCGGCAAGCCGGGCGGCATGGTGCAGAGTTACACCGAAGGCACCCGTGCCGTGGTTGCAGAATCCCTGTTCAACCGTATTCTCACGGAACCAGACCTTTGGATGAAAGAAGGTGACCTTAAGACCCCGGTTGACCCCATTCAGCTGGGTGTCCTGGATGTTATTTTCAATTCCAAATCCACCAGCCGGATTTTTGAAGTCTACAAAGCGATCACCGTGGCCGAAGGGGAAGATCCGGACGCGAATTATAAGGAAATGATGCGGCTTTACCTCCCTGAGTACGGCGATTACCTGAACAGCCCGGATTTCGGGGATCTTATGAAAGGCTTCGTGACAGGGGACGTGGACGCGCTTTTCCCCATCAATGCCGACGGCCGCCTGAATGCCGGCGACCAGACCCAGCGGATGTTTGAAAAACTCACGATGATCAACATGCGCAACTTCGGAACCATCCCGCATGAATATGAACGCCAGCTTCAAATCCTTTATGACGCGCTGAACGAAGGGCGCCCGGAAAATCATGCGGCGTTTGGCTTGAAAGCAGCACGTGATTTGGCTGTGCTGCAGCGTACCGGGGGACTTCAGGTTGTGACCGATCCGTCGTCTCTTGAAAAAGAGCTGCGTGAAATTGCGGAAGCCCGCGTCGCGGGGGACAAGGGACGCCTGGCCCAGTTGATTGAAGCCCGTAACAACCGCCTGCGTGCGGCGGTCGTTCGCCTGACGCGTCAGATGCTGCTTACCGTTTATGCGAACACCATGATTGAACCGATTGACGATGTGGTCCGCTGGGACCGTGAAAAAGCCATGGGGGTTCCAGTCGCGGAACGGCGCGGTATGCCCCTTCAGGATGTGGTTGAAGACGGTGTCCCTGTGCGAGGCGTTATTACCCGGTATAAGAATGCGCGCGAAATTCGTGCCCATGTCGAATCCTTCCTCAGCCGCAGGCTTAACCTGACGGATCCCAAAGAAGTCGCCGCGGACATCGGCATGCTCTTTAGTATTGAAGAAGCCATGTCACGCATGGGCCGTACGCCCGCGGAGTTTAACCAGATTCTTTTCCAGGCCACGCGCCCCAGTTTTGAAACCGAAGTTCAGCAGCTTTTGACAGACCCCACGCTGAAGCCCAAAAAACCGGGCGGTGATCGTTTTGTGGCTTGGGACAAAGCCAAGGCCAGCCTTCTGGCAAGCCTGAAAGATCCCACGGTTTCGCGCGATCAAACGCTGGAACGGCTCGTGAAAGTCATGGAAGAGGTTTTTCGTGATGAGATGGTGGAAAACCTCACGGATCCGGCCAAGCCCGTCGAAGCCGACCAGGACGAGCTTGTCAAAAGGGGACGTGAAATTGTCCGCAACGGGCTGTGGATGGGCTACACCCGCCAGCAGTTGATCGACAATGTTTTGAACGCGTTTAATAAAAAGACGTTCAGCAAAGAAACCGCTGACAAACTCGTCCGTGCGGGCATCGAGGATTATGAAAAATGGCGCGCTGAACAAATCGCAAAGGGCTGGGGCCCCCGCAATATTCCTTACCGCCTTGACGAGGTCACGGTCCGGAATCTTCTGGGAGACACCTTTAATGAATACCGCAAATGGGCGGAAACTGAAGTGGCTGCGGGCCGCGACCCCAAGACGCCCCTGCACTTTACAGAACCTTCCTTCCGAGGCTTGAACGGGCATCTCGCATGGCTGCTTTCCGGGAAAACGGAAGATGAATGGGTACGGCGCCAGAAAGAAAACGGCGGAGAAGGTCCCTGGGTTTGGGAACTGGAAGGCGCCTTGGGTCCCAAGCATATCGGTTTTCTGCTTTCCATGGCCTCTGAGAAAATTAAATACGGGGAAAACGAGTACACGCTGCAGATGCAAACGCTTATGCGGTTCATTGCTGACAGCCAGGAGGTCGAAGAAACCCTGAAGGGCGTGATCGCGGATCCTAAGGCCAAGGCTCCTCACACTCCAAAACAGGCCCAGGATATTTTGATGGGCATTTTCAGGAGTTCCAAGTTCAAGGAAGAAAGCCGCGCGGATTTCCTGAAACGCGTTGAGAGGACGCTGGCGGAATATAAATTTGATCCTGCGACCAGTAAAAAAGTGGTCGTGGATGCTTTGGCTGAGTGGGACAAGGACATTGCCGCGCGCCGTGCGAAAACTCCCGGAGTCCGGCTTGATCTTCCGGCGTATCTTGACCCTCTGGAACGGATCTCTGACACCCGGCTCCAAACCGAACTAACCAAGCTTTTGGCGGATCCTAAAGCCAAAACCCAGGAAGAAATCAAGGCTGAACGGGATAAAACCGTGACGGATGCCTCGGCCGTTCTTTTAGAGATTCTGAAAAAGAAATTGGGCCGCGCGGAATTCCTCGCGGAGGTCCGCAAGGCCTTTAAAGATGCCAAGCTTGATCGGGACGCCGCAGCGCTTGTCATGGAAAAAGGAATCAGTCTTTTTGAGAAGTGGGTTGAAGATGAGCGCAAGGCCGGGCGTGAACATGCCGAGCTTCCTTACCTGTCTTTTCGCAGCCGCCTGGATGATGCGACGAAGGTTTCTTATGACATGACCAATGCTCTCCTCGAGTTTACAGGCCAGCAGAGAATTTCGAAGTCGGGATATTATTTTGATTTGGATTCAACGACGCAAGGCCGGATTATGGCGCTTCTGAAGGCCTCCACGATTGTGGGCGGGGATTTCAAGAAAGAAGTCGCGACCATGGAAACCGTCACGGCCATGCTGGAAGATGAACCCGATTTGGTCAAGGGCATCCTGCCGAAAATTCAGCCGTTCTATAAAGCGCTTTTCGGCGACGCGTTTAAACTTCCTCCCATTACCGCGGAATCCATTAAGAAAACCCGTGAAGCGGAAAACTATTTCTCAGCCTATGTCGCGGAAATTGCGCGCCGCGCCAATATTCGAATTCAGGACACGGAACGGCTTAAGGGGCGCGCGTTGACGCGTGAAGAGAAAAAGCTGGCTTACGAAGCGGCCCGTGACGAGTGGTTCAAGGAAACCACCGCCATTGAAGAGCTGGTCAAGGCGGATCCCGCGATTAAGGATGTGATTTATTTCCGCGGCTTCCTGAACCTTCAGCAGTCTTTGGGGCCGGACACCAAGGAATTTGTGACCGAGGCCCTCAAGATGCTTGGCGACGCGGGCGCGAAAAAGACGGCTGAAAAATCAAAGGCGATCAATGATTTCCTTGCGGACCCCAAATGGAAAATTTATCTCGAGCGCTTCAAGGCGTATCAGCGCAATGTTCCTCGTGACCCCAAATTGGGCGGCGATATTATTTCTATTTTCCGGGAGTTCTCGAAATTGATTCCGGTCAAGGGGGCCGCTCTTCCGCCGGTTAAGGACGGCACTGAGCTGGCAGCGCTTGAACCGCCTGCGCCGCAGCCCGCGGGGATCGGCGGCGGGGGCATTGGCTTCAGAGGATTGCCCGTCCTGATGCTGGCCACTTTGATGATGGGGGCTCTTCCGGGAGACGCGGAGGAAGAGGCGGAAGAACTTGAAGCCGCGCCTGCGGACGATATTAAAGAACCTAAAGAGCCTGAAAAGCCGGTGGACGTCACGCCCGCGCTTCGCGACTCTATCAATGCCCGTGTTGAAGAACTGCTCCAGCGTAATCTGACGCCCGATCAATTTGTGACAGAACTCGCAAAAATCTGGCCCGGGACTCTTGACCGCGCGCGGGTCAAAGCTGCCGCTGAAAAGCTTCAGGAAAATTACCGGAAAAAAGCACCGTCCTCAGGGCTTCGTATTCAGCCTGGAGAAGCCCCTGTTTGGGGAAGCACCCCGACCTTTGTTCCGGGATCCACGCGTTTTGAACAGTTTGGTCCGGGCCGTGATTTTGCCCGGGCGGGAGACAAGGCTGGCCGCAATGACGGAAATGTTTTTGCGCCTTACGCTAGCCTGCTGGTTCTTCCCGTAGCCCCCAAGGAGGCGTTGAAAAATCTCCGCGAACTTATGGGCCGTTACCCGGGCCTGTATGTGGAGGGGGAGGGCTTCCGTGAATCCGTGGATGTTCAGACCCGACAGGTTTCTCATCACATTTCCGCGGATGCCAAAGGCTTTTCCTACATGTCTTTGGTCAACACGCTGGAAGGGAACTACATCCGGAAGCTTTTTGAAAAACACCCGTACATGCTGAAGGCCCTGAAAGAAGCGAAGATCCCTGAACTTGCCGAGGTGCCGGGAGGCGTGGGTGTGGATTTCACCAAAGACCTTTCCGACGCGGACAAAGAGCTTCTGCGCGCTGTGGCCCGTGATGAATGGACCTACTTTGATTTCCCGCTTCAGGTGAAGTCCGGCGTGACCTTTGACCTGGCCTCCTGGAAAGGCTCTGAAAGGCAGGCTGCACGGATTATTCTGGGCCACGTATCCAAGGCTGAGGAACTGAAAAAGGCGCTTTCGCAGGATGCTGATTTTATGAAAACCGCGCACCCGGAACTGATTCGCGCGATCAAGCTTCTTGCGGATGCGGGCAAGCTCGGGGATGTGACCAAGCTTGAGCTCAAGCCTTTCCCCAATGGACTCCCTGCGGATCATTTTGAAAGAACCGCGCCCGCGGATTATGTCGGACTTACGGGCATCGGCATGTACCTCATGTCAATTGCCAGCGCTGAAAAACAGGGCTTCATTTCCCGCGAAGAATCCAAGCGCCGGGTGGAAGCGGTGATGATCACGCTTGAAAAATTGTCCCGTGACCGCGCCGTAAGCAAGGGTCTTTTTTACCGATACTACAAACGGGGAAGTCTCGAAATCACAAACACGGAGATCTCCACGGTGGACAACGGCTGGCTGGCCACGGGCCTCATGGTGGCGCAGCAGCATTTCGCCGGCAGCCCCGCGCTTTCCGCCCGTATTTCAAAAATTCTGGAGGCCATGGATTTTAACCAGTTCTACGATAAAGACAAAGGCCACTTGGCTATCAGCCGTACCAGCGGCGCGAGCGGAGCTCTGAGCATATACCATTACAGCAATTTTCAGTTTGAAGGCCGTCATATTCTTTTGCTCGCGATCGGAAAAGGCAATGTTCCCGCCTCGGTCTGGGGCAATGCGGTCACTGCAACGCCCCGGGAAAAAGTGACAGTCAAGTCCGGAGACAAAGAGTTCCAGCTTGATTACCACATGCCGTATTACGGAGGCGCTCTTGAGCCGTTTGGTTCTCTTTTGGTGCTGGATGGAAGCACTGTGGACCCCAAGGGCCTCGGCCGTTTGGAGCAGGCCAGCGCCGTGATTCAGATTTTAACCGGTTCCGGCGCGTACCGAAGCACTCAGGCAGACCGTCAAAAAGCTGCCAAAGCCGCCGCTAAGGATGATCTCGCGGAATTGATCCGCGCGATGCAGGTGCCAGGTGCACCCGTTCCTGAAATTCCCGTGGTTCCAGCGCCTCCCGTGGCCCGCGGACCCGGAGCCGCCCCCCGAGTTCTGCCTGTCCGGCATGAACCCGAAGCCATTGTGATTCCCGCCCCCCGCGGCGCGGCGGCGGATGAACTCGCCCGGCTTGCGGCAGAGCAGAGAATTAACCAGCGTGACCGGATCCTTCAGCGGGTCCAGGAATACCGCAATGATAATGAAAAGCTTAAACGCTCCCATGAAATGGCGCCGCGTTTTCACCAGGCCTTTCTCGGAGATGATATTTTTACCCGGATCGGAATTCCGTACACGCCGGAAACCGCCGGAACCAATCCGCTCGTCAAGGGTTTCCATGAAGGTCTGCTGGTAGCAGTTGCCAATGAGCCTGGGACTGCGGAACTTGCCTGGTCTGATTTTATCGGCACCAAGGACAGGCCTGGTCTTGCCGAAGAAGTCATCAAACGTTTCAAGCCGGAAGGAAGCACAAAAGCCCAGCAGGATGCGATCCGTAATGATTTTCTGGACCGCGTTTATGTGCTTCTCCGCACCCTGCAGCAGCGTCCCGCGGACTTAAAGAGCGAGGACCGTAAAACGTTTGCCGAACGTCTTCACGAAAACAGCACCGAATACGGCTGGGTTCAGAGCTGGGCGATTTCTCTTGTCCGCGACGGGGTTCCGCTGGACACGAAGCGCACGGCCAATCTCGTGGACATGCTGAAAGATCCGAACCTGTTTCAGCAGGATCCCACCGCGCCGCTCGGGCTGATGGACCGCTATTACACCATGCTGGGGCTTGTCAGTCCTGAAATCCTGAAAAAATACCAGGTCACGGTCTCCGACGACAAGGGCGGACTGATTGTGCGCGAGGCCAAAACCGTACGCGAACTCATGAGTGTGCTGGCCATGAGCCAGGAACTCGAAGCCCGGGCGCTTTGGATTGAACTCTGGGGCAAGCTTGTGACTTTTGACAAAGACACTTTAAAAGACGCTTCCGGGTCCGTGGTGCTGCGTGAGCTTGAAGAAGACATTTCCTACCGCCTTGAAATCACAGGGATTTTCCAAGACATTCATGCCGTAAAAGCCGCGAAAAAAGAAGAGGGAGTCCCGGCTGATTTTATTGCCTGGATTCAGGATCTTCAGGGCAAAGACAACTACGAAGTCCGCCGCCAGCAATTCCTGAAAACCAAGACCGCGGAATACACGGCGCAGGGCGGGATCTTCCGGAACGAAGGGGAGCGTCTGGCCTTTGAACAGGAAAAGAGCAAGCACTTTGCCTTGATTTATCTGGAAGGGCTCATCACCGCATTTTCTACCGATTTCCGTGCCGTCCCGTTTGAAGGCGCGGGGCGTGAGCGTCAGCGCAACCGCATCCCGATCGAATTCATTGAAACCCTGATGGTGCGCCTGGACCGCAACCTGGCGCTTCAGAGAAAGGGTGTGATTACCACCTCTGAACAGGGCGAGAAATTCAAGTTTGATAAAGGCCGGGATACTTCTGAGTTTATGAAGGAATGGCTCAAGAGCCTTCGCCAGATCAAGACCACCCTGCCGGAAGACATTGTGGCCCGTTATGTGATCAAGTATGACGATTTCAAAACGATACGCGAGGCCATGCGTGAACCGGCCGCCCCGGGCGCGAAACCGGCAGACAAACATTTTGAAGGCCCGGCCTTTTTTGAGGCTTTCCGCAAGGCCGCCGAGAAGCTGCAGAAGGAAGGCCGCATCAATCTTGTCCGCGTGGACGTGGCTCCTTGGGAAGCCATGGGGCTTACCACCCTGGAACTGATTGGGCTTAACGCGATTTATGAAGATCACCATGTCCGCAATCTGCGCGTCACTGGCGACGGCACCACCGGTCCCTTCACGCGCAAAGAACTGGATATCGTGATTGAAAATTACAGCCGCGACGATTTGTTCCGCTCACGCTTTGCTTTCATGGAAGCGAGCAGTATGGCGAAAAGCATCTGGGGTTCCATCATGCTTCACCTCCTTCTGAATAACTATTACAAGGATGATGGTTCGGAGACGGACGGAAAGGCCCTTACCGGCGATGATCTTTTGAAACGTCTGGATCTTCTCCGTGACGGCACGCGGCGGGAACTTGCGGTGGAAGATTTTCAAGGGGATTTAGCGGACGCGTTGGACCCCTGGAAAGCCGACGGCTACCGGGAGTTTTCCGAATACCGGAAGCTGCACGCGGCTTTGGCCCCGCGCCTTGCTGAAATAGAACGTCTGAAAGCCGTGCCAGCCGACAAACGCAGCCCTGAAGAAAGCCGCCGTCTTGAGAAACTTCAGGAAGATCAAAAGCACTACGCGGAACTTCTTGGCAGCGACAACGTCAAAAAACTTCTCCGGCTTAATGACATTCTCAAGAAGAAACCCGAAGACCGTACCGCGGAAGAAAAGCGGGACGTTCAAATTTCTCAGAAGGCCATGCTGCAGCGCATTTCGGACATCGTCTTGATCGCGGAACGCGTCAATGACCGCAACGGAACTTTCTGGTTCCGGCCGTTCTCTCTGGAAGAGAATTCAAGCCGCTCGCTGGAAATGATTATGAAACGCTGGTGGCTGAAAGATCCCACGCTGCAGTTTTCAACCCGCCAGCAGATGCGTTTTGAGCTCGAAGTTTTTATCAACGCGATGCTCTCGGATAAAAACCTGCTTGAGAACGGGTTGATTTATAAAACCCTTGAAGACGATTTCCCTTATTTTGTTCACGTGTATAAAACGGTCGGTGATTTGATTCAGGCCAACCGTGCCGCCATTGACCGGTTCCGTGCGGAAAATCCGGGGGCCCAGCTTTCTGCTTTCTGGACAGGGGACACGGCGATTGAGAAGCGTCTCCCGGCCCCTGTGAAAGAGTATCTGGACCAGGTGCTCGGCGCGGGATGGTCGGGCCGAATTCAGAGTTTTGACAAATGGCAGACCCTGCGCCCCACCCTGAGTGAAACGGAACGGGCTCAAATTGCCCTCCTTAATCAGACCGTGAACTACAACGGGAGCCTTGAGCGCTTCCTTTACTGGACCGGGAGCGTGGTGGATGTGATCGGCGGGGACACCTTCGGCGGTGCCGAGGCTGCCAATAAAAATATTTTTGAGCTTCTCGGCCTTGGTACGGCCACAGATGACACCGTGCCCGCCAATTCCCAGGCCCGGGAAGTGGAACTGAAAAAAGCGGAAGTGCTTTTGAATTTGGGCCAGATTGATTTCTTCCGCGATACTGACGGCAAACCGCTTCCCCCGGAAAAGCTGACCGTTGAAAAGCTGCGTGAATTGATCCGGCATCAGTTTGACCTCATTCGTCTTTCCGACATTATCAAAATCCCTTTTGAAAAACGCAGCGACGCGGACCGCGCGTTTCTTGACGCGGAACTTCGCAAGTTCGAGCTGACGAACCCGGAAGAGGTGGAAATCCGCGCCATTCTTTACACCCCGGAAGCGGCCCGTACAGGGGCGCAAAAGACCCGTCTCATGGATGCCTTTAACCGCTGGGTAAAACCGGAGGGCATGTTCCAGACAGACCTGAAGGCGAAGCTCGACAAGTCGCTCAATGCCGAGGAAGTGAAATTGTTCCTGGCCCTTCGCAAGACCGTGGCCGAGCGTACGGAAGATGAAATTAAGGCGGTTGAAGCAGCTTTGGCCAAAGCGGGGAAGACCGAAGCTGATTTGATAAAAGACATCACGCTGATTCTCCGCACGAGCGGAGACATCCGGAACATTGAGCTCCTGGATATTCTTGCCATCAAGAAAGACAGACGCACCCCTGAACAGGATGACGCGCTTCGTAAGGCCCTCATGGCGGCGGACAAAACCATGGCGGAGTACCAGACGCATATCATTGCCCGCCTCAAGGAAGTTGAAGAGGTTTTCCTTTTGAAGCGTGACGTTAAGAATAAGGATGCTCTGAACTGGGAGCTGGTTTTCCTTCACAAGGTTTTGGATTTGGTTCGCCTCACGGCAGACCTCCGCAGTGTCCAGCAGAACCAGCAGCTCCAGGAGATTTCAATTCTCCTTAATTACCTGCACGCGCGTTTGGACACCAATAACCCGGCGGAATTTGCGGAGCGCCGAGCGGCGGGACGCATTACTTTGTATGAGACGGATGAAGTCCTGCGGACCGCGGAACAAACCCGTTACAAGGACCTGCTGGAGAAACTCAAGGAACTGCTTCGTGACAACCGTTCGGATGAAGGGTTCAAGGCCCGGTTGAATGACCTTAAGTCGAAAATTGGAGATCCTTCCTATAAGGCCCTGCTGGAAGTCAGTAATCATCTGCAGAAGTTCGTGGAACTTGAAAATGAACGCCGCAGGAACCATGAAGAAGAAGCGACCTATCTGGCCGGCGCGTCCATTCGTCCGATCCCTGGCACCAAAAAGTTTGACGTTTACTATGCTGAAATGAAAGTGGCGACCTTTGACAGCTATGATGATTTTATCCGCTGGCTGCAGACCCGGTTCCATACGTTCCGCGCCTCGCAGGTTGACTTCACCATTTCACCGATCGTCTATGAAACGCAGGATGAAAAAATCAAGCTGGGTGCCGGGGAAGTTGGAAACCTTCTTTCCCAGCTGAATGACGTTCATTTGAGCAACCGCGCGCGCGAGCATCTTGACCGCTCCCTTAATTTTACGGCGTACAGCGGACCTGAGCGCGAACGCTACCAGCGCGGCTACCAGGATCACCGCGCGCACGGCTTATTGATTGATGCCCGCAGAATCCGGGAATTGATCAGTGAGATTGTCGGAAAAACGGGAACCGTCAAAGTCGCGATGCCGGGGGAAAACGGACAGATTAGCGACGCCCCCGCGGATCTTGTCACCACGTTTAATCCGGCTTTCATGGACAGCCATAAACCCGGCTTAGATGCCTTTTTGGATAATGCCCGGGGGTATGTGGCCCGTCTGCGCAGTGTGAACCCTGAAGATGTCCTGAGCAGCGCGGAACTGCAGGGCATGAGCTTTGACCGGAAGTACGCCATTTACCTGGCCGCGTACCTTGAAGGCGTGAAAGCCGTGGAGGAGCAGACGGCGAAAAGGGAGCGCGAAAAGCAGCCCCCAATGACGGCCAAGGAAAAAGAGGAACTTCGTCAGAACACCATGCATGAAGCCGCGTTGAAAGCCCTTACCGGTCTCAAGAAAGACACGGATGACCTTTTTATGCACCTTTTTGTCCGCAACGAAATTATTGAATCCATCCGCATCCGCGCCTTCGGTCTTCTTCTGCAGGGGCAGATGGCGGTTCGTGTCATCAACTCCAAACAGGTTCAGGAACGTATTAACCGTGACCGCATAAAACGGGGAGAACTGCCGCTGGATAAGCTGGACCCTGCGGAACGCGACCGTGTAATCAATGAGGTTTCCAGAAAAATTCCGCTTCTGACCGACGCGCAGATCAGCGGTATGATCTCCAGCTGGCGTGAAGGGGAAAACCCTAAGACGTTTGCCGAGATCGAAGTGGCGCTTGAAGAATGGTTCGCTGTGGCTGGCTTCATCAATATTGCGGCTTACTACGGACGGGGCGGTTTTAACAATTACCACCTGAACAACTACATTTATCTTTTCCAGCGCGACAAGGATTTCGGTCCCGTGCTTTCGCGCATCTGGATGCGTTACACCGGGGAAGTTCCGCTCGGAGGAAACATCCTTTATGAATTGACCGGAAAGAAACCTCAGCAGGTGATCGAAGCAATTTTGAGTGCGGAGCCCGTATCGTTTACGGACCATCCGATTGTGGATCAAGACCCGATTCTCAAAAAGCATGGCGCTGATTCCCAGCGCTTTGTCGATATCGTGCTTGCTTTGAATACGGCTTTTGGAGTGGTCACGGACGAGTATATTGGGGTCGTGGATAACGGCATCACCCAGGTGATCAAGGAAAATCCGGGGCTGCGCGGCAACTTCACTTATACGACCCTCGTGGAATCCGTGGAAGGACTCTATGGATTTCTGGATGAAATCCGCGGCCGCGGCCTTGTGGAAATCGCTCGCCGTGAACAGGCGGCCCGTGACGCCGGAAAGCCCTGGTCTGCGGATTTCCGCCGCCGCGAACAGGAAAAACTGGAAGCGGTGCTTGCCAAGCTTGCGCAGAAGATTTACCCGCACATCCTTAAAACGGAAATGATGCAGCTGAAGGAAAGAGACCGTACCCGTGCCTACGACAATGAAAACCAGCTGAATCAGTGGCGCGCGCGCGCGGATAACGCGAAGCGTGAAAATGTCAACCTGCGCAGCCAGTTTGAAGTCATGCGCCGTGACTATGAAAGCCGCGATTTCGACCTGCGGCAGCATGAAAAACGTTTGGCCAGTGAAAATAAAACCCGTGAAGAGATCCTCGCGGATCCCAAATACAAGGAATTTGTCGCCAAGCGCCTTGAAGCCGAAAAAGTTATTCAGCGGAAACTGAATGAGCTTGAGATCATGGTGTCGGAGTGGTTTGACGATAAGGACGCGGAACACTCCCACGCGAAAACTCTGCTGTTCTTCACCGGTCTTTACCCGGAAGGCTCTGAGGACGCGGCGCAGCTTCTGGAACGCCGCAACCGTTTGGCCCGTTATTTTGCGCGGCTCGCCTTTCAATACGGCATCCGCCCGAGTGAATTGATTGAATATGGAAACGACCTGCCTCTTCCGGGCGTAACGCTGAGAAACGCGCTCACGGATGATCAGCTCCGCGCGAACGCTGGAACCTTCGCAGGGCTTCTTGAGACCCTGCGCACGAATGTTCAGGGAAAAGACGACGCGTTTCTTAAACTGGAACTGGATAAGGTGCTCGCAGCCTCCGACTTGAAAGATCTGGATCCGGCCATCCGGAAACATATCGTGGCTTTTCTCCGCAACCCTAAAGCGCCGCTCAGCCGTGACTGGCTTTTCAATATTCTCAAGTACGCGCCGGTGGAATACGAGACACGCAAGATCAGCACGACCAACCGTTTTGAGGTTTACCGTTTCTACGACCGCCTTTACGAAGTGTTTGCCTTGAATCAAGCGCAGGACGATGACCTTCCACCGGATGTGAAGGAAATTATCCAGAACCTCCGGAATCAAGGGCTCATTATTCCGATTCAGGAAATCAGCCCCAAGCTTCTTGAGAATCTGCGCCGCGTTCAGCCGTTTGCCAAAGAGTTTCAGCAGAAGTACCGCCAGGACGAGTTTGTAAACTGGTTTGCCGCCCAGCTTATGCAGGGAATTTCCAAGGACCCCAAGCATGTCCAGGCGCTTAAAGACATTATTATGAAGCTTTGGACCGGCAAAGGGGACGTGGGTGACCTTGAACAGCTTATGGAAAAGGCCAAAGCCGTTGCAGAAAAAGATGTTCCGGCGCTGCTTAAAGATTTGAAAACGCGCGGGGAAGTGGAAAGAACGATCTTTCAAATCCGCGAAATGGGGCTGAGTTCTCAAGACCGTTCGGAAATTGAAGCTTATGTGGACCGCATGCGCTGGGACGGCTGGAGCCAGGAGTTTGTCGATACCCTGCTTCTTTACCGCCGCTACGCCAAGGACATCATCCGGGTTTCCGAAACTTACCGCCGCTTGTCGGATATGCCGCTTGATAAGCAGGCGGAAGCCATTGTGCTGCAGTTGATCCGTTCCGGGGATTTCCCTGTCATCCTGGACGGCGTGAAGCCTGATAAGGCCAACATCAACACGCTTGAAGATCAGTTCCGCAGAATGCGCGGCATCAGCTTTTTGGACCAGGTCCGCGAAGCCAATAGCCTGCGCAACCTTTTGAATATTGCCCTTTACCAGCCGGAACTGGTCCTTCGCGCCCAGCGCGATGCCCAGACCGAACGCGACGCGATCAACAGTAAACCGGAAGCCGCCAGAACCGCGGCGGAAAAACAGCGGCTTGCCGATCTTGAGAAAACCTTGGCCGCTCTGAACGAAGTCATCCGGTTCACGGAAAAAGGCGAGACCATCAATCTTGATATTCTTTTGGACTTGATCCGTTCCGGAGCCCTTTCTTCTGATCCGCAAAATGCTTTGACCGGGGATAATTACGGATTTCTTGCGGCCAAGGAATTCAGCCTTCTCGGCCCCCAGATTTTTGGAACCAAAGTGGACCCCAAGAAACGCCTGCAGGAAAGTTATTTTAACGAAACCTTCCTGTTCTTTTTCATGAGCAAACTCGAGTCCGGTTTTGTGCGTACCTATGACGACCGTATTTTTGAAGGTACGGAAGCCTTTTATCCGCGCGTCAATGTGCGCCGTGACGCGGCCGGCACTTTGACCACGCTGGATCATTCGCCCGTGGATTACGGAAGCTTCCGGGAATATTTCGAAAGCGCCTATAAACGCCCGGCAGGCGATACGCGGAGCGCTTTCGAGTACTTCCTGGCCACCCGCCCGGAAGGTTCCTCGTACAGCCAGACGCATGCCCAGCTGAAGGAAGCCTTTTCAGAGTCCTTCCAAAAAGAACTCTCGACCGGCGTGATCCGGGGCGTCAAGACGGAGCGCGGCGGACGCGTGTACTATGAAATGGACGATGTGGATGTCCTTGAACTTATTTTCCTGATGCAGGAAAAGCGGACTCACCCCAGCATGCTTTTTAACATGCTGCGCGCCGCGGACTACTGGTTCCGGCAGGAAAATGTGGACGACATGTACACCGCCCGCGTCAAGCTGGTCCGTGACAATCTGAACCGCGATTTTCCCGGGCTGGAAGGCTTGGAAGGCGCGGACGGGGACCGGGCCAACAACCTTTTGTCCGAGATCTACGGTGAAATCTTAAAAAGCGGTTTTACCACCGCGCGCAGTCCGAACGTGCAGCGTGCAGCGGCCTTCCTGCGCGAAAAAGGCTTCGACGTGACGCCTTTTGACCTGGCCCGCCGGGTGAATAAATCCTTTGATATTGAATTCGCGTATATCTACCGCTTCCGCGAAATGATGATCAAAAAATATGACCTCACGAAATTCCATGTGTTCGCGTACCTGGGGTTGAATGCCCAGACCCGTCCCTACCGCCTTGACCTTGGACGCAACACCAGCGTTGTGGACCTCTTCAATATGAATAAGGGCTTGCGCGATTCGATGTACGACCGGATGAAGAAAATCGACATTAAGGATTCCAAGGACGGCGTGGATCAGCGCGCGGTGTCCGGAGAAATCCAGTCCATCGAAGAGCAGATCAATGATACGGTTCTTGAAAAGCTGATTCCCGTGCTTGAACAGGCCGGGCCGCAGTATGCGGTGTATGTGCGCGCCGCCCGCTTCTTGAATGATCCCAAGGCGGGGGATGTGAATCTCGCCCCGGCTTTGGCCCGTTATCAAGTGAACCCCAGCGATGTGTTTTTCATCCGCGACCTGATGCATGCGATCGCGGAAAGTGACTTGCACATTCTGGACAACCCGGACTTCACGATTGAACTGGACCCTGAAAATCCGCGGAAGGTGATTGCCAAGGATGGTGAGAAGGAACACCGGGAAGAACTGCCGAACCTTGCCGGCCGAGGCCTGTATGGACTTTTTCTGATCGCGCTGTCTTCGGCGTTCTGGCTCATCCTTGTTTTCCCGCTGATTTCCGCGCTTGCCATGTTCTGGGGCTTCCGCTCTATGGTCTTTAACCAAAGTTCCCGCAAAATGCTGCAGGACCGGCTTTCGGCGTGGTTTGCCAAACTGCGCCACCCTGCGACGTTTTTCTCAGCCTTGAAGGACACGGTGCGTTCGCTTGGAGCCTTCCACTGGCGCGCCGCTCAGGCCGTGGCTGAAGTGATGCTCCGTAAAACAGTGATCAAACAGTTCCAGTTTAAGGTCGGCCTTCATGCCATTGAGGCCCGGCTGGAGGCTGAGGCCGTGAGCCTGCGGGATATGATTTCGCGGGGCGTCCCCATGCCCGTCCGCTGGATGCCTGCGATGATGAGTGTTCGCGCTACTGAACGGCGCCTCCGGACTGTGGAGCGGGAACTGGAAGTCATCCGTGCCATGTCGGAGGAGGTTCAGCAGAACCTTGCCGCGCTGTCCCGTTCTTTGTCGGCGCCTACGACCCTCCGCCAAAAAATCGAACTCTACATGACGATCCGCTCAAGCGGTGCGACCCACACGAGGCTTACGGGCGTCCGTGCGATTGATTTTACGGCTGCGGTCGGACTCGGCACGCTCAGCAAGCTCTGGAATTATTTGCCGACGCTTATCTGGTTTGCGTTTTACTTTCTCTGGCAGGGCAATCTTTTTCACTGGGGCGCGGCTTCCAGTCTTGCGGCAGGCGCGATGACCGGCGGCGGCCATCTTCTGGCCGCGCTTTTTATCGCGATTATTCTTCAGCAGATCTGGCACGCTTTCCGCACCGCGGTGAGGGATGGTGTTGTTTTCGGGGACGCGGCGAGCCGTATGGGGCCGATGTATTTCTTCGGCATTCTCTCCACATCCGCGATGCTGTCATTCCTTGTAGTGGGGTTGACACCCGCCATGGCGATTGCTCCCGTGACGCTGGGGCTTATTATGATTTACAGAAACCCCATGTTTTGGCTCAGAATGCGCAACCTTTTCAGCACCAAGCCTCTTTCTCTTCCCGAATACATTCAGGGTCAGATCCAGGAAACCCAGCGGCAGGAGTACTTCTCCGCCGGTAACCAATTACGCGAATCCCTGTTCCTTTTTGCCGCCAAGGGGATCATGGCGAGCATTGCCCTGTTGTTTTATTTTGGTTCCGTGAATGCGGCGGCCAGTATCGCGTTTATCGCGGCGCTTGCGACCTTCATTCTTTATAAGCTGAATCTCGGCGTGTCCCAGCTGACCATTACCTCGGCCTTGCACATCATCCGCAATGTCCTGGGCCTTGAACCGTTCCGCACGCCTGTGCACCCGGTTCAGGAAATGATGCTGAAACTGGGGCAGATGGCCTTTAACCAGGACAATGCCGGCAGCATGCTCGTGAACCATTTCACGGACGGCGAAAAAGATACGACCGCAGACTGGCGCGGACTTGTGGACGCGCTTTTAAGTGAGCTGGTCATTGACCCGGTGACGGGCGAGTTCAATGAGCGTGATAAGTTGTCCGCAATCGCGGGTTCGGACAATAAGGGCACGCGTAAATTCTCCATGGACCGCATGATTGAAACGATCCTTGAGCAGAATCAGTACGACGGCCGTAAAATTGATCCCAAAGGTTTCTGGAACCGTGTGGGGTATTACTTCCGCAACAATTACGAATCCCTTCGCCCTGTTCACTTGACCAAGCCGGGCGGTTATCAGAACTTTTATGAAAATGTTGTGAAACGGACGCGCTTGAACATTGCGTACTTGTCGAAAGTCCATGATGCCCGCCGCCAGGTTTCGGTCGCGCGCGACAGTTTTGGAATTACGGAAGCCGGCAAGGAAATCGAACACCAGCCCTACTCGTTTGCCTCGGTGGAAGGGCCGGACGGGGACATTTATCTTCTCGACCAAAATCACCATGATTACTGGGTGCAGTACGGTGTTGTGACGCGCAAACCTGAAGACACGGAAAAGCCTGAGCAGATTTACTTGAAGGATGTCACGATCCTCGGCCTTCCCTTCTGGCCGGGTATTACCAGCGCGGCAGAGGACGATGCCAATGACAAAAATCCGGACGGCAACAAGGCCGCCTTTATGCGCGCGGAATACACGGTCATCAAACAGGCGTTGAACAAGTTCGCGGAGTATCAAGCCCTTCGTAATGCCAACAAAGCTAAAGCCGCCGCCGATTTGAGTGAAGGTGAAAAGCTCGCGGAACGTAAGGCTCTTCAGGCGGTGCTTCGTCTTCTGGGGGCCGCGCTTCAGAAAGCCGCCTTTCTGGATAAGACAAATGCCGGCAAAATCACCAAGGCCCTTGATTTCATCAAAGCTGAAAACCCGCTCGTCTTTGAACGGGAAGAAAACCTCGTTGTCCTCACCAATCTTTACAACCTTGTCCTGAGTCTTCAGGAAGTGGATGTTGTGGTGGATCAGTTCTATGTGGACCGCCAGGATCCGAGCGTCCGCTACCGCATGGTGGCCGGAAGCTTGTTTATCGAGCAGGTGGTGCAGACGCCGCTGGATCCTAACTACACGGCCGCGAAAAAGTCGCTTGAAACACTTGACCTCGATCATGCCGGAGCCGCAGAAGTACTTGCCGCGCTTGAGACCTCCCTGGACCGCGGGTTGTTTATTGAAGAGACGGACAAGAAAGCCCTGATGGGCTATTTGGAGCGCATTCACAAGGCCGAATCGCCTCATGGCGTGTCGACGTCACGCGCCCGCCTTCGTCCCGTGGTTGTGAACCTGGCTCGCAAGATCTCAGGCAAACCGACCTTTAAGGCGGATAAACTTGGCATGGAGCCTTTGCTTCATAAAACGTCGGAAGAAAACGGCACGTTTAAAGCGATTCTGCAGAACCTTGATAAGCGCGATGAACTCACGGCGGACGATTTGGCGCTGATTGCCCGCACGATGGATGGAATGGCTTATGTCGGCCGGGAAGATTATCTCAAAATCAGGAATAAGATCGCTGCTCTGAGCGGCACAACGGTCCGTGACCCGCGCATCACGTTCCTGAGCTCCCGGATCATGGAACTCTTGAACGACAAGGTTCTGGTGCGCGGCTGGCGCGTGTTGAGCGACAAACACGAGTTTTCATTCCGTAATGAACACCTTGTCCGCAAAAACGAAACCGGCCTTGAAACCGAGTACGATGAGCATTTGCCGACCAAGGTCCGCCGTATTGTCGACACCCGCATCAAGTTGAAGCACGGCAAGGAATTTATCATCAATCCTTACGACGGGATGACGTATGTCCGGGGCGATGACGGCCAGCTGGTTCTTGTCGCGGACAATGATTTCCGCAAAACCCCCAAAATGATTTCTTACCAGCTTAAACGTGAGGAAGCGGAAGAACGTCATGGGTATGTGACGCCCGCGCCGGTTTATGAAATCCGTCAAGGCAAGGAATACGGGCTTCCGCTTCAGGTTCCGACACTTCTCAAGTATCTCAAACCGGGTTCGTTGGGCGCGGATGAAGAGGCGGACCGTACCGCGGTGGGGGATCTGATCAATGAAAAGGATGAAAAAGTCCAGGTGGCCGTCGGTAACTTTAAAGTGGCCCTTGGCAATGGCAGTTTTGTTCAGGCTGGAAGAACCCTGCAGGCCGGCGTGTTTATTTCAGAAAAACATTTTGAAATTGTCTACCGTCTGAATCCGAATCTTGCGGTGCTCATTGACGCCATGTTCGCCAAGCGCGCGGGCTTTGATGATTCGCACAAGACGTTTCTGACTCAACTGGAAGCCTTTGCCGCTACGCTTGAAAATATTGACGATGCCTCGAGGAGCGCCTTCCTTTCCGCTTTGAGCCGGCTTATTGCCGATCTCAGAGCACGCATGGCTCCGACTCCTTTGGAAACGGAATTGCTTACGCGCGCTGAAGCTGTCGGAAACCATATTGCCGGTCTTCCCGCGGGCGCGGAAGTCCGTTTCAGCGACAGTCAATTCAGCCAGCTGACCGCGATGGCCCGCACCGTTTTTCAAACCCGGCAGGCCAAGGAAATCTTTTTAGCGTCTTTGGGCTTTCACAGACGTTACGCGGATACCAATCTCTTGTCCGAATCCGACTTCCTCGATTTTGCCTTGGGCATGGCCATCAGCATTGACCTCTACGACAAGGATGACGGAAAAGTGTTTACGCGGGGCGTGCGTCCGGCCCAGCTTCCTGATATTGAAAGAATTGGCCGCCGCAAAACCGATGGCGCCGGAGTTTTCATTGATGAAACAGGGCAAGTTTATGTTCTGGGCACGCGTGTGGCCAATGCGAACGATCAGTTTGACGGCCTCAGCTTGGCCGTGACCATGGATTCCACGGATTGGAAGGGCATGGTCATTATGGTCAACGGCAAACTTGTGGGCGCCGAGAACCTCGTGCCTGTTTACAGAACGGGAACGAATTACGTGACCCGCGATCCTTCCAAAGAAAAAGATGGAAAGCCGGCCGATGAAGTGATTCTTACGACGCGTGAAATCGCGAAATTGATTGACCACAAAAATGCCAGCCGGGAGATCCCTCAAGAGGACGCGTCCGCGGCCGAAGCCTCGCGCTCGGTCACCCTGGTGCGCGGCCATGAAATGGACGGCGAAAACTACCGCAGAGGCCCCGCGGATGCCATCCTGGGTCTCAAACGCGACGATGTTCAGCCGACGCTGGAAAAGAAATGGGTCGGCGCTGAAGAAGCTTCGCTGATTGAACGCGAAGGGTTTGCGGTGGACAATTATTGGCTACACCGGGGAAAAACCGGACGGGAAGAACACTGGATCGCGGACAACGGCCTTCAAAGCTTCCAGATTACCGCGGGCGGAACCTTTGTGGTCCGTGAGGATGAAGTTGAAGAAAAAGACGGAGTCCTTGTTCTTAAAGGGACTGACATTGTGGTGGGTGAGGCCGGCAGTTATGAGAGGGCGGCCCAGGGCGAAGTGGTGATCAATGCCAAGGGCCAGCTTGTGATGGCGGCGGATGGAAAAGCCCTTCTTGCGGAACCGCAGAACTTTATTGATCCGGGTTTCCCGCGCACGGTTTTTGACAAACTCGGAAATATCATCGTTGCAGGGCGTCCGGATCTCATTGTTGTGAAAGGCTCGGATGTGAAAGCGGCCCCCGCGGCGCTTTCCGATAAATCCCTCGGACTTCAGGCCGTTCAGGGCGTGGATGGAAAATGGGTGCTTGTGGACCAGAGCCGGAAGGTGATTGCGGAAGTCTTCCGTAATTACCGGCCTCAGCTCGCGATTCTCACTTACAAAGACCGGCAGATCCTGGTGGATTACTGGAACCGCGTGGCGCAGCTCGCGGAAGATTTACAGAAGTACACGGAGGCTTCCGCAAAAGCAGATCCTTATACCGGCGAGAAGAAACAATTCCTGGCCCCTGAAATCGACCGCCTTAAAGAACTGATGCAGGGGTATGTGGATGAGATCTCCAAAATCCAGAACCCGGGACTTGAAGAGTCTGTTTGGTCTGACATCAACAAAGGCTTGCAGAAAAAGACGGGGGATGCAGCCAAGAAATTCGCAGATGCCGTGAAAAAACTGGCGGTTGCGGCTGAGGCTTCGCAAGCGACCAAAGTCACCACCGATGAAGTCAAGAAGCAGGGCGAAGCCCGCACCAAGCTTACCAAGCCTGTGGTTGAAACGCCGATTCTCTACCGTAATTCCCGCTCCCCGGTTGCCGCGAGCTATGCGGAAGGGAAAGCCGTTTACTATGTCCGTGCCCCGTGGGCCCGGATGACGCGCAAGGTCGGTCAGGGAGAGACCCAGCTCATCCTTAACGAGAAAGATGGGTTCTTCACGGTCGGCGATAAGGTTTATTATCAGGATGCGGAGCGTGTCGCGAAAGGTCTGGCCCCTCTTCCACTGGCTTTCCTCAGTAACGCCCAGCAGCCTTCGCTCTCTGAAGTCTTTTTTGACACAGTCACGCAGAAGCCTTTTGAAAGCTTCCGTCTGGCCAAAGAAAATACTTATCACATCGTGCGTGACCGTAACGGCGCGGTCGCTGGCTGGCGTGAATACGCGGTCGTCGGACAGATTAACCCGCGCACGCTTGAGCAGGAAATTTTTGACGGCCGCGTGATGCGCCCCTTGACGCGGAGCGAGAAGCAGAATTTCACCCAGCTTTTTACCGTGGATGAAGATGGGTTTATCCGGTCCAAGGATTTACGTCTCTCCACTTTCCGCGCGGTTCCGACGCAGTACCTTATCGACGGGTTTGAAGTTGGGGAAGGCCCCAAACGCCGTGACCTTGTCGCCCTGCGGACCTTCGCGGAGAAAGATGAATTCACCGTTAATGGAGACGGAACCTTGACTTCGTTTACCCATAAACGTTTTGCGGAACGCAAGACCGATGCGGGAATCGTTTTGACCGAGCTTGAGCGTATGGCGGACCTTCATCATATTGAAGTGATTGAAGAGGACGGCGAACTCGTGGGTTATAAAAACATGCTCAAGGTCGGCTTCTTTGACCGCGCCACAGGCACGGTGAAGGTTCGCGTGGATTATCCGGGCCCTGATCATCAGATCATCACAGTGCTCGAAGATCACAGCCTTCGTGAACTGCGGGCCTTGGCCAAGCAGGGGTATTATTTTGACGCGCGCGGGAACCTTTATAAAAAGGGTGTTTATGAAACTGAGGATGAACACCGCGGTGAAATCAGCGGGCTCAAAGCCTCGGGCTACACGTTTGTTTCTGATCCCAAGGGTGGCCGGCTCTGGAAACAGAAAACGGTTGCGGCCGCCGGTCAGTATGAGATTCTTGAACCCGGCAAGGCCTTTGTGAACGGGGAAATTCTCAAGTCCGGTGAAACCAAGTATTACGGCCCTGTGCTGATGAACCCGGAAACCAGCCAGCCTTACGTGGACAAGGACGGTCTGCCGATTGAGCCGGACCGTATGCTTTCCTTTATTCATCAGACAGACGGTGATGATATTTTCATGCCGCGAGCGGCGCGCACGAACCAGCTGCACCTGTCCATTGCACGTCTTGACGGGGTTGGGTACGGCCAGGCGCAAGCCAATATTTCTTACCACAACCAGTATGAAACCACTTTCTCGGGCACCAACAAAGACGCGCATTCCATGCTGGAACACAACAACCTGGAATCCTTCGCGATCTGGAAAAAGACAAACCCGTGGGGCAAGATGTCGGTCGTCCTCCACTCGGAAGGCAATCCTGACCATTATGTGATTCAGGAGTTTGAGGCCTTTAATTTCGAAGGACGCAGAACCTCGATCCTTGCGGAAGACGGTTCGGTCCGTACGGTCGCGGGGGTGGAGATCAATGAACTGCACCGGCTTGATCTTTTGACGGAAGCTATGATTGGCGCGCCTGAACTGAGCGAGGCGGAGCGCACCACCACGCATCAATCTGTTTCCCTGACCGTGAACGCGCAGGGCCGTGAAAAGCCGCTTCCCCAGACGGAGCTTCTCCGCCGCCCGACCAAGAAAATCAAGGCGGCCGAGGGCGATTTGGCGCTTGTCTGGAACGAAGCCCAGCAGAAGTATGAACTTGTTTCTGAAGCAGAGCAGGAAACCCTGAACGCGGTGAAAGAAAAAACCACGGGAGGACTCAGCGGCGAGGCTGCCGAGCTTTCTCCCCGCTATGTCTATTACAGGGATTCCAAATCAGAGATTTACCGGCGTCTTCCGGTGATTCATGACGGCCAGGACTATCCGCAGAACGTCATCGATAAAGAAGCTGTTTTCATTGATGCCCGAAGCCATGACCACTGGGAGGGCATGTCGGTGTTAACGCTTTTTGTTCCGGGGCTTAGGGACCGGGATATCTATGTCAGCGGCGAGGCCAGAGTCCCGATCGATAAGATTGTTCAGGAACTGAAAAATAGAAGACTTTGGAACGGGGGAAACCCGACGAAGGCCGATGTCCTTTCAATCATGAAATTTCAGCAGAGTTACGCAGTTCAGCTGGATAAAATGGGACGTATGCCGATTGCGCGTATCAAGAACTTTTACCCCATTGCAGGCATCAACGAAGACGTCCCGGGAACGGTTTGGGGATTTAACCTGCGAGCCGGCTCCTGGATGGGCGGCGATCTGCGTCTTCTTGTGGCTGAGTCCAAAGGCTCGGGCGTTGTGATCGAAATTATCCGCGGCCGTGAAGAAGGCGCGATTAAACGCATGGCGGCCGAGCAACACCTTGCGCCGGCCCATTCATGGACCATGGGCCTGATTATTCTGGGTATTATCAGCGCCGCGATTTTTCTTTTCTACTCCGTGGTCCTTGGGACACTTTCCACTACCGTGACGGGTTTTCTTACCACGAAGGAAGCCTTCATGTCTTTCATGCCGTTTTCATCGGGTATCTACAGTGTCTTCCTTGCCGGCATTGCGATCGGTGTGGGGCTGTATTTGTTTGTGATGTTCGCCTTGATCGTACTTCCGAAATTTATCACCCCGTCCACGAAGGCGATTTTCCTGGATTCCGGGATTGTCCGGGTGTCCAAGACCTTTTGGAACCTCGGTATTTTCGGCGCACCGATTCTTTTTGTTCTGGCACTGCACTTCTCGGGATTGGCTGCCGCGGTGGGCGTCAGCGGGGCTTACGCCGCGCTCCGGCTTCCGGGCGCGATCCGTGATTTGGTCCGCGGCCAATCGCCGCAGGTAGAGCCGGGCCAGCCCCAGGTGAGACTGCCTCTGCGGGTCCGCATCGCGGATTTCTGGAACTCGGTCCGGAACCCCTTGTTCTTCACGATTTCAGCCATCGCGGCCTGGGTGTTGATCTCCTCAAACATGGATCTGATCAACAATTTCTATGGATTGTTCTGGAATCTTGTCCGGAATGTTGAGTATCTCAGGTGGATCGGAAATATCCGGGACACCTGGTCGCTTGAGCTTTCCGCCAGCCAGTTTGTCATGCTTCCGCTTTATTACCTGTTCCATTACTACATTCCGTTCCGGATTGTTTTCAAGATTGTTTCGGCCTGGAATTATCCGGGCCGTGAAGTCACGCGTTATGCGGGCAGAATGGAAGGGGAAAGTGTTATTTCCACCTCCATTCTTTTGAATAACATGACGCTCAGCCCGATGAACGTTCTGAAGGCCTCGCCTAACTTTGCCCGCGGTATTCCGATCGCGTGGCTGCGTTACGCGGAAGCCAGCGCTTTCCTTGCGGCCATGTCTCCTGTGCTCGGCCGTTCTTACGGAATGGGGCGCCGCGATCTTTCCAAAATGGTGGTGGACGGCGGCAGCCATCAGAGAACCTATTTCTTTGCGCCGTTTATCGGAATTGTGGTGATCGCGCTCACTTATATGGGGCATCTGGATCCCGCCTTCCGGTTTGTCAGCTGGACGATTTTTGGCTTATCCTTTGTGTTTGGCAATGGTCTGGGATTTTTCCTTTCCCTTTACGGTGAAAAAGTGTTTGCGCGGAATCTTGAGGACCGCGCCGTGGGCGGTTATTTCATTGCATGGAAAACAGCTTGGATGAAGCAGCTCAAAAAAGAGTTGGCTCGGGCGGAAGCTGAAGAGCGCGC
The DNA here is from genome assembly GCA_964434115.1 of uncultured bacterium. Lineage (GTDB taxonomy): Bacteria > Omnitrophota > Omnitrophia > Omnitrophales > Aquincolibacteriaceae > ZLKRG04. Next base: position 32,601 of record CAYSSX010000015.1, read on the forward strand.
CGCTCTAGCTGCGTTTGAGGCCGCTTGGAAGACCGGAAAGCCTGCGAGTGTAACCAATTTTCTTCAGGCTGCGCTTAATGAACGCCGTGATGAAGCCCATGCTCTTCGGCAAATGTTTGAGTGGAATGAAACCAATTTGACCTGGGAGATGATGATTGAAGAATTAAACAAAAACTTTCTGCGGGTGGGATACACCAAGGAAGAACATGAACGCAATAAGACGCGTGAATTGATCCAGGCCATCACCTCGAAGGAAATGCTCGCGGGCTTTGATCTCGAAGAGGGCGGAGTTTACGGGCCTGTGGGACAAGCCGCGAAAGATTTTAACCTGATTCTTCAGGAAGGTTTTGACCGGCTTGCACCCACGGATATTCAGGGCAACCAGAATACCCTGGACCGGGATTGGCCCATGCTGGGTTATCACCACCGCCTCGCTCTTTTGGACGCGGCCCGGCGTACTGCCGAGGGGATCGACCCGGCCCTGCTCCCGCGCGGTTATTTCCGGGATAAAATTTTCGGAGTGATCGGCAAGCTCCTTCTGTATTCGCTTTTTCCGCCGTTCCTTGTCATGTACCTGGTCAGTTCTCTGTCCTGGGGCATCCAAAGCCTTTCCACCTCGATCCGTACGTCGACCGCGGGCCGCTGGCTGAAACAGTGGTTCTCAGGGATGTCTATTGAGCAGATCCGGACCGCCGAAGCCCGGCGCCAGGAGGCCCATGAAAATCTTTTCACGGAAGGGCGTTTCGATGACTGGTTCTTCGAATCCGCCCATACGGTTCAGGAAATTTATGAAAAAGCGATGCCGCCCAAGAGCCTTGCCCGGGATGGTGTGCTGGTGCTGACGGGCTACATTCATCAGCCTCTCGCGGCTTTGGCGCTTCCGTTCCGCATGCTTTTCTATATCGCGTTCAACTGGCTTTCCAGTCCGTTTAAATATTTGGCTAACTTTTCCGGCGGAATTTTTGTCCTGTTCCCGATTCTTTTCTTCACGGTCGGTTTGCCCATCGCTTTCTGGGCCACGGCCATTTACGGTGTCTTTATCGTGCTGGCGCGCGCGCTTGATTTTATTCCGTCCATGAATTTGAGCTATTTTGAAGGCCAGTTCCGGCCGTATTGGCTGGGGATGCGCAATGAACCCGGGCGGGTGAAATTCGTGAGGATGGTTCACTTTGCCGTGCAGTGGGTGGTTTGGTCCCCGTATATTCTTTCGCACACTTTAGCCCTGCTTTTTGAACAGATTTATATTCGTTTGGAACAGAACTCTTTCCGTATCGGCCGCGCGCCGCTGTTCTCAACCTGGCTCGGTGATTGGGAAGGTCTGGATCCCGCGGCTAAACTCGCCCGTATGCGCCGTATTGCCGACCGCTGGATTGGACGCCGCGACCCGATCGCGCAAATGGATCTGGCTGATTTTACGGATGATGCGATTGCCGGTCTTAACGCCCGTGATGCCGCGGAACGCCGCCGTGAACGTGAACTTCTTTTGCAGCGTTTTGAGCGGCTACCGCGTTTTCAGCCGGACGCGGCCAAGGCCGGTCAGGTACGTGAAGACTGGCTGGGGGGATTATTCACGGAGCTCATAAAAGAACTTGGCAAGCGCCGTAACAATAAAACGGGGGAAATTTTACCCTACCGTTATTATGAAGCAATCCGTCAAGGAAGGCTCTCCGATGTGCCGATAGCTGAAGTCCTGAAGGCGTTAACAATTTATCGAATCATGAAGAACGCAAATATTTCTTTCCCTGCCTTGGGAAGTTTTGTCTCAAAAAGCAATCTGGAAGACGCGACTCAGAAAAATGATCCGGGCGCGAGAAGAGGCGTAGAAAAAGGAGTCGTTTCTTATTTCCAAGCCATCGCAGGAAGCCCCACAGCGAATGATGTCCGTGAAGCTGTTGGAGATCGCGATCTCCCGTTTGGGGGTGTTTTTGAAAGCATGAGAGCCGTTTTTTACATGAGCGGCAATGCTTCTGAATCCGCGAAAAATAATGTGCGCAACGCAGGGAAGGCCTATGAAATTGGCGGCGGACAAAACCTGACCTTTGAACAGCATCACGAGGCGATTCATACGGCTTCCGTTGCCTTCAGTAATTTGATGCGTCGGACTGACGCCGGAGATCTTGTTTTTAATGACCCGGAACTCAATCTCTTGCTTGGACGTTTTAACCCGGGTGAAGATCAGGACGTGATCAAGAGCCGTCTGCGCAGTCTTTGGGAATTTTTTGAGAGGCTTTCTCCTCGGGAGAGGAAACTTCTTGAAATGGGAATCGCCTTACACGATACGGGGCGCCTGGTGTCTGTCGGACCCGATCACCCCACGATCGGAGCGAGAATGGTTCGCCCGCTCCTTAATGCCATCGGCGGATTTTCTGAAGCAGAGATTCTTTTGCTGGAACAGCTCACGGGAGAAGAGCTCATTTTCGGCGCCCTTCATTGGGGGGAAACCACACCGCTTTCGCTGTCTCCGGGTGTTGAGAAATACCTGCCCTTTATTCTCCTTTTTGATATTGCGGGAGTTCCGCGCGGCAGCCTGAATCAGATGGGGCGGCTTACGGCAACGGCGTTGGGGAATATGATCGCGGCCACACCGGCGAGTCTTGAAGGTATGAAAGCGAATTGGGCCATAAAACGCATGGAGGGTTTTTTCCTTCCCGGCACACAGGTCCTTGATCTTGGTGCTCCGGCAGGAACCCAGGTTCCGATTCCGGATGTTATCCGGCAGTTTGTGGCAGACGCACGGTATCACGATTTCGCGGGCGGTATTTGGTTCCAGAAGGTTATTTATGTGCTCCGTCAAATCGCCCGGAACCCGGACAACCTTGCCAAGTTCCTGGCCTTGGTGGCAACCGTTTATAAAAACCCTGCGGCGGCTGGCGGCAAAATCAATTTCGTCGGATTCTCCACGGACAATGATGCTGCCTTCAATCAGGGCCTGATCGATGTTCTTTCAAGTCTTCCGGCGTATACCGAGTTTGAAGCTCAGAACATTCGCCTTGTCCTTGCGCCTCGTCAGGATGCTGGGGATACGGCGCCCGTGTTGAAAATTGCGTTTATGCGCGGAAACGATGTTTTGGCAACGGTTCAGCCGATTCTGAATGACAATGAATTGATCTTGAACACGGCGACCTTTGTGCGCTCCGAGATCCGCTCCGAACTCCGTGAAGCAGCGCCTGTGGATTTTGAAAGAGCCGTGGTTGAAACAACGTCGATTCGTCTTGAAAATGTGAAACAGATGATGACAAACCGGGTGGGCGCTG
>CAYSSX010000016.1:0-26715 GCA_964434115.1 uncultured bacterium
CGGACGGGGTAGCTCAGTTGGTAGAGCGCAGGACTCATAAGCCTGTTGTCGGGAGTTCGATCCTCCCCCCCGTCACTACTTTAAGCTGATTTTGGAGGATCGAAGGGAGCCGCGAGCTTTCTCACGATGGAGATGCGACCCTTTGGAAGCATCGACATCCTTCGAGCGGCGGGTGGCCGACCGGAGGCGAAGCGGTTGTTTCGATGAGCCGAAGGCGCCGATCCTCCCCCCCGTCATTTTTTAAGAAGCGCTTTCACACCATCGCCGATCGTCGAAGCCGTATGTCCTTCGTCTGGCTGCGTTGTCCTGTATCGGCGATGCGCTCTGGCATCGCCTGCTTCGGACGCCTTGCCGGACTTGGCCCTCCGCCTTCTTAGGATCTGGCGCTGTTAGTGAAAACGCTTCTTGTTTTTCAGTCTTCAAAACAACAAAATAGCTAAAGCTCATTTGAAGGCGCTTTCACAATTGTCGCCGGTTAGTAATGCGCTTCGGGTGCCTGCTTCGGATATTCAGTCAACCGCGAGTTCCCCGCATTATTTATGAGCAGTCAACTTTCCCAATAAACTGCTAGAATGCTTTGCATGTTGACTGATCTCCCGTCCCTTTTTGAAAAGAAACTCCATCTCTCCGGTTTGATTAAGCCCGGGGATAAGATTTTTGTCGGCTGTTCAGGCGGGCCTGACTCCACCGCCCTTTTTCATTTACTTCGGGGACTTTCGCCAGCCTGGAAAATCAGGCTGGGACTTCTTCACTTTCATCACGGCCTTCGCGGCCGGTCCGCGGATCAAGATGCTGTGTTTGTCGAAAAACTCGGGAAGGCTTTTGATGTCCCCGTGATTACGGGTCAAGGGAAAGTGCGCGAGTTAGCGCGCCGCGGCGGGCATTCCCTGGAAGAGGCTGCGCGCGAAGCCCGGTATGCTTTTTTTCTGAATGAGTCTTCCCGCCGCAAAATCCCCAAAATCGCTCTCGCGCACACCCTGGATGATCAGGCTGAGACTATTTTGATGCGGATGATTCAGGGGACCGGGCTTCAGGGGCTTCAAGGTATCCGCGAAAAATTGATGCGTGGAAAAACGGCTTTTGTCCGGCCTCTTTTAGGATTTACTAAAAAACAGATCCTGGAGTACCTCCAAGAGCGCAAAATCCCTTTCCGGAAAGACGAATCCAACGACTCGGAGATTTTTCTTCGCAACCGTATCCGTCAAAAGGCCTTTCCTGTTCTGGAAAAACATTTCAACCCCCGGGTCAAGGAGGCCTTGGCAAGGATTCCCTCGATTGTTTCAGATGAGGCCGAGGCGCTTTTGATGTGGGAGGCGGAGGCTTATGCCTCTGTCCGCGAGAAATCGTCGCGCAAGAGGCAGGTGCTCCATCGCGGGCGTTTTGAGGCTTTGCCGGCGGCGATTCAGTTCCGGGTTTTGCGCAGGGTCCTTGAACAACTCGACCCCCAAAGCGGGCTTTCTTACGATGCTTGGAAGCGGCTGCGGTCCGATCTTCCCAAAAAACGGGGCCGTCATTCCCTAAAGAAGGATCTTGATCTTGCACTAACCCCAGAAAACATCACGATTTATAAAAAGCCCGCCCGCCGATAAAGTCCTTGGCAGCCTTTCCAGACGCATGCTACACTAACGACTCTTTATTTTGACCCATCCCCTGAGGAAGGCAAGTTTAAACCATGAGTGAATTTAAGCAGAATTTTTCTAGTCCGCCGGCCCCCAAACCGGGGTCTAAAAAGAGTCCGGAGTCGGATCGTAAACGGCTTGCGGCCCTTTTTGCCATCCCTTTGCTGTTCTTCCTTGTGCTGCAGGTCTTTGTTTTCAAAAACATGGAAGTCAGCCCCATGTCCTACTCTGAATTTTTCCAGATCCTTCAAAGCAACCGGGAAACAGGGGAGATTGCTTCCGCTGAAATGGTGGAAGGGATTGTCCGCGGCAAACTCAAAAACGGTACTTTTTTTCAGGTTCATGTTCCGCTGAATGATGTGGAGCTGCTCCCGACACTCCGGAAAAATGTGCCGGACTTCGCCATTAATCCTCCGGAAACCTTTTGGCATAACCTGATTTATTCCGTGGCACCGGTGATTCTGCTGATTGCTTTCTTCTGGTTTTTTGTTTACCGGGGGGTTCAACAAGGCGGCAGCCGGTTGTTTTCATTTGGAAAATCCCGCGCGAAGCTTTCGGGGTCTGAGCAGACCAAGGTTACTTTTGCCGATGTCGCGGGCGTTGAAGAAGCGAAAGACGACCTCGAAGAGATTATTGATTTTCTTAAAGACCCCCTGCGGTTTCAAAAGCTGGGCGGAAGAATTCCCAAAGGCGTGCTTTTGATGGGGCCTCCGGGAACGGGAAAGACGCTTTTGGCCAAAGCCGTTGCGGGGGAAGCTAATGTTCCTTTTTATTCCATCAGCGGTTCTGATTTTGTAGAAATGTTTGTGGGTGTGGGCGCTGCCCGCGTGCGTGATCTTTTTGAGCAGGGGAAGAAAGCGGCCAAGACCAGCGGCCGCGGCGCGATTATTTTTATCGACGAAATTGATGCGGTGGGGCGTCAGCGTTTTGCCGGTATTGGCGGCGGGCATGATGAACGTGAACAGACCTTGAACGCGCTCCTTGTCGAGATGGACGGTTTTGATACCCATAGCGGTGTGATTCTGATTGGTTCCACAAACCGGCCGGATGTTTTGGATCCCGCGCTTCTCAGACCGGGACGTTTTGACCGCCAGGTCGTTATTGAACGTCCCGACATCAAAGGACGCGAAGAGATTTTGAAAGTGCATTCCCGGAAAGTGAAAATGGATACTTCTGTGGACCTTGCTAAGCTGGCCCGTCAAACCTCGGGATTTTCGGGAGCGGACCTTGCGAACCTTGTGAACGAAGGAGCGCTTCTTGCCGCCCGCCGCCGCAAGGAAGCTGTGACCCAGCAGGAATTGGAAGAGTCTATTGAGCGCGTGATGGTGGGCCCTGAGCGGAAAAGCCGTATTATTTCAAAGCGCGAAAAAGAAATCAAAGCCGTCCACGAGTCGGGCCACGCGATCGTTGCGTTGACGCTTCCTGACGGCGACCCGGTCACAAAAATTTCGATTATTCCCCGCGGGTTTGGTGTGGGGGGCTACACGCTTCAGATGCCGTCCGAAGACCGGAGCCTGATTACAAAAAAAGAACTTCGCCACCGCATCACGGTGCTTCTTGGCGGCCGCGTGGCGGAAGAAATTTATTTTAACGAAATCACCTCGGGCGCGCAGGATGACCTTGAAAAAGCGACCCAGTTTGCCCAGATGATGGTTTGCGAGCTGGGGATGAGCCAGAAACTTGGAAACCTGACGTTCGGCAAAAAGGACCGCCAGGTTTTTCTTGGCCGCGATTTGATGCGCGAGAGGGATTACTCGGAACAAACCGCGGTGACAATTGATGAGGAAGTCCGCAAGATCGTCGATGAAGCCTATGCCGAGGCGCGCTCCATTGTAACCTCAAAACGTGACATCTTGGACCGCCTGTCCCAGCACCTTCTTGAGAAAGAAGTCCTTGATGAGGATGAAATCCTTGAACTGGCAGGAATCACCAAAAAAAAACCTCTTGATGCATCCTCTTCAAAGCCCCAGGAATCCCAGGGGGCCTGAGCCTCAGTCTGAAATTTGGAAAATACGGTCAGGGCCTTTGCCTGTCCGGAAAACGCTTATCATGGGCGTTCTTAACCTTACGCCGGATTCTTTTTCTGACGGCGGAAAATTTTCCGAAACAGAAACAGCGGTTCATCACGCGCTGGATATGGTCTCTGCCGGCGCGGATATTCTGGATCTCGGGGCTGAATCGACAAGGCCCGGCGCTGACCCTGTGAGCCAAGAGGAAGAGCTTTCGAGGCTGCTGCCGGTTCTGCGCGGGATTCGCCGCGTAAGCCCGGTCCCCATTTCGATTGATACGACGAAGGCGTCGACCGCGCGGATTTGCCTGTCCGAAGGCGCCGATATTATTAACGATGTCAGCGCCCTTAAAGACTCCGGTCCGGACATGTCCGAGGCTGTTAAGCATTTTGGCGCCGGGCTGGTGCTTATGCACCGGCGAGGCAATCCCAAAAACATGCAGCTGCTGGCGGCCTATTCTGATGTGCTCGCGGAGACACTGTCCGAACTTCGGCAGAGTTTTGACTTGGCGCTTCAGGCCGGAATTTCTCCGGAACAGATTGCTGTGGATCCGGGGCTTGGTTTCGCGAAAACCGCCGAACAGAACCTCGAACTTCTGTTAGAACTGGATGCCTTTCACTCTTTCGGAAGGCCTGTTGTTCTGGGGCCATCAAGAAAATCTTTTATCGGCAAGGTGACCGGCCGCGAAGCAAACGACCGTACGTTTGGAACCGCCGCTGTTGTTGCTTATGCCCTTTTGCAAAACATTCAAATCATCCGGGTTCACGATGTGGGTCCGATGAAAGATGTCATCACCATGATTGAAGCGATTCAAGGAGCGTGTCATGTCAGGTCATAATAAATGGGCAAGTATTAAACACAAAAAAGCAATTGCGGACTCCAAGCGCGGAAAGCTGTTTACAAAAATTATCAAGGAAATCACAGTCGCCGCGAAAACCGGCGGCGGTGACCCGGGAACAAATCCCAGGCTTCGTACAGCCATTCTGGCGGCAAAGGCCGGGAATATGCCTGCGGATAATATTGAACGCGCGGTGAAAAAGGGGACGGGCGAGCTTGAAGGCGTGACCTATGAAGAAGTGATGTATGAAGGTTATGGCACGGGCGGAGTTGCCATGCTTGTGCAATGCCTCACCGACAATAAGAACCGGACTGCGGCTGAAATCCGGAGCGCTTTCACCAAGGGCGGCGGTTCTATGGCCGGCGCGGGTTCCGTGGCTTGGATCTTTGAGAAGAAAGGCCTTGTTCTGGTTTCCAAAAGTGCCGCCGGCGAGGATCAGCTTTTGGAACTTGTGCTGGGGGCGGGCGCTGAAGATATGACCTCCGAAGGCGAAAGCTTTCAGGTGACCACCAGTGTTCAGGATTTTGAAAATGTCCGTGCTGCGGTTGAAAAAGCGGCGATTCCTATCGAGTCAGCACAGCTCACGATGATTCCGAAAAACCAAACGGCTGTGGATGCGGATGCTGCCCGGTCTGTTCTTAATCTTGTCGAATCGCTGGAAGACAACGACGATGTTCAGAATGTTTATATGAATGCGGATATTCCGGATGAAGTCATGAAGGAAATTACGGGATGAGGATTCTGGGTGTTGACCCGGGAACCTGGCACACGGGTGCCGGTCTTATTGAGGCGGAAGGAAACCGTTACCGCCTGCTGCATTTTGAAGTCATCCATCTTCACAAAACGCTTTTGCTGCCGGAACGCTTAAAACGTATTTATCACGGACTTTTGGAAGTCATTAGGATTTATGAACCTTCCGTGATGGCTCTTGAAAATGTTTTCTTTGGCCGTGACCTCAGGGCTATGGTCAAGATCGGCGAAGCCCGCGCTTGCGCAATGCTGGCCGCTGCCGAAAGAGGCATTGAAGTCGTGGAGTATCCGCCGGCCCGGGTCAAGCAGGCGATCTCAGGCAATGGCCGGGCAACAAAGGCGCAGGTCCAGTACATGATTCAGCGCCTGCTCAGCCTGAAGGAGCCTCCCCCGGAAGACGGCTCTGATGCTTTGGCGCTGGCGCTTTGTCATTTGCATTCCAAGGCCGCTCCTTTGAAATCGAAAATCAAAGAGCTTGCGGGCCCCAAACGTAAGAACGAAAAATTTCAGCAGCTTCTTAAAGCCGCGATGGAGCGATAGAAACATGTATCATCATCTTCAAGGCAAACTGCTTGAAAAGAACCCTATGAATGTCGTGCTGGACGTTCAGGGCGTTGGGTACGATATTCATATTCCGCTTTCTACCTATTCCTCACTGCCGCCCCTGGGAACTGAAGTCCGTCTTTTGACTCATTTTATTGTCCGCGAGGACGCGCATCTCCTTCATGGTTTTCTGACTGAGGACGAGCGTGAGCTTTTCCGGCTTTTGATTTCTGTTTCCGGTATCGGTCCCAAGGTCGCGACCACCGCGCTTTCGGGTCTTCCGATTGAGGATTTAAAAGAGGCCATCGCGACAGGGGCCATTCATGTGCTGACTGGAATTTCAGGGATCGGAAAGAAGACCGCGGAACGTCTGGTTGTCGAACTGAAGGAAAAAATGATTCTCGAGAAGCGCTCTTCTAAAGCAGCGGCCGCGGAGTCTCTCGGTGCGAGTTCGCGCGTTGCCGAAGATTCCCTGCAAGCCTTGGTGTCGCTGGGGTACCGCAGGGCCGATGCCAAAGCCGCGGTTGAAAAAGCGGTGAAAGACAAACCGGACGCGGGACTTTCAGTTGAAGATCTGATTCGAGCCTCTTTGAAGTATGTTTAAAACCCCGGAAACGGGGAATTCTTTTAAAGGACGGTCATAAGCTATGAAAAATTTCGGGTCAAAAAAATACAAGGCATCTGAAGGCCGGCGCACTCCCCGTCTTCAGGCAGTGTTTCTGATGAAGTATTTCGTCTTCGACGGAACGCCCGGAGAAAACATTGCGCGCACGGCGAACACCAAAGATTTGAGTCCTTCCGGTGTTCGTTTTACGACCACCGAAGGGGTGGCTCCCGGCGCCATGCTGCGTGTCCAGGTTTTAATTCCGGTGCTCGGGGAATCTCCTGTCAGCGCTTTTGCCCGCGTGATCCGTTCTGAACGCGCGACCAACGACAATGTTTTTTCCGTGTCCGCGGATTTCCTTGAAATGCCTGATCAGGACCATGAAAGACTCGTGGCTTTCATTGAAAGCCGCCTCAATACCCGCGAGTCACAGCATTTGTTTGCCGAAGGCACTGTTTTTAAACGCAGTATGGAATCCGAAGAAAAATAATTTATGAGTGAAGAAGACCGTTTGTTAACCCAAGCCCTGCGCCCGGATGATGCTGAGGCCGATGCCAAGCTTCGGCCTTCGACTTTTCAGGCGTTTATTGGCCAGCGCAAACTTAAAGAGAACCTTGGGATTTTTGTGGAAGCCGCCAAGCTTCGCAAAGAACCTCTGGACCATCTCCTGTTGTTTGGGCCTCCCGGCCTTGGAAAGACAACGCTTGCACACATCGTGGCCAAGCAAATGGGCGCGAATCTCCACACCACTTCAGGCCCCGTACTGGAACGCCCGGGAGACTTAGCGGGCGTGCTCACGAATCTTGAACAAGGGGATGTTCTTTTCATCGACGAAATTCACCGTGTTTCGCATGTGGTGGAGGAATACCTGTACCCCGCGATGGAAGACTATTGCATTGATATTATGATCGATAAAGGGCCCAACGCCCGTTCCGTGAAAATCAACATTCCGCCGTTCACGCTGATCGGAGCCACGACCCGGAGCGGACTTTTGACCGCGCCGATGCGTGCTCGGTTTGGCATTGTGGAGCGCCTTAATTATTACGAAGTGGAAGAGCTTACGGAAATCGTAAAGCGTTCCAGCCAGATTCTGAACATTGAGACCGATGAATCGGGGGCACATGAAATTGCCCGGCGTTCGCGTGGAACTCCGCGCATCACAAACAGACTGCTCCGGCGCGTAAGGGATTACTCCCAGGTCAAGGCCGAAGGGCGCATTACGTCGGCCGTTGCCGACCAGGCCCTGAAAATGCTGGAAGTGGACCGCGAGGGTTTGGACACCATGGACAAGCGGATCCTTGAATATATTCTCCACGATTGCAGCGGCGGACCCGTTGGGTTGAACAGTCTCGCCGTGGGCGTTGGGGAATCCGGCGAAACCCTTGAAGAAATTTATGAGCCTTATTTGATTCAGCGGGGATTTCTTAAAAGAACTTCTTCGGGCCGTGTTTTAACACCGCGGGCTTATGAACACTTTGGTTTGAAGCCGCCTTCCCGCCCAAACGACCTTCTGTGATCTTTTGTCCGCCAGAATGCCGATTGGATTGCCCGGACTTTAAAGCCTGTGTTATATTGAGCCGTATTTAAAAAAAGGGCACAACCATGAGTGACCTGGCAAAGACCCTGATTTTTTTTGGCTTTATTCTCATCGGTTCCGGCGTTATTTTGATGCTGTTTGGAAAGATTCCGGGACTTGGACGTCTCCCGGGAGACATTTATTTCAAGAAAGGGAATTTTGTTTTTTATTTCCCGCTTGCGACCTGTTTGTTCGCCAGTCTTCTTTTGACGCTGCTCTTTTCTTTTTTTGGGAGAAAATAATATGGTCGATTCCATCCTGGTCTTCTGGCGCCCCTTTCTTGAAATTCTTTTTATCTGGGCCCTCATTTACAGCGTCATCCGCTTTTTTCAGGGGACGCGCGCCATTCAGGTGGTTTTCGGGCTTTTGATTCTTGCCGCTGTCTTCAACCTTGCCAAGTGGTTCGGCCTGCACACCATCAACTGGGTTCTTACCAAACTCTTCGCGGTCGGTGTCGTGGCCCTTCTTATTATTTTCCAGCCGGAGCTTCGCCGCGCCCTTGCCCGAATCGGGCAGAACACTTTTGGCGGCGCCTTTCTCAAAAAGGGCGGAACCGTGGACGAAGTGGTCCAGGCCTGTGAGTTGTTTTCACGCAAGCGAGTCGGGGCCCTGATGGCGATTGAACGCGACATCGGACTTAAAAACTATATTGAGAGCGGCATTGTTCTTGACGCGAAAATCAGCGCGGAGCTTCTCATCACCCTTTTCACACCCAACACGCCTACCCATGACGGGGGCGTTATTATTGAAGGCAACCGCATTGCGTCCTGCGGTTCCTTGTTTCCGCTCAGCCAAAGCCCCGACATTTCGCGTTCGCTCGGAACCCGCCACCGCGCGGCCATCGGCCTTACGGAAGAAAGCGATGCGGTCTGCGTGATCGTTTCTGAAGAGACCGGGGCCATTTCTGTTTCCGTTCATGGAAAATTGACCCGGGACCTTGACCCTGAAGGTTTGAAAAAAGTTCTCCTCAGCCTATTCCGCCAGGAGGAGACGCCTCCGGCAAGCCCCATTGCGGATTTTATCAAGAAGAACTGGAATCTTTTCAGCCCGAGGCAGGAGCCATGAAGACCTGGTTTGTCCGGGATGCCGGCCTGAAACTGATTTCATTGATACTTGCCATCGGTCTTTGGTACTACGCCGTGGGGGAAGAAGGTATTGAGATCACCCGCAACGTGCCGCTTAAAATCAAACTTCAGAATGAGCAAATGAGCGTTCTCGATGTTTCAAGCGACGTCATTCAGGTGACGCTCATGGCCCCGAGAAGCATGCTTTCCAAAATCACCTCCGAAGAAATTACCGCGGTTCACGAGATTGGTTCTGAAGCAAAAACAGCCGGTGAATATTCCTTCCGTCTTGAAGCGAGAGAAATTCATTTACCGACGCCCTACATCCGGGTTGTTAAAATGCAGCCCGAAGTGGTGCAGGTGACGCTTGATGAACTCATTATTCAGAAGCTTGAAGTAAAACCTAATTTTTCGGGAGAAGCAGCGTTTGGGTATAAAGTGCGTGACGATGAAGTTCAGCTCAATCCCAATGCGATTTTAATTCAAGGCCCGAAGGCGCAGCTTGAAAAACTGGACGTCGTGAAGACCAAACCGATTGATCTTGTCGGCCGTATCCGTTCTTTCCGCCGTAATGTGGAGCTGGATTTACCGTCCACCGTAAAGCCCATGAGCGAAGCCCTGATTGATGTCTTTATTCCCATCAAAGAAGAGTTTGATGAAAAGACCTTTGAAAATGTTCCGGTGCGGGTGCTCAAGTCATCTTCCGAAGACCGCAGCGTGGACATTGAGCCTGCGGCGATCTCCTTGACCCTGAAGGGGTCCATCCGGCAGCTTGAAAAAGTCGACCCGCAAAAAATGCTCGCCTTTGTGGATGTCTCCCACATTGAGGCGGGCACCCAGGAGATTCCCGTGGAGCTGGTTCTTCCTGAAGATGTCAGTTTAAAAGACGGCGTTATTCCGAAAGTCAAAGCGACCCTTCGCAAGAGCAAATAAGATGCGCCGAAATCATGAATAAGACGGGCGGAAGAAAAAAGCGGATTGCCTTAGGGGTCAACATTGACCATGTTGCCACTGTGCGTCAGGCGCGCCGCGGTTTTCATCCGGATCCCGCGGCTGCTGCCCGGGAAGCCGTTCTCGGCGGTGCTGATCAAATTACCCTCCACCTGCGCGAAGACCGCCGGCATATTCAGGATCGTGATTTGCCGCGGGTCCGGAGCCGGGTCAAGGTTCCGATCAATCTTGAAATGGCGCTTGATCCGGAAGTTCTGAAAATAGCCCTCCGCTTTCGTCCTGAAAAAGCCTGTCTTGTGCCGGAGCGCCGCGAAGAGCTTACCACCGAGGGCGGGCTTGACGCTGTTCGGAACGCGAAGCGTTTGAAGCCTGTGATTAAGAGTCTCCAAAAAAAGAAAATCAAAGTCAGCCTTTTTATCGCTCCGGAAATTGCCCAAGTAAAAAAAGCGGCTGAACTCGGAGCGGACGCCATTGAGATCCACACGGGCCGGTATGCCGAAGTGTCGGGAGCGCGGCGGCGGCAGGAGCTCAAAAAAATCGCTGCTGCGGCACGGCTTGCAAAAAAAATGGGGCTTGTCGTGCACGCGGGGCACGGCCTTGACTATGAAAATACGGCGCCCATTTGCAGAATCCCTGAAATTGAAGAAGTGAATATCGGACATTCGATTGTTTCCCGCGCCCTTTTTTCAGGGATGAGAAATGCTGTCCGTGATTTAAAGCATGCGATTCAGTCAGCCTGATCTTTCAAAGGGTGTGCGATGGAAAAACTGATGCGTGAGATCCGTGGAGGCCTTAAGCCGCGTTCCCGCGCCGCTCATAAAGGGGATTTTGGCCGGGTTTTTATCCTGGCGGGGTCCGTGGGGTATACGGGGGCCGCTCATCTGGCTGGTCTTGGGGCGCTTCGGTCCGGCGCAGGGCTTGTGACCCTTGGAGTTCCAAGCAAGGTTTATCCGGTGATTGCCCGGCGTGAAATGGAAATTATGACCCGTCCTTTTCCCTCTGCGTCTGAGGGTTGTTTTGCTTTCAGCGGTTTGAGCAGAATTTTAAAATTTGCGGCTTCTCAGGATGTGCTCGCCGCAGGCCCGGGATTGTCGACACACCCCTCTGTGCGAAAACTGGTTCTGGCCCTTATTAAAAAATGGCCGAAGCCTCTTGTTCTGGATGCGGACGCACTGAATGCCTTGCGCGGGAATCCGGAACTTTTAAGGAAGCGGAGGATCCCTGCTGTTTTAACTCCGCACACGGGAGAGTTTGTCAGGCTTTTTGGGGGCGGCAAACCTGTTACTAAGGAACAGAGGATCCAAAGCTGCGTCCGGGCGGCGGCTTTGTCCCGTGCCGTGGTTGTGCTGAAGGGGCAGGGTACCGTGACCGCGTCTCCGGAGGGGCTCTACACGGTGAACCCGACCGGTAATCCTGGAATGGCTTCCGGAGGAACCGGGGATGTTTTAACCGGAATGATTGCGGCGCTTTTAGGGCAGGGACTGGAACCGTTTGATGCGGCACGATTCGCCGTGTATGTTCACGGATTGGCGGGTGATTTGGCCGCTGTTGAAAGCGGGGAAATAAGCCTGACGGCAGGCGATTTGGCGGAACAGCTTGCGAATGCTTTTAAAAAAATTCTGGGTGTTCGGAAGCGCTGAAAATTCACACGAGCGGATGTGTATGGATGTTGAGAGAGTTTGGGAAAAGGCCTTAAAGAGAACGGAGATCATCCGTTCCAGGATCCAGCCGCTTGACACTTTCGACGCTACGCGGATCCCGTATGTTTTTCTTTCGGAATCCCCGGCAGGAACTTCAGGCACCTTTGTCCGCAAAGGGCATGTCCTGGTTGAAAAGCCGGCGCTTGTTCTTCCCCCGAATCAGCCGCAGCTTCAAGGGTTTGAGTTTGATTCGCCGGCTGAACGGGAGGCCGGCCGCTTCATGGATTTTCTTTTGATTCGAGGCGTCCATTTCCCGTCGCTTAAATTTAATCACATGACCGATGAACTTTCGATGCATGACGGCAAATTACAAGCGGCGATTGATGATTATCAGGAACAGTTTCAGCGTCAGGAAAACGTAACGGCCGGGCTGATCGCCGGCCCTGAAGAAGGCTGGCAGTTTTCGATTCTTATTTTTGTCGCGGGGCAAATCCTGCGCTCTGCGGATGGAGACTTCCGGCGGCTTTTGGAGGACTACCGGCGCAGGGAAAATAAAGGGCCCGCAAGCGATTCCAACCGCTGAAGGCGTTTTTAAAAGGGAGTATTCAGGTGACGGAAACTCATTCACGCTCCAGTCTCACAAGAAATGCCAAAAAAATCCTGGCTTTTCTTGAAGAGAAACGCGACAAAATTTCGCCGCTTTTGATTCTGACCCATGACTATCCGGATCCTGATGCTTTGGCCAGCGCTGTGGCGCTCCGCTACCTGGCTGAAAGCGGTTTTGGAATTCAGTCCCGGGTTGTCTATGGCGGAATTATCGGGCGAACTGAAAACCGTGCCATGGTTCAGATCCTCAAGCTCCCCGTGCATAAGCTTAGGCCCATTGATTTCAAACGCTACGTGCATACGGTTTTGGTGGATACCCAGCCGCAGTTTGAAAACAATTCTTTCCCCAAAAACCGCAAGGCGACAATTATTATCGATCAGCATCCGCCGCTGGGCCGGTCCATGGCGGATCTAACGATTGTTGACGAAGAGTGCGGAGCCACCTGCGCTATTCTTGCAAAAGCACTCCTTCTCCGAGGCGGTGAAATTCCCAACCGTGTCGCGACCGCTTTGGCGTATGGCATTCTGTCGGACACTTTGAATCTGTACCGGGCGCCGGATGAGCATGTCGTTGACACCTATCTGGACATTCTCCCTTTTTGCGATATGCGCGCCCTGGCCAAGATTCAAAACCCCAAACGTTCCAGACGTTTTTTTTCAACCCTGGCCAAAGGCATTCAGAACGCCATGATCCTCCGGGGGCTGATTGTGAGCCACCTCGGCCCTGTTGAAAATCCGGATTTGACCGCGCAGGTGGCGGATTTTCTTTTGACGTATCAAGGTGTAAATTTTTCTTTTTGCACAGGCCGCTACAACGGGCGCCTTCAGGTTTCGCTGCGCGCGTCCAAGCCCACGATGGAAGCGGGAAAAGTTTTACGCGATATTTTTGCCAGCCGCGGAGAAGCCGGCGGGCATGGAGGTATTGCCGGCGGCAGCTTTGAAGTTGGCGCTGAAGACAATGCTTCGATCTGGGATGAGATGGAAAAAGTTTTGACGGAAAATCTCGCCCGGCGCCTCAGAATTCCCAAGAAGAGCGAATTCACTTACCCCTTTCGTCCTAAAGCCGCGGGAGATTCCCAATGAAACCGTCCATCCCCATGACGGGGGAGTATGATGTTTTTTTGTCTTCTGTCTGCGGCCGTCAATGGAGGCGTATTGGGGCTCGCCGCCGGGCCGGTGTCAACGTCCCGCTTTTTTCTCTTTATTCCGCTGAGAGTGCGGGCGCGGGAGAAATTCCTGATCTCAAGCTTCTCGTGGATTGGTGTGTTAAGACAGGGCTTTCGATTATTCAACTGCTTCCTATGAACGATGTGGGTTTCGATTTTCGCCCCTATGATGCTCAGAGCACCTTTGCGCTAGAGCCGCTTTTTCTTCGTTTGAGTTCACTTGCCGGTGTGAAGAAAAAGTTCTTCGACAAAGAGGTTTCAGAACTTCGAAAAAAATTCCCTGCCGGGCAGGGCCGGGTGGATTACGGCATCAAGGCTGCCAAATTGGAACTCCTTGCCCGGATCTTTGCCTCATGCGAAGGGGATTTCCCCTCAGCGTTTGAGACCTTCCGGATGGAGCAGAGCTTTTGGCTGCGGCCGTATACTTTTTTTAAAGTCCTCAAGGAACAATGCCCCAATTCCGGCTGGGAAGGCTGGGAGCCCCGATTCCGAGCGCATGAAGAGAGTGCTCTTGCTGAACTTGAGAAAGCCTCCGGGGACCGACTCTTGTTTCATGCCTGGCTTCAGTGGCAGCTTGCTGAGCAGTTTAAAGAAGTTAAGGCCTATGCGAATCTCAAGGGTGTTTATCTCATGGGGGATCTCCCTTTTTTGGTCTCGCGCGACAGCGCGGATGCCTGGTGGCATCAAGAGTATTTTAAACTGGACCGTGTTTCAGGCGCTCCTCCGGATGCTTATATCGCGGAAGGCCAGCGCTGGGGGATGCCTCCCTACCGGTGGGAAGCGATTGCCGCCCGAGGGTATGATTATATCCGTGAAAAAATCCGCTACGCGGCGCATTTTTACGACATGTTCCGGATTGATCATGTGGTGGGACTGTTTCGTCTTTGGACCATTGCTGAAAATGAGCCTTACGAAAACGCGGGGCGTTTCGGATCGTTTGATCCACAGGATGAAAACCTTTGGGAAGATCATGGCCGGAGGATTTTGTCGGCGATGGTGGAGCCTACCGACATGCTTCCTTGCGCTGAAGATCTTGGTGTGGTTCCAGATTGCTCTAACAAGGTCCTGGGTGAATTCTCAGTCCCGGGAATGGACGTTCAGAGATGGGCCCGCCATTGGAACACGGATGGATCTTTTAAATCCGCGGATGCTTACCGGGCTTGCTCATCCGCCGTGATCTCGACTCACGACATGCCGATCCTTTTTGCCTGGTGGATGCATGAAGCGGGCACTGTGGATGAATGGCTGTTTCGCCAGGCCTGCCAATCCAAGGGGCTGGACGCGGCGGAAGTGATAGAAAGGCTCTTTCAAGCGCCCGCGTATGGACGTCTCCGCTGGAAGCATGTGATTTCGGGGGTTGATGATTTAATCCGGGCTTTGGGCCGTGCCCCTCAGGAGATTGAGAGTATTCTCAGTCTCTGCCGTGACTCTTTTGAAGAGAAAAAAAGATTTCTCGCCTATCTGGGATTTTCAGGACAAAATAATGAGCCGCCCGCGGAAGAAGTGATCCGGAAGGCCCTTGAGCGTGTTTCAGAAAGCCGGTCTGTTTTCAGTGTTCAGCTGATTCATGACTGGCTGAGCCTGTCAGGGTATTTTTCAGAAGACCCCTGGAATGCGAGGGTGAATTTTCCTGGAAGCGTGGGACCTCACAACTGGAGTGTGGTTCTTCCGATTTCGCTTGAGACCATGTTAATGCTCGAGAGTAATAAAATTATTCTGGAAATGCAGCGCCTGACGGGACGTGCCTGACAGGCCTCTAACGCGTAAACACTTGAGGAATCCATGTCTCCCCCGGATATGAATGGCTCCCTTTTAATTGTGGATCGTGACGCTGAGGCGGTCCGCGAATTACGCCGTATGGCCGGGTTTCCCGGCGTGAGCCTCGTTCATGCTTCTTCCTGGCAGGATGTCTTCGAGGAATTGGCAAGGCATCGCTACGATGCGGTTTTCATTGATCTGGGTTTTTTAGAAGAAAGTCAGGAAGACGGCTTTCATCAGCTGGAAACCTCGGCCGCGGGAGTTCCTCTTGTTGTGATGGAAAGAGAGGCGGGTCCCGAACTTTCCGGCTCGCAGGGTGAAAATGTTTTTGGGCATCTGGTAAAACCTTTGAGACCCGCCGCTGTTCGAACCATGATCCGGCAGGTGTTTCAATTCCGCGCCCTTGGCGAGGAAATCCGGGGACTTCAAAAATGGGTGTCCACGCACGCTCTGAAGGATCCGGTCACAGGGCTTTACAACAGCCGTTATCTGGAAGAACGGATCCGGGCGGAATTTAAACGGGCCTTACGTTACGGCGCGCCTCTTTCTGTCGCGGGGCTCTCACTGGAAGGATTTCGCGAAGCGGCTCAAAATGCGCCGGTTCCGGGACTCAGCTTTCCACGGGAGGTTGCAAGCTTTTTGCTGCGTTTTGCGCGGGCCAACGATGTGGTCACGGATACCGGAAGCTGCCATTTTGCCATTATTCTTCCGGATACGCCTAAAAAGGGTGCCGTGATTTTTGCGCACCGTCTTCTCGAAGCCATTCGCAGGGCGTTTCCGGGCAAGAATTTGCAGCCGTCTTTTGGTGTGGCTTCTTACCCCTATGACGGGGTGAAGGGGGAACAGAATCTTTTGGATTTAATGCGGCGCGCTGTGGAGCGGGCCAGAAAGAGCGGAGGGAGTATGGTGTACACCTTTCCCGGTCTGGATCCGCTCGGCATGACAAAGCGAAAAAATGTTTTTCAGAATCCATTTCAAACGGATGGGGGAAGTGATGAATAAGCGGTATGTAGCGGCTGGGGCGATTTTGATGTCCGTACTTGTCTCGGGTGTTTTGCTGGCCAAAAAAAACAATGCGCCGGTGGAGCCGCCCAAGGTAGAAAATCTTGGCCCCCGCGTGAAAGGAACGTCGGATGCCCCCATCGAAATTATTGAGTATAGTGATTTTCAATGTCCTGCCTGTCAGCGCGCTCAGCAAACCCTTCATGACTTGTGGATAAAATACCCCGGAAAAATACGCATGGTCTACCGGCACTTTCCTTTGTCCGGGCATCAGTGGTCGCCCGTTGCCCACCAAGCCGCGGAATGCTCCGCGGAACAAAACCGTTTCTGGGATTATCACGACCGGCTTTTTAAAGATCAGACGTTGTGGGCTGTTCCGGAAAATCCCACGGCTGTTTTTATTCGTTATGCCCAGGAGCTTGGGCTTGATCTCGATGCCTTTGGAACTTGTTTGAGTAATGAGGACGTGAAGAAGAGAATCATGGAAGACAAACAGTCCGGTTTGGCGCTCAAGGTTAACTCGACACCCACTTTCTTTGTCAATGGCGAGCGGGTTGTTGGACATATTGAACTTGGCCTCAAGGGTGAGGCGGTTATCCGGAAAGCGCTGGGTTTGGAACCTTTGCCTGAAGCCCCAGCCAAGACAGCCTGAGTTATGAAAACAGCTTTCCGTGAAAGAATGCTCGATTTATTCTCCCTCGTGATGCGTTTGGTTCTTGGCGGTGTTTTTACTTATGCAGGACTCGTCAAGCTGCTGGAACCTGCCGCGAACTTTCGCGCCGCACTTTACCAATACGAATTGATCCCTGTGGGCCTTGTTCCTTTTCTTGCCGCTGTCCTTCCCTGGCTGGAATGGCTTGCCGGGTTCTGTGTGTTGACGGGCTATGGACTCCGGTGGAGCTCCCTCGCGCTTGGGCTTTTCGCGTTCTCGCTCGCGGCGATGATTTTTTTAAGCGGAAAACTTTGGGGCGAAGGCGCGAAGACCTGCGGATGTTTTGGTGAAAACGGTCCTCATCTGACGTTTCTTCAGGTTTTCCTTCTTGATCTTACCAACGGCTTTTTTGGAATTCTCTTGTGTCGTCTTAACAGGCGGTTTGCCTCCCTTGATGCCTGGCTGTTAAAAGCCCGCTGAAACTATCTTTCTTCCTTTGGCAAAAAATCTTCCGCGGCTCCTTTTCCTCTTATAAAGCGCACCCTTTTACAGCCTTCTTGAAGTCCTGCCCGTAAATCCTTAATTCCTTGTGCTGAATAGAGATAAGAAACTAGAAACAAGTAAAATATAACATCTTTTATATAGTTATTAAAAAGTCTTGAAAAGATATTTTTATTCTGTTAGTGTTTCGATGCTATTTGAGAAAACTAGGTATTTGTATGGTAACCTTGAAACAAAATGGAATTATTTATAGCAGGGATTAACAAAATCATGAATCGGGGGATGATCGCATGAAAGTAAAAATCCTGAACCGCTGGCTTAGCCTCTTTGTTTCCTTGAGCATGACACTTACCCAAGCCCTTCCTTACGGGTACAGCCAGGAAGCCCCGGAACAGGAGAAAGACCCCCAAGGGAGTTACACGTCTATTCAGAGTTTGGAAAAGGCTAATGAGGAGGCTGCCAACGCGGACAAATTGGCGGCCGAAGAACAGCAAAAAGAATTGATGGCGGCAGATCCCTATTATCAAACGGTCGAGGCTGATGAGCAGTCACCGCTTGTGAAAATAGAGACAGAAGATGTGAACGCAGACGGCAAGATCGATGATTCGGATCTTAAGATCCGAACGATGGGACCAGACCCCATGTTGAGAAGCCTGAAGGGCGTTCAGGTGCATAGTAAGGCTGAAGTAGAAGAAATGGCCCGGCAAATAGTCCGCGAGTATCTTGGGGATAAAAGCGTTATTCTTGAGACTTCGGAATTCAATCATCCCTTTACAGCGGCTTCCGATCAAGTGATCGATGAAAATAATCCCACGCTGTTCACCCCGCAGCAAGGCAGCCTGAAACTTACCCGTAAAACAGAGAGCGGGATTGTAACCTACAACGTGATCATCGGAAACCAACTGCAGCTGACGGGAGTCGAAGAGAAGCGGGGGGGTGACATCATCCGTTCCGTGAGTATTGGCTATGATGAGAAAGGCAATAAAACATCTGAATCGGAATCTATTTCCGAATTTGACGAAGCCCACCACCTGATTCTGAACACCAATTTTTGGAAGAACATCAATGCTGAAGGCGTGATTACGAACGAGTCCACGAGCAGCACCCGCTCAGGCTATGATGGAGACAATCTGATCTCTCAAATCACAAAAAGCAGCAGCCGCTATGACAATAATGGAACACCGCAGATCACGGAATCCTCCACGGTGCTTGAACGGAAGTATGGCGGGAAAGACGGGAAGGTCCTCCTTTTTGAGAAAAACACATCCCGTTCAAGCCAGGACGGCGTGGAAATATCCGGCAGCTCCAGCCTCACGGAAGCGAAGCTTGATGACATGGGAAACCCGGTCTATTCGTCGACCCAGTCCGACTCCTGGTCTTCCTATAATGGGAACAAATCGGAATACCACAACTCAAGCACTGTGAAGTCTACGTATACCGCTGACGGTAAACTTGAGATGCAGGTGACAAAAAATGAAAGCAAGTCCACGGGCTACAGCTCTTCTTCAGAGAGCGAACTTATCAATACTTATGATGAGCGCGGCTTTCTTCTTCAGTCAGTAACCAGAAACAACAGTGTGTACAACGGGAATCAAAACTACGAATGGATCACGAAGATAAAATACAATCGTGATGATGCCGGGCGGCCCGTTTCTGAGGAAAGTATTTCAAGCTCCAACGGGATTGAGAGTAACCGTTCATTGATAACACGCAGCTATTTGGATAAAAAGAGCGACAAGCTGACCAGTGAGGTCACGGAATATTTTTACATGCAGAATGGCGGCCTCAAACTGAACTACCGTCAAAGTCTGACAATTGAATACAGCAAGAAAGAGGAAGGCGTTCTTGTGCCTGTAAAAACGCATCACCAGCAGGATAGCTTTTACGGTGAAGGAAACACGCTTTCCTACCAGAACATTATTGATACGATCTACAACGAAGACGGCAAGCCTGTTTCGGTAATCGCTAAAAATCTCAGCACCAATGGAACCGCTCTTGTCCTGCAGTCCGCGACAGATTGGAAATATCGTTACTCTGAAAAAGGGGCTGACGGCAAGACGCATATCACTTTTGCAGCCTTTACGCAGTCGGATGCCCAGGGCAATATAACCTCTAAAGACACGAAGCGTTATAACCCGCTTTTTTCCGCGGAAAATCCAAACGGCAATGATCAACGAATCCTATACGATGCGGCCGTAATGCCGGCTTACTCTTATTACATGCCCA
The DNA here is from genome assembly GCA_964434115.1 of uncultured bacterium. Classification (GTDB taxonomy): domain Bacteria; phylum Omnitrophota; class Omnitrophia; order Omnitrophales; family Aquincolibacteriaceae; genus ZLKRG04. The sequence continues at coordinate 19,506 of CAYSSX010000016.1, forward strand.
ATTATTGGGGCTGGGGCGGCGGCCCTCTTGAAAATGGCCTTCTCTCTCGGGATATCCGTAATTTCTACACCGATAAGGATGGCGAATCTGTTTTGAATTCCACGACCAGTTACCGTTACTGGCTTGATGCCGAGGGGAAAGCTACCCGCGAGAGAGAAATTCAGACAAACTTCGACGCTGATGGAAATAAGACCTACCGGCTTACCAAAGAAAATGAGCTTGTCGGCGTCCCGTATAACTATGGATGCTGTTATGAAATGCTGCGTGCCGATGGAACGGTGCAGCCCGCCGGAATGCAGAATGCGGCGGGTATGAGGACCGACTCGATCCTGCGCCCTTACCCCTACACTTATGGTTCAGGCAAACAGCTCCTGTTTTCTGACGCGGTCAGTTACGGCGAAGATGAAGAAATTGTTTCCCGAAAAACCCAGCGCAATACCTATAAAGATCGCCTGCTTGTTTCGGCCAAAATGACCCTTCGCGATGGCGACAACATCCTGTCCATCAAGGAATCTTATGAATTTGATGCGCTTGGAAGGGCTGCAAAAATTACGCGCGAAACCTTCGGCCCTAAAGGCGAGTTGAGACTTACAGATGAAAGAACTTATGAGTATGACGGCTTTGGGTATGGATATTATCCGCCCATCTATTATGGAGCTGTCGGGGGCGGCGCTGTGATGCCTCAAGAGAAGATGGCTTCAAATTCTGCAATCTGGATGCCTTACCGTATAGCTTCCGTCAAGAGCGTTAATGTTCACCTTGTGAATCATGAAACCGGAGAGACAGTGGATGCCTCCCTTTCCTATGTGCAAAACAATGTTCAAGATTTAGATCAGCTTGTCCCCTTTAACGAGTACAAAACAGATCGCAGCCAGGTGGTCATTTCCGGGACGTATCTAAACAAGGAAGGTGTGAAAAGTCCTATTGAAGGCGTGTTTAAGAGCGATGGCAATGAACACGCTTTGCCGACCGAGAAATTAATAGAGCTTCTGAAGTCGTACGCTAAAAAACCTCCAGAATACAAATCCGATGAGATGCTTCTTTCCGAGCTCCACAACGGTGCCAAAATCCAGATTTATGAAGATTTTGATCATGCTGCAACAGCCTGTGCCCCGATGCTGGGCGCTGTCTGCTCGAATATCAAAAAGGTTTTTTACTCCTATCTTTTGAACGGGGACCGGGTTTACCAGATTGCATCGATCACGGAGCGCTCGATTTTTGGCCGCAATTCGACCCTCCGTTTTGCAAGTCTTGTATCCGAAGCAGATCTTAAACGGGCTGTCCGTGCGGCTGGGTTCCATGCGCTAGAAGATCTCGCTGGCCCCGGACTGATGTACTCTCAGGTGAATATCGGAAGCCTGGATGATCTTCCGTCAGAGGGAGAGAGCAAAACATTCATGGTTAATTATGTGGTGAAAAGTTGTGATAAAGGAAGCGGCTGCAGCAGTAAAGAGTATCGCGCTTCCGTTGTCCGCACGGCGAAGAGCACCCCCGAAGGACTCAGCTATTTTCATTACGAAGTTCGGATTCAAAAGGAAACACGCCTCGTGGTGAATTATGAAGGTGGGCAGGCTTATGTTGACTGGATGACGGATGAGACCGATGCGCTTGTCCGCACTGACATCAAAACAGGAGAACAGGTTAAGTTTGTTCAAGCCAAGGATCTGATGTCGTGCAGCTATCCGAAGGACGGTCCCGCGTTATGTGCCGATATGGCGATTCTTCCCGGGTATGAGCAAATCGGTTCCTACCGCAAAGATCTTACTGATGGAGGATACGAGGAAAGGATCATTGTGGGGATCCGGGCTGACAAGAATCCCCCGATTGAAGAAAAGGGATCTCCTGTGGTGACTGGAATCTTCCAGGTTCCGGGTGACTCATTGATAAGCACACTCCAGCGCTCGGTGTATATAGTGGCGGGTGAAAACGCGTCTTGGCTGATTGACCGCCTTGAGGGCTTCCGCGAAATACTTGACAGACTGAACGGGCAAAAAGTTTCCTTCATCCCAGGCAAGTCATTTTCTCTTGAAGGAGAGGAGATTTTTAGTTCCGGGATCATCATTACTGAAGACGGAACAGCTTTTGTATTCGAGGAAGGAAAAATTGAAACTTACAAAGATGCTCAGTTTGTGACAATTTCTGAAGCCCGCTGCCCGGCCAATCCGGCAATGGGTGCTCCGTGTTCCATTCAGAAAACAGCGATGAAAATGCCCGGGTATGTGGAAATTCACAGGCATGATGAAGTGTCTGTCAAAGACGGTTGGGTCGTCACGCGCACCATTGTGCTGATTGGGATGCCTGGGGACCTAAATTCTAATTTTATTCCCGTGGATCAAATGGATGAGAAGCTTGTTGCCGCTATTCGTGAAGCCGTCGGCCCCGGTCTTAAACTCCTGGGTATGGAAATCGATGATCGGCGCCCTTCGGATGGAAATCTAAATCACCGCTACTTTTTCAGCGCCGTTGAAAGCACCGTTGTTCACATGACCCGAACCACGGGAAAAAACCTTATCAAGCAAGATGCCAACGGGTTGATTTATGAAGAGGCCGAGATCGAGAATTTCGGCCTGGATGTTGTGGTGAATGATCAAATCCGTTATATCCGCGAGCCGGATCCTCGTGAAATCAGCGCCGAAAGAGGAGTTTCGAAGTTTGAAGTCGCGCCTGGTGAAAAGATTATTATTTCCGTGGTCAAAGAGTTTGGCGGGCGCCGCTTAATGAACTTGATCAAGGAAGGATTGTGGAATTTTGTCCCGGTGACAAACGAAAATGGTTTCACGATTAAGATAGCGGCCGATCAAGGGGTCTCTATGGAAGATATCCATAGTCTCAAGCTTGAGATGACAGGCGAAGCCATGGCGAAGTGCCCACAAGGGGCCCGTTGTGAGAGCTTCAAGGAGTACAGCCTTCATTTTGAAAAAGACGGCGAACAATTTCAGGCTCACGGAAAAAGAATTTCCGCGACCCTTAATGGACAGGCTTTTATTTCCTATGAAGTTTCGGACATTGAGCCAGTCATTAAAGAAGACCCGCTCATGATCTCTGCCCGCTCTTTGATAGGGATGAGTTTTTCAGAAGCCTTTGGCATGGATGACAAAACCTTCAGCAAAGCTATCAAGGAAGGTTTGATTGTCATTGCAATTGAAAAACAGGATAACGGTCAAAAGCCTGCGAAGTTTCAAGTCAAGGTTAAGCTGGACGCTTCTCTTGCCCGGCATTTGGCCAACGGCGAAGTCATGCTGACAAACGTTCTTGGTGCCGGCATTCTTCCCGAAAGTATTTCATTTGTTGTACAGGAAGGCCTGCAAATGGGGGCTCCCTGCACCATCAGCGCTACCGGAGTTCAGAGCTGTCCGCCTCCGTCTTTAGAGTTAGTCAGCGGAGAGTTCCGTCACCAAGGATTAGTTTATAGGCTGGATTATATGGGTTCGACTCTGCAAGACGGCATGGATTTGAAACCGGCACATGGTGACAGCCTTCTAAAAAGACTTACGGTCACCAAAGAAGGACCTACCTCGACAACCTCTATTGCTCTGATCAGGCAGGTTTCCTTTGAACGCCTTGAAGACGGCAGCATTAAAGCCGTCATTGCCAACTCAGACACTTCCGTTTTGATTCAGCGTCAAATGGACGGAAGACTTTATGTGATGGAAGTGACGGACAGCGACAACATCGTCAGCACGTTCACGTATGTGACGGCGATTGCCGACTGTGCGGCGCCTCCTCCCGGAGTGATTTCAAACTGCGGCGGCGCTTTTGTGAGTCTGAATGAGGTTGTGCGGTCTTTGGGGGATTCCAAGCTTTCCGTGATCCAGGAGTTTGGACTGTTGGAAAACGCTTCAACCGCGGTTATTATCCGCGTTGATAACGAAATGAAAAAAGTATCTTTCAATTCCATCGAGCAGCTTTTGGCGCTGGCAAAGGATTTCGAAAGCGATAACCGCGAAATGAAGATCGCGGCAGCGATTGCAGCCGCCCAGGTGCGCGTCGATGCGCTGATCGCAAAAATGCAAATTTCGGGTCCTTTAACCGAAGACGAATATAAAGCCGCCTTGGGAAGTCTTGAAGAATATAAAAAAGCCCTTGCTCTGGAACTTCGGGCGCTGAAAGATCAGATTGATGCTATCAACAATACGAACACGATAGGCGCGGCTGTCGGGGGTATCGTTATGCTTGATTTCGGTAATTATCCGAAGGGAGCACGCCAGCTTGAGCAGAGTGCAAATCTATCTCTGGATAAGTTTTTTCAGGCCGTGAACGAGGCCGATATCATCAAGATTCAAGCCGATGGAACGACGATTCAGATTCCAGTCAAGGCCATGACCGATATTTTGATGGGTCTTCTGCCTAACGGACGCTGGGGCTCGACTCCGGATGATTATGAAAAACTGCTTGGCTTTAAGCCGGCGTTTAATCCTGGAGAAGGGTTACATATGCTCCATGTCTTCCCGCCGTTTGCTATGTACTCGCTTGCTTATGGCCCTACCGCAAAGGATCTTCACAATATGATGATCCGGTTTGTGGAAGAATCTAAGGTGAAAGGTTTGGTTCAGAAGGGCCAAGTGAATTTGTCGGTTTTTCTGCGGGCCCTGCTCGGTACTGACCAAAAAATCGCTGACGCCATCAAGGCTGCCCGCGAAAGAATTATGCCGGAAGCCAATCTTGAGATTCCTGAAGCGTTGACAGAAGAGCAGGTGAAAACGCTGCTTGAACAGCTTCAAGGACTTTACAAAAGAATCTCAGGATTGTTGATTGAGCTCAAAGCGGAAATTAAGAAATTTGAAGAGGAAAAACGGGCGGCTCAGGCGGCTTGGGAGGAGCAGCATCTTGCGCAGGATGAAAAGGCGTTGCGGTGGTTCAATGATGGTGTTTATGAGGGCCCTGCGGAGGCACAAAAGCTCGAATCCGATCTTCAGACAATGCTTTGGAAGTTTCAGGCTGATATTGTGGCAAGGGATATCCTTATTCCGTCTCCGGAGGGCACTCTTGTCCGTCTTCCCATGAAGGATCTCACCGATATTTTGACATCAATAGTAGGCAAGGATCAAATAACGTCTTACGATGCCCTTCAAAAGGTTATGGGCTTTGATTTAAAGACGCTTCCTAGCGTCATATCTACCTACGTTGTTGGGAGCTTTCACATTTTTTCACCCTTCCCAATAAATATGACGACGAGCTCGCCTACTTATATTCCAAATGTTCGTGGAGCCATTATTCAGTACGTCAAATCTTCGGATATGCCGGGCCTGATTGAAAACGGAAAAATCAATCTGGATGCTTTCCGGCTTTCGCTCTTGGGAATCCGCGGGAAAATTACGGATGCCATTTCTGAGGCTTATATGAAAGAGGCCTCAGATGCACGTATTGTGTTTTTAAATGCGGCGACCATTACTCTTCGGGGAATTAAAATCACGGCCATGACCAAGGATCTTCCCGCAAGTCAGTTCAGCCTTGAAGTTATTTTTGCGGCTGACGGCGGAAAAGATTTGACGGCCCAGCTTCAGGCGTCGGTTACTCCTGACGGAATCAAGGCCAGCGTGATTTCGATCAATACGCCTTTTGCGGACGACAACCGGGAGGCCATGGTCAAGCGGGTCGTTCAAGATCTTTCAGAGAAAACCGGAGTTCCAACGGATCGTCTGAAAGTCGTCAGCACAAAGGCTGTGGATTGGAATGACAGCTGTCTTGGGGTGCAAACCAATAACATGTGCCTTATGGTCATTACACCGGGCTATAAGATCATTGTGACGGATGGAACGACGGAGTACGAATATCACACGGATCGCAGAGAGCGCTTTATTCTTGTGAATCCTCCGAAGAAGTCTACGCCGCTCACCTTGGCGAGTCTTCCCGGCGGAGTCAAGACGACTTATAAAGGAAGCAATTCAGGGTTCTCCTTTTTAGGGGTCGCTACCGGATACGGAAGTGTTAATACCGAAAAGTCTTCAGACGGGAAGGAGACAACAGTTAAAGTTGTTTCCAACAACTTGTTCTCATCCACGGCCCTCGGAGTGTTTACACTGACTGTAGGCCAGGATTTTCCCCTCGGTGAAGACGCCGCCCTTTCTTTCAAGGGAAGTATGGGAAAATTTACCATCATGTATGTGGATGCGAATGGCAACTCGATCGAGCAAGAAGTGACCTTGGACAAGGACAAGGAATCCTTGATCGGGATCGACGGTTCAAAGAACGCTAAATTTGACCGCAGCAAAATCCGCTCTATTGTCATTACTCACAAGACAAGAGAGCGCGGTACGCTGGATATCAAATTTGGAGTCATGGCAGATACCAATAAAATCGTCAATCCCTCACAGCCTGCTGAAATCACGATTGGCGCTTTTGATGCCTCCAAGCTGACACCGATACCTGCTCAAACAGGCCGCTCGGATGTTTATGCCAAGACGCAAGTGGCCGGGCTTTTGCCGGCGTATGTCACGCATATCCAGGGGCCGGAAGGGGACAATGTCCGGTATGACCTTGCGGGAAGCAAATCACAAGCAGGGTACATCAAGCCTTTGGATGGGATAACAGCGGAAGCCGGAAAGCCTTTTATCGCAGCCTTAAAAGGAGGCGTTTCTGAGCAGACCCTTATGGTGAGCCTGAGCTATTTTGAAAATGGCCAGGAAAAGAAGATCGAGAAAAAAATCAAGCTGAAGGCGGGTGAAACCCTTAGCCTTTCAATCCCTGTTTCGGGGGCACTGGGTAAGTTTGAAGTTTCAGCCGCAAAAACGGACAATGCAGCTGCCAAAAATAACTTCACAGTCATTTTGGCGACTGAAAAGAAAGTCACCGAACCTGTTCTTTTGGTTAAGGGAAGAACCTCCAATAACCAGCTCACCGCGACGAGTTTTGCGGCGTCCATAACGGGCGGCGTGATCACGGAAAAAGTTGACCTCGCGGGGAGTAAAAAATAGCAGCTTTTTGAATCTCTAAGTATTGCCGCAAGGCCGGGAAGATAACCTTCCCGGCCTTGCTGCTTTTGGGTTTTCTTCGATTGACTTTCCACCCTCGATCCCTATAATGCTCGTACTCTTTCGAGCCACACCAAGGCATGATCAGGAAATAGTCCATTTTTCCGGGCAGGTAGCTCAGTCGGTAGAGCAAGGGACTGAAAATCCCTGTGTCGGGGGTTCAATTCCCTCCCTGCCCAGTTTTTCCAATCACATAGAGTAAGCAGGAATCAGGTTCTGAATTTCATGAACCTTGCAGG
>CAYSSX010000017.1:0-25122 GCA_964434115.1 uncultured bacterium
AAGGGCGATTAGCTCAGTTGGTTAGAGCACACGCTTCACATGCGTGGGGTCTCAGGTTCAAGTCCTGAATCGCCCATGTTTTTTTTGCGGTCCTCCTCGCAAGGCCGCAGGACTCCCTAGAGTCCGCTGACCCCCGCTTTCAGCATTTCCGAAAGTTCATGCGAAATCCTAAAGTTCAGGTTTAATCATGTCACGCCTTCGAATCGAAAAGCCAAACAAAGAAAAGTCCTCAGCTAAAAACCGCGGGGCCTTGAAGATCCTTATTCTTTTAGCTGCGGTTGTCCTTGCTGCGGGTCTGATCTGTTTTTACGCGATCCCTGGAAAAAACTATACAGAAGCTTTTGAAATTTCCGACTTCAGCGGGGATGTCCAGATTTTTGACAAAGCAACCGGCCAGTGGACAAAAGTTGAACGTGGACGCTTGTTTAAGGCAGGAGATAAAATACGGACTGCAGGGGGAGCGGAAGCTAACTTAGAGATCCCTGACAAAGTTCGTGTTCGCGTGAAGCAGAATTCCGAGTATGGTTTTTTAAGCCCCAAAGCCTATGAGAAGAACCCTTATTTGAGAACCTATCTCCATCAGGGTGAAGTACTGGCTGCAACGCAGAAGGGTTTCGCTGAAGAACGCTTTGATATCGAAACTCCCTACCTTGTTGCGCAGAGCCAAGGCGGTTATTTTCGAGTTCAAACGAGCACAGAAGCGAAGAATTCATGGCTCGGACTGATGCGCGGAAAAGCCCGCATTAAGACGAATGAGTTTTTTGGCGGGCAAGCTTATGACATCCATGGTTTGGAAGTCGCGGAAGCCGGGCAGGGGAAACCCTTAACTGCGCCGAGGCATGTTTCTAAGGACGAGTGGCAGACGCTGAGTGAAATCTATCAGTTGACTTTGAAGAGTGCTGCGGTGGAGGCTGAGCAGCTTGATATGTCCAAAAAAGCGGGCAGCCTTTTTGATTTTGTTTTTGACCACGGAACTTTCTACACGCCTGAATTCGGGTACGCTAACCGGGATTTCTTTAAAGACGAAAACAGCGGAAGTGTTTATTTGGAAATCGAGTACGATGTTTTTCCCAAAGGCTCTTTCGTGGGGATGTATATGAAGTCGCGGGAACTTGACCTCGCGAAATATTCTGCTCTCGAGTTTGAAATGAGGCAGGTTCCGGATGAAGGTTTTCCTCAGGCGATCCGTATTGAGGTGAAATCTAAAAATGGCGTGGTGAGAGCGTTCGCGGCGAAACTTCCCCGTAAAGACTGGGAAAAAGTTGTTTTCCCCTTGAATGTCCGGGACTCAACACTGGCAACAGAACTCGCTCTTGTTTTTCTTCACGAGCGGGTGGGCGAGTATAAAAAAGGATCCGTTCAGTTCCGGAATTTTAATCTTGTGAAAGCAGACCCGGCTTTGATTAAGCCCGTGGCTGTGGCGAAGCCGGTTGTTAAAATCGAGCAGCCTATAATTCCCGTTGCGGCTCCGCCGGCTGCAGTCGTCGCGCCCGCTGAGAATCTGAATGCATCGGCGCCTGTGCCCGATATCTCTCCCTCTGAACCCGCTAAGCCGAAGGAAATTGCGGGTGTAAAAGTAAAACCCGTCCTTCTCTAGCGCCGCGGTTCTTTATTCGGGCATTCTCACTTGACGTAGTCTGCATGAACCCGTATATTCCCTTTCCTATGCCGAGGTGGCGAAATTGGCAGACGCACTAGATTCAGAGTCTAGCGGGGGCAACCTCGTAGGGGTTCAAGTCCCCTCCTCGGCACCATTTATCCTGACGACTTCGGGTCTTTTGCGAAGTCTTTCTTCAGACTTAAAGCTGTGTTAACCTTCCTCGGCCGGGCATCATGGATTCCGCGATCATAAACCGCAAGGCTAAATTTGACTTCTTCCTGTTTCAGAAATTCGAAGCAGGAATTTCTCTTTTGGGCAGTGAAGTAAAATCCATCAGGGAAGGGAAGGTCAATTTGCGCGACAGCTTTGTCAGGGTTGTCCGCGGCGAGGCCTTTCTTCACAATTGTCACATCAGCCCCTATTCCAAGATCCAAGGGCATATCGAGGTGGAGGCCGCAAGGGCACGGAAGCTTTTGCTTCACCGGAAAGAACTTGAGGAACTTGCCGCCCAGAGCCAGCAGAAAGGGTACTCCATTGTACCGGTCTCCATGTATTTCAAAAGGGGGCGCGTGAAGGTCGAAATAGCTCTGGCCCGCGGCAAAAAAATGGCCGATAAAAGAGAATCCATTAAACAGCGCATGCATGACAAGGAATCCAAAGCCGCGATCAAGCATCACTCTCGCAAAAGGAACTGAGGTCTTTATGGCAAGAGCCAGGCTCGTCAAGGAACTCCATTTTGAAGTTACCAATGAAACCGCTCTTTTGGGCCGCGTGACAAGCGCTCTTGCGATCAGAGGGGTTTCTATTATTCACCTGTGTGCGTACTCCGTGGGGGGCAAAGGGGTGCTTCAAACCATTGTCGATAATCCTCCGGCCGCGAAGGAGGCCTTAAAGCACTTTGTTCCCGGCATTGAGGAAAGAGAAGTGCTGGTTGTGGAGTTTGAAAATAAAGTGGGGACCTTGGCCCCAGTGGCTAAGATCCTTGGCAATCATGGGATTTTCATTGATTATGTCTATGGGACCAGCGGGGACGGGTTCAAAATCGTAGGCATTTTTTCGACCAATGATAATCTCAATGCGGTAAAGGTTATCAATGAAGAATCCGGCGCGCTTGGGACCTGATTTAAATACGTAAACGTGTATTGTCCGCGGCTTTAATGCGTGATAAAATTAAGCCGTTGCAGTCTTGTTCTTTGATTTTCTGGGGGTGAATAGTGTCGACAGGGGATCGTGTTCTTAAGGGAGCATGCAGAGGTTGTCAGGCGGCCTCTTAAAAAACCTGGCAAACTATAAATGCTGACAACATCAGCTGGAACGAAAGAATGTCTGGACCGGTGACGGTTCCGATGTCTTTCGCTCTTCCTATCGCTGCTTAATTGACAGCGACGTTACCGCGCCGACGTCCATTAAGCGTACGTAACGACATCTAATGGGCTGCATCACCGGATGCGTTGCCCGTCCGGTGATTAAGACTTAGGCAGACAGTCTTACGGCATTTTGTTCATGGAAGTCCGTAAGGCTAAATAAAACATGAACTGAGCATGGAGATTCTTTTTGAGCTCATGTCCTGGACGAGGGTGCAATTCCCTCCACCTCCACCAGTTTTCATCAAACAATCCCATTTTTTCTTAAGACTGCAGTATTTTTCCTGCGAGTGCCGTATTCCATGAAATCAAAAGACTACTATCAAATTCTTGGTGTGCCCGAGAGCGCTGACGCTGAAACCATCAAGCGTGAATACCGCAAGCTCGCCGTGAAGTACCATCCGGATAAGAACCCTAAAGACCGAAAGCATGCCGAAGAGAAGTTTAAAGGCATCTCTGAGGCCTATTATGTTCTAAGCGACGCTAAACGCCGCGCCGAGTATGATCAGATGCGGCGATTCGGTCCCTCGGCGGGCCACGCCGGAGCGGCCCCAGGCCAAGCCTATGGGTTTGATTTTGAAGATCTCCTCAGGCAATTCAGATCTCAGGGAAGCCGTCCCAGCGGCCGATACTCTGCCTTCGGAGATGTCTTTGAAGACCTTTTTGGGGGCGCCTCCAGGGGGAGTTCTTTCCACACGCAGACCCGGGGAAGAGGTTCGCCGTCATTTGAGCATTCGTACGCCGAATCTGAAGAGGTTCAGGATGCCGATGTTAAAGTAAATCTTAGAATCTCTTCTGAAAAGGCTGAGAAAGGCGGGTCCGTTTCTTTTAAAACCCCTGAGGGCAAAACCATCTCTGTCAAAATACCGGCCCATGTAAAAGACGGTCAAAAACTCCGCCTGGCAAGGCAGGGACGTCCCTGCGCGAGCTGCCATCATGAAGGAGACTTGATCCTTACCCTGAAGATTGAGTGAGATGAAAAAAACCGCAAAAAAAGCCTATAAAAAAACGTATAGCACTGGAAATCGAAGTCTTGACCGCAAGATCCATGACCTGCTGGAAAGCGGTAAATTTCACAACTCTGACCTTTTGGAAGAGATGCTTTTGACGTGTTTCAAAGTTGCGGACGAAAATCCGGACCGCGGAGACGTTAAACTTCTTAATACCACTTTGAAAGAGCTTCGCTATGCTTTCAAAGTGTTTCAGCCCTATCGCACGGTCAGGAAAGTCGCTGTTTTTGGTTCCGCTCGTACGCCGCGCTCTAACCCGGATTATAAACAGGCACGTGAGTTTGCCAAACACATCGCCAAACACAAATGGATGGTCATTACGGGGGCATCTTCCGGGATTATGCACGCAGGCAACGAAGGGGCGGGCCGTGAAAACAGCTTTGGCGTTAACATCCGGCTGCCTTTTGAACAGTCGGCCAATCCCGTCATCCGGCATGATGAAAAGCTGATTAATTTCAAATACTTTTTCACCCGTAAACTCATCTTTATCCGTGAATCCGATGCTACGGTTCTTTGTCCGGGCGGGTTTGGTACCCATGATGAGGGGTATGAGACGATGACGCTTGTCCAAACCGGGAAAACGACGCCTCGTCCCATTATTTGTCTGGACCCGGAGGGAAGCCGTTATTGGAGTTCCTGGAAGAAATGGATAAACGACCATTTGGCCAAAAAAGGGATGATCGATCCAGACGACATTAAGCTCATTGATTTTACTCATTCAGCAGAAGAGGCCGCCAAGATTGTCACAGATTTTTACCGGAACTATCACTCCATCCGGTATATCCGCGACCTTCTGGTTATGAGGATACGGCGGACGATTCCTGAAAAGAAGCTAAAAGAGCTCAATGTTCGTTACGAAAGCATTCTGAAACATGGGCAAATTCAGCAGCACGATAATCCCTTTGAAGAAGAGACAAATGAGCCTTATGATACCCACTCTCTTGTCCGGCTTTCGTTTTACTTCAATCGCCGTCATTTTGCCCGCCTGAAGATGCTTATTCAGGAGATTAACGAATTTTAAAGCGGTTCCTCAAAGGCTGTCTTTGGGGGCGATTAGCTCAGTTGGTTAGAGCATCTGCTTTACACGCAGGGGGTCTCAGGTTCGAATCCTGAATCGCCCACGGTTTTATCAAATTTTTCTTGTTCTTTTGTTTTTTCAGGATAAAATACGCTCTCCTTTTCGTAAGGGCTCGTAGCTCAATTGGTTAGAGTACCGGACTGTCGATCCGGGTGTTGCGGGTTCAAGTCCCGTCGAGCCCGCCATTTCTTAATTAAGTCATCTGTTTTTAGCCCAAATTGGGGGTATCCCTGATTTGGGCTATTTTTTTGTCCGAAATCAGGCCAATGCAGTCTTTTTGTGCTTATCCTTCAAGCACTTAAGGACGATATAAAGAAAGCATTTTAAGGCTTTCTAAGGGTTTTTTGAGATCTGTTTAAGGAATCCAGCTAAATAGCCGAAAAATTACAACACTCTGCAAAAAAGTAACTTTCACTTTTCATGCCGGAATTAGACGGGAAAAGTTCAGGAGCGTAACCGTGGGGTATTACAGGCAGTTGGGATTGGATAAGGAGCCTTTTTCTACCAGTCCTGACCCCGAATTTTTCTATTTGAGCAAAGAGCATGATTTGGCTTTAACCAATGTCCTCATAGAGCTTTATTTAAGGCGCGGGCTTTCTGTGGTTTTGGGAGACGTTGGAACGGGCAAGACAACACTTTCCCGGAAACTTATCCAATGTTTGACGGAAAAAGGGGATTTTGTCCTTAATATTCTTCTGGACCCTCACTTCAAAAGTGAACGCCATTTTCTTCAGGCGCTGATGTCCAACTTTGGAGAGGAAGCCGAGCGATTGCTTCCTGCGGGCCGTTTTGCAAGGGATTTAAGCGCTTTAGAGTTAAAGCAGCTTCTCCAAAAATACCTTTACGAGCAATGTGTTGTCCGTAAAAAAACCGTTGTTGTGATCATTGACGAAGCTCAAAAGCTCAGCCGTTCGTCGATCGAGATGCTTCGTGTTATTCTTAATTATGAGACCAATGACAGCAAGCTGCTGCAGCTTGTATTGCTGGGGCAGCTTGAACTGCAGGATAAAATCGCGACGATGAGTAATTTTTTCGACAGAATCAGTTTTCGCTACACCCTCAATCCTTTGGGGATTCAGGAAACCCGTGATTTGATTGACTTTAGAATGCGGCGTGCAGGTTATGGCGGCATTCGGAATCTTTTTTTAAACGAGGCCGTTGAGTTGATCCAGGAAGCGTCGAGTGGATATCCGAGAAAAATCACACAGCTTTGCCACCGTGCGTTAAAAATGGCAATCATGAAAAACCGCTGGGCGATCTGTGAAACTACCGTGCGTGAACTGATCGAAGAGGATGTGAGATCTGGATGGCTGAGCCCGACCCGTCACTGACACCGGAAAAACGGCTTTTGCAGTTGATTGAAGGCGGCGGCCGGGATGAACCGGCTGTTAAAACCCGTTCTTCGCCCCGAGAGAATATTTTCGCCAAGTTTCAGGAAGTCTTGTCGCCTGAAGGCATGAAGCAGTTTTTGGAGGGACAGAAAGAAGCGTGGAGCGATGCCTTCAAAAACCGCAAAGACTTTTTAAATTTAAAAGGACTCAATAAGCTTGCGAAAGTTTTTACAGTGGGGCTGGCCGTATTTCTCCTCTTAAATATGGTGTATGAGATAAAAGTTGTGAATAGTAACTATGTGTCCAATCTGCAGATTCCTAAGCGGGAAGTTGCGGACATCAATCTTTCGGATAAAAAAATCTTTGATACTAATTTGCTTAAGGACGCAGAAAAGCTGAATGTTTTTATTCCTCTTTCAAAGCGTGAGGAGAAGAAAGAGGATAAGAAAGACGAAATGTCTTTAAAGCTTGTGGATATGATCAAGCAATGGAAGCTGGCGGGGATTTCTATTTACCCCAACAGTCCTGAACGCACTTTTTGCATGATTGAGGATTTACAAAAGAACACAACCACTTTTTTGAAAGTGGGGGACACGATTTCGGGATTGAAAATTGATAGAATTAATCCCGATAGTGTTGTCCTTCGCTTCAACGAAGAAACCATAGAATTGAGATAATGCGCCCTTTAAACCACTTCATTTCTGCAGTGCTTTTCACAGCGCTTTTAGTGCCCGCGCCTTTCCCGCGTTCTAGTTCCGCAGATATGGCGGATCTTATGATTGAGCAAGGATTGAATAAAGGCCTGAAAAAGACCATTTTTCTTGATCTTCGCGATATTAACGTCGTGGACGTGCTTAAGTTTCTAGCCTTGGAAGGCAGTATTAATATTGTGACCAGTAAGAATGTCCAGGGCCGCTCAACTCTTCTTCTGCGTGATGTGTCGATTGGCGATGCGCTGGAAATCATCATGGTCTCCAACAACCTTGCCTATGACATTAAGGGAGAAATTATTTATGTGATGACGGAGGAGGAGTATTTCCAGCTGTACGGCCGCAACTACAATGACAAGAAGAAAATTCAGACCCGAACGCTTGAGTATGCAAAGCCTAGCCATGCCTTGACGGCGCTTCAGTCGATCCAAAGTGCGATCGGCAAGGTGATTATCGATGAGGAAACTGGGAAAATCATCATGATTGACACGGTTGAAAAACTCGCTGAGATGAATGCCCTGCTGGATAAAATGGAAGAAAAGATGGAGACAAAAGTTGTGAACCTCCAGTATGCAAGTGCCAAGGACCTGGAGTCTCAGCTAAGGTCCCGTCTGGAGTCTAAAAATGTCGGAAATATTATGGCCGATGTGCGGTCTAATCAGCTTGTCATCACGGCTTATCCGGAGCGAATGACAGAGGTGGTGGCCCTTATCCGTTCTCTGGACAAGAAAATTAAGGCCGTTTCTGTGGAAGCAAGAATTTTACAACTCACCCTGAACCCTACTTTTGATGCCGGGATTGACTGGGGAAAAACTTTTAGCGGGAGCAAAAACGAAACGCTTCGGTCTTTGTCGTTTCGTAATGCCTTTCCTATTGACTCGAGAGTTTCCTCGGCGGCCAATTTAAGCTCTGTGGGTCAGATTGCCATGGGGAATCTGACGGATGATGAATTCTCGCTTGAAATCAAAGCGATGAAAGAAGTTGTACACACCAAGGTTTTGGCGAATCCGCGATTGATGATTGTGAACCGCGAGGAAGCTCGTATCAACATCGGCGATAAAATTCCTTATGTCGTCACAACGACAACGGGTACCGGAAATAACGTTTCAATCAGCGAAGAAATTAAGTTTATTGATGTCGGGCTGCTGTTAGTGGTCCGGCCGGTGATTAATGATGATGGTTATATTACAATGTCTATCCGCCCTGAGATTTCCAGCCGGACAACGAGTTTAACCACGCCCGCCGGAGCGGTTATCCCGCAGGTGAACACCACCTTTCTTGAAACCACGGTGATTGTGAAAGACGGGGTTTCGATTATTTTAGGTGGACTTCGCCGCGATGACTATACGACCGACAATAAGGGGCTTCCGCATCTGATGGATGTTCCGGTTCTTGGGCACTTGTTTCAGAGCCGCAATGAATCGCTCCAGAAAACAGAAATCGTCATTTTTCTTACCCCCAAAATTACGGATGGCTCCGTGAATTATACGGGAGATCCCATTGATATTTTGAGGGATAAAAAAGCTGTCGAGAAAAGCAATGTGGGTAAGAGTTTGAATGAACGGGTGGATGACTTTGAAGGGCATTCCCTGGAAATTCAAAAAATGAAAATCCCCAGCCGCAGTGCGGCCTAGATAAAGGGACACGACGATGAAAAAATGGACCGTTATTGCTCTCCTTATAACTTTTCTTGTTCGTCTTGAGCCTTTGGCTTTAGGTCAGCAGCAGACTCCTCCGGCGCCGCAGTCCGTAAATAAGGAGCAAGACGTCGAAGTGCTGCTTAAAACGATGAACGAAGTTCTTGAAGAGAATCGAAAGATCCGGGAGCAGCTTACAGGCAATGAGGATTCCTTGCAAAAAATGGCAAAGGAAAATGATTTGCTGCGCTCTCAGGTCCGCCGCTTGAAAAGAGTTGAGGCTGATGCCGGAAGTAAAGAAAAGGAACGCGCGGAAGCTCTGGAAAAAAATGTGAAAGAGATGGAGGTCCGCTTAGCCTCTCTGGAGACTGAAAATCAGAAGCTAAATGAAATTAAAACTTACAATGAGCAGCAGATTCCTGAGCTCGAGAAGGAAACCGAGCGTTTGAAGAAGCTTCTTGATACGGCAATTCTGGAAGAAGAACGTGTGGACTACCTAAACCTGATTGAAAACGCCCAGGAAATGGCGGACCGGTCCTTCGAAGAATTGAAAACGACCAAGAAGAAAGCGGAGTTGTTGAACCGGAACTTCGGCGATGCTTACTATAAGCTAGGCAACATGCTTTTTGACATGAAGGACTTTGAAAATGCGATTGCGAGCTACCGCAAAGCCCTTGAGGCGAATCCTATGGATCCTTGGGTGCATCACAACTTGGGCATTATCTATGATTATTACATTCACGACGATAAACAGGCAATTTACCACTATCGTCAGTATCTGCAGCAGAAACCCATGGACGAGGAAGCAAACAAAATCCGTGAAAGGGTTTTGGATTTGCAGCTCAAAAAGAACATGGTTCCTGAAGATCCTCTTCAGAAAGATTTTTTTGAGGAGTACGTTAAAACTCCACGATAAACCGTCTTTTTTATCCAATTTTCAATGAAATGATTTTTTTGTTTTTGCCAGTCCAAGAGGGTATCTTACCCGTAATTTTATAGCAATAATGATCATTTACTGCTTTTAAAAAGCATTATATTTTTATTTAGTTTGATCTATAAAATTAGACAACCGCCGCCCTTATGCTATAATTTTTTTATTATTACAACTCAAATACAGTGATGTCCTGTGCCTAGCTTGTAAAGGCAAACCCATCGAGAGGTGGGGACGCAAAGCCGTAAGTCTATTATTCGACTCGCCAAAAGGCTGGAGGAGATATGACGGTTTGGCTGCCAAGCACGAACAGGCAGAAAAACTTTATCTATTTATTGCCTTTTTTTGGTTATTCTTTTGAAAACCAGGAAGGGGTGGCCCACGTAGATTCTATGTCTACGGGGGCTGTCTATTGGCATTATATTAAGGAAGTTCTTATGACGTTGTTTTTCAAAAAACCGGCAGTGTTTTGCAAGCGTTTCTCTCACAAACGTTCGCTCCTCAGTTTTTCTCTCCTGACTTTCGCAGTTCTTCTTTTTTCTGCAGTTTCCTCCTCGGTGCCCGCCTATGCGAACAATGCGAAGATCCGCAACGTAGCCCTTGTCGAACGGGATACATCGGCAAATACCATTGATATCGAATTTGATGTGTCATGGGAAAATGCCTGGTCGGATCCTGTTAATCACGATGCTGTTTGGGTGTTTGCAAAATACAGCACCGCAGGCAGTTCGGGACCATGGTTTCATGTGACCATGAAAACTGCCGGGACTAACCCCAGCGGTACGAGTACAGGAATCAAAGATACATCTTCTGACTCAACACCGACTGTGCCAGCGTCTGATTTCAGCAGCCTTTCAATTGTGGTTCCTTCAGACCGTAAGGGAGCATTTATCAAGGCTGGACATCAGGCCGCTTCTGCCGGAACGATGAACTTTGATGACGTTCACTTGGTTTGGGATTACGGTGCTGATGGGGTAACAGATACCGTGGCCCGCGCCTCGACGACATACATCAAGGTTTTTGCGATCGAAATGGTTTACATCCCTGAGGGTGGTTTTATTGCGGGGGATGGACAAGCCGGAACGAATGGCCAGTTTGAATACGGGACTGGTTCTCAAGACATAGCGCCATCCGTAAACAGCGAGGCCGGTATTTCTTTCAGGGCCAACAGTACATCGGCTTGGTATTACAACACCGATAGTGGTGGTAATGACGCGGCCAGCGGCGCGGAGTTTGAAGTGAGTGAGTCTTTTCCAAAAGGGTTTCAGGCTTTTTATTTGATGAAGCATGAGATTACTCAGGGGCTGTATACGGATTTTTTGAACACCATTACATCGACTCAAGATAGCAACCACTTTCCTAACCAGAACGGCGTTAGCCGGCACACGATCAGTGGTTCCGCGGGTTCTCGGACAGTGACTTATACGGACCGCGCCTGCAACTTTTTGACCTGGCCTGACTTGACGGCTTTTGCCGATTGGACGGGGTTGAGACCGATTTCTGAACTCGAATTTGAAAAGGCCGCCAGAGGACCCTTGTCGGCGGTTTCGGGCGAGTATGCCTGGGGAACCACATCGAAGACCGATTGTGCCGCATTTACCGGCACAGAAGATGGTACGGAAAGGTGTTCGACGGGAAGTGCCAATATCGTTTTTAATAACCAGACATCGATTGGGCCGGCGCGTGCAGGTCTTTTTTCGTATACCACGAATACTCGGGCTGCAACCGGTGCCGGGTTTTACGGGAACATGGAATTGTCGGGAAATATCGCCGAGATGGCAGTGACACTTGGGAACGCTACAGGCCGAGGGTTTGCCGGGAGCCACGGAGATGGCGTGATCAATACAAACGGTTATGCCACCAACGAGGACTGGCCGGGTTTTGTTTTTGGCAGCGGTGTTACGGGCTCGACCGGACAAGGTATTCGCGGCGGAGGGTGGAGTGATACCACAAACGCCAGGGCTGAAATTTCGGACCGCAATCTTGCTGCTGATGAAGTGAGCTCAAGAAACAGCAAGCGGGGCGGAAGGTGCGCGAGAACCGCGCCTTAATCTTTTTAAAAAGGAAAACTGTGAACAAAAGTAAACACAACCGGAAATATGGGAAAGGCCTGAGAAGCCTGGCGGGGCTGCTTGTTTTGACCCACCTGGTATGGACTTCTTTTCCGTCTTCCCTGTTCGCAGCCAGTTACACCGGCGGCTCGTATGACGGTTCTGATGTGAATGCGCCGGTGGCTCCTGATCAGACAGCCTACAAACTCTATTTCTCGACACAGCCGAGCGGTGCTTCCGTTAACCAGGTTTTTTCCCAGGCGCCGGTGGTCGGCGTTTATGACATCAACAACGAATTGCTGACGTCGATTAGCACCAACTGTACGATTACACTTGCCCTTCTCAGCAACCCCGCAAGCGCGACACTTGGAGGCACCACGACTAAAGCCGTTGCCAGCGGTTTGGGAGATTTTGCCGCGAACTCGCTGACCGTGAACAAGCCGGGAAGCCTTTACACCATTCAAGCTTCCGGAAGCGGTTCGAACTGTAGTGCCGTGGCCACGGCAACTTCAAACAGTTTTACGATTACCGCCAGCGATATGAAAGTTCAATCGATCCTCACAGTCGATGCCGGGGGGACCTACCGGATTCAGAGCTGGCTTGAAAGCGGCGGTACCATTTTGACCGATGCGAGCTGGGGATCGAGCGATATTACCATTACGATTTTGCGTGCGGATGGATCCGCAGCAACCGCGCCATCTTATTCGAGTGATGACAACACGGTTTTCATTCATACCTGGACACCGAACTCAAACTCGGAAATTTTTCGCGCAACCGTGAGCATCCGTTACCCCTCAGCCAGCCCCAACCCGAGTTACTCCGGAGCCTTTCTTTTTGATACTGGAACTGCGGGCTTCACCTCTGCTGACCGCTCGACCTTAAGCGGTATTCTCGGAAACGTCCAATCGATTAAAACCGTAACGGATGGGATTAACTGGAGTGATATCAACGCCATTAAAACCGCGGTCGGAGCGAACCAAACGGAGACTGTTTATAACAAGGTTGGAACCTTGGTAACGCGCGTTGGTAACTATGACGATATTTCCGGCCTCAATACCGTGTTCGGAAAAATCCGGGAAATCAACACGCAGGTGGCGAAGGCGAACTGGGACGACATCAAAATCTTTTCAGAATCCGCGATCAACTGGTCTCAGATGGCCACTTTCAGTAAAGCGAACATCAATTTTACGGATTTCGCTCGCATGTCCACGGCGGGAGTGAACTGGAGCGGCATTCAGGCCTTGGCGGCGGGGCAGGTGAACTGGCTTGGGATCAAGGCGCTTAGTGTTGCCGGTGTGAACTGGCAGGCTCTTAACGATCTGACTTCCGCGGGTGTGAACTGGCAGGCGCTTAACACCATGACAGCTTCGGGCATTAACTGGGCAGGGTTAAAAAATCTTTCCGAAGCGCAGGTGAACTGGACGGATCTTAATGCGATGTCGAAGGCTGGGGTGAATTGGCTGGACATTGGACGCCTCTCGGATCTTGGTGTGAACTGGAATGACATCGAACGCATGGCAAAGGCCGGTGTGAACTGGTTTGATATGGCCAAAATGACCGGCGCGCATGTGAACTGGTCGCAGACGATCAACTGGGACAACCTTGCGGCCCTTACGAATTCCGGAGTGAATTGGACGGACATCCAGACCATGAGTAATGCGAATGTGAATTGGTCGGGTATGAAGGCCATGTCTGAAGGCGGTGTGAACTGGAGTGACATTGGTGTTCTGTCAAAGGCGGGGGTGAACTGGTCGGATCTTAATGTTTTCAGCAAGGCGGGAGTGAACTGGTCGGACATGAATGTGATGTCCAAATCGGGTGTCAACTGGAGCGGTATTCAGTCTTTGAGCAAAGGGCAGGTGAACTGGGCGGGGATTGAAGCTTTAAGCCGTAGCCAGGTGAACTGGGCGGGTATTGATGCGCTGAGCAAGGGCGGCGTGAACTGGCTCGACATCGGGGCCTTGTCAAAGGCGGGTGTGAACTGGTCAGACATGCAGCGTTACTCGACCATGGCCATTAACTGGAATGACATTCAGCGCATGTCGGCGATCGGGGTGAACTGGAATGATATTCAGCGGATGAGCAACGTGGGAACAAACTGGAACGATATTCAGGCTTTGTCAAAGGCAAGTGTCAACTGGGGCGGCATTCAAGTCTTAAGTGCTGGTGGTGTGAACTGGCTGGACATTGGAAGTTTGTCCAAGGCGGGAGTGAACTGGGGCGGCATTGAAGCGCTGAGCCGCGGCGGGGTGAACTGGACCGACTTGAACGTGCTTACGAAATTGGGTGTGAATTGGAGCGATGTCCAGCGCATGCATGCTGTTGGCGTGAACTGGAATGACATTCAAGTCCTTTCAAAGGCGCAGGTGAACTGGGGCGGGATCAAAGCGCTTTCAGACGCCGGTGTGAATTGGGCGGACATGCAAATTTTATCGAAAGCGCAAGTCAACTGGTCCGCATTTCAGGCACTGTCGGTTGCCGGGATCAATTGGTCGGACATTAACGTGCTTTCCAAAGCGCAGGTGAACTGGGCCGGAATTCAGGCGCTGAGCGCGGGTGGAGTCAACTGGTCGGGGCTGAACGAAATGGCTAAGGCGCAGGTGAACTGGGATGGAATCAAATCGCTTGCTCAAGGCGGAGTGAATTGGCTGGATATTGGTGTGTTGTCCAAGGCGGGAGTGAACTGGGGCGGCATTGAAGCTCTGAGCCGCGGCGGCGTGAACTGGGCGGACCTGAATGTGCTCACGAAGCTGGGTGTTAACTGGAATGATCTGCAGCGGATGTCTACGGTCGGCACCAACTGGGGTGATATTCAGGTCTTGTCAAAAGCCCAGGTGAACTGGGGCGGCATTCAAGCACTCAGCCAAGGCGGTGTGAATTGGCTGGATATCGGAGTGTTGTCTAAAGCTGGTGTGAACTGGGGCGGCATTCAGGCCTTGTCGACGGGCGGTGTGAATTGGGCGGACCTGAACGTGCTTACAAAACTGGGCGTGAATTGGAGTGATGTTCAGCGCATGCATGCTGTCGGCGTCAACTGGAATGACATTCAGGCCCTGTCCAAAGTCCAAGTGAACTGGGGAGGAATCCAAGCCCTCAGCCAGGGGGGTGTGAATTGGCTGGATATCGGGACTTTGTCGAAAGCGGGAGTCAACTGGTCTGATCTTCAGCGGTTTTCCACGATGGCGATCAACTGGAATGATTTGCAGCGTTTGTCGGTCGTGGGCGTGAACTGGAATGATGTGCAGCGTCTGTCGACCGTCGGTGTGAATTGGAATGATCTCCAAAGTCTGTCAAAAACCAATGTGAACTGGAGCGGCATTCAAGCGCTGAGTACGGGCGGCGTCAACTGGGTGGATATTGGTGTGTTGTCGAAAGCCGGGGTGAACTGGGGCGGCATTCAGGCCTTGTCGACCGGCGGCGTGAACTGGACGGATCTGAATGTCCTGACAAAACTTGGTGTCAACTGGAGCGACCTGCAGCGGATGACAACAGCCGGAGTCAATTGGATGGACATGAACGTGCTTTCTAAAGCGCAGGTGAACTGGGATGGCATCAAATCCCTCAGCGCGGGCGGGGTGAACTGGCTGGATATGGGGGTTCTTTCCAAGGCGGGTGTGAATTGGGGCGGCATTCAAGCGCTTTCCACCGGCGGCGTGAACTGGTCAGATCTTCAGGTTCTTTCAAAGCTGGGCGTGAACTGGAGTGATCTTCAGAGGATGCATGGCGTTGGCGTGAACTGGAATGACATTCAAGTCCTTTCCAAGGCTCAGGTGAACTGGGGCGGCATTCAAGCCCTCAGTCAGGGCGGCGTGAACTGGACGGACATAGGAATTCTTTCCAAGGCGCAAGTGAATTGGAGCGGAATCCAAGCGCTTTCGACCGGCGGCGTGAATTGGGCGGACCTTCAGGTTTTGACAAAGCTTGGCGTGAACTGGAGTGATCTTCAGAGGATGCATGGCGTTGGCGTGAACTGGAATGACATTCAAGTGCTTTCCAAGGCGCAGGTGAATTGGAACGGCATTCAGGCCCTGAGCCAGGGCGGTGTGAATTGGCTGGATATCGGAGTGCTGTCTAAAGCCGGCGTGAACTGGGGCGGCATTCAAGCCCTCGCTTCCGGCGGAGTTAATTGGGCGGATTTGCAAGTCCTTTCAAAGACCGGAATCAACTGGAATGATTTCCAGCGCATGAGCACCGTGGGCGTGAACTGGGGCGATATTCAAGCTCTATCGAAGGCCCAAGTAAACTGGAGCGGCATTGAAGCTCTGAGCCGGGGCGGTGTGAACTGGCTTGATATTGGAACGCTTTCCAAAGCCGGTGTGAATTGGAGTGACTTGAATGTGCTGTCCAAAGCGAGTGTTAATTGGAACGACCTTCAAGTGTTGTCCAAAACCGGTGTGAACTGGAGTGATCTGCAGCGCATGCATGCGGTGGGTGTGAACTGGAATGACATCCAGGCGCTTTCAAAAGCCCAAGTGAACTGGAGCGGAATTGAAGCGCTGAGCCGCGGCGGCGTGAACTGGCTGGACATTGGAGCTTTGTCCACGGCCCGTGTCAACTGGACGGATCTCAATGTGATGTCGCGGTCATCGGTGAACTGGAGTGATTTGCAGGTTCTTTCAAACCGCGGAATCAACTGGTCTGATTTTCAGCGGATGACGGCTGTCGGTGTGAACTGGAATGATCTTCAAGTGCTGTCGAAGGCGCAGGTGAACTGGAGCGGCATTGAATCGCTCTCCCGCGGCGGTGTGAACTGGCTTGATATTGGAACGCTTTCCAAAGCTGGCGTGAACTGGGGCGGCATTGAAGCACTGAGCCGCGGCGGCGTGAACTGGGCGGATCTGAATGTGCTTACGAAGCTGGGTGTGAACTGGAGTGACTTGCAGCGCATGACCGTGGCCGGTGTGAACTGGGCTGATATGAATGTTCTCTCCAAGGCGCAGGTGAACTGGGGCGGAGTCAAAGCGCTTTCAGAAGGCGGCGTCAATTGGCTCGATATCGGTGTCCTTTCCAAAGCGGGTGTCAACTGGTCTGGAATTCAGGCCTTGTCCACGGGCGGCGTGAATTGGGCCGACCTTCAGGTGCTTTCGAAGACAGGTATTAACTGGAATGATTTTCAGAGAATGAGCACAGTGGGAACCAACTGGAACGACATTCAAGTGCTCTCCAAAGCGCAGGTCAACTGGGCTGGAATTCAAGCTTTGTCTACGGGAGGAGTCAATTGGCAGGACCTGGGATTTTTGTCGCGAGCGGGTA
Source organism: uncultured bacterium (assembly GCA_964434115.1). Taxonomy (GTDB): domain Bacteria; phylum Omnitrophota; class Omnitrophia; order Omnitrophales; family Aquincolibacteriaceae; genus ZLKRG04. The sequence continues at coordinate 16,966 of CAYSSX010000017.1, forward strand.
TTAACTGGGGCGATCTCAATGTGCTTTCGAAGGCCGGCGTGAACTGGTCGGATCTTCAAGTGCTGTCGAAATTGGGTGTGAACTGGAACGATCTTCAGCGCATGCACGGCGTGGGTGTGAACTGGAATGACATCCAGTCACTTTCAAAAGCACAAGTGAACTGGAATGGAATTCAAGCGCTCAGCCAGGGCGGTGTGAACTGGCTGGATATCGGGGTGTTGTCGAAGGCAGGTGTGAATTGGAGCGGGATCCAAGCGCTTTCCACGGGCGGCGTGAACTGGTCGGACCTTCAAGTTTTGACAAAGCTCGGTGTGAACTGGAACGATTTTCAAAGGATGAGTACGGTCGGCACCAATTGGAATGACATTCAGGTTTTGTCCAAGGCGCAGGTGAACTGGGGCGGTATCAAAGCGCTTTCAGAAGGCGGCGTCAACTGGCTCGATATCGGAGTGCTTTCCAAAGCCGGAGTGAACTGGGGCGGTATCCAGGCCATGTCCACCGGCGGTGTGAATTGGAACGACTTGCAGGTTTTGTCGAAATTGGGTGTGAACTGGAGTGATCTGCAGCGCATGCATGGTGTGGGTGTGAACTGGAATGATATCCAGGCCTTGTCCAAAGCCCAGGTGAATTGGGGCGGCATTAAAGCTCTCGCTGACGGCGGTGTGAACTGGCTGGATATTGGAGTGCTCTCGAAGGCGGGCGTGAACTGGGGCGGAATTGAAGCACTGAGCCGCGGCGGTGTGAACTGGGCGGACCTTCAGGTTTTGACAAAACTCGGAGTGAACTGGAACGACTTTCAAAGGATGAGTACGGTCGGAACCAACTGGAATGACATTCAAGCACTGTCGAAAGCTCAAGTGAACTGGGGCGGTGTCAAAGCGCTTTCCGAAGGCGGCGTCAACTGGCTCGATATTGGAGTGCTCTCCAAAGCCGGCGTGAACTGGGGCGGTATTCAGGCTTTGGCCTCAAGCGGTGTGAACTGGAATGATCTTCAGGTGCTGTCCAAGACCGGGATCAACTGGAATGATTTTCAGCGTATGAGCACGGTCGGCACTAACTGGAGTGACATTCAAGCGCTCTCAAAAGCTCAAGTGAACTGGGGCGGCATTAAGGCCCTTAGTAATTCCCTTGTGAACTGGGAAGATATTGGAATGCTCAGCCGTGCACGCGTTAACTGGACGGACATCGAAAAACTTTCCTCGTCCCGCATCAATTGGTCGGACCTTGAAGTGATGTCTAAAACGCACATCAATTGGGCGGATTTGAATGTGCTGTCTTCTGTGGGTGTGAACTGGTCGGATCTCAATAAGATGGTCGGAACCGGTGTGAACTGGGCGGGTATCAAATTCCTCAGCGAAGCCGGCGTGAACTGGACGGATGTCGGGGTGTTGTCAAAAGCCGGTGTGAACTGGGCGGGCGTCCAGGCCCTGAGCGTGGGTGGAGTGAACTGGTCGGACCTGCAAGTCCTTACAAAGCAGGGTGTGAACTGGAATGATATTCAGCGCATGAGCATGGTGGGAACCAACTGGAATGACATTCAAGCGCTTTCGAAAGCACAGGTCAACTGGAGCGGTATTCAGGCTTTGAGTCAAGGCGGCGTGAACTGGTCTGATATTGGAATTTTGTCACGGGCCAATGTGAACTGGGCGGACCTGAATGTTTTGGGAAAAGCGCAGATTAATTGGAGTGACCTTAATGTTCTTTCCAAGGCCGGAGTCAACTGGAGCGATTTCCAGCGCATGACAGCGGTTGGGGTGAACTGGAGCGATTTGCAGGTACTCTCAAAAGCCCAAGTGAACTGGGGCGGAATTCAGGCTTTGAGCCAGGGCGGTGTGAACTGGCTGGACATCGGAATTTTGTCCAAGGCCAATATTAACTGGAGTGATCTCAATGTGCTTTCCAAAACTGGTGTGAATTGGGCCGACCTGCAAGTGCTTTCCAAGGCCGGTGTGAACTGGAGTGACCTGCAGCGCATGCACGGCGTGGGCGTGAACTGGAATGACATTCAAGCGCTTTCAAAAGCCCAAGTGAACTGGGGCGGAATCCAGGCTTTGAGCCAGGGCGGTGTGAACTGGCTGGATATCGGCGTGCTGTCGAAGGCGGGAGTTAATTGGAGCGGTGTTCAGGCCATGTCTGTCGGCGGCGTGAATTGGGCGGACCTTCAAGTTCTTTCCAAGCTGGGTGTGAACTGGAACGACTTTCAGCGCTTGTCAACCGTGGGTGTGAACTGGAATGACCTGAACGTTCTCTCCAAAGCCAATGTTAATTGGAACGGAATCAAGGCGTTGTCGGAGGGCGGCGTGAACTGGACCGACGTGGGCCTGCTGTCCAAGGCCCAAGTCAACTGGAGCGGTATTCAGGCGCTGTCTGTGGGCGGTGTCAATTGGAACGATCTGCAAGTGCTTTCCAAAACCGGCATCAACTGGAATGATTTTCAGCGCTTGTCAACCGTGGGTGTGAACTGGAACGACATGCAGGTGTTATCCAAAGCCCAAGTCAACTGGAGCGGCATCAAGGCGCTTTCGGAAGGCGGCGTGAACTGGACGGACATCGGCTTGCTTTCAAAGGCCGGAGTCAACTGGTCCGGCATCCAGGCCTTGTCAACCGGCGCGGTGAACTGGAATGACCTCCAGGTTCTGTCCAAGACCGGGATCAATTGGAATGACCTTCAGAGAATGAGTGTTGCGGGTGTGAACTGGAACGATCTTAATGTTTTGTCCAAGGCGCAGGTGAACTGGAGCGGAATTCAGGCCTTGAGCACGGGTGGTGTGAACTGGCTGGATATCGGCGTGTTGTCAAAAGCCAACATTAATTGGAGTGACCTGAATGTGCTTTCAAAAGCCAGTGTGAACTGGGCGGATCTCCAAGTCCTGACGAAGTTGGGTGTGAACTGGTCGGATTTCCAGCGCATGCACGCGGTGGGCGTCAACTGGAATGATGTTCAGGCCTTGTCCAAGGTGCAGGTGAATTGGAACGGGATTCAGGCGCTCAGCCAGGGCGGCGTGAACTGGACGGACATTGGTTTGCTTTCCAAGGCGGGAGTGAACTGGGGAGGCATTCAGGCCTTGTCTGTTGGCGGCGTGAATTGGGCGGACCTTCAGCTGCTTTCCAAGACCGGGGTGAACTGGAATGACATTCAGCGCATGAGCACCGTGGGTACGAACTGGAATGATCTCCAGGCTTTGTCGAAAGCGAATGTGAACTGGAGCGGAATCAAAGCCCTGTCAGATGGCGGCGTGAATTGGACAGACATCGGGCTGCTTTCGAAGGCAGGCGTGAACTGGAATGGTATTCAAGCCATGAGCAATGGCGGCGTCAACTGGGCCGACTTGCAAGTGCTGACAAAACTGGGCGTAAACTGGTCGGATTTGCAGCGCATGCACGCGGTGGGTGTGAACTGGGGCGATATTCAATCGCTTTCAAAGGCCCAGGTGAACTGGAGCGGCATTGAAGCCTTGAGCCGCGGCGGTGTGAACTGGCTGGACATCGGCACGCTGTCAAAAGCGGGTGTGAACTGGTCGGATCTTAACGTGCTGTCGAAGTCGCAGATTAACTGGAGTGATTTGCAGTCCTTGTCCACCAAGGGTGTGAACTGGTCCGACATTCAAAGGCTTTCTGCCGTAGGGATCAACTGGAACGATATTCAGGCGCTGTCAAAGACCCAAGTGAATTGGAGCGGCATTCAGGCCATGAGTCAGGGCGGCGTGAATTGGACCGACATCGGAATTCTTTCCAAAGCCCAGGTGAACTGGAGCGGCATGCAGGCCCTTTCCAACAGCGGCGTGAACTGGTCGGATCTTCAGGTGCTTTCCAAAGCCCAGGTGAACTGGAATGACTTCCAGCGCATGACCACCGCGGGTGTGAACTGGTCCGACTTTAATGTTCTGTCCAAGGCGCAGGTGAATTGGGGCGGCATCAAAGCGCTGTCAGAAGGCGGCGTGAACTGGCTCGATATCGGAGCCTTGTCGAAGGCGGGCGTGAACTGGTCGGGCATTCAGGCCCTCTCGACCGGCGGCGTGAACTGGGCGGACTTGAATGTTCTAACGAAGCTGGGTGTGAACTGGAGTGATCTGCAGCGCATGCATGCGGTGGGCGTGAACTGGAACGACATCCAGGCCTTGTCAAAAGCGCAGGTGAACTGGAGCGGTCTTCAAGCCATGAGCACGGGCGGAGTGAACTGGACAGACATCGGCCTTCTTTCGAAAGCGCAGGTGAATTGGAACGGGCTTCAGGCGCTTTCCACCAGCGGCGTGAATTGGTCAGACCTTCAGGTTCTGTCCAAGCAGGGAGTTAACTGGAGTGACCTTCAGCGGATGACCACGGTCGGTGTGAACTGGAACGACTTGCAAAGTTTGTCCAAGACTCAGGTGAATTGGAGCGGCATTCAGGCTTTGTCCACGGGCGGCGTGAACTGGCTGGATATTGGCGCTTTGTCAAAAGCGAATGTGAACTGGTCCGGCATTCAGGCTTTATCCACGAGCGCTGTGAACTGGAGCGACCTGCAAGTTTTATCAAAAACCGGTATTAACTGGAGTGATTTCCAGCGTATGTCGACAGTGGGTGTGAACTGGGGCGATATTCAATCTTTATCCAAGGCGCAGGTGAACTGGAGCGGAATCGAAGCCATGAGCCGCGGCGGCGTGAACTGGCTGGATATTGGAATTCTTTCCAAGGCCAACATTAACTGGAGCGATCTCAACGTCCTTTCGAAAGCCGGAGTGAACTGGTCGGACCTTCAATTCCTTTCAAAGCAGGGCGTGAATTGGTCCGATTTTCAGCGTATGAGCACGGTAGGCGTGAACTGGGGTGATATTCAATCCTTGTCCAAGGCGCAGGTCAACTGGAGCGGTATTCAGGCTTTGAGCACGGGGGGTGTGAACTGGGTGGATATCGGTCTGCTGTCCAAGGCGGGTGTCAACTGGGGAGGCATTGACGCACTGTCCCGTTCCGGTGTGAACTGGGCGGATCTTCAAGTGCTTTCAAAAACCGGTGTGAACTGGAATGACTTGCAGCGCATGCATGCCGTGGGTGTGAACTGGAACGACTTGCAGGCCCTTTCCAAGACGCAGGTGAACTGGAGCGGAATCGAAGCCATGAGCCGCGGCGGCGTGAACTGGCTGGATATCGGGGCTTTGTCGAAAGCGCAAGTGAACTGGTCGGATCTTCAAGTGCTCTCCACGAAAGGCGTGAATTGGTCGGACCTTCAAGTGCTGACCTCGCGCGGCGTGAACTGGAATGACATTCAGAGAATGTCTGCTGTGGGTGTGAACTGGAACGACATTCAATCTCTTTCCAAGACGCAGGTGAATTGGAACGGCATCCAGGCCATGAGTACGGGCGGAGTCAACTGGCTTGACATGGGAGTGCTTTCCAAAGCCGGCGTGAACTGGTCAGGCATTCAGGCGCTTTCCACCGGCGGCGTGAACTGGAGTGATCTGCAGGTGCTCACAAAACTCGGCGTGAACTGGAGCGACTTCCAGCGCATGAGCACGGTGGGCGTGAACTGGAACGATCTCAACGTCTTGTCAAAGGCTCAAGTGAACTGGGGCGGGATTGAAGCGATGAGCCGCGGCGGCGTGAACTGGAACGACATCGGCGCGCTCTCTAAAGCCGGTGTGAACTGGTCGGGAATTCAGGCTTTGTCAACGGGAGCTGTGAACTGGGCAGATCTTCAGGTACTTTCAAAGACCGGTATCAACTGGAGTGATTTTCAGAGAATGAGCACGGTCGGTATCAACTGGAGTGATGTTCAGTCGCTGTCAAAGGCGCAGGTGAACTGGGGCGGCATTGAAGCCATGAGCCGCGGCGGCGTGAACTGGCTGGATATCGGCGCTTTGTCCAAATCTCAAATTAACTGGAATGACCTGAATGTGCTTTCCAAGGCCCAGATCAACTGGTCTGATTTTCAAGTGCTTTCAACGCGCGGCGTGAACTGGAACGACTTGCAGCGCATGTCGGCGGTGGGTGTGAACTGGAATGACTTGCAGGCGCTGTCCAAATCGCAGGTGAACTGGAGCGGTATTCAGGCGTTAAGTGTCGGCGGCGTGAACTGGTCGGATATCGGCGTGCTGTCAAAAGCGAATGTGAATTGGTCGGGTATTGACGCCATGTCCCGCGCGGGTGTGAACTGGGCGGACTTGAATGTGCTGACGAAGATGGGCGTGAACTGGAGTGATTTCCAGCGCATGACCGCGGTGGGCGTGAACTGGAATGATTTGCAGGTGCTTTCCAAGTCTCAGGTGAACTGGAATGGAATTCAGGCGCTTTCCGCGGGCGGCGTGAACTGGGTGGATATCGGCGTTCTCTCAAAAGCGAATGTGAACTGGTCGGGCATTCAGGCGTTAAGCACGGGCGGTGTTAACTGGAGCGACCTTCAAGTTCTATCCAAGACCGGAATCAACTGGAGTGATTTCCAGCGGATGAGCACGGTGGGGGTGAACTGGGCGGATGTTCAGGCGCTCTCCAAATCACAGGTCAATTGGAGCGGTATTCAGGCCTTGAGCGCGGGCGGAGTCAACTGGCTCGACATCGGCGCCCTGTCTAAGGCGCAGGTCAACTGGAATGATCTTAATGTCCTGTCGAAGGCTGGCGTGAATTGGGCGGACTTGAATGTGCTTACAAAGATGGGCGTGAACTGGAGTGATTTCCAGCGCATGCATGCCGTGGGCGTGAACTGGAATGATTTGAATGTGTTATCAAAAGCTCAAGTGAACTGGAGCGGTATTGAAGCGTTGAGCCGCGGCGGCGTGAACTGGCTGGATATCGGCGCCATGACCAAGGCGCTTGTGAACTGGACGGATCTCAACGTGATGTCGAAGGCGAACGTGAACTGGAGTGATATCCAGGCCTTGTCGACGAAGGGTGTGAATTGGAGTGATTTTCAGCGCATGACGGCGGTGGGCGTGAACTGGAATGATTTGCAGGCGCTCTCAAAAGCCAATGTGAATTGGTCCGGAATTCAGGCGTTGAGTCAGGGCGGCGTGAATTGGTCGGATATTGGAATCTTATCGAAGGCGAACGTGAACTGGTCCGGCATTGACGCGCTGTCACGCGCCGGCGTCAACTGGGCTGATTTTCAAGTGCTTTCAACACGCGGCGTGAACTGGAGCGATCTGCAGCGCATGAGCACGGTGGGTGTGAACTGGAATGATTTGAATGTGTTATCAAAGGCGCAAGTGAATTGGAGCGGCATTGAAGCTTTGAGCCGCGGCGGTGTGAACTGGCTGGATATCGGATCTTTGTCCAAAGCGCAGGTCAATTGGGCAGACATCAACGTGCTTTCCAAAGCGGGTGTTAACTGGAGCGATCTGCAGGTTTTGTCCGCGAGAGGCATCAACTGGAGCGATTTCCAGCGCATGAGCACGGTGGGGGTGAACTGGAACGACATTCAAACCCTTTCCAAAGCGCAGGTGAATTGGAACGGCATCCAGGCTTTGAGTCAAGGCGGCGTGAACTGGTCGGATATCGGTGCGCTTTCGAAAGCCGGAGTCAACTGGAATGGAATTCAGGCGCTTTCGACGGGCGGCGTGAATTGGGCCGATCTTCAAGTGCTTTCAACTAAAGGTGTGAACTGGAATGACCTTCAGCGCATGACGACTGTCGGCGTGAACTGGAATGATCTGCAGACCCTGTCAAAGTCCCAGGTGAATTGGAGCGGGATCGAAGCCTTAAGCCGGGGCGGCGTGAACTGGCTGGACATCGGAGCTTTGGCCAAAGCTCAGATCAATTGGAATGACCTCAACGTGATGTCCAAGGCGCAGGTCAACTGGAGCGATCTGCAAGCCTTGTCCACGAAGGGTGTGAACTGGAGTGATTTCCAGCGCATGACGGCGGTGGGCGTGAACTGGAACGATCTGCAGACGCTGTCCAAGGCTCAGGTGAATTGGTCGGGCATTCAAGCGCTCTCCACAGGCGGCGTGAATTGGCTGGACATCGGATCGTTGTCGAAGGCCCAGGTGAATTGGAACGGCATTCAGGCCTTGTCCACGAGCGGTGTGAACTGGCTGGATCTTCAAGTGTTATCGAAGGTCGGCGTGAACTGGAGTGATTTCCAGCGGATGACGGCGGTGGGAGTGAACTGGAATGATCTGCAGACGCTGTCGAAGGCGCAGGTGAACTGGTCTGGAATTCAAGCGTTGTCCACGGGCGGAGTGAACT
>CAYSSX010000018.1:0-1304 GCA_964434115.1 uncultured bacterium
GCCGTGGAAGTCGCGGCCCCTAGCCTGACGACTGCCCCGGAAACGGATCTGGAAGATACGGAAGCCCCTCAACAGCCCGCGCCTATTGAAGAGGCAGAAGCCTTACCGCTGGCCGAAGAAGAAGCGCCGACGCAGCCCTTAGATCCGAATGTGATTGACGCTTTGTTTGGCGGGGCGGCGACGGAGTTGATGGATCAATTGAACCAGGATCTAATCGATGTCCGCGGCGTTCCCGGCAACAGACAGCCTGATGTGGTGAGCTCAACAGGCAGCAGCGGCACCGTGATTGCCATTGATCTTAATTCACCGGTTCCTCCCGTGACGATACGCAGAGCTCCGGCCCCTTTGCCGGGAGAAAACAGGCCTTCTTCACAATGGCGTTTGCTCCGCTGGATCCAGAGCTGGTTGGGAAATTGGGGCAGCCAGCGGGCTTCCGTAACAAGGCGTCCGGCCACGCGGAGACTGGGTATTGAAGGATTAGAGACCAGAGAACAAATGTCGGCAACTCCGTATGGGGCGATGCTTCCGGAGCCAATGATGGAACCCAAGACTGTAGATACGAGCACTTATCGCGAAACAGTTCCGGCTCTGAGCGGTTTGAATTCCAGCAGCGTATCGGTTCCCGGTTCTTCCGGTGAAATGAAGCAGGCTATTGTGTTCTTGGGGGCCGGGGCCGCAGATTTCGGCCCCTCAAGCGAGACGCCGGGTGAGTTTACGGGCCCACTGCTTTCAGGTGTTTTTGTTGACGAAATTCCCGCTCTTGGTTCCGCGGCCCTATTTGTCGGTGATCAGCAGGTGCTTGAAGCTCCGGTGGATGTGATTTTTGAACTGCGCAATTACGCGAGCTACGGGTCTGTTGCCATTCTCCAGAACGCTGTCAATCCTGACCTTGTGCCCGATGAGGCGGTCCGTCAGCAGAATGAGGGGTTTATCAGCGCGGTCCTGCCGCGCTTTTATGATGCCGGCGATGGACGCGGGTTTGTGCTTCAGGATGTTCCGGATCCGTCACGGATTCAGGAGACACTCCGCGCGTTCCTTTCTGAATCTCCTGCTTATGCAGAGTTTGCCCGTTTTCTGGCAGGCGAAAACCTCAGTACCGCTCAAAGCACTCTTCGCACGGCTCAAATCAATTCCGTGGCAGTCGACGGCGGCAAAACAGCAGGGCTCATTAGCTATTACTTACAAAGAATTGATTTAAATGGCAGCATAAATCTTGCGACTGCAGTTTCAGGCTCTGTCGAAAACCTTGCCCGAGGCCTTGATTATTTCAAGACAGACAGCGCGCCAGCGGTTTCATTTGCGAA
>CAYSSX010000018.1:1404-16153 GCA_964434115.1 uncultured bacterium
GGGAAGACCTCGGGGTTGATCAGTTATTACCTGGCCCGGATTCAGGCGGACGGCGCGATTACGCTGGACGGCGCCAACACGGTGGAAGGATTGACCCGAGGCCTTGATTATTTCAAGACAGACAGCGCGCCAGCGGTTTCATTTGCGAATTTCCTCGCGGGTGAGGGTTTGAGTAATTCTCAGAGGATTTTGCGAGACGCACAGCTGAATTCACGGGCCGTGGACGGCGGGAAGACCTCGGGGTTGATCAGTTATTACCTGGCCCGGATTCAGGCGGACGGCGTGATCGCGGCAGATGGGACGAATACGGTTGAGGGGCTTACGCACGGGCTTGGTTATTTCCAGGCTGATAGTGCGGCCGCGGTTTCATTTGCTAAATTTCTTGCGGGTGATGCAACCCTGACTCGAGGTGAGCAAAAAGTTCGCGAATTGTTCCTGGTCCCGGCGGAGGGACAGCCGGGCCGGACACAGGCACTAAGCCGGGTGGGTTTCCTGAGCTTTATTCTGGCGCGGCTGGATGGCGCCACGGGCCGGTTGAGCCTGGACGTCCGCGATCCTGTCGTGACTGTGGATCAATTTTCTGCGGCTATCAATCGCTTGGCTTTAAACGAGGCGTTTGTTGACTTTATCGCGGAGGATGCCAGCGGTGTGACGGCGGAAATCCGGGAGTTGTTTAATGTTCCAGCAAGCAGTCCGGAACGTGAAGCCGCGCTCAAGCGGGTAGGTTTTCTCAGTTTTATGCTGCAGCGCCTTGACGGGCGGACCGGGCAGCTGAATCTTGATGAGAAAAATCCGGTGATCACTGCCGACCAGTTTATAACCGCAATCCAGAAGCTTTCCCAGTATCCTGGATTTGTCAATTTTGTAACAGGCAAAGGGGTTCAAGGCCCTCTGGCTGTCCTCCGGGAAGGGATTTTAAACGATGCTACAGGAGAAATTCCTGGTCTTACTTTCTTCTTTCTGGGGCGTATGAGTGACGGCGGTGTGCTGAAGTTGGGAGAGACTCCCGGTCTCGCCACCCTCGAGGGACTTACAAAAACCTTCGATTATTTTAACACTAATCAGCCTGGAGCAACTTCAATGGCGGACTTTTTGACGGCACGGATTTCCTCAGGCCCGCTCCTTGCCCTTCGCAACGCTTTCGCTAATGACAAAGTTGGAAAGACTGCCGGCCTTATCAGTTTCTTCCTTCAACGTATGGATGGGAGCACGGGGGTGCTGAAGCTGGAGCAGAACCCGGTTGTGACTGTGGGCTCTTTTGGAAGCGCTCTCGATTATTTTGCCAGCGGCCGTCCGGAAACCGCGGGTATTTCTGCTTTTCTGACCGGGCGCGTGTCAGGCCCTGCGGCCGTGATTCGTGAAGCCTTGATTAATTCCAATGACAAAGACGGCGGCAAGACGGCTGGTTTTATCTTCTCCTTCCTGCAGAGAATGCAGCGTGTGAACGGAGAGATGCAGGTTGTTTTTGATACCAATAACGATGGCGTGCTGGATCAAACAGACAACCGGATTGATTCGATTCCGCTGGCCCGGTTTGGTGATGCCCTCAACTATTTCTACAACCGCGAGGAAGGTTCCGGGGTCTTTGCCAATTTTCTGGCCGGAAATCTCCCCCAGGGCAGTCCGCTTTTAACTGTGAGAAACCTGATGGTTTCGGGCTCTGAAGCCGGAGCTCGGGCCCAGTTCTTTCTTTTCCGATTTTTTGATTATCCGAACCCGAATCAACGTTATCCTTTCAACCACGGAAACACCCGCGCAATTGATTTCGTGCTGGACGCCAACCTGAATGGGATTTTAACGGCTGATGGGCGCCCTGCCGACACCACTGGCCAAACGTCAAACCCTGAACTGGGTGATCTCAATCTCCAGATGCGTTCACTTAAACATTTTGGACAGGGCTTGAATTACCTTCTTCCCGGTAATGCCGCTGACCGCGCAGACGCCGATATCCTGACCGCGTTTATCACGGGTCAGGGGGATGTCCTTGTTAAGGGGGGCGGGCTTGACCTTTTGATTCAGGCCATTGCGAATGACAAGACAGGGAAGATCAGCGGTGCGATTATCAGCAAGCTTGTGGAACAGGCTTTTGAGCTTGGCGGAAGAAAAATCGATGTTCCTGAAGGAAGCAATATTGATCCTTTTGACCGCACCCATGTTCCGCTTCACCTTCTTGCGCAGGTTTTACGCTCCTACAACAACACCGATGCTGCGACAATTGCGAGGGCTAAAGAGTTGATTGAAGAGGCCTCCACGGGCAAAACGGCGACAAAGCGCCAGCCGGGGGGCTTTTTCTTTATGGCGTCACCGTCGGTAGGTTTTGGCGGCATTGGCGGCGGAGGCGGGGGATCTTATGGCGGTGGAGGCATCATGTCTGCAATGGGCGCACCTGCAGATTTATCTGCTAAATCCAGCGGTTCAATTGCTATTAGCTATGAACGCTGGAGAGACCAGGAGCGTCCGCCGTCAGACGTAGAGAGCATTCTGGTTTCAGAGGATGTTTTCGACAACCTGATGATCCGTATTTACACCACAGAGAGCAACGGCGAGATCACTTTTTCTCTCAAGCTTCTCATTGATGGCGAGGAAGTCGACGCCCGTGACATTATCAAGATAAAATCCGGTGAAACTATGGATCTGCATGTCGGGAAGGGCAACCTTAATGATAACGGCATTATTGAAGAAGGGCCGTCTGCTCACGGTGACAATCTGGTGGTGATCCGGATTTACAGTTCGACCCATCCTAACCGGGTTTGGTTTGTTGTGTATGACCGCACGACAGGAAAAATTATCCGGGTAATTGAAGGCACGACCGACACGGTAGTGTCTGAAGACGGAAATGTCCTTGTGATCGGGACCGAGCGGATCGCGACGGAGATTCAACGCAGGGAGCAGCCACCGCCTGAAGAAACAGCTGGCGAACAGCAGGTTAGCGCTGAAATAGCCCCGGTCACGGAAACTACTGTTTTACCGCCGGTTTCTGAGGCCGTTGTGAACGCTGCCGTGTTGAGCGCCCAAAACAACGTGTTATCTCCGGAAACTGTTGACCAGGTCATGGCTGAAATGGGAGTTCAGCAGGAAGGCGCGAACGATGCTGCCTTTCTTGACCTTGGGGATGCTTTTGGAATGGCTGGCCAGATTGGCCTTGGTGCCGTGGCCCTTGCGGTGATGGGAATGGTGCAAGCTGAAAGCGACCGCAAAGACAAAGAAGAAGGCGGACCCCAGCTTCGCCTCCCGGACACGAAGCGAAGCGAACTCCGTCAAACCCCGTTTGATGTGCTTATTGAATTGTCGGACAAACCCGTTTCCCGAAGGACTTTTTTGAGAGCGCTTGTCACAGGAACCCTTTCTCTTTTGGCCCTTTTGGGGATCACTACGGAGGCAAAACCGCAGGAAGGGCAAGCGCCTCGCGTGGACGCCGGTCTCTCCCGTCTTTTTACTTCCTTTAAGGAGATGCTTGACCGCGTCCTGACACGGCGCGCGGGAAGAGATGTCACGTCGCCGCTCCAGGCCCGGACTTTTCTGCCCCCATTTGTTACCGCGCTGCAGAGGGCTTCTACGGAACCGGTCCGCACCGATATGAAGAATGTTCCGCGAAATTCGGAAACCCTTTATAGCGGTGCTATGACAAGAATTTTCGGTGATATCCTTGAGCTGCCTTTGGACCCGTCGCCGACCGTGAACACCTTAAGTTCCAAGGATTGGGAATTGCAATTCCTTAATCCTTTGATGCAGTCGTTTGGTTTCAAAGGCGACCGTGAAAAGGAAAGACAATTTGTCAGGCTGCTGGCCATTGAAGTGGGGGAGGTCAAAGAGCGCCTGCTTGGGATGCAGCGGGCAGGGATGATTACAAAATCTTCCGATGTCCCGTCCCCGATGGAAGTCTGGGCCAGCGGCGCTTTGGATATTGACCAGTGGGCGGAGCTGAACAGGCACTGGAAAGCGATCCGGTGGCAGCCGAAGTTTGATATTGAAATTATTCTCGGGATCGCGGTTTTTCTGGCCCGCCAGGAGATGGAGCGCCAGGCGATTGTGCGGCGCATGCCCAGCGCCCAGAATTTCCTTAATCGAAACTACTTTTTCGGCGCCCTTGAATCTTCCTTGGCAACGGCAGACATTAATGTCCCCAACAGAATCCGCCAAGGAGAATTTAATAGTACGGTCGCGGGTTTTATCCAGGCCGCGGCTTTCGGCGAAACCTGGGCATCTTTGGGTTCCCGGTCCCGTCTGGTGGTGCCAGGAGCCGGTATCGATGAACAGCAGCGGACTGTGGAGATTTTGGCCGTGATGCTTGGCGGTCTTGACCGTGCAGAACTGGCGCGCGGGATGCGCGGGCAGATCCGTCCGGGGCCGTTCGCGCAGTTAACGAGGGACACAAGACACGAGGTTGACCAGATGGAAATTGCCGGTGTTCTTTTTCCGGTGCTTGTGGCAAGCAAGGCCCTTTGGGTTTCTCCGGACGCGGATGTGCGTGACATTATCAACGCGCAGAATTTTAACGCGGTGATTGAAACTTACACGGCTATTGAACGCAGCGGTGTTATGGATCAGCTTTACCTGCCCAATGACAACCCTCTGCTCAAGCAGATGCTCCTTAACTGGCGGGCCGGAAGATTCCGCCTCAAGGACGGCATTCCCGTTTATCCGGATGTCTTCCGTCTGAGCAATTACAATATCGCCAATTTTGATTACACCCGGGCGCCCCCGGGAACCCGGAGGCGGCTTCTGGATATGCAGGACCTCCAGCGGCGTCTTGCGGCAAGCAACGCGGATGCCGGGCGGCAAATGGAGTATGAAATTGTCCGCGAACTTTTGCGGATTGCGGTCATGACCGATGTGACAAGAAAAATGTTTTGGGTGCGGTACGGAGTAGAAAAAGGGATGGTGGTTATTGACCGTTCCAATCCGGGCCGCGTCCGCGTCCGTATTGACGGACTGCTTCAGAAGATGCGCAACATGCGTGACATCCTTCCTTTTGTAAACCGCTTCGCAGGACGCGACTTGAACCTCAATGAGCCTAATGATATGGGATTCCTTTCGGCGATGGAAACGGACATGACGAGAAAGAGGCTCATTTCCCCTCATTATTCTTTCCTGCTCTACCTCGCCTCTGAAACGGATGTAAGAACAAATTTACAGAGTCTGCTCTTTGAACTCACAGGAGATAACCGCTGGAAAAGGGGCTTTGATTTCATGGATTCCACCACAGGCCCTGTCCAAACCGGGTTTGTCATGGAAGTGGTCCGCAGTCTTGCCGTGGAGGGGTGGTCTCCGGTCCAGATCCGAAGAATGGCGGAGTTCCTGCGGGAAGCCGGACGTGACCGCGCTTTTCAGCTGGCCAATGATTTCTGGGCGTCTTTTGGGGGCGCGCTCGGACAGACCGTGCCGCGTTTTGAAGGCAATTTCCTGAGATGGACTCCGGAGACCCAGGGCCGCATGATGGCCTTTCTGAAAGTCGGCGCGAGAAAAGGCTGGCGCCAGACTTACGGAGATTTTATGGGGATGAAGAAATTCCTGGATGGAGTGATTGCGGAAGACCGTAAAAACAGGAACACCCGCAGGCGTGACACGGTGCTGCGCTCGGCAGAAGAATTTGAAAGGGCCCTGATCGGAGTCGCGGCTGATGCTCGTGTGGATTATCTTCCTCTGACGCCCGCGCGGGTCATGGCCAATCCCAAATCGCAGGGGGTTTTCATCGGCTGGGTTCTGGAGCAGGCGCGTACGAATGATTATATTGACGAAGCGATCCGTGATCTTGACGCGCAGAAAGAAAAAGAAAAGGAAAAAGGGGGAGACGGTAAACGTTCGGAGCTTCGCGCGGAAGAACAGCCTGAAAAGCAGAAGGAAGGCCCGAGCCTTTCGCGGCGTGATTTTCTCCGCTGGGGTGCCATGACAGGTGCTGTGGTTGCAACAGCAGGACTTCCCGGCGTGGCTTCGGCCCAGGAGCAGCCGCGGGGCGCGCAGGCTCCTGAAAGAGGACCGGTTCAGGGCGCGCCTTTTGGAATGCCCCGGGCTCACCAGGGATTTATTCCCCAGCCTCAAAACGAAAACATGATGCAGGTGGCGTTTATGCAGGAAGGCCGGGTTCAGCCGCCGATTTTGCCGGTGACGGGTCCTACAAGCAGCACCGCGGACTGGAGCACGCCTTATCAAGAAATTCTGAGAAACAATGCGCAGCGGCGCGAACTGATTGAAGATGCGATACGGCTTCACGAAATTCTTTCGCCCTCCGAGGCCCGCTTAACCGTGGCCCAAGTGGAGGCCGGACTGCGTAATCAGGATGCGTCGATCCGGGGACTTGTGCTGGGCTGGGCAAGGACAAGAATTGAAGGCGGGTGGGTGGAAACCCGCGGGCTTGCCGCCGGTCTGCAGACGCTTTTTAGAGACAACGAGAAAAAAGAAGAAATCCTCAGGGAGGCTCAGATCCTGGCTGATTTCCAGCACGGCAAGGGTCAGGTGGAAATCCGCAACGCGCTGGCTCAGCCCGGCGAGTCTGAACTCAAAAGCAATATTGCCCGCGGTCTCGTCATTGGCTGGGCCCGTTTCCGCATTTCCCAGAGTGTGAGTGTGGATGAAAGCTGGCGCCAGACCCGGGGTGTGGCGGCTGAGATTGTGGAGCGCCTCACGGAACTGGAGGGAAGCGCCGCGCATAAAAATGATTTTTACGGAACCGCCCTCCGGCTCTTTTTCCTGGACCGCAATCAGACGGCCGCGGCTATTCCTGCCAGCCCGGGAATCGCAGACTTCCGGCGCGTGGAAGAACGCTGGAATTTCCTTACAGGGCTGACGGCGGCGCTTGTGATGGAATTCCGGGAAGGCCTCTCGCATCAGGACAGGCCGATTTCAAATCTGGATAAATTCACCAAGCACACCCGCAACCTTCACCACATGCTCACCAGTGTCCGGCCCGAGCTTGAAACGTACTACCGGGGCATCAAACGGCCCGTGGCGCTGGACCCGGGAACACGCAACCTGGGCAACCGGCGTTTTATCTGGGGTGAATACGCCGCGCGCCTGAAAATGATTGAGGAAATTTACGCGCGCTACGACGTCACTCCGGAACAGATTACCCAAACCCTGACCGATCTTGTCAGGACTCAGTCAGCGGCTTCCCGCAAATGGAGAACCCTGGAAGACGCGGAGAATGTTTACTATTACCGTCTTTATTTCCTGGGCCGGAGAAACGGCGAAGTGCTTTCTGAAGACGGCCAGACCTTTAACCAGCTCCGCAACACGCTCAGCGTTGAGGATTTCTTTGAACTTATTGCCTACATCAAAAAAGTGGAGTCCATTGTCGGAGATGATATTGTCAGGGAGCTAAAATCCTGGCAGCAAACGCCTGCCAACCGCCCGGCCTGGCTGACCGCGGCTGACCTTGCCGACATGATCAAGTATACGGAAGGCGAACCTGGTAATGAAAATGTGGAAGGATTGAAAAACCGCATCGTGATTGACGGGGAAGCCGTGACTTTGGCCATCTACTTTATGCTCCGCCAGAGCAATCTTCCCGAAGGGGAAAGACTGTCTCTTCAGCGCGCCAAGGAATCCTTTTTCAATAAAAGCCGCAAGGAGATTTACCTTCAGGCCTTGTACATGACGTATCACCAGGAAACCCGGGGCACGCCGGAGCGTCTTCCTCGCGGCGATCTTGCCCCCTACCTCAATCAGATCGAGTCCGGGTCAAGAAGCCTTGATGATATTGCGAGGGTCTTTAAATATCATGGCATGCTCCGTTCCCGGATGCAGGAAGTTCTTCCGGACAAGGTTATTCAGGAGCTTGAAAATATCCGCGGGGAAAAAATCAGTGATACGGAAAAAAGAGAGCTTCTGTCCAAACTTTCACGCCTGACGGACACGCAGCTCATCGGCATGGCGGCGTATATTCAGGAAAGGCAGCGGCTGGGGCTTCTTGGAACCTCGCATGCGGCCGTGACCCTGCACCTGGACAACTGGATTGGGGACGCGGCCTTTATTCTCGCGGAACTTTGGCAGAATTCCCAAAATGGAAATTTTCTGCCTTTTGACATTATCAATTCCGCTGTGGACATCTTCCGTGAAGGCGAGCCGGCGCTGACGACCGCAAAACGCAGGACGGTTCACCAGAGATTCCGCACCATCTTCCAGCTGGATCCGAGTTACCGGGACTTTGGCGATGAGGCACTGAATCTTCTGCGGCGCCTCCGGGTCAGCTACTACGTGATCTACAAACGGTTCCTGGATGAAAATCAGGAAGCCTGGTGGATTACACAATGGGCCAATCTTGACGCTGCTTTGCGTGCGGCCGGCGTAACCCGTTTTTCTGAGATCGAATCTTTTCAGCGGGAATTTATGGCGCGCATGGCCTCCGTGGAGACCCAGTTTACTGAGTCTGTGGAAAACAGCGTGAACCGGGCGCAGGAAAAAGACCGGGCTGTTCAGGCTCCCTCAGAAGCTGAGATGAATGCCCAGCTGGATGCCTTCAAGAATTTTATTGCGCCCCGGATTATCGCGAGCCTTGCGCGCTCCGCGGCGCGTGACGAACGTGTCAAAGCCCGCCGAGAGAAAGTTCAGGCCGAGGAGCGCGTGCTGCAGGGGTATATGGACCGTCTTCAGGCCGCACGCGATGCGAGAAGCCGGGCCAATCAGGTTCTTTTGACCAATGAAACGGAAAGGCAGAGAGTGGCGGCCCTTCTTCGCCAGCGTTCGCCGCTGCCCCTCACGAACGGTGAAGTGACCTTTCTTATTAATAAAATGGTCGAACTGGGCTATGACACGAATGAGGTCCTGCTTCGTTTTGTGGAGCTCCCGCGTGTGATGTTTCCGAGGATTTACCGCGAGGCCACAGGACAGGATATTGACTGGCGCAGTAATCCGGGACGCATTACGGCTTTCACAGATCCTATTTTCCAGCGCTGGGGTTATGTGGCGGAGCAGGACGGACCGCTTCGCGACCAAATTAACCGAGCGTTGAATGTCCTTGCCGAAAAAGGCGTAACCACGAACCGGACAGTCCGCGAAGGGCTCACCGACGAAATGGAAAATCTCAAGGCGCGTTTGGAACTGTCGCAGCACCTTTCCTCGCGTCTTGCAGAATACGGCGGCCGTTACAGCCGTGAAGCCGAGCGCGCCGGACTGTCCAGCCGTGTGGCGGCTGATGCCTTGAACGGGGGCGTGGCACGGGAAGATCTTACGGACTGGATTGCCATTTCCGGCCAGCTTCGCAACAGTGTCCAGGCGCTCCGCGGGGTTGTTCTGGACCGTGAGATTCTGTTCCGGACAGATATTCTTCTCCGTCTTGGCGTCGCGGAGTTGTATGAACGCCCGAAACCTAAGGCTGAGGAAAAAGAAGAAATCAAAAAAGAAATCCGCGGAATGCTTCAGCCTATCTTTACGGAAGCAGCCACGATCAGACAGCGGTCCGTGATTGACAGTCTCCTGGTCAGCCCCAGTTTGCTGGCCAATCTTGCAGGGCAGCTGGCCAGCAATCCTGCCTTTGCGGAAGAGATTATCAATAAGATTGCCCAGCGCATGGACGAACAGAACATGCGCCGTGAAGATCTCGTGAATCTCGCGCGGGAAGCCAACCGTTTTATTGAAGTTTTGCGGCAGCTTAAAGCGGATGCCGCCAGCCGCTCGATTTTTGATGAGGCGGTCGCGCCCGTGGGCGCGATTGACCTTCTGGAAGCCATGATGTACGCGGACGCGACAGAGCCTGATCCGCTTAAGAGGCTGGATCTGATCCACATCTTTTTTCCGGACATGCCTTCCCGCGATGTTCAGCGTTTTGAACGCAAGGTTTCCCAGGGATTGAATGAAGCCTTCCGTCAGAATGAATTAAAACGTTTCCGCTCGATCGCTCCCATGCCGGAGCGGCCCTGGTGGTCCCGGCTTTTGAATGTGGAAGAAAAAGGGTTCACCAACATCCTCAACGGCGCCTTGATTGTGGCTGTGGCTACTTCTCTTTACCGGGTTTTCGCAAAGAAGGCGCTTAAGGATCCTCTTGCCGGACAGGTGAAGGATCTCAAATACTGGAGTCCGAACCAGCTTTACCGTTACAGCCTGCTTCTTTTTAATTTCCTCACGGATTTCTGGACAAGCTTTTTGATCTTGTGGAACCTTTCGATCTTTATGCCGTACGCCGTGGCTTTTTCGCCGTTTGCGGCCATTCTTTTTCTCGCCATGACCGCGTACCTTATCCGGATTTTTCCGGTGATTAATTTGGGGCAGACGATTGTTTATCCGCAGGTGACCGCCATTGCCGCGATCTGGGGCCTGATCGGCGCACTTGTTCTTATGGGGCCCGGCCCTGTTATGGCGGCATTCATGGCACTCTTCCAAATGAAAGTCGTGGTGGTGATTCTTGCCGCTCATATCCTTCTTTTGATTACAACTTCAAGCTGGTTTAAGCGGATGCTGGGGTCGCCTGTGGGTTATATCGAGAGCCAGACAGCTTATGACGCGGTCAAAGCCACGGGTTTATTTGACCGCAATCCCACCACGCCGATTCAGCAGCTTCCTCCGGAGCAGCAGATACCCACGGATGTTTTGGGCCTTAAAGAAGATGAAATCAACATGGAGCTCCGCCCGTGGCTTCCGGAAGGGAAAAGCCTGGCGAGTTTTGAAGTGAAGCTCGATGAAGTACTCAAGAAAATGGTCTACTCCGCGCGCGGAAACAATGACCGGAAAATGAAATTTGTTCTTCAGCTGAACGGCCCGATGTTTAATGACCCGGCGAAGTTCACAGATCCCAATGCCCGCGTCAGTTTTGGGGCTGACTCGATGACCTATCCGGAATTTTTCACTTACCTGCAGAACAAGATGCGCGGCTACTGGGAGGAGTTTACCTGGACGGATGAAGCGGGAGTGGTTCACGGCGGGCATGAAAGGCTGCAGCTGCATATTATGCCGGGCGGAAGAAAGCCCGCGCTTGCGGCCCGCATGATGCGTTATAACCGCTGGGGAGAGGATGGTTCTCCCGGTAAGCTCTGGGGTCAGAAAGAGTACGAGTACCGCACCGGGCTTTACCAGGCCGCGCTTGATGCCGGAGTAGAACCGCCCGCGGGTGCCTGGAATCCCGCCAACTGGCTGCCGCAAAGCTTTGAACTCAACGGAAATACTTACTGGATCGGTATGCCGCATCTGGCGATTCAGGCCGCGCAAGCCGCCGGCGGACAGGCCAACAAGCAATTTGCGCTGATTCCGCCTTTTATGACAAGGCCTTGGCTGACAGGCATTATCGGCAACGAACCGGATCAGCCGTTTATTGGCTGGCAGGACGCCCAGAGCCTCAATTATATGCAATCGTTTGCCCCGCGCGCTCCGAATGACAAACGGGCACGCTACTGGAACAACATGGATGACACCAATAATTTTGCGCCTGGCGGTGCGCTTTATACTTTCAAAGTCATGCAGGAGCAGGACCCCATGACCGAAGGTCATCTTCCTGAATTCAGCATGTTTCAGGGCCGCACCGATTACTTCCTTCCTTACGAAGGCGTGCAGGCCAGCACTTTGTGGGGGCATCAGGGACAGACCGCGCATAGCAACCTCTGGTTTATGCAGCGTGTTTGGGCGCGCTTAATCGACTTCCTCCGCATGTTTGGAAAATACGGCGGCTCGATTGATTCAACGGATAATCTTTTTGCGCCGCGCGAAGGTTTCCCTCTCGGACTTTACTTTACAAGGCTTTGGTATTTCTCAGGTATTTTGGCAACACGGCTTGAGGAATTCAAAACAACGAACGCGGGCGATGTGGTTCCGGCTGTTCAGACGCAGGGGGATGTGGACGGGATTTTCAACAAGGTGATTTTCGGAACCCATAACAGTGAAGACGAAATCGTCAGCTACACGCCGGAAGATGCCAATGCGATTTGGGTCGCGGCAAAAGGGCATGGGCATCACAACCCGATTCACCCCAAAGCGAAAAGGGTTTTTGCCGTGCTGATCGCGAAAATTGCGAGCACGGCCACGCCGCCGATCCGCTCCATAAGCCCGGGTATGATCGAACGTCCTGACCGCGGTCCCATCATTGTGGACGACCGCCCGCTGGGTTTGATTTTTGAATTCTGGCGGCTGTTCAACAAATGGATCCCTTCTTTTGATATTCCGTCCTGGCATGCCGCCCATCAGGCTAAAGTCGTGGCCCAGTTTGACAGGGCGCATTTACTGGCCAGCCTTGTGGACCGCGGGCTTTACTCTGAAGTTCTTTTCGGCGCTGTTCTTGCGATGGGTGCCTCCATGGTTTTTTATTTCTTTGGCTATTTGGAGGTTCGGTATGTGCTGGCCGCGTGGTTTTTGACATTAGTGATGCTGACCAAGTTAATGCATTCGAAGGTGACGGGGCCGCTTTTTGAAAAAGTGGAGCGTTATCCGGATAAGAAGCTGAGCGGAACGGGCGGTGCCCTATTTGGCAGCCTGTACGGCGGAGTTTTGGCTTATTTGATCACGTTCTTTGCCGGAGCCGCGGCCGCGCCTGTTGTGGTGGGTGCTGCGGTCATTGCCGGCGCGGGCCTCGGGATTGTCCTGGGAGCAGCGAAGGGCCGCAATCCGGTCCTTACATTCTTTCAGCGTGTTTTTTATGCGCCCTATGTTGCGCTCCGGGTAGCGCTCTGGGATGTCCCTCAATCTATCGGCGAACTCGTAGCATCGAATCCGGCTTTTCTGCCGCAAATTCTCACCAAACCGCCGGTGCTTGTCCGCGCTGTGGTCAGCTGGCTTCGAAATGTTTTCTACGGCGGCGCGGGTTCAGGCTGGCTCACGAACCCGGTGGAAACGGGCACGGAGCCTGTGTGGGAATACATGCGTCTTTACAACGCGCCTTTTACCGTGGCCGCCGCCTTTGGGATCATCTTTATCGGCGCGACCACGCTGGGGCTTTCAACGTGGGTGACCGCGGTCATCGGGCTTAGTCTTGGAGCCTATGTCTCGACGGTGCTTTACCGCTCGGATGATTACCAGGCTCTTGTGAGCGGCGCCCGCTCCGTGACCCCCGATGGACAGAGCAAGTCTTTCGGGGCCATGTTTGTCCGTTCGATTACGCGCTACCCGGGAGCCGTGATCCGCGGCTTTCGGGACTTTAATAACCGTCTTTTTAGAAAAATTCTTCCCAACATGGATGCCAAAAACCGCGACTGGACCTACGCCCGGTTCATGCGCGCCACGATGTCGGTTTTTCTGCCCTTCCTGATATTGGGCGGCGCCGGGATTTTTTCCCATTCCTTGGCGAGCTGGATCCCGCTTCACTGGATTCTTCTGGCAAGCCCCGTGCTTCTGGCATGGATTACTTCGCCCTATGCCGGCATCATTCTCGGCATTCATTTCAAAGGAAAGAAAGAGAATTGGGTTCCCTACGTGAACTGGGGGATCGGTGTCGGCTCGCTGGCGATTGCCATCATGCTTCACTTGCCGGTTCTGCAGCCTTTTCTCGGAGGCTATCTGGAAATGATGGCCAAGCTTCCTATGCCGCTCGCCTCTTCTTATATGGGAGCTGATACCACGCTGCCTATGGGTTTTCTTGCGCCTGTACTTAACATTAATTCCGGATTTGTTTTCATTCATTCTCTGATCCTGTCCGGAGAAATTCTGCTTCTTGTCGGAGGCTTTCTATTCAGCCTCTATCACACGATGAGCCGCATTATCGAAGGGGCCAAAGAGCGTTATCAAGACCGCGGCTATTTGATGATGGCCGGTGTGACTGGGCTTGCTCTTGTTATTGGGCTAGCTACAAAACCGAAGGAACGGTTTGCGGAAGAGGCCCGGCCCGCAGCGGGGAGCCAGATCAATGACGCGGTTTCATTCCGCGACCGTAATGTCATGCTTCAGCAGAACGATTGGCGTGTGGAAGGCAATGTGGACACGGGGCCGGATGCCGTGGATATGTCTGTTACGGCCAAGGGCGACACCCGGACCTTTTCAGAATTGAAACTCATGGTCGGCGCAGAGCAGGTGTTTTCATTCAAAGGAAACGGTTACTTCCGTATCCGTCAGCCCGGCAAGGAGTGGGGTACAAGCTTTATTCTTCCGGGGTATTGGAGCGAAGGGCAGTATTTTCATAACCCGAGAATTTCGAATCCGAAAGTCAGCTATGATCAGGCGCTTGATGCCATTGTGCTTGAAGGGGCGCTTCAGGATAAAGGCGGCAAAATCAGTTCTGACAATCTCCGGTTTGTTTTCAAGAAAAACGGAAATATCGAAGTTTCGTTTACTTTAAAAGCGGCGCAGGACATGACGATTGATGCGGAGCGCATTGCCAAAGGAGAAGGTTTGAGGGTCCTCCAATTCAGCACCATGAATGTGGGAAAAACCTGGGATGCGGATGTTGCTGTCTATACGGATGTCACGGGCGAGCGCCGTGAAGGTTTGCCGAAGCCCGGTGCCTTGACCTTTCCCAAAACGTCTCCCATGAAAGATGGGACGCCGCTGATCCTTGCGAACACGACGCCTAAAGCGGGCCGCGCCACAGGGGCCATGTTTATTCAGCCGAATTTTCAAGCCGTTGTGCAGGGTTATGTGACCCCCTCGGTGAATCCCAATGATGACAACTGGACCTTGCAATTGCAGCCGGTCAATCTCAAAGGCAGTTACAAAGCCGGAGAAGAGATCGGGAATTTCCGTTTTGAGGTAGGGCCTTATACGCAAGTTGTTCCGCCTCCGGCAAAGCCTCGTTCCGAACTCCGCGAAGCGGCGCCCGTGGATTTTGAAAGAGCCGTGGTTGAAACCACGTCGATTCGTCTTGAAAATGTGAAACAGATGATGACAAACCGGGTGGGCGCTG
>CAYSSX010000019.1:0-2489 GCA_964434115.1 uncultured bacterium
TGGGTGACTATCAATCACCCTATTACCACCTGCACCAATTCCCGTGTGATTAAACGGTCCTGGATCCAAGATAGCCTGACCTACACTAAATGCAACACCAGCTACTTTATCAAAGAATGAACCTCCGCCTTCTTTTCCAATGCGCGTCCCTGCAAAGAACACCTGTGAATCTTCGGTTGCATTTGCCGTATTTGCAGACTGATAAGACCAAGACGCGATAGTACTACCAACAGTATATCCTACATTGTATGCCATACCGTTGATAACGCCATCCATAAACTTACCTCCGTTCATCTGTTCGCTGACGCCACCCCCAACCATAGTCCCTAGTCCTGCGAAACCAGTTGCAGAACCCACACTATAGCCAGCCCAGGCACTAATTCCTCCAACAAGAGCACCTCGTCCTATATTCCCTCCGCTTAATCCTGCTCCAGTTGCCCCGCCTATAGCTCCGCCTCCTATCGTACCCCAAAAATTTCCAAACGTGCCCAAGGCAACGCCTCCGAAATAACCAGCCAATCCAGCCGCGATAGAAATGCCGACATTTCCACCATTTAGTCCCGCACTCATTGCATTAAATGCCGTAAACCCTAACCATGGTTGCCCTGATAACACACCAACAGCAACACCAACAACGGCGGCTGCTACAGTCTTCCAAAAACTTTTCCAAGAATGGCCGGTCGGATCGACCAAGTTGACAGGATTATTATTGCAGTAACTGTACCGATTCAACGTCTGCGGGTTCATCGGGGATTGCACAATCGTATCCGGCGTGATGAAGCGGCCGAGGACCGGGGAATAATACCGCGCACCATAAAACATCAATCCTGTCTCATCATCCAGCGGCTTGCCGGTGAAGTAATACCAGGCCGCATTCGATGTGCCGAACTGATCGCGTCGGGCAAAATCACCGAAAGGTTTGTATTCAATCAGCTCAATTTGTGAACCGGCGGAGTTGGTAACTACATTCGCACTTCCCAGATGATCCTGGAAGTAATACCGAACCTCGCTGGATGTCACCGTTGCAATCTTGGTGGAACCTAAAAACACATGATTAACCCATGCGCCTTTGGTTTCCTCTGACAGAGAGCCCACATAACGCGTAATCACACCGGATGTCACAGCAACGCCACTGACCGCCGGCGGATTGTACGACAACTTGTTGTGAACTAATAATCCGTCCGCGTAGTAGTTGTGTTCACCCTCAACTTCCAAATTGTAAACCTGAATGGAATTCTGCGATTCAACTTTTTCAATTTTATTGATCGCAATCTCCTTGAGATTCTCATCCAGAAGAATGTCGCCTTCTTTCAATTTCCCAATTTCAACCCACTCGCCTTTGGAATAGAATTGATGATTCGCCGTGACCTTCAAATGCCCATTGATAAGCAAATACTCCTTGGCGCTCTCGCCATCAAACATCTCCGTGACCTTGGCCGTCACCTTCGCCATCTTCTTTTCATCGTAGCTAACAACCGCATCGCCAATCTTCACATCCTCAATCGACTTGGTTGTGCCGTCCGCTAGGGAAATCTTCGTGCCCGCCAAAAAGCAGGTGTTGTTCCCCGTCTGACCGGTGGTGTAACTGATCTTGGCCGTGCGGCCGCCGTCCCCGTCGTAAAAATACTGTCCCAACGTGACGCCATTTTTCTTCGCATCAATCAACCGGTTCTCCACATCATAAGTAAACGCCTTGCTATCACCGGTCTTGACCATGGTCGAAAGATTGCCGTTAAGGTCATACGTCAGCGTTGTGCCGTTACTCAATGATGTGACCGCATGCGGACCCGCATTCACCTTACTATAGGTGTAGCTCACCCCTTCTTTGGTGACAATATTGCCGATCGCCGAATAACTGTAATTGTAAGTCCCGTAACTGCCCACCGCCTGCGTCAGACGATTGCGATGATCATACGTAAACGTCTGTGTCGCGGTATTCTTGGCATCGGTAATCGTACGGATGTTCCCGATGGCATCATACGTATACGTTAAATCCTGCAACACCGTCGCCCCTTTGACAGTTGAGATTTTATTTAAACGAAACATCGGCGAGTTGTACGTCTGGGTGGTAACCGCGCCATTGCCGTAGGTGATCGTGGTCGCCTGGCCGTTGGCATTATACGTAATCCCCGACACAAACAATGTTGCAGGCACGGCCGCCTCCGCAGTCTTGACGCCCAACACCTTGGGTTCAACCCATGCCACATACAACTCACTGACTTTCTTCTTAAGCCCAACAAAATTCTCGCGCCCTACTTCACTGATTACGCTTGCCACGGCAGACACGCTCACACCAACCTCTCGTCGTTTATCTGAATAAGACTTGGCGGTTACGGCTTCTGGTTGGGAAGTTCGCTCTTCTGCCTTGGCTAACGCGTCATGAATTTTATTTCTTATCCGCGCAAACAAGCTTTGCCGTTCTTGAATATTTTCAACCAACGGCGGAAGAACCGCCGGACTGTTACCAATCGCCTGCAATTGCCCCACGG
>CAYSSX010000019.1:2589-3878 GCA_964434115.1 uncultured bacterium
ACCAACGGCGGAAGAACCGCCGGACTGTTACCAATCGCCTGCAATTGCCCCACGGAATTGTACTGGTAGTGCACCTCACTTAAATCCGGATACACAATCTTAGTCACATTGTTAAGCGCGTCATACGTGCGGCTGACCGTGTAAGGACTGCCGTCGATGGTTTTGACCGATTGCGTCTCGCGCCCCAAGGCATCGTAAACGAACTTGGTTGTCCCCCCGGTGTAAGTCACATTGCTCAACCGGCCCTTGGCATAACCGGAATTGACCGTGTCATCATACGTGTAGGTGACATTCAGCGTTGTCCCGCTTGTCTTGCTCTTCA
The DNA here is from genome assembly GCA_964434115.1 of uncultured bacterium. Taxonomy (GTDB): domain Bacteria; phylum Omnitrophota; class Omnitrophia; order Omnitrophales; family Aquincolibacteriaceae; genus ZLKRG04. Next base: position 2,912 of record CAYSSX010000019.1, read on the forward strand.
GACGATTAAGCGCATCATACGTAAAGGTAATGACCTGACCCTTGGCATCCGTTTGAGTTTTTAGATTGCCATTAAGATCATACGTGTACGTCCATGTGCCCATGTCCGGATCAACCATCGCTGTCTTGCGCCCCAGATTGTCGTACGTGATGGTTGTTGTGTTATTGTCATTGTCGATCACCTGCTTGAGATTGCCTTCGCTGTCATACACATATTGCGTTCCGGCGTAAATGGAATACGCCACCGCCGGGTACAATGCCGGACTGCGGCCATCGTATCCCCAATACTCCCGCACGCGCCACACACGGCCGTAGGCGTCATAGGCATAATCGGTTCTGGCCCCGCGCTCATCGTAGTGATACTGGTGCCAGCCGTCATATTCCACATTCGAATACGTCCCGTCCGGGTTGGTGGTGCGGGTCACCCGGCCCATGGCATCATAGGCAATGGTGACCTTCGGTTGGCTCGTCACAATCGGGTCCATGACCGTCAGATCGTTGGTTGTAAAGCGCGCCACATATTTGTACTGCGCCAGACCCCGGGCATTGTACTGGGTCTGTCCGCCGATCACATACTGATTGGCAACAATATCCTTGCTCTTGGTTTGAATGATACGTCCCAAGCCGTCATAAAAACTCACCGAATCAACGACCCCGGCCACCCCATGGTTCTTGCGCGCCCGCGTTAAGACCGACAGATAATTGCTGCCGTAGGTATACGTCACAATCGTCGTCGGGAATGACACCGAATCCAGCGGGGAAATGGATTTAATCATCCGCCCGAAGGTGTCATACACCCGTAAGGCCTTCTGGTTATTGGCATCCATGACGGATTTGACCTGACCCCAGAGCCCCACAAGACCGGCTCCGTCGTTTAAAGCCACACCATTGACCCCGTAATACTCCGTTGTCACCACGTGGTTTAAGGCATTCTTGGTGGTCAGCGGGAAGACCTTTAACGGATCATA
>CAYSSX010000019.1:3978-6314 GCA_964434115.1 uncultured bacterium
AACAAGGTATTGGCGGCATCATAGGTCTCTTGTGAGGCCACCATACCCTTGTAGATCTTGTCCTGCAGATAATTGGTCTTGCTGTAATTGCCGTCGGGGTCGGTGACTTTGACCTGGGCGAACCCGCGGAATTCCCGGGTGTCTGCGGCCCACAATCCGCCGGAGTAACTGTAGTTGGTTAAGTAACTTTCACTCCCGTTGGAGACCTTGACGGATTTGACCACCTGCACGATAAACGGCAAAAAGGTATTGGTGTAATGCGCGGAGGAGTCATACACAATCTCGGTCGTAGCCCCCATCCCGTTATTGATCTTCGTCAACAAGTCCGCGGGCTTGCTGTTATTCATATGCAGTTCCGTGGGCGCGCCCAGGACCGAATAGATATAATCCATGACTCCGTCGGCGTTGGCATCCAGCATGCGCTGGTCCTGACGGTTGAAATATCCGCTGCCGGTATTCACCCAGGCCGCGTGATCATCGAACCATCCGGCCCCGGTATTGATCATGACCTCCAGATAATTCCCGTTGCCCTCAACCACATCGGCCAGGCCGTCGCCGTTAACGTCTGCGAACTGCGCCTCCCCGTATGGGAATCGCGCCGTGGTCATGGCCGGCGGGTCCCACGCGGTTATCCCCGCCACCCATCCGTGCCCGGTATTCATATAGGTCTTGGATCCTGCCCCGTCGATATAAACAATCTCCGGCAGTCCGTCCCCGTTTAAGTCCGCCAGTGTTGCCCCGTCATAAAATGAGGCATTCACTTCCACCGGAATCGACGCCGTCCAGCCCGCATCCAACACCCAGCCGGTGGATCCATTGACCGCCTGGTTCAAATACACCCCGTAACGGCGGCCTGCGTTAAATTTGGTCTGTACAATGTCGGTATATCCGTCCCCGTTGACATCCGCATACACCACGCCTTGATATTCGGCGATCTCGGGTGATGCCGCCGTCTGCTGCATGATCTCTGTATTTACGGGGGACTTCCACAGGGTCGAATCCACAAAACTGCCGGTCTTGTTATTGAGCATGCTTTGGATGGCAAAACTGCTGCCCGACGGCGGATAGTTCTTGTAATTGCGCACTGCATCCGCCCACATGTCCCCGTCGACATCCACCAGCTGCGCCCCTAACGGATAATCTTTCTCGACACAGCCTTTCAAAAAGCCCTTCATCCCCGAGGGATAGACCCATTGCCCGGTTGAGGCAAACCCTTTGGTCTTGGTGTTAAGGAATGTCCCGGTCAATAAAATGTCATTGCAGGCGGTCATCCCCCGCACAAAATCCGGGTAGGCATCCCCATTGACATCCGCCACACGGTAGCCGGAATCCGACCACTTTAAATTCGTCTCCTGGCTGGCCAGGGAAAACCCGGCCGGCATGGACCAGTTGGTCTCGGTTGTGAACCCTTTGACATCGCCCTGATAGGTAAAACTCACCGTTGGCAAAGCACTTGTGCCGTCGGCCCCGTACTGCGTCACACTGCTTAACAGATACCGCTTGCTGGAGACACTCTGCTGATAATTGAATTTGTATTTGGTCAAAAGATTGCTGTTGCCGTAGACGTTGACTTGGTCCAAAAGTTTGGAAGAGCTCACCAGGAAAGACGTTTTGTAGGACGTCAATGTCCGCGGCACACTTGGGGTGACATAACTGAAAACAACCTTGGCAAACGGCGCGATCACCGGTGTGTTCTTATTGCCGGTGTAATCAATCACGCTTGGCATAAGAGTATTGCCGTCATTGATATACGTGATCGTCATGTAGTTGCCGTTTAAATCTTCCACGCGGTCCAAGGCCCATTCAAATGTCTTGGCGCTGTCGGCTGGGTCGGACTGCTTGGAGGCCGCCGTCTGCCCGAAAAAATACTTGGTCCCCTTTTTATCAATCATGACCCAGGTCTGCGATGCACCGCTGCCGGATGTTGTGATCTTGGAAAATGCCCCGTCAATCTCCTGACGATAGAATAACGCTGTGGAATCAAAAACAAGATTGGATGAAGAACCATTCTGCATCAAAACAAAGGTATCGGTGGAATTGTATTTGGGCGGACCTTTTTTGGTGGACCGCGCAATTGAACCTAAATCGAGGTTCCAACCCACACCGGTGAAGCTCTCGGGCAGACCGGAACTGTACACCAAAGCCACCGACGGCTGGATCCCCGCGCGTCCGGCAGGCACGGCAATTGTAATGGGAACACTCGCGCTTCCGGTGAATGGCTGCACGGAAACTGAGACCGAATTCAATGTGGGAATCTGACCGCCCGAGCCGGAGGCCGCCGCTGCCAACGCTGTTGTCGCCGCTTTTTGCGTGGATGACGCCTTGGTTTTGGATTT
>CAYSSX010000020.1:0-3635 GCA_964434115.1 uncultured bacterium
CCTTTCAAGCACAAGCTGGCGGGCAAAATAAATATCCACATGGTCTTTGAAAACAACTGTAACTTGAGAAAGACCGTAGCGGGAAAGTGAACGGATTTCAGCGATGTCGGGAAGCCCTCCCATTGCTGTTTCAATCGGATAAGTAACGAGTTTTTCAACTTCCACCGGGGCGAGGGACGGCACGGCAGTATTGATTTGAACTTGGACATTTGTAACGTCCGGGACCGCGTCGATAGGCAGTTTTTTGGCTGACCAAATACCGAGGCCAAGCAGCACAAGGCTTAAAATGACAACCAGAAATCTTTGGCGCAATGAGAAATGGATAATTTTTTCAATCATTCTTCTTCAAGCTCCCCTTTAAGAAGTTCGGCCTTGAGATGGAAGCTGCCTTTGCCTACGACCTGAGTTTCTTCACTGATACCCTGGACAATCTCAATCTGTTCCGTTCCTTTTCTACCGGTCTGCACTTCCTTGATTAAAAATTTTTCCTTATTTTGAGTATCGGGGACAAAAATAACTGTTTTTCCCTTTATGTTTTGAATCGCAATTTCGGGCAAAACCAAGACAGGTTCCGAAACCGGCACAACGATTTCGCCGGTTACAAACATCCCAAATTTAAGCAAATGCTCCTCATTGCTGACATCCACCCGGATTTTGATAGTGCGCGTTTTTTCGTCCACAGCCGGAGAAATAAATGAAATCTTCCCTGAGAAATCTTTTCCAGGGTAAGCGATGGATTTCACATGAACTTCCTGCCCAATTTTGATTCCGGCCAAGTCTTTTTCATAAACGCTGAAGCTGGCGCGAAGCAGATCGGGGTTAGCGATTGTCATAATGGATGTGAGGATATCCACGCTATCGCCCGATTTTAAATACTGAGCAAGCACAATCCCATGATTTGGGGATGAAATCTCAAGCGGCTCTCCGGCTTTACGTTGAATAACACAAAGCGGGTTTCCTTTCTCCACCGTATCGCCAAGCTGCGCTATGTATTTTTGCAAAGTCCCAGCCTCGGAACTGGTAATGTGCATAACATTTTCCGTTTCCGTTGCAATTTCGCCGACAAGCTCAATGGCCGATTGAAGCGGAGCTTTCTGGACCGCAATAACTTCAAGGCCTATGAGTTTCTGCGATTCTTCTTTCATGCGGACGGCTTCTTGTTCCTGGCTTAATTCTTCCTTCGCGGGCGCTTGCTGTTTTTTGCAGCCGCAACCTGGCATAAAAATTAACGTGGCAAAAAAACAATAAAACAAAATGCGGTTCATTATTTAACCCCTTCCGGCTTTGGCGTTGCCTGAATCACTCTTTCAAGGTCCGCGACCTTTTCTTTGTAATTCCTGAGCGCATCAAAATAAGCAAGGCGCGTTTCTTTGATGGTTTTGATATTTTCCAGATAAATTAAAAACGGAACTTCCCCCGACTCATATTTCAAAGTAACTTGCCTCAATAACTCATTGGCTTCATCCACCGATCTTTTTTGGAGAACCACTTGCTTGTCGCCAAGTTCCGCGTCAATAAAAGCTTGATAAACTTCAAGACCGACTTGGCGCTTGAGGGATTCCAAGCGCACTTCCTGAATTTCCTTCTCCGCCTTTGCCTCTTTGACCTGGCCGAGATTAAATCCCCACAAAGGGTAAGAGGCTTTTAAAAGAATGGCCGTATCATTTTCAAAATCTTCGGTCGTGCGCTCAACTCCAATCCCCATTTGAGGGAACACAGTTTTCAAAACCGATGACCATAAATTTTTCCTTTTGGATTTCAGCCGGGTTGTTTCGTTGCGAACATCAGCGCGGTCGTGAACTGCTTGCTCTTTTATGTCCGCATACTGAATACGCAGGGCGTCGTAATTCAACGAATCAGCAAGGTCCAAAGCTGTTTCTACCGGCTGACCCAATGCAAGGCTCAATTCCCCTTTAGAAACTTTAAGATTACGCTCGGCAACCATCAGATCATTTTCCGCCCGCGAAACCTCAATTTTAGCCCGGATTAAATCGCTTTGGAGGGCGTTGCCGGTCTGCAAACGCATTTCCACTTTTGTAAAAAATTGGCGCGTCGCGTTTAGATTTTCCCGAGAAATTTCCAACGCTTTTTCGTGGGTAAGAACTGTCGCATAAAGGCTGATGATATTTTTTCTCACTTCCGCCCAAACAAGATCGAGGCTGCCTTTTGCGATTTTGACTTCATCCCAGGCCATCCGGCCTCTCAGAAATCTGACGCCCAATGGGTCGAGCGGCTGGACCACTTCGACGGAATCCACATTCTTTTTTTGAGAACCTTCTTCCGATTTTTTAAACCCTCCAATCGACATTCCCATTTCTGGATCGGGCGGAGCTTCGGCCTGAACCCATCTTCCTTTTGAAGCACTGATTTCTTTTCGCGCCTCAATCATGCGGGGATTTTGGGAATAAGCTACCCTCAACGCTTGCTCAAGCGAAAGCGTTTCACTGGCAAAAGCCGACGGCACAGTAAAAGTCAAAAGAATCAAAGCCAAAAAGTAAAAGTGTGTTTTCATAGTCCAATTTGTAATGAGGTAGAAAAGTCAGGTTGAAACGGATTACGGACGGACGCCGGGCGTCAGAGGACTATAGAGCGAGAGGAGGGTGGAAAATCGAAAAGCTGGGAGAATCGAGGCTGATTGAAAAACTTGCCGGGATGTAACGAGAAACAGCATTGACCGGCAAAAATTGAATAGCCGGAGAAGGCAAAATCTGATGATTCATAGCGCAGCAAACAAAGCAGTCATCGCAGCCGTCATCCGAAGCGCAAACGGTTTCTTTTTGAAAAGCCAGGGCTGGCTCCAAAACAAGGCAGTTCACAATGCCTAACAGTGCCACAAGAGCAAATAGGATATGAAAGCTTTTTTTCATAATTTTCGAAGTATACCACCACAACTTCAGAACAGCAACCGCGTAGTTAAAACTCTCCTTTCTTCCCTTATTCTTTTCAATTATCATAACCCTGCTTTACCAACCAAATATGAGTATGAGACAAGGAAGGCTGAATGGGGCATATCCGGCTCGGAAATCTTCCCAAAACTCGTAACTGGAAACAAGTTTTAAGCATCCTCGATGAAACAAACGATCCCGCCCGGATCGCGGCAGGGACCCTCAAAGCCGTTTCGTCAATTCTCAATAAAGTCCCCGACGATCCCGGCCTTGTCCATTGCTTTTGGCTCCTGACGCAATTACCGTTTGAAGCTAAGTCCCCGGACTTTTTTGCCCGCACCAAAAAACTTGGGTTTAAATTATCCCCCGAGCCTTCGCTTCTCGAATTGACAAGTGCTTTCACGAAGGCCATTGACGACCATATCCGAGAAAACGGCAGACGCACCGACCTTGCGGAGATCGCCCAATTAGCCGCCGCCGAAAGTTTGACGGCCTGCTGTGCGGAGAAAACCCGCTCCCTGTTTGGTTCGAAGCCGGACGACCTCCGCAATGCCGTCGGGGACTTGGCAAGCCCCAAGCAATTCAGTTATTTATCAAAGAAGTTTTTTGCCGGATTTACGCAACGCTATCTCTCCTATTTTTTGAGCAAGGAATTGTCCAATCATATCGGCGCAGGCAAGACCTTTTCCAATATCCGGGAGCATACGGAATTTAATAACGCTCTCAAAACTTACTGCCAGGAATCGGCCA
>CAYSSX010000021.1:0-3208 GCA_964434115.1 uncultured bacterium
CACCCTTTGTCGGTCCTTCCCTTCGCCTGGTACAGTCTTTCAGACTGTACCAACCGCCTGACCACGATCCCTCTTCTTCGAAGTGTGCAGGTATCGTGGTCAGGTGGAGTCTCGGGAAGGACCCTTGTTGAGTGCTGCTGCTCTCCTGTGATTTCTTTTATAAATACCCCTTGAAACTTTATTTCTCCTCTAGAAACTTTGACAAACCTGTAACGCCCCCCTTGTTTTTGCCCAATACCATGAAGATTAAAATATTAATCATCCACCCAGCCTTAAAGCTCGGTGTAAAACTGGCCTTAAAGCCAAATGTTGAATTACCAAGAGAGTGAGTGTGAATGAGATGAAAGCAATTAAGTATCAAGAAGACCGTTCTTTGAGTCTGTTTTTGAAGCTGTTAGTAAAAGGAATTTTCAGTCAGATCCTGATGCTTTTTGGAAAAGGACTTAGTCTTGGATTTGTGCTTTTTTTAGCGCTGTCTACTTTGTCTCTTCTGAATCGCGGCATGGATTTTCTTGGAAGTTCCTCGAAAAAAAGCAGTGCAGGTCTGAGTCAGCACCAAAGCTTTCAGGCGGCAGCTCCGGTTTCAGGGTCACATTATCGCGTGATTTCTCAACCTTATTCTGGCGGGGCGAATACCCGTTTAAATAAGACGCAGGACGCGCGTGATGCAATCAGGGAATCAGGATATTTTGTGAGCTCTGTGGAAAGTTTTATGCGTTCGCTCAGCAGGTTTTCGAAGTAAAAAAAGGAAGACAGGAAGGAGGCGGTTGTTCTGCCTCCTTCCTTTGGGCTGGATCAAATACGTGAGGGGTGTGTATGACGACTGAAGATGGTTCTGTGAAGATGGAAGAAGAATTGGAGGAGGATGAAAGTCAGCCTCTGGTTTTGACGAATCGGGACATCGGGATTTTTAAGATGATCCACGAGCATCGTTACAGTGCGAATAACCAGATTCGAGCAGCGTTTTGGAAGGGCGGTTCGATTAAAGCTCATTCCAGCTACAGGCGGATTCAACGGCTTGTGAATATGGGCTATTTAGAAAGGACATATTCAGAGCGGTCGAGTTGCGTTGTGTATTACCTTGCCGAGAGTGGTTATAAAGAACTTCAGTCCCGAGGGCTTGATTCGGGACTTGCTTTGTACGAGAAGACCGAAGATTTTGACCGTTATTCGGAACACGATATGAAGGTCCTGAGCGTGCGGATACTGTTCGCGGAACTTGGCTTGGATCAGTGGCGGAGTGAGAGGCTGTTGAAAGATAAAGATAATTTAGCCCGGTTTCCCGATGGTGTCTTGAATGTCAGAGGATTGAAGATCGCAATCGAACTTGAGAATACCAGGAAGGACAAGAAGCGTTATCCCGAGATCTTTGGGTATTACGGTGAGAATACCGATTACGCATTGGTTTTCATGGTGATGGTGCAGGGTTTGAAAAATTGGATGCTGGACATGAACTATGACGCGGAGCGTGTCTGGTTTACGCACTACGACGATCTTTTCAAATTCAGGGAGCAAACGCTGTTTGAAAATAGAGACGCAAGTTTTAATCTGAGCCGGATTATTTAGCAGTGAAGCGGGACAGTCATCCGGGGGCGGAGCGAGGACTGTGGTTCAAGATTCTCGAGCTTATCTTCTTCCGCATTCCACTTGCCTTCGGAGAAGTGCTTGTTGTCATTCTCTTTTGGCCGGTATCGTGGAAATCTCGGGTTGGAATGGGGAGTTTGCTTGCAGTAGCTTACGCAAGTGTCCTCCTGTTTAGTAACAAGTTGGGATTGATCCAAACGCTGGATCTGACGGATTTGAGAGTGAAGGCGGCATTCTTTTACGGCGCCTATGTTTTCTTTTCACTGCCGCTATTTCTGATGCTTGCGTATGTGAAAATAAAAGAAATGGGAAGACTTTCCACCGGCAAGGGCAGCGGAAGTGCAGAGCCGGGCCGCGGTAGAATGCGATGGCACCGGTTTGATTCGACGTATGAGAAAGTCTATTTGGGCGATAGTTTTAAAACTCAAAAGCCAATCTTTCTCACGAACGAGCAGCGCCTTATGCACACCCAGGTTGTGGGCTCAACCGGAACAGGAAAAACAGAGTCCGTACTTCTCACGCTCTTTGCCCATGATGTTATGCACGGCAAAGGCGCTGTCATTATCGACGGGAAAGGAGATCTGGAACTCTACGACCGGATTCTTTTCATCGTAAAAACGCAAAAACGAGAGAAGGATTTCCTCTTCTTCTCACTCGCGCATCCGGGCAAGTCCAAGACCTATAATCCGCTCCTGCGAGGTAATGCAACAGAACTCAAAGACAAGCTGATCGGCAGTATGCAGTGGACGGAAGAGTTTTACAGGCGCATGGCCGAGCAAGCGTCACTTGTGCTTTTGAATGCAATGGTTGCCAACAAGGATAAAGTCAGGTTTAAGGCTCTTCACGGCTATGTGACGGACCTCGGAGTTTTGAAGGGCCTTGTGGATAAGACGACAGATTGGGACTTGAAATCGGAACTCCAGAAGATGGCGAAGCAGTTTAAGAATAATTCAAAGTTTCTCTCCGGTCTTATCGCAGATCTTTATCTCATGTCGCATAGCGAATTTTCGGATCTGGTGGATGTAGAGACTCCTCAGATTGATCTTTTAGATGCCTATTTGAATAACAAAATCGTTTACTTCCAGCTGGATCTTCAGGGCTACGGCGATACTGCCAAGCGCTTGGGAAGAATGATCCTTCAAGATATCCGTACCGTCTCCAGCTATATCCAGTCCTACGTGAAAGAACATAAGCGGAAATTCTTCCCGGTGTTTGTGGATGACGCGTCCAGTTTTCTCGATGTTAACTTTATTGATTTCCTGAATAAAGCGCGGTCCTCGAAACTTGCGATTACACTTCTGCACCAATCTCTTGGAGATCTCGTGATCCGCGGGGATATGGCGTTTCAGCAGCAGGTTTTAGAAAATACCAACATCAAAATTATCCTGCGCCAAGATGATCCCGAGTCGGTTGAAAAGTTTACGAAAGTCGGCGGCACGCGCCCGGTTGTTATTTCAACCTATCAGACCGAAGACAGGCTGCTTGGAAAGGGATTTACCGGTCAAGGCTCGATCCGGGCAGGGCAGGAATTTCGAGTGGACCCCGATTTAATCAGGGCGCTTAAGCGGGGAGAAGCTGTTGTGATTTGGAAGAGCCCATCGTTTCACACGGACTATGTGAAACT
>CAYSSX010000022.1:0-2950 GCA_964434115.1 uncultured bacterium
TCAGAGCTTTAATGTCTCTGTGCTTTTGGACTTTCCCTTTGATCCCGCCCGCGCCATCTGGAGAAAGAGCCATCGCGCGAACTCTCACTTCTTTCCCATCGGGAAAAATCAAAATGTCAAAACTTACATTGATCCGGTCGATTGATTTCACAACACTCGCTTCCCCTAAGAATTTAGCTCCTTTGGGAATCAGCACTTTGTCCTTCAGCTTAAAATCATGATCTATCAAAGCAATCACAGGCGCCTCAACGTTAAAACTGAAAATCCGGTTAGAAAGAAGCGCAGGGATTCGCGTCCCTGAAGGAATCCCAAGAGATTCTGATTTTCGGAGATCTCTTAATTGCTGCCCCCCAGCCAATTGCTTTTCATCTTTATAGACATAGACCGCAATATCACTGGCGTAGTTTCTTTTGCCGCGTTGTTCTACCGGTCTTTGAATGGGCTTGAGTGAGGTTTTCTTGTTAGCCGAAGCCTGTTCAATCGCTTGTTCCATAGATTCTCGGCTCACGTTTTCCCTTTTTTCCTCCCCGCTCATAAGTCTTTGCGGCTTGAGGCTATCCTTTGAAGAAAAGAAGATGGGCAGAATCAGCACCGCAAAAAAAACTCCAAGACACAGAAAATAAATCCAATGTTTTTTGAACCAAGAATTCATCCGCTTTAAATTAGCCTTATTTAAAGGCTCATCGAAAAAGGTTGGTTCCGGAGGTTTTTCGTTCTTTGGTTTTGGCTTTATCTCCTGCTCGGTCATTTTGATTGCTCCAGCCATTTAAAACCTGCAATTTCAAAATTCCGCGGCGCTTTCTCTAGCCCCGCATCTTCAGAAATTCTCAGAACCGGTTTCTCATTTTTTCCAAGTGGGCGGTAATCGACAACAAGAACCCCGTATTCGTAGCTGTCCGGGTTAATCACAGCCGGAAGTGTAAGTTCGGACTGAAACTCAGCAAGTCCGGATTTCTCCTTCTTTAGTCCCTTTCTCTCTTCTGAGATGGCTCCTAGCAGGACTTTTGAAACGCGGTACGGAGTTTGTGAGTAATTTAGAATTGAAAATCTCAGATAAGCTTTATCCTGGCTCCGGGAAAGAGAGAGCAGGTTCAGCTGTACTTTGTCCTTGGCGACAGAGGCTTTCAGAGGAAGTGTTGTAATTCCAGCAGCCATTTGAGTTTTGAATTTTTCGTCTGATAGCACCTGAGCCTTTTCTCCAAGCTTTTCTTCCTTTGCTTTAAAATCTTTTTCGAGTTCTTTGGTTTTCTCTTCCACTTTCTGCTGAAAGGCATTCTGAACCAAAACCTCATCTTCTTCGGGCAGGCGAAAATCCACGACAAAGTCAGCTGTTTCGGGTCCACCAACCGAAACATCAAAAGTAAGGCGTCCGGAATCTGTCACAATCACCAAATTACTCCGGGCTTCCAACTCATCCGTAATAGGCTTTATCAGCACCTGCTTTTCATACACGCCAACCTTAAAGAGTTCCTGATCTCCAATAAAAACTTTCAAAGCTTTTTCTGGCAAATCGATAGTGGATACATAGCCCAACGCGGTCTGAAGTTTAAAAACTACTCCGGATCGCATTGTGACCTTATAAATATTCCGAGTTGACCTCTTGAGTTTATTAAAATGCTGCCTATCCTTTAAAACTGTCTCGCTCTTACCGTCTACCGGTTCCTCAGCCCGCGCTAGAATTGAAAACCCTAAGACAAGCGCCAGCGCCACAACGCCCAATCGCCATGATATTTTGAAAGAATTCATTTTGCCCCCTCGAGTTTGTTTAAAATTATTTCCCGGTAATCTTCAACCAGAAGTCCCGCCGGCACCGCAGTGCTCCTGGGATATTTACGAAGAATAATCTCGGACTTAAAAAGATTCGATTCTCGGAAGTCTTTATTCTTGAAACTAAGAAGAGTCCGAACGCCAATTAACGAGACCACCGCATATTCCTGCGTCTCCCGTTCAATTTTTTCTTCCTTAAATTCAATCTGGGCATTCAAACCCGCTTCTTTTACTCGCGAAAGCACGCCGGACTCGACCAGTTCATGGCGGGATGTTTTTTGATACTGCGCCGTCATCAGATTCATTGCTTCCGACATATCGCGCGATAAGGTGTAGGCGTTATACTCAGAAAACCGCCTTACAAATGTCCTAGCAAAATAAATAATTTCGGGCTCGGTCGGAGCGTTATTGACCTGAAGGTTGCCAACAGCCTCAGCCTTTCCAACCTCAGAAACTCTAATAACCACGGGGGGCCGGTTTGCTAAAGTGAACGCTCCCAGCAACACCAGGAATAGAATCCCAGTAAGCGCCATTAACAGAATCTTTAGAAAATGGTTCTCCGCTTCGATATCGCCGAATATTTCAAAATACTTCCTGCCCATATTTTCAAGTCTTTCATGCAGCCGAGTTTTCATTTATAACCACCTTTGCTGCTCGGCAGACCCGAGTCAGGTTTTTTGAATTTTGGCCTATGGCTCGTTATTGTTCGTGCGATAAAGGCAGTACCGATCCCAATCACCGCGGACCCTAAACCGCTCAATGTGCCGCCCGAGGTAATTTGCTGTGCAATAATCGGCACCGAGATAAAGAGGAGAATAAAAAGGATATTGGCCGCAAAAACCGATGCTGAATTTGTCTCTTGCGGTAGATAAATTGATGTGAGGTTCATAACAGAAATAACCTTCATCAAGACGGAAAGCACTACAGTCCAGGACGATACTGAAATCAAACTTTTCACCCAGAAACGTAATCCTTGGGATACTTCTTTGTAGACAGCCACCCCAATTAAAATTGGCCCCACCACAAACAACAGGGCAAGAAATACAAACCGAAGCCACGTGATGACACCTAGAAGCGCAAGAGCAACCGCATAAGTAATGAAATTCATCGTTGTCATAATTGAAAAGAACTTCAATATCCCCAGGTCTTTACCCTTGCCTATTTCTTGAAAAACTTGCCGGAC
>CAYSSX010000023.1:0-2820 GCA_964434115.1 uncultured bacterium
GAAGTCGTAGGCGATCCAAAGGAGTTAATCAGCCGTCATGATTAACCAATATAAAGGTCATCTCTTCTTAATAATAGCTGCCGTTATTACTGTAGCCGCGAGTTTCCTCATCGCCTTAACCATGATATTAACCCGGGAATCTCTGTTCCCGAGCGCTTTGTGGCTGGCGGGTTTTACTTTTTTATTTTTCAATGTCTCATATCTGTTTTTACTCAGCATTGCCCGGCCATTTATCGAAGAGCCGATTCTTTCCGAATGTCATATTGAAGAATTCCCTAAAACGGCGCTCGTTTATCCCATTCGTAACGAAGATCACGGTCTCTATGAGCGGATGGATTATTCGCTATCAGGAAATCGTGTCCCAAATCTTAATCTTTGGATTCTCTCTGATTCGGATGCTTCCTATGAACCGGCAGAACTTGAACTTGTTGAGCGACTTAAGAGCAAATACCCGAACCGGGTTTACTACCGCAGACGCGTAAAGCCCGTTGAACGAAAACAGGGGAATATCAAAGAATTTTTAACTTCTCATCCCGAGTACAAGTGGCTCTATATCGCTGATGCGGACAGCATGGTGCCAAGGGGAACCGTCGTAAAACTTCTTCGTAAAGCCGTCCATCCGGATAACCAAGACGTTGCAATTTTTCAATGTTTCATTCGTATTGCTCACGCGACCAGCTGGTATGCGCGGCTTGAAAAAATTGGCGCGGAGTTTGGTCAAAAGCTTTACTTCACAGGTCTACAGTCGCTTTTTGGCCGTCTTATTTCTTTTGGACACCATCATCTTGTTAGAGCTGATTTGCTAGCTTCTATTCGCTTGCCTGAAGGATTGCTCTCTCATGACAATTGGGACACCGTACTTTTGGATCAGCAGGGGTACAGAGTGGTTTTTTGTCCGGATGTGTTTGGCTACGATGAAGTCCCGTCAAATTATCTGGAAGCTCGTGCCCGCGCAGGACGATGGGCCCAGGGGACTCTTCAAGGTTGGCCTCTTATCTTTAAAAGAAATATCAGCCTAGCCTCCCGGTTCATGGCCTTTTACGGAATTTATTTATACCTGGGAGACATTATTTTTTTCTTATGGGTTTTGCTTGGTCTGTCGGCGCATAGCGCATGGTTTGGGGAACTTATTCATTTCAAGATTGATACGATTTGGCTTGGTCTTTTTACAAATAGTGTTTTGAAAGCTGTTTTGACTTTCAGTATGGGTGTGACCTTCTTTCACAAAGCCGTCATCGTTAGAAGTTTTGATGATCTCCGCAAATACTTGTACGAACTTTTGATTTCGAGTTTGATCACTCTCAATAATTTCTTCTATGTCCCGCTTTCAATCGTAACGCAGCCTTTTAAGAAATTAATGTGGCGCCCCATGAAAAAAGACCCGTTTGAAAAGGTTGGGATGTTACAGGCGATCAAAAGCCTCTGGCCCGGAACTTTGTTTGCCTCAGGGCTTCTGTACTTTTGTACCCATGAAACCCCATATTTTGTTTGGCAGGCGTTACCGATTATGGGCAGTCTTTTGCTTTCAATACCGTTGGTTTACTTCACTTCGAAGGCAATGCCCGAAGTTTTAAGAAAATGGATCTGACAGAAAAGGAGAATTAAAAATGACACAAGAGAGAGTGGAAGGAAGAGCTGTCCCAGAGGAGCCTGTTTTATTTAAGGAGCCCGTAAAGAAGGCATCCAAAGGCTTTAGCATTTTTATATGCAGCCTCATTGTTATCGGGGTCTTTTACTCGCTAAGTTCGGACTCGAAAATTACGGGTACAGGGACTTTAAAAGCACAGAAATACACAAAGCTTCAACCCGCCATTGCCGGAACTTTAAAGGAAATGACCGCTAAAAAAGGAAATGTTGTTAAGGCTGGAGAAGTTTTAGCCCGGTTTGAAAATCCGGAACTTATTAAGGACCTCTCATTGAAGAGAAAGTCGTTGGAGATGTCTGAAGAAGAACTTGCCGGGTTCCAGCAAAGGGAAGTGTTTCTCAGGAAAAAGAACGAGCGAGCAGCGGTTCTTTTTGAAAATGGCGTGATTGGGAAATCTGATTTTGAGAAGGTTTCGCTGGAGCTGGACGAGTTCCAAAAGAATGTTTCACTTCAGGTTAAGAAAAAGGAGGCTCTCCAGGAAGAGGTCAAGTACTTTGAAGGCGAGATTTCAAAACTGGATCTTAAGGCACCCTTTGCGGGCATTATTCTGAGCGATCCGTCTGAAAGAGTTACAAATTATTTCAAACAAGAGGATGACGTTTTTGAAATCGGCGACGCCGCCAGTTTATATGTCGAAATGCCGGTTCGGGAAAACCAAGTCGAAAAAACCCATATCGGAAGCAGGGCAGATATTCAATTCGATGCTGTGTCATCACAAAAGTACAGCGGCGTGGTGGTGGGGATTGGGGTAAAAACGAATCAGGAGGTTGAAAAGGTTTTTAAGGTAAAGCATGTGGTTGTCTGTGAAATCAAACTCAATGAAGATACCGCGGGTCTGCGTTATGGAATGCAAGCGCGGGTCATAATCCGGAGTTCGGCGGTTGGGATGCAGGGCTGGAGAAACAAAATATTTCCGAAAGGAGAATCCAATTTCGATGGAGCTTTCAAGTCTTGAAACAGAGCTTTTGATGCTTAAGAGGGAAAGGGAAGGCGGGCGGAAGCAAAATGACGTAGTGGAAGTCATCCGGCTTTGCCCTCCTCATAACGCAAGTTTAAAACAAAACCAAAATGGAGGTATTGCTATTTATGAAAGTCATCATTCTCGCGGCGGGTTTTGGCACCCGTCTTTATCCTTTGACGGAACATACGCCCAAAGCGCTGCTTGAAGTAGGCGG